>CATZIT010000031.1:0-5525 GCA_958420225.1 uncultured Roseburia sp. | reverse complement strand
CTAAGAAGATCATCGAGACTGTAAAGAAAAACGGATCACAGGTGAGCGGACCGGTTCCACTTCCAACCAAGAAGGAAGTAGTTACCATCTTAAGAGCTACTCACAAGTATAAGGATTCCCGTGAACAGTTCGAGCAGAGAACTCATAAGAGACTCATTGATATCGTTACACCGACCCAGAAGACCGTGGATGCTTTATCCCGTCTTGAGATGCCGGCTGGTGTTTATATCGATATTAAAATGAAGAATAAATAATTCTTCACACAAACAAGTTAATATCCTGAAGGGTTTTATATAGAAGTAAAGAATGTTCGGCGTAGTCCTCCATTCTTGGAAGATGAACAATCTTCCGTGCAACGAATCGTTGCATTCCACTTATATGGACTTTCTAGGATGAACGGTTCCGCTACCCCAAAGTTTTGGGCATGAAGCGTTCCGCTGTAGAGAAAACAGGAGGTAAAAGTAATGAAGAAAGCGATTTTAGCAACAAAAGTCGGAATGACTCAAATCTTCAACGCTGACGGCGTACTCGTACCGGTTACTGTATTACAGGCTGGTCCATGTTCCGTAACACAGATTAAAACTGTGGACAATGACGGATACAGCGCAGTTCAGGTAGCATTTTGCGATAAGAAGGAAAAAGTCGTAAGCAAAGATGCAAACGGTAAGAAAGAAATCAGAAACAGACATGGCGTAAACAAAGCTGAGATGGGACATTTTGCAAAAGCAGGTGTATCCGGAAAGAGATTTGTAAAAGAATTCAAGCTTGAGAATGCTGACGAATACAAACTTGGAGATGTTATCAAAGCTGACATCTTTGCAGAGGGCGACAAGATTGACGCTACTGCAATTTCCAAAGGTAAAGGCTTCCAGGGCGCTGTTAAGAGATTAGGACAGCACAGAGGTCCTATGGCTCACGGTTCCAAATTCCATCGTCATCAGGGTTCCAACGGTGCTTGTTCTTCACCAAGCCGCGTATTCAAAGGAAAAGGAATGCCTGGACATATGGGAAGCGTAAAGGTTACAACTCAGAACTTAGAGATTGTACGCGTTGACGCTGAGAACAATCTGCTTTTGGTTAAAGGTGCTGTACCGGGCGCTAAGAAGTGCTTAGTAACTGTAAAAGAGACTGTTAAAGCAGGTAAATAGTGCTTGAATAGGAAAGGAGGAACTAAACGATGGCTAAGGTAGCTGTTTATAATATGGAAGGCAAAGAAGTTGACACAATCGAGCTGAACGATGCTGTTTTCGGTGTAGAAGTAAACGAGCATTTAGTTCACATGGCTGTGCTTCAGCAGCTTGCAAATAACCGCCAGGGAACACAGAAGGCTAAGACCCGTTCCGAAGTTAGCGGTGGTGGAAGAAAACCTTGGAAACAGAAGGGAACCGGTAATGCAAGACAGGGTTCTACAAGATCTCCGCAGTGGAGACATGGTGGCGTAGTATTCGCTCCAGTTCCAAGAGATTACTCTTTCAAACTTAACAAGAAAGAAAAGAGAGCAGCATTAAAGTCTGCACTTACTTCTAGAGTGGCTGAGAACAAATTCATCGTTGTTGATGAACTCAAATTTGATGAAATCAAGACAAAGAAATTTGTTGCAGTTATGAACAACCTTAAGGTTGAGAAGGCATTGGTTGTATTAAATGACATGGATGCAAATGTAATCAAGTCTGCAAGCAATGTACCGACTGTTAAGACTGCTCAGACAAATGAGCTTAACGTATTCGACGTTCTCAAATACGACACTGTTGTTGTAACAAAGGATGCCGTAAAGACAATCGAGGAGGTGTATGCATAATGGCAAACGTACAGTATTATGATGTGATCCTCAAACCGGTAGTAACAGAGAAGAGCATGGCTGCTATGGCTGAGAAGAAATATACATTTCTTGTTCATCCGGAAGCAAACAAGACCATGATTAAAGAAGCAGTTGAGAAGATGTTCGAGGGAACAAAGGTTGCAAGCGTCAACACCATGAACATGGATGGAAAGAATAAGAGACGCGGTATGGTAACCGGTAAGACTGCTAAGACAAAGAAAGCTATCGTTCAGCTTACCGCTGACAGCAAAGATATCGAAATCTTCGCTGGTCTCTAAGATTCAGATAGCACACTAGGCGCCGCGATGCGCGATAACAAACATCGAAAGGAGAATTACAATGGGAATTAAGAAATATAACCCATATACACCTTCCAGAAGAAATATGACTGGTTCCGATTTTGCCGAGATTACAAAGACAACACCGGAAAAGTCTCTGGTAACTTCTTTAAAGAAGAATGCAGGTCGTAACAATCAGGGTAAAATCACTGTTAGACACCATGGCGGTGGAAACAGAAGAAAATACAGAATTGTTGACTTCAAGAGAAACAGCAAAGATGGTATTGCAGCAAAAGTTATTGGTATCGAGTACGATCCAAACAGAACTGCAAACATCGCATTAATCTGCTATGCAGATGGTGAGAAAGCATATATCCTTGCACCACAGGGTCTCACAGACGGCATGACCGTTATGAGCGGCGCTGATGCAGAGGTACGTGTTGGTAACTGCTTACCGTTAGAGAACATCCCGGTTGGTACTCAGGTACACAACATTGAGTTACATCCGGGTAAGGGCGGACAGATGGTTCGTTCCGCAGGTATGAGTGCACAGCTCATGGCAAAAGAAGGCAAGTACGCTACATTAAGACTTCCGTCTGGTGAGATGCGTATGGTTCCGCTTAACTGCCGTGCAACTGTTGGTGTGGTTGGAAACGCTGATCACAACCTTGTAAAAATCGGTAAAGCCGGACGTAAACGCCATATGGGCATTCGTCCTACCGTTCGTGGATCTGTTATGAACCCGAATGACCATCCACACGGAGGTGGTGAAGGACGTGCACCTATCGGACGTCCAGGTCCATGTACTCCTTGGGGCAAACCTGCTCTTGGTCTTAAGACCAGAAAGAAGAATAAGTCTTCTAACAAGATGATCGTAAGAAGACGCGATGGTAAGGCTTTAAAATAAGCGTTAAAAACATTGGTAATAATGAACTGAAGAGAAGTGAAAAACACTTCTTTTCAGTGCATTTTGCTGATTAAATAGTAAAAGACTTGCTTTTTGGGGCAAAGTCTGCTATTATATACAAGATGTTCACAGTCAAATGAAACACGCGGCAGCGTGTAAGACTGATAATTTAGGAGGTAAATTATGGCTCGTTCATTAAAAAAAGGACCATTCGCAGATGCCAGCTTACTGAAGAAAGTAGATGCTATGAACGCATCCGGCGATAAATCTGTTATCAAAACATGGTCACGTCGTTCCACTATCTTCCCACAGTTCGTTGGACACACAATCGCTGTTCATGATGGAAGAAAACACGTGCCGGTATATGTAACAGAGGATATGGTTGGACATAAACTTGGTGAGTTCGTTGCTACAAGAACTTACAGAGGACATGGAAAAGACGAAAAGAAATCAGGCGTTAGATAAGATACATTTGAAAGGAGGTTTCATCCATGGCTAAGGGACATAGAAGTCAGATTAAGAGAGAAAGAAATGAAGTAAAAGATACCAGACCTTCCGCTAAGTTATCTTACGCAAGAGTGTCTGTTCAGAAAGCATGCTTCGTATTAGACGCAATCCGTGGAAAGGATGTTCAGACAGCACTTGCTATCGTAACATACAATCCGAGATATGCTTCAAGTTTAGTAAAGAAGTTGTTAGAGTCAGCTATTGCAAATGCTGAGAACAATAACGGAATGAAAGCAGAGAACCTTTACGTTGCAGAGTGTTATGCAAACAAGGGACCTACAATGAAGAGAATCAGACCGAGAGCACAGGGTAGAGCTTACAGAATCGAGAAGAGAATGAGCCACATCACAATCGTGCTTGACGAGAAATAAGGAGGTCAAATATGGGACAGAAAGTTAATCCACATGGCTTAAGAGTCGGTGTCATCAAAGACTGGGATTCTAAGTGGTATGCGGAAGCAGATTTTGCAGATTTCTTAGTAGAAGATTACAATATCAGAACATTCTTAAAGAAGAAATTATACGCAGCAGGTATTTCTAAGATTGAAATCGAGAGAGCATCTGACCGTGTAAAAGTTATCATCTATACCGCAAAACCGGGTGTTGTTATCGGTAAGGGCGGCGCTGAAATCGAGAAGATTAAAGCAGAAGTACAGAAATTCACAGACAAGAAATTAGTTGTAGACATCAAGGAAGTTAAGAGACCGGACCGCGACGCTCAGTTAGTAGCTGAGAACATTGCATTACAGCTTGAGAACCGTGTTTCTTTCCGTAGAGCAATGAAGTCCTGCATGGGAAGAACCATGAAGGCTGGCGCAAAGGGAATTAAGACCTCTTGTTCCGGACGTCTTGGCGGTGCTGATATGGCTCGTACAGAGTTCTACAGCGAAGGTACTATTCCGCTTCAGACATTAAGAGCAGACATCGACTATGGATTTGCTGAGGCAGATACCACTTATGGTAAAGTTGGTGTTAAAGTTTGGATTTATAAAGGAGAAGTGCTTCCTACAAAGGCTAATAAGGAAGGAGGAGCTCAGTAATTATGTTAATGCCAAAGAGAGTAAAACATCGTAAACAGTTCCGTGGTTCTATGGCAGGAAAAGCATCCAGAGGCAACCAGATTACACAGGGTGAATATGGTATCGTTGCAACAGAGCCATGCTGGATTCGCTCCAATCAGATTGAGGCAGCCCGTATTGCCATGACCCGTTATGTAAAACGTGGTGGTAAGATTTGGATTAAAATCTTCCCGGATAAACCAGTAACTGCAAAACCAGCTGAAACACGTATGGGTTCCGGAAAAGGTTCCTTAGAGTACTGGGTAGCAGTTGTGAAACCAGGTCGTGTATTATTTGAAATCTCCGGAGTGCCGGAAGACGTTGCGAAAGAAGCGTTACGTCTTGCTACACATAAATTACCTTGCAAATGTAAAGTAGTTTCACGTGCAGATTTAGAAGGCGGTGTATCAAATGAAAACTAGTAAATATTTAGAAGAATTAAAAAGCCAGTCTGTTGCAGATTTGAATGCACAGTTAGTAGACGCTAAAAAAGAACTTTTCAATTTGAGATTCCAGAACGCAACTAATCAGTTAGATAATACAAGCAGAATCAAAGAAGTTAGAAAGAACATTGCAAGAATTCAGACCATCATCACTGAGAAAGAAAAAGTTGCGCAGTAGAACTCTAGAAAGGAGAACTTATCGTGGAAGAAAGAAATCTTAGAAAAACACGTGTTGGTATTGTTGTAAGCGACAAGATGGATAAGACAATCACTGTTGCAATCCAGGACAACGTAAGACATCCACTTTACAACAAGATCGTTAAAAAGACATACAAACTGAAAGCCCATGACGAGAATAACGAATGCAAGATCGGCGACAAAGTAAGAGTTATGGAAACAAGACCATTATCAAAGGATAAGAGATGGAGACTTGTAGAAATCATGGAAAGAGCAAAATAGTTAAAGGAGGCTACAAGCATGGTACAACAGGAAAGTAGACTTAAGGTAGCCGATA
>CATZIT010000030.1:0-5973 GCA_958420225.1 uncultured Roseburia sp. | reverse complement strand
CGTCCCCAAGCGCAAGGTTGCACTCCAGGCAGCGCTCCTCAAAGGTATAACGGTACAGCCCTTTCTTATACGGGTCAAACGTGCAGATAAATATCACATATCTTCGGCTGTTCTAACGCTGCTGCAAATAAAAATGCATTGCACAAACCTAATTTCTGAAATGTATCTTTCTGTATTGACATATACTGTTCCCCCAATGATGTCACACAGATATGTCACCTACCTATGAAAGCATTTTACTCCAAACGTGGTTGTATCGCAATAACAAAATCGAGGAGTACCTAACCGTTTTCATGTGAACTCTTATTCGCAGTGAAACTCTCCGTCTTCTTCACATCCATGTTAAAATCAACCGACAGTTCATCTATTGCCAATGCCGGAATGGGAACAATTGAAAGTAACGGTACATTGAGCTGACACTCCTCCGTTCTCACATTCTTATCGTTATCTATTGTTTTTCGTTCATAGGTAAACTTCACCGAATCAAGTGCTGTATTATCATCGTTACACATAGCTGGTAACTTCTGTTGTCCCTTTGAGCCTTTTGAAGCCGGTTCTGGGATTAATTTCTCTATTGGCAATCCTTCAAACGGCATTATCATATCCTGTTCTCTTAACTGCCTATTACCCACGGCATCTATATTTTTCTCATGTTTTTCTGAATCAGTCATTGTTTACACCTCCTATAAATTTATTTTCGCCTTTTTCTTCATTTATTGACATATATAACAAACTTTATTAGCTACTTTCTGTCATTGCATCCACATTCATTTAGTGATTTTGTCATATTCTAACATTCCAGGCAGGTTCTTCTGTGTGACTTAAATTTTTGTGATAATTGTTGACTTTAACTTGACGGCGCCGCCTATGCGGCGCCAAGAAACTTCTGATATTACTCTGATATTCCGAATCTTTTTAACGATGAATCGTGGCTAACGCTTGTCTCTGTCTTTACATCTGCTCCATGAACTCTTCCACAGATGAAACCTTCGCTGACAGTCTCAGCCAGCGTGTCAGCACCTTGGCATCCTTCTGCTCATAAATCTGCTTCCTCAGACTCTCCGGGACTGTTCCGCATTCTTCCAACAGCTCGAAAATAGAATCGGCTTTACCTTCTGCTTTACCCTCTGCCAAGCCCGCCAATCTGCCTTTTCTTTCTCTCTGCTGCATTAATTCTTCGCCTGTCATAAAACGCGCCTCCAGTTCCCGCCATTTCTTGAGCTCTGTTACCTGCTCGTGCAACTGAATGATTGACTGTTCCGTTACCCCCGATACATATTCATCTGTGCTCTGCTCCATGTACTTTAAGAAATGTACCAGCTCTGCCGGGACTTCCGCATCGTTCTTCCCCTTCGTGTTTAAGAAAATCTTACGGGTTCCGTCCCCCAGCGCAAGGTTGCACTCCAGGCAGCGCTCCTCAAAGGTATAACGGTACAGCCCCTTCTTAAATGGGTCAAACGTGCAGATAAATATCACATAGCTCGGCTGCTCTAACGCTGCTGCAAATAAAAATGCATTGCACAAATCTAATTTCTGAAATGTATCTTTCTGTATTGACATATACTGTTCCCCCAATGATGTCACACAGATATGTCACCTACCTATGGAAGCATTTTACCACAAACGTGGTGATTTAACAATAACAAAACAGGTTTTTCCTTTCATGAACCTTTTTAAAACTCCTTTCCTCAACTACAGGAATGGGTCCAACAAAATTCTTTTTAATTTGTAGTTCCATTTTATAATCTTTTCGTAATCTAACATCCAGGCAGGTTCTTCTGTGTGACTTAAATTTTTGTGATAATTGTTGACTTTAACTTGACGGCGCCGCCTATGCAGCGCCAAGAAACTTCTGATATTACTCTGATATTCCGAATCTTTTTAACAATGAATCGTGGCTAACGCTCTATCTTTACATCTGCTCCATGAATTCTTCCACAGATGAAACCCTGGCAGAAAGTTTATGCCAGCGTGTCAGCACCTTGGCATCCTTCTGCTCATAAATCTGTTTTTGCAGACTCTCCGGGACTGTTCCGCATTCCTCTAACAGTTCGAAAATAGAATCGGCTTTACCCTCTGCCAGACCAGCCGCTTTACCCTCTGCCAAACCCGCCAATCTGCCTTTTCTTTCTCTCTGCTGCATTAATTCTTCGCCTGTCATAAAACGCGCCTCCAGTTCCCGCCATTTCTTGAGCTCTGTTACCTGCTCGTGCAACTGAATGATTGACTGTTCCGTTACCCCCGATACATATTCATCTGTGCTCTGCTCCATGTACTTTAAGAAATGTACCAGCTCTGCCGGGACTTCCGCATCGTTCTTCCCCTTCGTGTTTAAGAAAATCTTACGGGTTCCGTCCCCCAGCGCAAGGTTGCACTCCAGGCAGCGCTCCTCAAAGGTATAACGGTACAGCCCCTTCTTAAATGGGTCAAACGTGCAGATAAATATCACATAGCTCGGCTTTAAATCATTAAAATCCGCTCCCGGTTTTAACGACGAGACATCCATCTCCGCCTGATGATACCGGCTCCGCTTGGGCAGGTTGCCCTCGTTTTCATTCTGTGCCTCTACATTATACCCAACCTGCAGTTCGTCGCTTGCATACACATCAAACCGTACGCTTCTAAAGTCTGAACTTACAAGTACACTATGTTCCGCGTGCACCTTCACCCCGGGCACCTTCTGCCCCAGAATGATTTCCAGTACAAGCTGGCATATCTTCGGCTGTTCTAACGCTGCTGCAAATAAAAACGCATTGCACAAATCTAATTTCTGAAATGTATCTTTCTGTATTGACATATACTGTTCCCCCAATGACGTCACACAGATATGTCACCTACCTATGAAAGCATTTTACCACAAACATGGTGATTTAACAATAACCAAAACCATATAGAATGCCCACATAAGCAAAAACGCCAGAACCGACCGGCACTGGCGTTTTCGACTACTTATTTAATTTATTAAAGCACTTCCTTCGTCAGCTCTAATGCTGCCTCAATTACCTTATCCATATCGTAATACTTGTAATTTCCAAGACGTCCTCCGAAAATTACGTTGGATTCCTGCGCTGCCAACTGCTTGTACTGTTCAAACAACTCGGTATTCTTTGCGTCATTTACCGGATAGTATGGCTCCATTCCCGGCTGCCATTCCTCGGAATACTCTCTGGAAATAACGGTCTTCTCCTGCTTGCCGAACTCAAAATGTTTGTGCTCGATAATACGTGTGTAAGGCACTTCACGCTCTGTATAATTGATAACCGCATTTCCCTGATAGTTCGGGCAGTCAAGTACCTCTGTCTCGAAGCGGACGGTACGGTACTGTAAGTGACCCAGTTTAAAATTGTAAAACTCATCTATCATTCCGGTGAACACGATTTTATCAGCAATGTCCGGGTTCTCCTTGATAAACTCAAAATAATCGGTGTCAAGTTTGACATCCACGCCATCAAGCATTTTTTCTACAATCTTTGTGTATCCACCCTCCGGGATTCCCTGGTAGCGGTCATTGAAATAATTGTTGTCATAAATAAATCTTAATGGGAGACGCTTAATGATAAATGCCGGTAAATCCGTACAGCTTCTTCCCCACTGTTTCTCGGTATAACCCTTAATCAGCTTCTCATAAACATCGCGTCCAACCAGAGACAATGCCTGCTCCTCTAAGTTTTTCGGCTCCTCAATGTGAAGCTCTGCAATCTGGTCTGCAATAATCTTCTGTGCTTCCTCCGGTGTGCGGATTCCCCACATTTTGCTGAACGTATTCATGTTAAACGGCAGGTTGTAGGTCTCGTCCTTGTAAACAGCAACCGGTGAATTAATGTAATTATTGAACTCTGCAAACTGGTTGATGTAATTCCAAATCTCTTTATTGCTGGTGTGGAAAATGTGTGCACCGTATTTGTGCACATTGATTCCCTCAATCTGCTCACAGTAGATATTGCCGGCAATGTGATTTCTCTTGTCAATTACCAGACACTTCTTTCCTGCTTTTTTTGCCTCATTTGCAAAAACTGCTCCAAATAATCCTGCTCCCACAATTAAAAAATCGTACTTCATTCTTTCTCCTTTTCCGGGATAAAACAACCCCCATTTATTTTCTATTTTTGAGTTCTTTTATTTCTTCACGTAAATGTTTTCGATCTTCCAGCAGACCGTTCTTTTCTTCCACAAGTTTCTTTCGTTCTTCCAGAAGTTCCAGTCTTTTTTCATGTTCCTCTTTATTCTTCTGTAAAAGTTCCTGCTTTTCGGTTCTCAGTTCATTCCGTTCTTCCAGTAATTGTTTTCGTTCTTCCTTTTGAGCAGCTGTATCTTTATATTTCAGTATTATGTCCAATACTCTATCCCATGTTTTCAAATGCTGAATCGTGCACTCATATTCACCATTCACCGGTTCGATGAAATCCTTTTCTTCCCCTTTCGGAGTGCACATCAGATATTCGCCTTTCCGAACCTCTGAAATTTCATATCCCGCAGCTTTTACAATTGCCCCCAGTGTTTCCTCTGAAAAATACCAGGCATGTGCATTCTGAACGTAGCGAAATAAATCGTATTCGTATACTCCCAGTTCAATCTGTGAGATAAACGGTACCCCGATGTACAAAAGAGCGTTTTCTTTCATTAAAACCTTGATATCTTTCAGATATTCCAGTGGGTTTTTAATGTGTTCCAGCACATGATTGATTACAATTATATCAGCTTTTCCCTGTTCTTTCAAGGTGTCCCATTCACCGCATAGTATCGTAACCCCTTTTTCCTTGCCAAACTGCATGAATTTCTCACCGTAATCACATCCACACACCTCGGCTCCTCTGTTCTGAAAACAGTATAATGTTGCTCCGGAACCACAACCAATTTCATAGACTTTCTTCCCAGTAAGATTTCCTACTCTGTTTTCAACCCAATCAACACGTTCCTCTCCATATTTTACATATTTTACATATTTTTCCCAGAACTTTTCATCACAGGTGTCCAATTCCCGATATAACGGTGAATATTCCTCTTTATAAAATTCTGTAATTGTCTCATCTGAATAATATGGATTTGCACGCATCAATCCACACCGTTTACATATTACAGTTTTAAAAGGTATGCCGTAGCGGTCTATATCTGTAAGTAAAACATCCTCACTGCCTCCGCAAAGACATTTTGTGTTTTCCTCTCTATACTGCCCTTTCGCAATCTTGTCCATAAATGTATGCTTTGCATTCTCCTGGACGTCCATCATATTCTGTTTTGACTTTCTTACAAACATAGGTATCATAATTTCTCCCCATTTTCCACATCATCACATAAAATATATTATACCACTGCGTGACAATGCCGTCCACAACTCTATTTCTAAAAAAATCTGTGTTCCACAAGATTCCCTGTCATATCATTATACACTGTAAATTCCAAATCTGCACCATCCTCATTAATCTCATCCACATACTGAATATCCCCAAAGCATTAACAACAATCCATCTTTTGCACGTTCAAAATCCCATTTATGCTCCTCATGAATCTGTCCAAGCAGATTTTTGGAACGCTCTATCGGTCCGGCTACAAGCTGGGGAAAAAAGGATACAAACAACGCATACTTTAAAAAGTTCTTCTCTGCTTTGATTTCTCCACGATAAACATCAATCGTATATCCCAATGCCTGAAATGTGTAAAACGAGATACCGACCGGCAGGACAAGATCAAATGCCGGCTGGTTTATCTGAACACCAATCACTGCCAATAACGATGCCAGACTATCTATTGCAAAATTAAAATATTTGAATAAAAATAAAATTGACAGGTTAATTACAAAACATACTGCCAAAAAACCCGTTTTTGTCTTACATTCTTTGCAGTATCCACCATTCTTCCACACACATAGGTACAAACAGTTGAAAACAATAGCAATAGTGTATATTTCAGATTCCAGTTTGGACGGTGTGAAATTTTTTCTGTAAATTTAGATCTTCTATGATAATTGAGGCGGCT
>CATZIT010000029.1:0-7336 GCA_958420225.1 uncultured Roseburia sp. | reverse complement strand
GCGAAGCGTTTTAGAGGTTGACGCTGAACAGAAGATAAGAGAATAGAAAGACAAATGTTTTTATAAAAAATGGCAGTTATCGCCATTCCGATTTCCTTGCAGAGCATGATCACCATCGGTGTCAATATGACCGATACCGTCATGGTGGGAAAGCTTGGGGAAACCTCGCTTTCTGCTACGTATTACTTCTCTGAAAAAGACCATAACCCTGATGCTGCGGCTTTGCATCATACTTGCGGTTCTGTTTATGCTGCCAACCATATTGATCCCTCAGCTGCTTATGAGGATGTATACTAATGACAGTGCGGTAATTGCGCAAGGAGTTCAATATTTTAAGTGGATGGTATACTGCTATTTTCTGCAAGGAATGACCATGACCTGTACGATTGTGCTTCGAAGCGTCGGACAGGTGAATTTTCCGCTCTTTACATCCATAGGTTCTTTTTTTGTAAATATACTATTCAACTATATGTTTATATTCGGCAAGCTGGGAGTTCCCAGGATGGAAGTAGAAGGCGCAGGAGTGGGAACACTGATTGCCAGAGTATTTGAATTTTCGCTGATATGTGGATATTTTTTGTTTGTAGATCGCAAGATCGGCTATCGACTGAAGGATTTGCGGATGAAATGTAATTCCCTGATTAAGGATTATGTTTTGCAATAGAGGATTCGCCGGCGGCCTTTGAGCACGTTTTACACTTTGATAATTGTAAGGTGGCAGTATTTGATCGTCCCTGGAATAGACAGTCAGAATTTCCAAACGATAACTTTGTAAGATGTGAAAACTGGCAGGAGATTGACAGGGTATTTAACCAGGTAAGTAAGAATTCTCTATAAAGAAAGAATAGAGACAGCCATTAAATGGCTGAAAAATAATGGAAACCGGAAGATTGGAATTATGGGAATGAGCACGGCTGGGATGGATTCGCTTGTTGCGGCATCCCTTTTTCAGGATATTACCCTGACGTTTGGACTTACTCCCAGCGACTTTGTATGGCAGGGATTTGAACAGGGAACACGTTTTGTGCTGCGGTTTATATTCAAAGCTGCAAAAGAATATCCAAATGAGTGTGAAGAAACCAGAAAGGATATAGACAGAAAGCTTTCGGCTGCGTTAAAAGAATGGTGGGAAGCATAGGATGCAAGCAGGCGTTATGCCTGCTTGCCAAATGCTGTTTTGCGGAGCACAGCATAAATAATGAGCGCATAGACTCCACCGATTAAAGCGGTGATGAACTGTGTGACAGAAAACTGAATCTGTAATACGTGCATCATTGGCTGCATTTTTTCCGGAAGCATATTCGGAAGAATGATAAGGGAGATTAAAATTCCCATGAACAATGCTTTTAACACAGCGCCAATTGCAATGGATACCGGAAGACCGGCAGTTTTTCCTAATCTATTACGGAGAAGCGCTATTGCAACGACAAGTATCATATTTCCAATCATGATACTTGGAAACATTGCCGGAATTGCTGCCATAATCGGACTTCCCGTAATGAAAAAGGAAGTAATCGGGGTAATGATACTTAAGATTATGCCGCAGGCAAGACCGGCGTAAAGGACGGTCAGAATCAGCGCTGCGTTGATAATCGGTCCGGTAAGATAGACACTTAAATTTTTGAAAAACTGGCTTACAATGCAGATTGCAAGCATAACTGCGGTGACGGTGATTTGTCTGGTTTTTAGCTTCATAACATCCTCCAATTTGTTTATTATACCAACGCAATGATACTCCTATATGGAGAGAAACGCAATCGCTTCTTAAAGTTTGGGCAGATAAGGGGTGACATCATACTCCTGAATAAATTTTACGAATTTCGTTAGCTGGTCCGGCACAAAGATTCCTTTTTTCCAGATAATGCCGAATTTACTGGTGATTTCCGGGGATACCGGAATCACAACAAAATCCCGGGGATTGGTGGCAAGAGAGGAATACAAAAAGGCACCGCATTTACCACCCCGGACAAAATTGAGGACCGTAACGAGCTGGCTGCAATACATGTGGACATTCGGTGTAATTCCGGCACTGCGCAGGCGGGCGATGACGGTCTGGGTCTGAACGGAGTCTGTATTGAATAAGATAATAGGCTCATCCTCTAACATTTCCATTGTAATTTCTTTTTCACCGGCATAGCGGTGCGTCTTGGAAACACAGTAGACATAGCGGTCTTCCATCATGATATAACTGTTATATTTATCCAGATTATAAAAATCCATATTTGCCATGGCAACATCTAACTGTTCGTTGTCCACCAGGGTGCGGGCGCGGAGGGAGCCGTATTCTAAAAGCTGGATAGGGATATTATACTGTTCCTGAAACTGGTCGGTCACCCGTGGGAAAAATACGGTGCTAATCATAGGAGGAATACCGATTCGCAGCGGGTGACGTTTTTTTTCAATATTTGAAAAATCGGTATACAGTTCCTGCGTCTGTCTCAGGATAAATTCTGCTTTCTGATAAAAAGCCTCGCCGTCCTTGGTGAGGGAAATCCGGTTCTTTCCATGATTGAAAAGTTTCAGATGGAACTCTTTTTCCAAATCCCGAATTGAAGTGGAGATGGTAGGCTGCGAGACATAGAGCGCGTCAGCGGCGCGGGTAATACTATGGTAGCGGCATACCGTACAAAAGTATTCTAACTGTGTCAGTGTCATAAAACCCTCCGTAAAAAATGATTTCATTATAATTTTTAGTATAGGAAAAAACTATGCTGACGTCAAGTATATGAAATGTACATTATACTGAAAATACGATATGCTGTAATCACAAAAGGAAAACGACAAGGCCATGTCACTTTTAACACGAGAAAGAAGAAAAAAGGAGGTTTTCTATGAGCCCGACAGTGATTACTTTGATTTTTCTGGCATTTGCCATTGTGATGTTCGTCACAGAGAAGATTCCGCTCGGCCTGACATCCATGATTGTCTGCGTTGGTCTTGTAATTACCGGTGTGTTGAGCATAAGTGATGCTTTCAGTGGATTTATCAACAGTAACGTGATCTTGTTTGTTGCGATGTTCATTGTAGGCGGGGCATTGTTTGAAACCGGTATGGCAAATGAGATTGGAAGTCTGGTAACAAAATTTGCAAAAACAGAACGCAGCCTGATTATTGCAATTATGGTGATTGTGGGAGTTATGAGTGGTTTCCTTTCCAACACCGGTACGGCAGCAGTTCTTATTCCGGTTGTAATTGGAATTGCAGCAAAGTCCGGATATAAGCGGTCAAGACTTCTGATGCCGTTAGTATTTGCAGCAGCGATGGGAGGAAATCTTTCCCTGATTGGTGCGCCTGGCAATATGATTGCACAATCTGCATTAGAACCATTGGGATTGAAGTTTGGATTTTTCGAGTATGCAATTGTAGGTCTGCCGATTTTGATTGCTGGTATCATTTTTTATGCCACAATTGGATTTAAAATCTTACCGCATCATGACACGACGGATGCAGATGATTCTATTTTTGATGAATCACGGGATTTCAGTAATGTTCCAAAGTGGAAAAAAGTATTATCTCTGGTGATTCTGATTGTTACTTTGATTGGAATGATTTTTGAAGAACAGATTGGTGTAAAACTTTGTATCACAGGTTGTGTAGGAGCCATTTTATTAATGGTCACCGGAGTTATTTCCGAAAAAGATGCTTTAAAATCCATTGATTTAAAGACCATTTTCCTGTTTGGCGGTACGCTTTCCCTGGCAAAGGCACTTGAAGTTACAGGAGCCGGAGAGCTGATTGCAGACAAGGTGATAGGAGCGTTGGGAGAGAATCCTTCCCCAGTATTATTTACCTTTGTAGTATTTATTTTATGCTGTATCATGACAAACTTTATGTCAAATACAGCCACCACAGCCCTGATGGCACCGATTTGTGTTTCCATTGCCCAGGGGATGGGAGCAGACCCGAGAGCGGTTCTGATGGCATGTGTTATCGGAGGTTCCTGTGCTTACGCAACTCCAATCGGAATGCCTGCCAATACGATGGTAGTCGGAGCCGGCAACTATAAATTTATGGATTATGTAAAATCCGGAATGCCGTTAATCGTCATTGCAACCGTGGTCAGCATGATAATTTTACCAATCGCATTTCCATTTTACCCGTAGGGTAAAATTTTTACCACGTAGGGTAAACAACATTAGCAAATAAAATTTCATTTTAATATAAAGAATTTGGAGGAAAAAGATATGTCAAATGAAGTACAAGTAAAGAAACTGACGGATATTATGGCGCAGTTCGTAGGATTTACCGCAAAGAAGCTGCCGGATGATGTAATTGCAAAATTGCAGGAACTGAGAGACAAAGAGGACACCCCAATGACAAAGGTCATCTATGATACCATGTTCCGCAATCAGGAACTGGCATTGAAATTAAACCGTCCGTCCTGCCAGGACACCGGTGTATTACAGTTCTGGGTAAAATGTGGTACGAGATTTCCTCTGATTGATGACCTTGAAGCATTGCTGAAAGAAGCAGTCATTCAGGCTACGGTTGAAACACCGCTTCGTCACAACTCCGTAGAAACTTTTGATGAGTACAATACCGGTAAAAATGTAGGAAAAGGAACTCCTACCGTATGGTGGGACATCGTTCCGAACTCCGACCAGTGTGAAATCTATACCTACATGGCAGGCGGCGGATGCACGCTTCCTGGAAATGCCACCGTTTTAATGCCGGGCGAAGGATATGAGGGCGTCACCAAGTTTGTGTTAGACCGTATGACAAGTTACGGATTGAATGCATGTCCTCCACTTTTAGTTGGTGTCGGTGTCGGTACTTCCGTAGAGACCGCAGCATTAAATTCCAAAAAGGCACTGATGAGACCGGTCGGTTCTCACAATGACAATGCCAACGCTGCCAAGATGGAGAAGCTGTTGGAAGACGGTATCAATGCCATTGGTTTAGGACCGCAGGGTATGGGCGGAAATTACTCCGTGATGGGAGTTAATATCGAGAATACCGCACGTCATCCATCCGCAATTGGTGTGGCAGTAAATGTAGGCTGCTGGAGCCACAGAAGAGGACATATTGTCTTTGATAAGGATTTGAACTTCACAGTCGATACCCATACCGGTTTTGAATATAAGGAAGAGAACTAATTCAGAAGGGAGAGAACAACAATGGCAGTAGAAATAAAAGATGGTAAGAAAATTCTGGTAACACCTGTATCAGCAGAGGATTTAAAGGATATTCACATTGGTGACATTGTATACCTGACAGGAGATATCACAACCTGTCGTGATGTGGCACACCGCCGTGTCGTAGAAGAGGGAAGAGAGATTCCTGTGGATGTCAGAGATGCTGCAATCCTGCATGCCGGCCCGATTATCCGCCCTCTGGGAGACGACAAATACGAGATGGTATCCGTAGGACCCACTACATCTATGAGAATGGAGAAGTTTGAATATGAATTCGTAGAGAACACAGGTGTCCGTGTCATCGTCGGAAAAGGCGGTATGAAGGAAAATACCGAGAGAGCCTGCAAGGACTTCGGTGCCATTCATTGCGTATTTCCTGCCGGAAATGCAGTTGTGGCAGCAGTGGAAGTTGAAGAAATCGTGGAGGCACAGTGGAAGGATTTAGGAATGCCGGAAACATTGTGGCACTGCCATGTAAAAGAATTTGGGCCTCTGATTGTATCCATTGATTCTTATGGAAGAAACTACTTTGAGGAGAAGAAAGTGGAATATAATAAAAAGAAGGATGAGCAGGTCGAAATCATCAGCAAACAGGTCGGATTCATCAAATAAAAATGTGAAACATCGTTTTAAATAGGTAGTGAAAGACCTTCTGTGGAGAAAATCTACAGAGGGTCTTTTGTTTTACAGGAATTTTCTGTAAAACGCTTGCAAGGATGCGCATTGGTATTTCGTATGTTATAATGTCTGATATAAAATCACATAGTGGGGTACGGACAAATGCCCTCATATCTGACAGTCAGGAGATAACAAAGCATGAAAATCAGTAATAAATACAAGGGAATCTTCTATATTATTCTTGCAGCGTTTGGATTCGCATTTATGAATCTGTTTGTGAAATTGGCAGGAGATTTGCCGGCAATTGAAAAAAGCTTCTTTCGCAATCTCGTCGCAATCTTTTTTGCATTTATTGTCATGAAAAAAAAGAATATCTCATTTTCGATTCCAAAGGAAAGCAGGAAATATATCTTTTTCCGGTCTCTTTTTGGAACAATTGGAATATTTGCGAATTTTTATGCGATTGGGAAATTATATATCGCGGACGCGTCGATGCTCAATAAATTATCCCCGTTTTTCGCAATTATCTTTTCCTATTTTTTATTACATGAAAAAATAAAACCTTACCAGTTACTTTGTGTGCTGACGGCATTTATAGGTGCACTTTTTATCCTAAGACCAGGACTTGACAGTGTGGCGACATTTCCGGCGTTCATCGGACTGATTGGCGGCATGGGAGCTGGACTTGCCTATACGAATGTGCGGCTGGCAACGAAGCATGGCGCACCGGGACCGCTTATTGTATTTTGCTTCTCCGTTTTTTCCTGTGTATGTGCAATTCCGTTTATTATCTTCGACCATCAGCCGTTAGTGTGGTGGCAGCTTGCCTCACTTTTGCTGGCGGGACTTTCCGCAACGCTGGGACAGTTTTCGATTACGGCTGCGTATACATATGCACCTGCCAGTGAGCTGTCGGTCTATGATTATACGCAGATTGTATTTGCCGCTTTGCTCGGAATCATTTTCTTAGGAGAAGTGCCGGACATCATTAGCGTACTCGGATACCTGATTATCTGTGGTGCCGGAATTGCGATGTTTCTCATCCGGAGAAAGAAGGAGAGAGAGGCTTAAAAGGTTTATAATTTTTCAATAACAATATCTGTCGGGGATGTAAAGGTAACGCGGATACGGTCACCGACTTGTGCATTAATTTGTGAATACCAGTAACCAAGTGCCATAAGATTTTTGTCACCTGCAAATTGTTTTGCATATGGCTCACCACCGGTGGAACAGCCCTCTGAGCGGAGTAGACCATTGAACAGCCCATCAGCTGAAGTGGCATGAAAAATATTTTCTCCAATAATATCATTTCCGCAAGTATGATTATTGTTGAATAATCGAAACGTACGAGCTATATGTAGGGGTATTTTTAAGTAACCCTCTCCATAACGCAGACCACGACTGCCAGTAAATCTAAACATTCCCCACTCTAATTGAGCTCTGTTTAATTCAACTGTAAATGTATCACCGGTATTAGCCATAATTTTTGTTCTCCTTGTCCTAGTTTAATTATAGTTTATCATATATAATAGATTTGTATAGTTAGAATTATTTTTTACATAAATGTTTAGGGCATGAGAAAA
>CATZIT010000028.1:0-7426 GCA_958420225.1 uncultured Roseburia sp. | reverse complement strand
AGTACCGGAACAATCACAATTTCGGTGGAAGTCGACCAGTCGGATATTGCCAAGATTGAAGTGGGAGATGAAGTCAGTGTGGCAATCTCAGGCAGCAGGGATAGTCTGACGGGAACAGTTCAGTCGATTGCATCTTCTGCGACAACCGGAGGAAGCGTATCGAATGTAACCTATGCAGTTGTGATTGCAATTGATAATTCGGATGGCAGGTTGTCGTCAGGGGCTTCCGCAGAGATTACCTTTGAATACGGCGAATATACAGATGTCATTTATGTGGAGGCAGATGCCGTAAAAGAGGGCTCAGATGGAACAGGAACGGTCCTTATGTATGATGAAAATGGTGAGGCAGCAGAACAGACCGTAACAATTGGTGAAAGCACCAAGGATTATGTAATTATAACAGAGGGATTGTCAGAAGGTGATATCTGTCTGATTGAAACAGGAGGAGAAAAATAAAATGGCAAAAAAAGGAAAAAAAGCGGCAGTAGCAGGTGTGACGGCTGCGGCAGTAGTGGTTATGGGAATCAGCGTGTGGGCATATCAGGGAAGCAGCAGCCAGGATGTGGAAACCGTATACAAAGAGACGAGTGTTTACCGGGGAAATCTTACGGTGGGAGTGACAGAAAGCGGCAGTGTTACGCTTGGAACGGTGACACAGGATGTCGATTATGAGGAAAGTTCTTCAAGTTCCCAGCAGATGGGAAGCAGCAGTTCCTCGTCAAGCGATACCGCATTTGAAGTGGAGG
The DNA here is from genome assembly GCA_958420225.1 of uncultured Roseburia sp. Lineage (GTDB taxonomy): Bacteria > Bacillota > Clostridia > Lachnospirales > Lachnospiraceae > Roseburia. The sequence continues at coordinate 6,680 of CATZIT010000028.1, read as the reverse complement.
AAGTCTATGTTACGGTTGGTCAGAAGGTTTCGGAAGGAGATGCAGTTCTTAAGCTGACAGACGAGAGTATTACAGAATACCGGAATGAATTGCAGGAAGCCATCACAGAGGCGCAGGCAGATTTAAACGAGGCAAAATTAAGCGCGGCAAAGCAGAAATTAGAGGCAGATTATTCTTATAATTTAAGTATTGCAGAGGGAAATGTAGCACTTGACGTGTATGAAAATACCCTTTCAGAGCTTCAGGATGACATTGATGCCATCATGGGCAAGGTGTACAATTCCGAGGAACTGATTGAGTATTATGAGGATCAGATAGAGGCTGGATATGATTACAGTACGGCATTGGCAGAGGAACAGGAGAACTATGCAACCCTGAGCAGAAAACTGCAGAATGCACAGAATACGTATACGACAAAATCCATAGAAGCAGAAAAAGAATATGAAGAGACACTGCTTGAATACCAGAATGCAGGCGGACAGTATTCCGTTGATGTAAGCGGCATTTCAGACAGTGAAGAGGAGGCGCAGGATACTTTGGAGGAGGCACAGGAAGCGCTTGAGGAATTCGAGGCATTTATCGGAGACGGAACCATTTATGCCGAAGATTCCGGAACCGTTCTTGAAATCGGATATGAAGCAGGGGATGAGCTTTCGAGCGATACCAGTATTCTGACAATTTCAGACCCATCCGCAGTGACGATTACGGTGTCAGTATCCCAGGAGGATATTTCGCAGGTGGCAGTAGGAGATACGGTAGAAATTGAACTGACAGCATATGAAGATACCGTATTTGAAGGAACGGTGCAGAGCATTGATACCTCAGCCACAAGCGGTTCTTCGACCGTATCCTATAACGTTACAGTACTTTTTACCGGAGATACGACTGGAATTTACGGAGATATGACCGGAAATGTTACGTTTATCCAGAAACAGGTACAGGATGTGCTTTATGTTTCCAACAAGGCGATTATTAATGAAGGAACTTCTTATTACGTAAAGATGAAAGATGAAAATGGTATCATCCAGAAGGTACAGGTTATCACCGGATTTTCGGATGGAATTAATGTAGAGATTACTTCCGGCTTAGAGGAAGGCGATACGGTGTTAATAGAAAGTCAGGTGGTGACAGAATCATGAAACCAAATGAACTATTGCGTTTAGTGTGGTTAAATATCACACAGAATAAATTTAAAGTGATTATGACTTCCATCGGAATTGTGGTGGGAACGGCTACAATTGTAATGGTAATTGCAATCGGAAAAGGCGGGCAGGCGGACGTCGCGGACCAGTTTAAAAACTTAAATGCAGGAGCCATTGACATCTCCTATGATGGCGGAAACTCTGCCCCCGGTGGGAATTCAGCTGATGACAGCAGTGGAGGCGGCGCCATGATGATGCCCGGCGGAGGCGGAAGCAGTGGAGGTGTTTCCGGAGGCGGCGACATGGGCGGCGCTCCCGGAGGCGGAGGTTCTTCAGACAGCAGCGGAGCTCCTGGCGGTGACATGGGCGGAGACCCTGGCGGTGGGATGGACGGTTTTTCCATTGGAGATTTTCTGATGGGCGGCGGTACGGATATGGAGGACCGGATTAATCAGGAAAATATTACGTTATCGGAAGATGATGTGAACGATATCGAAACCTTTGTCCAGGGGATTTCCGCAGCAACCATTTCCTACACAACCAAGTCTTCGGTAGACGGCGGTGACCTCGACGAAGCAGGCACTTATACTATTGCAGGTGTTAAGGAAAATTATGCGGGCATCAGTAACTTAGAGCTTGCAGTCGGCGAGTTTATTACAGAATCAAACGATGACAATAAAGAAAAGGTATGTATTCTCGGTGCATCAGTAGCGGAAGAGATTTTTGGAAGTGCGATTGATGCGTATGGAAGTATCATTTATATCGATGACAGACCGTATGTTGTAAACGGTGTTCTGCTTACAATGGGTACGGTCGCATCTGGTATCAGCCCGGATGATTCCATTTTTATTCCATATGAAACAGGTGTGAAATATCTGGTTGGAACTGACGCAAATCCGACGATAACGGTTTTAGCAGAGGATGTGGATGAGGTCGACAACGTCATTTCACAGATTACAGACGTGCTCGCAGGCTCTTATCCAAATGCAGAGTTTACGTTTGAGGATGCCGGAAGCAAAATGGAAGCGGCTTCTGCATCAAATCAGATTCTGACAATGCTATTATTTGCAATGGCTGCCATCGTATTTGTAGTCGGTGGAATCGGAATCATGAATGTATTATTCGTATCGGTAAAAGAGCGCACGAATGAGATAGGTATTTTAAAGGCGATTGGCTGTTCCCAGAGAGAAATACTGTTTGAATTCCTGCTCGAAGCAGCGGCAATCAGTCTTATCGGTGGTGTGTTAGGCGTAGGAGCAAGTTTTCTTGTGACGCCGATTGTCACACATTTTGGAATCCGTGTGGAGTTATCCGCATCGGCACTCGTGATTGCACTGGTATTTGCAATCGCAACAGGAACAATTTTTGGATTTTATCCGGCATTTAAGGCATCAAGACTCGTGCCGGTAGAAGCATTAGGAGCAGAATAGGAGATGGACATGAAGAAAAAAAAGGTACTTATTATCATCGCTTTTGTGGCAGCGGCAGCACTTGTTGGAACAGGCGGATTCGTCTGGTATCAAAAAAAGAATAATGACGCAGAGGCGACAGCACTCGCAGATAACCAGAGAATCGCTTATGCTTATGTGACAGATATCGAGGGAAATGAAATTACTTACGTAGAAGTTGACGAGTCAGTGGTAACAGCAGCTCTGGAAACGGACGATACAGAGAAAACAGAGGATGCAGATTCTACGGAGGCATCATTTGGAGGAGAGGCACCGTCTGGAGGCGAAGCACCGTCTGGAGGAGAGGCACCGTCTATGGGTGATGCCCCATCTGGCGAAGCACCGTCTATGGGCGAAGCACCGTCCGGTGATACCCCATCTGGCGAGGCCCCATCCGGCGATGCACCATCCGGTGAGATGCCAGGCGCAGATGGTTCTGATGAAAACAGTATGAATTTTGGCACCAGCACAGAGACGATAACGGCTACGATTCCGGTAGGTGTGACCGTACATACGGCAGCAGATACGGAGACGACATTTTCAAGACTGGCAAGTGGAGACCTCTTAAAGATTCTGCTTGAAACAAATACAGATGGAAATGAAGTCATCGTGGAAATCTGGATGTTACAGTAGGAGGTAAGTAATGGGTATCATTGAAATGCAGGGGATTAATAAATCCTATGCGATGGCGGGCAGTCCGCTCCATGTTTTAAAAGATGTATGTCTTACGGTGGAAAAGGGAGAATATCTTGCCATTTTAGGACCATCCGGTTCCGGAAAAAGTACGCTCATGAATATTATTGGCTGCATGGATGTGATGGACAGCGGCACGTACCATCTGGATGGTGTCGCTGTGGAACAGGCAAAGGAAAAGGAACTTACGAACATCCGAAATCAGAAGATAGGGTTTATTTTTCAGAAATACCATCTGATTCCGACTTATAACGTCAGACAGAATATTGTAATGCCGCTTTTAATGCGCGGAATGTCCCTGCGAGAGGCAGAAGAGGCAAGCATGGAGACGATTGAAATGCTGGGACTTTCAGAACGTATGGATCACAAACCGGGAGAACTTTCCGGTGGACAGCAGCAGCGAGTAGCAATTGCAAGAGCATTGGTAGGACAGCCGGCAATTCTTCTGGCAGACGAACCGACCGGAGCACTCGACAGAAACAGTGGAAAAGAAGTGTTAAAGCTGTTTGAGCGCCTTCATGGGATGGGAAATACCATCATCATGATTACGCATGATTTAAGCGTTGCAGAGCACGCGGGCAGAGTAGTCCGGATTGTGGATGGTGAATTATTTGAGGATTAAGATTGTGCATAGTAAAAAAACACAGGAGACTTTAAGTCTCCTGTGTTTTTTCGTACAGAATATCGTTTAATAAAATACCAGACTAATATCTGGTCTGTATACTGCTGCTTCCCTGTGGTCTTGCAGGTGCACCGGGGGTTCCGGGTACTCCGGACCGTGCATTTTTTGCAACACCGTTTTTGCGTGAGCGGCGTTTACCAAGCAGTAAAATATTGACAGCTTCCTGTAATTCAGGGTGCGCACGGTAAGATTCAATCAGACGCTGTTCCGTAGCAGTGATATGAAATGTCTCCTGTTCTCTGTATCCGAAAGCAGATAAGATGTCTGTAATATTGTAAAGCTCACAGAGCGTTAAAAGCATATCTGCGTTAGGTCTTGCCTGTCCACTTTCCCATCCATAAATGGTTTTTGTCGCCACATCAAAATTCTGTTCCTGAAGACGAAGCGCTACATCTGTGACAGATAAGTGATTTTTCTTGCGATATTCCTTTAGTACTTTTGCAATAATCTCGTTTCCCATTCTGTATACCTCGTGAAATTATCATAGATTAATTGGTATTTGTAGTCAATAGATTCTGTTTCTGAAAGAAAAAATAGATTGCAATTCTTAAATTACGAGAATAGTATATATGTATAGATAGTATACATAAAAAGTGAGGAATCATACCAATGATATCAAAAGTGACGGATTATATTATTTCTTATTTAAAAGAAGAAAATCTTACGGCTGTGCAGGTCGCAAGAGAAACAGGTATAGCAAAACAGAAATTAACGGAGGGTTATGTGCACCCGTTAGATGCAGATGAATTTTTGCGTTTGTGCGTATATTTGCATCTGAGACCGGAAGATATTTCCAGAGCCATCCGGGAGAAAGGGAACGAATAAGAGAAAAGCATCCCGTCCATACTAAAAAGAAAAAGGATGGATGAGTATGGAAACACAGGTAGGAAAACAGAGTCTTAGGTTTGCAGAAGCACCTTATATCATAAGCAGTGCCAGTATCGTCGGAAAAAAGGAGGGTGAGGGACCACTTGGAAAATGTTTTGATGTGGTGGGTGAGGATGATAAATTTGGACAAAATACCTGGGAGGAAGCTGAGAGTACGCTGCAAAAAGAGGCGTTTTTGATGGCAGTCGGAAAAGCAGGACTTCAGAAAGAAGAAATCCGGTATCTGTTTTCAGGGGACCTTTTAGGGCAAAACATTGCGACATCTTTTGGTCTGTTGGATTATAAGATACCTTTATTTGGTCTTTACGGAGCCTGCTCGACCTGTGGGGAGGCACTTTCACTTGGAGCAATGTGTGTTGCAGCAGGATATGCGGATTATGTGGTGTCCATGACCTCAAGCCATTTTGCCAGTGCGGAAAAGCAGTTTCGGTTTCCACTGGAATATGCAAATCAGCGCCCGAAGTCTGCAACCTGGACCGTAACCGGAAGCGGGGCATTTGTTCTGGGAAAGCAGAAAAGCAGCATCAGGATTTCCGGTATTACCACCGGGAAAATTGTGGATTACGGAATCAAGGACTCCATGAATATGGGAGCCGCGATGGCACCTGCCATTGCTAGAATAGAACCATATCAAGGAAATGGCGTATTTGCTAGGCTGATGGTTCTACACACAACTATTGGTAATTGAATAATGTAGCAGATTTGCAGATAAAGGACATTTCTTGAAAAAGAGATGTCCTTTATTGTTACTTGATAAATCTATTATAAAGGAGGTCATTCATTATGACAAGTACAGCGTTAGGAGCAGAGAACAAGAAAGAGCAAACAATTAGTTTTATCAGTGAAGCACATGAAAAATTCTACTATGAAGAAATTCAGAAATTAAGGTATGCAGATGTATACCACAAGGCACTTTGTTATTGTCTTGGAATCAACGCAGATACAAGAAAAAATGTGAATAACATTTATGACTTTAAGAGTGGGTGTGTAAAACCAGAATGTCTGCATGAAGGATGGCAGACCAGTGGCAGTTTGAAGGTTGTAAGAATGGCATTTAATTTGTATTGCAATGGTACACCGAGTGTAGATGACGAACAGGATACAGAGGAGCAGATTGATGAGTGTAGGAGATATTCAGTAGAAGATATATTTTGCTGTTGTTATGCACCCTATTTCTGGCAGGCAATACAGATTCGATATCCGGAGTATGCCACATACAATAAAAATTTGTATGCGATGTTTGGAGGAAATGATTGATGCTAAAAATTCGATTGATGGGAACAAAGAATGATATCACGTGGTTTCAGAAAATCATAAAAAGACACCCAAAGATAGAGGTTTTGGAAATGTCGGACATCTATCCTAACAAGGGGACAGATAAATATTACAGAGCGTATATGGAAGTAAAAAAGAGCAACATTAAGGAAAAATAGTAGAATTTGGAGGAATTTTATCATGTGTAAGGTTATAGTAGTCGGAAACCAAAAAGGAGGGGTGGGAAAGACCACCACAACAAGTAATTTGGGAATTGGACTGGCTAAGCAGGGGAAAAGAGTTCTGCTGATAGATGCGGATGCCCAAGGAAGTCTAACAGCAAGTTTAGGCTTAGAATATTTAATAATAGTATTCCAATGTCGGTAAGAGCTGCTGAGATTTCGGCCGAGGGTGTCAGCATTTATGAGCATGATCCGAATGGAAAGGTTGCATGTGCCTATCAGTCATTGACAGAGGAGGTACTTGCAGATGAATAAGTTGGGAAGTGCAGCTAAAGTAAAGGTATGCCGATTGAACAGGTACAGAAAATTCTGGGACATGAGCAAATAGATA
>CATZIT010000027.1:0-10314 GCA_958420225.1 uncultured Roseburia sp. | reverse complement strand
TGCGACCTCCTGGTCCCAAACCAGGCGCTCTAGCCAAGCTGAGCCACACCCCGAAAATCAATTCTTTACATCGAATCGATGTTCCCGTCTTACCCGTGACGCAAGGATTATTATATAGGACAAAATATAAAATGTCAACACTTTTTTTATATTTTTTACAAATATTCTATTTCAAAGTGTGCATCGCCCTTTTTATCGAGTTCCATCATGATATAAGAAGGCCGTTTTCCCTCCTGTCTGGGGTAGGAAAGACTCCCCGGATTAAGCGCAATCACTTCTTTTCCGTACTCGATTAACGGTCTGTGCGTATGACCAAACATCACAATGTCAAACGACCTGGCTGCTGCCTCAGACATAATATCTGCAATCCCAGAGTTGACATAATAATAATGTCCATGCGTCAGCAAAACCCGGTAGTTTCCCAGCGTAATTTCCTTTTCTCTCGGAAGTGCGGAAAAAAAATCATTATTTCCTGCAACGATTTCCAGAGGACATCCTGCCAGTTCCGCAATATAATCCTCGCACCCTTCGGCGTCTCCTAAATGAATCATCAGGTCTACCGGCTGCACACGTCCAAGTACCGTAATCAGATTCTCATGTTTCCTGTGTGTATCACTCACAATCAGTATTTTCATATGCATCCCTTAATTTCAATTTCATGGCACGCAGTGCTTTTCCTCTGTGGCTGATTTCATTTTTCTGCTCATCCGTCAGCTCTGCTGTAGAGCAGCCGTATTCATCCACGTAAAAAATCGGGTCATAGCCGAACCCGTTTTCCCCTGCCGGTTTTTCTCCGATGTAACCCTCAATTGTTTCTCTGGTGACAAGTGTTCTTCCATCCGGCAGTGCTGCTGCAATCGCACATACAAACCGCGCCGTGCGCTTTTCCTTTGACACACCTGATAGCCGGTCCAAAATGGACTGATTTTTAATCGTATAAGATGTATCCTCCCCCATATACCGGGCAGAATAAACCCCAGGCTCTTTGTTCAGATAATCCACCTCAAGCCCGGAATCGTCTGCGAGAACAATATCATCCGTAAAAGCTGCCACCGCCTTTGCCTTAATCACTGCATTCTCTTCAAACGTCGTTCCATCTTCCACAATATCAATCCGAATTCCGGCTTCCTTCATTGAAACAATCTCTGCCCCTGTGTCCGCCAGAATCTCTCTGATTTCCCGCATCTTTCCTTCATTTCCCGTTGCAAAAATAATTCGTCTCATCAATACCCTTCCTCAAATGCCTTATATACCGCATCATAAATTCCCTTCGCGGTTTCTGCCTGATACTCCTCTGTTCCAAGCAGTTCTAATTCTTTCTGGTTTGTCATAAAACCAACCTCAATCAGCGCTACCGGTACTTTACTGTTTCTGATAATATAAATGCTGTGTCCTTCCATCAGTCCGCGGTTTGTGCTTCCAATCGCACCTGTCACTTCGTCCAGACAAATCTGCGCAAACTCCATACTTCTTCCGGATGAATCCTCTTCATCGTACATGACTAACGTACCATTCGTGGAAGACATTCTGCCACTGTTTGTTGAATTATTATGTACACTGATAAAAAGATCCGCATCCGCCTTGTTTGCAAGATTTGCCCTCTGCTCAAAAGTCGGATTGCTGTCATCCGTCCTCGTATAGTAAACACCAATATTTCCATCGTCTTCATCAAACAGCTTTTTTAATTGTAATACAATCGCAAGATTTACATCCTTTTCCAAAACTCCCTGCTTGACATTTCCGGGCGCTCTTCCTCCATGTCCCGCATCAATTACAACTACCTTGTCATAAATCTCCTGCGGAGTCAGAAAATTAAAATAATAATACTCCTCTTTCTGCGTTATGTCCAGTTCATAAACGCGATCCATGGTAATTTTGATAATGCCCTCTCCCGCCGTTTTCGCATAGGACAAATCATCCACATGGTCACTGCTGCCCACTACCGGATAACTGTCAAAGTACGCGCTGTCCGCTCCCGGAATTTGAATCTGTACTGTCTGTGTCACATAATCATTGGAAATTGTAATCTCATCCGCCGATACACCATCCGGAAGCCGCAGGCGAAGCTGTCCGTTTATGCCTGTCTCTTCTCCCGGTTCCTCGGTCTCCAAAATTTCCAAGTCTTTCATCTCCGGCTGGCTTTCCGCAAATTCCTGCTCTGCCAGCCGCTCTTCCTGTTTCTCTGCTGCCCATTTATGTAATTGTGGGAAATACATTAATCCCACACACCCTGCTGCCATCAGGACTAAAAGAAAAACCGTTGCCATCTTTAATGTTTTTTCTTCCATTTGTCATAAGTCCTTACCGATTATTACTAAACCCCTTAATACAGAGATTGCATGGTTGTACCGTGTCGGCGCTAACCCAGTTAGTACCGTTGGCACTGATATAACTCTCCCCGTCATCTAAAATCACATTTTCTGTTGCCTCATCTGCTGCAAATTCAATCGCAAGTGGATGAACAGACCCCGGCGTAATAATATGAAGCACGATTGCATAACGTTCTCCTGCATCAAGTGAAATACCCTGGTTAAAATCAACGGTATAATATCCCGCATTGCTGAGTTTGCCGGATGCCACCGGAATCATATGCTCTAACGACTCCCTGTCCTCAAAATCCTGCACAACATACAATTCATATTCCGAATCCTTTCCGGTTGCATAGAAGGACGCTGCTACAAGCTCCTCGTCTCCGCCCGCTGTAAATACATTTGCACCGTAGATATTGTCCCTGTTATAGCCAAGCTGCCCCACCCAGCCGCACAAATCGCTCTGGTAAATATTCTGGTAATTGTCCGTATTGTCAATTCTTGTATACACGACATTGTGTGTACCTATATTTGTATCATAATAAGAGATATAGAAAAATCCCTCTTCTCCAAATTCGGTTCCCCAGCTGTTCTGGCAGATAAATGCACCGTCTCCCTCAAGGTCAACTGAAAAATTTTCCTTCGGGTAGCTGTCATCCCAGCCAACAATCACCACATCATGATTTGGCTTTTCTGTACCGATGTAGCAGTATGCGCTCTCCTCTTTATTATAGTAAGGAGACTGTGACTGCGAGCTGCGCAGTGCATTGTAAATAGAGGTCTGCACACCACCGTACTTAAAAACCGCTTCTTTGATTTTCTCATAATCTTTTCCATTGATAACCTGCATTTCCTGAACGTGTTTAACCGCCGTAAGCTCCGGATTCGTCTCCTCATCCCCATAGGGATCATCCGCTTCATAAACCGGTCCCTTCCAGGCTGCAAGATATGCCATTCCCATTGTATAATCCCCGCCATCATACTGGGTCAGATTAAATCCATTGCAAAGCGTCATATGGTCTGCTGCATACTGTGCCTGTTCTTCCGGAAGCAATGCAGATTCCACTGCTCCTAATGCCGCAAATGCCCAGCAGGTTCCATAAATTCCCTGATCCCGCACCGGGGTCACACGCTGTTTTTCCCGCAAATCATAACGTGTCGGAATAATCGTAGCACTCTCCGACGCATCAGTCGCCGATGCACTGTTGCTCTGCATATCCCAGGAATAGGAATAATCCAGATATTCCGCCAAATCATCCAGGCTGACATATAACTCGCCGTCCTTTTTTGCAAGTTTGGAGACAATCTCCACCGGTCCGCCATCTACTTGTGCCACGTTTTCTCCCAGTGTAAAACTGATAGTTCGATTGTGCTTCTCCACAAGAAGGGTTCGTCCATCATACACATGGGCGCTGCAGTTTAGTGCATCCCGTAAAAGTCTTACCGGCACCATAATGCTTAAGTTATCGTCCATATAAAACCGATAGTTTTCACCGGTGTACTCCTTATTGTCAATCATTACTACCAGTGAATTCTCATTTACACTCGAAGCAATTAACGGATTCCAGGTGCTCCGCTCAAGATCCGCCCCGCGGAATCGGCCCACTGATACATACTCGTCTGTAAATGGACTGAATTTTAAACAAAAAGCGATTGCTACCACGATTCCAAAAGCAATATATCTTTTTGAATATTTCATTATAACTCCTTAAATGCGTTCTTCCGTTCCGCCCGCTCTTCTCTTCGGCGGCTTCGGTCCTAAAAATTGATAAAAATAAGTCTTTAACATACCATTATAAATTTTACGGTTTTTATCCGCTTTTCTTCCTATATAGCGTTCTGCATCCTCATAGCTGGTAATCAGATACATTGACCAGGAATCAAGTCCTCTGTATGCCTCCCCTATCTGCCCGTAAAGTTCCGGCAAATCTGCTTTTTCTTCCAGACGCTCCCCATAAGGCGGGTTTGTCACGATAAAACCATACTTTTTCGGATGATGCAGTTCTGCAACCGGACGCTGCTGGAAATGAATCAGATGTTCCACTCCCGCACGTTTTGCATTTTCTCTTGCAGCCTTTACCACATCCGCATCAATATCATAACCCTGAATATCTGCCTGTACATCGTGGTCAATCATTTCTTCCGCCTCTTTGACACATTCATACCACATCTTGCGATCAATAAGATTGGTCCAGCTCTCTGCAGTAAATTCACGGTTCATTCCAGGTGCAATATTTGCCGCAATCATTGCTGCTTCAATCGGAAATGTTCCACTTCCGCAGAACGGATCCACCAGTATTCTGTCCGGTCTCCACGGAGTCAGCATTAAAAGTGATGCCGCCAGGGTTTCCGTAATCGGAGCCTTACTCGTCATCGTGCGGTAACCTCTCTTGTGAAGCGAATCGCCGGATGTATCAAGTGTGACCATCACCTCATCTTTCAGCAGAAAAATCCGCACCGGATAAGCTGCCCCATCTTCTGGGAACCATTCCGTGTGATAATGCTGTTTTAAACGCTCAACCATTGCCTTCTTGGCAATGGACTGAATGTCCGAAGAACTAAACAACTTACTTTTAATAGAAGATGCCTTCTTCACCCAGAATTTTCCATCCTTCGGAATATATGTTTCCCAGGGAATCGCCTTGATTCCCTGGAACAGTTCTTCAAATGTTTCCGCATGAAATCTTCCCACCTGAATTAGAACACGTTCCGCCGTTCTTAAGAAAATATTTGCACGGCAGATTGCCTCCTCATCGCCTATAAATGTAATTCTTCCATCTTCCACCCGGTCTATCTCATATCCCAGTTCGTATATTTCACGCTTTAACACCGCTTCTAATCCAAAGTGACAGGGTGCCACCAGCTCAAATGTTCTCATCCTTATAAACCATGCCTTTCAAATCTGTTTCTCTTACTTTTTACCTACAATATTATCTATATATTATCTGTTATAATTTTCTATGTCAATCATGAAAATAATGGCGGATGGCATGAATCCCACCTGCAACTGTATATACCTCATAACCGGCTTTCGCAAGTATCCTTGCAGCCAAAAGACTTGTACTCCCATACTCACAATACAATATCAGCACCTGTTGCCTTGGAAAGCGGTAACACTGACGTTCTATTTCTTCATAAGGACAGCTGACCGCTGAACGAAAATGATATGTACGGTACGCTTCCCGGCTCCTCACATCAATTACCATTGCACATCTTTCCTTTAACATCCTCTCCATCTCTCTTGGATGAATCACTTCAAATCCCATCTACAGCCCTCCTGCCATGCACCGGCGCACAAACCTTCCTTTTAGTAAAAAACAGATTACAAAGGAATTCCTCTGTAATCTGTTCTCACTCTTTTTACATCCTATGCAGGATTTCTTCGCCTGTGCTAGTTCGCTTAACGCTCGTAGCTGTCAGAACCGGTTGTATTGCGGGCACTGTTTGTACCTGCTTTGTTGGACTCTGTCTTGTTAGAGCCGGTTGTGTTGCGGGCATTGTTTTTGGATGCATTCTGCTCATTTTTGTTCTGCTCGTAAGAATTTCTGCAATTGGAGCTGTTCTGTGTATCAGCGTTTTTTGCCATTTTTTCCTCCATTCCGGCACCTTTCTGCCGTAAAAAATTTTTGCTTACTGCAAAACTTATTATTTGAGGAAAAGAAAAAAATATACATTTATTTTCAATTGCATTTTAGGATTGAATACGCTATACTAGGATTGCAGTGGAAATATCAGACGATATTTTTCTGTTTATACCCCTTATTAATTATTTATACTCCCCAATCTGATTTATATCAGATAGAAAAACCCGGTTTTCACCGGGTTTTTCTATGTCATAACACATTTTCTGCTTTAAAGACTATAATAATCCATATTATCTTTGAGTTCCTGACTGATGACTCCTCCAGCCTTCGTATATTTGTCATAAAGTCCGTTTAACCGCTGGACTTTCTTCGCATTGAGAAGTTCAAATCGGTGAAGCGCGTTCTGGTACATTGGATTTACCTTTAAATCCTCACGGATTGCTCTCGAGAATGGACAATAAGTCACAAGAATCTCTCGCGCAATCTTATTCAGACGGAAGCTGCCTTTTGCTTCATATTTAATCCAGTTCTGGTAATCTCTTGTAAATACCTCTCTGTAGTTATTTTTACCACGCAAAAGTGCTGCTTTTATCTTTTCCTTCGCATCCGCCGACAATTCGTGATTCTTACGATAAAACTGCAGATAATCACAATATTCGGATGTAAGAGAACGTTCTCTGATATCATTCCAGTGCACGCCCTGAATTTTACGACAAATCTCCCAACGGTATCTTCCGACTGTCTCTATCATCATATCATCCAAATCTACCGCTGTAAAAATCGGCATCATAAATCTTGCAGAAGTATCACGCTTCACACCTGCTGTTTCCTGCCACATCATGGCTCTGGTTCCGGCATTCGGCATCAGAATAATATTCGGAAGCACTTCCTTCATAATCATCTCACGGTTAATTCCCTTATCCGGATCAGAGAATACCACTTCGCGATAAAATACAGAGAAGTCCACCGCTCGAATCTTATCCAGCGCAGAATCTATTTTCTGTGCTGTCACAATCATCTTTTCCACGGAATTAATCAAATCATATTCGCCGAGAATCGGACAAAATGTTGTAATCTTTCCATAAGTTGCACGGTTTCCGGTTGTAAACATATTCTGGATTTCGTAGCGCACCTTAAGTTCCCGGTTGGCAGCATATTCTTTTATCTGCTCTGCCCGTATCTTTCCTGTCTTTTTAAGTTCCGCAAGATATCCGTTATAGTCTAAGTCAAATTCATTCTTGGATGGTTCATTTTTGCCCTCATAGATGGATTTCAGCCACTGATAGATGGTAAAAATATGGCTGGAATTGCATACCTCCAAATGGTCTGCCAAATCCTCAAGTGCACTTGCATTTTCCTCGCCTGCCATTTCAACGTCCATGAATCCGAAATTCAAAAACATCTGGACAATTTTAGAAGCACGCCCCCGATTCTTCATGGTACGCATAAATGCCTTATAATAAGCGTCATAGAAAAATGCTGTTATCTGTTTTCTAAGTCCAAATGCCTCCGTGTCTGTGGACATTAAATCAGGAAGCTCACGATATTTCTGCAACGCTGCTTTTGCATTAGCAATATCTTTTGCTTGATATCCGGCATAAGTCAGAATATGTGTCATGCAGTCTTCCGTCGTAACGCTCTCTGTTCCGTTCTCCTCTGTTTCTGCCTCCTGAACCTCCTGCGGCGTTTTCGTGAAATCGTAATTCTGATAGGCTTCAATTCTGCGATTTGCAAGCTTCTCATCGTAAATATTTAATTTACGGATTACCCCTATCATGCGGTTTATCCGGTCGGCAAGCGGTTTTGCATCATAGTGATTTGCCTGAACCTGAATCATCAGTTCAAAATATAAATGAAAAATATCATTTTCCGACTCCGATAACAGAATATCCTGGTTATAACGCAGATATTCCACCATCTCAATCAGTCCCTGCATCACACGACGCATCTGGTACGCAGCTTCCATCAGTGCACCGATACAAAGACTGTCATCCTTCTGCATGAGTTGCAAATATTCGTCCAGATATCCTCTGATAAGGCTTGTACTGTTGTTTACCTCCCAGTTTTCTGCCCTATGTACCATCTCGAGCGGTTTAAAATTATCAATTCTCGAAAAACTCTGTCCCTCTACCTGATACTTACTGCAAAACAGTGTATAATCGTTATACTCTGTTTCTACAAAAGAATGAAACTGTCTTACAAGTGTCTGAAATTTTGCATACGTTTCAAGAAGCATATGCCTCTGCTTTAATGCTGCACGAAGCATCAGATTCCGCAGATTTTCCTGCCCGTTCAAAAATGTTTTCAAATCATCCGGAGACTCATAGTTAAACACAGCCAGTGTGGAGTCTTCCCTTGCGACATAATCACAAAGATATCTCCCACTCTCTGAAATTCCGATAACAGAGTTCTTTTCCAGAAGAATTCTCGCGTAGGAGTTCATCTGTACAACGGAGCCTTCCAGCACGATGTACCATTTCCGGACCATATCCTTTTGTTTTGCAATCAATTGATTTCTTTGTACTTTTATTGTTTCCATGCACGTCACCTAATACTTTCTGATAATAGCGATGTCACTGTCCAACTATCTTTGTTTCAACAATTCTATCAGTTCATCTAAAATACGATTTGCAGCCTCTTCCTTGCTCATCTGTGGAAGTTCCAATTCTTTTTCTTCCGTCAGTATTGTAATGACATTCGTATCTGTACCAAATCCAGCCCCTTCAACCTTCAGATTGTTGGCAACTATCATATCCAGATTTTTCTTTTTTAATTTCTTTCTGGAATTTTCCAGCATATTCTCTGTTTCCATGGAAAATCCACAGAGGCAGGTTTTTCCTTTGTCTTCTCCCAATGCCGCAAGAATATCTCTTGTGCGTTCAAGTTTAATGCTTGCCGCATTTTCTGTTTTTTTGATTTTCTCTTCGGCTACTGTTGCCGGACGATAATCTGCCACCGCAGCTGCTTTGATAATAATATCCTGCTCTTTTGCGCGTGTTGTCACCGCCTGATACATATCCTCTGCCGATACAACCGGAACAACCTCCACAAAACGTGGTGGCTCCAAAGCCGTCCGTCCGCTGACTAACGTCACCTCTGCACCCCGAAGCATTGCCATTTTCGCCAGTGCATAGCCCATTTTCCCGGTAGAATGATTTGTGATATAGCGCACTGGATCAATGCTCTCCTGGGTCGGTCCTGCTGTAACCAGAATCTTTTTTCCTGCCAAATCCTTTGGGAATGCAAGCTCGCGGACGACATAATCCACCAGTTCCTCCTCTGACGGGAGTTTTCCGTCTCCGGTATCTCCATTCGCCAACATACCGCAGACCGGATCTATGATTTCATATCCGTGTTTTTTTAATTTTTCCAGATTCTCCTGAACGATGAAATTATGGTACATATTATGGTTCATGGCAGGTGCCACCAGCGTCTTACAGGTGCATGCCATGACCGTCGTTGTCAGCATATCATCCGCAATTCCATTTGCAATTTTTCCGATTACATTTGCAGTTGCAGGTGCAATCAAAACCAAGTCCGCCAGTTTTGCAAGTGCCACATGCTCCACCGAGAATTCAAAATTCCGGTCAAATGTATCTATCAGACATTTGTTGCCTGTAAGTGTTTCAAAGGTTGTAGCTGTAATAAAATTCGTTGCATTCTGAGTCATAATCACATGCACATTACATTGCATTTTTTTTAACATACGTGCCACATTTGGCATCTTATATGCGGCAATTCCACCTGTCACACACAGGAGTACCGTTTTTCCCTGTAACATCTTTTTTCCTCCATTGAAGCCTCTTCTTCGTTGCCATAAAACGTTCTGCTCATCATTCAGTCACTATGTTTCATATTTTATACTTTTTTAAAATAATTAGCAATATAAATCCCTTAAAACCAAAAAGAAAAAGCCGAAAATCTCTATTGCTAAAGACTTTCGACTCTCTTAAGTACGTGCGTGAGAGGATTCGAACCCCCGACACCTTGGTCCGTAGCCAAGTGCTCTATCCAGCTGAGCTACACACACATATCTGTTTTTGCATCCTTTCGGATAACAAATGCCGGCGACCGGAATCGAACCGGTACTGTGTCACCACAACAGGATTTTAAGTCCTGCGCGTCTGCCAGTTCCGCCACGCCGGCATATGGGACCTATAGGGCTCGAACCTATGACCCTCTGCTTGTAAGGCAGATGCTCTCCCAGCTGAGCTAAGATCCCACGTGATTACTTGTAGTGAGTGTTAAGATAAACTATCTGAGCTGTGACAGACTTGTCTGGCTAAATCTCAGATAGTTTTATCTTATCCGAGCGTTAGCGCGGGATGACGGTTCGCAGAACCGGCATACACACTCACATCTTTCCCACTACGAACGACCCAAGCGGGACTCGAACCCGCGACCTCCGCCGTGACAGGGCG
>CATZIT010000026.1:0-11071 GCA_958420225.1 uncultured Roseburia sp. | reverse complement strand
GAGCACGACCTTGCCAAGGTCGGGGCCGCGGGTTCGAGTCCCGTCTCGCGCTCTCATAAAACTTTATATTGATGATGTGTTTCAAATCAGAAGCACAAAAACATGCGCGAGTGGCTCAGTTGGTGGAGCACGACCTTGCCAAGGTCGGGGCCGCGGGTTCGAGTCCCGTCTCGCGCTCTAAAAAAAGAGATATATCGAAAGATATATCTCTTTTTTTTACGAGTCCTGCCGGACTCGAAGGGTTCTCATTTTCATTCCACTTCGGTGTTGCCTTTTTGAGGCAAATTAGGTACAATAATAGGAAAAAATGTGTAAAGAAGGGATAAACGTGAATCTTATTGCAGCAGTGGACAGTAATTGGGGCATTGGCTCAAAGGGACAGCTTTTGGTGAGCATTCCGGCGGACAAGAAGTTTTTCAGGGAACTGACGGTGGGGAAAGTGGTCGTCATGGGCAGAAAGACGCTGGCGGAATTTCCAAACGGGCTGCCGCTTCAGGAGCGTACGAATATTATACTGACCCGCGATAAAAACTTTAAGGTGCGCGGTGGAATCGTGGTACATTCAATAGAAGAATTGCACGAGGAACTGAAAAAATATAACAGTGAGGACATCTATGTTATCGGCGGAGGCTCTGTGTATGAGCAGCTTGTGGAGGAATGTGATGTCGCACATATCACAAAAATCGACTATGCGTTTGAAGCAGATACCTATTTTCCAAATCTTGATGAGAAGGAAGAATGGAAAATCGTAGCAGACAGCGAGGAGCAGACTTATTTTGACCTCGAATATTATTTTTACCGCTATGAAAAGAAAGCTGTGCAGAACTAAATGGAAAATTTTATCTATAGTGTCAATGTGACATTTCCGATTTTTCTCGTGATGGTCATCGGATACATCCTGCGGCAGATTGGAATGTTAAATGAAAACTTTGTGACGGTTGCAAACCGGTTTAACTTTAAGGTGACGCTGCCGTTTATGCTGTTTCGCGATATTTCGTCTGTGGATATCCGGGCAGTGTTTGATGTAAAATATGTGCTGTTTTGTGCGGTTGTCAGTACCGTCAGTTTCTGGCTTATCTGGGGCGGAACAAAGCTGTTTTTAAAAGAACAGTCGATGCGGGGCGCATTTGTGCAGGCATCTTTTCGCAGCAGTGCGGCAGTAATGGGACTGGCATTTATTCAGAATATATACGGCACCTCGGCGATGGGACCGCTGATGATTGTAGGAGCAGTGCCGCTATACAATATTTTTTCCGTTATCGTGCTGACCTTTGAAGGCGAGCAGTCGGAGAAAATCGACAAAAAACAGAAAATCAAAGAAGCGTGCATTAATATCGCGAAAAATCCCATTATTCTTGGTATTTTAACCGGACTTGTGGCAGCACTTCTTCGGGTTGATTTTCCAGTGGTGATAGATAAGACTATCAACAATGTGGCGCAGATGGCAACACCGCTTGCACTGATTACCATCGGTGCTGGTTTTGAGGGGCGTAAGGCGCTTGCAAAGATAAAACCGACGATTGCGGCATCCATGATTAAACTTGTGATTCAGCCGCTTATTTTCCTGCCGGTGGCAGCGTGGATGGGATTTACCGGGGAGAAAATGATAGCAATTTTGATTATGTTAGCATCTCCCACGACACCGAGCTGTTATATCATGGCAAAGAACATGAAAAATGATGGCACGCTCACGGCGAGCGTGATAGTAATGACAACCCTGTTGGCGGCGTTTACGCTGACGGGATGGATTTTCTTATTGAAAACAATGGGCTATATCGGGTGATTTGGAGGAAGGGAACAGATGGATATTACAGGCAGAAAGTTATTTGTGAAAGCGTTGCAGGAAGAAGGAGTAGATACAATTTTTGGCTATCCGGGTGGAACAGTCACGGATTTGTTTGACGAATTGTATAAACAGGAGGATATCCGTATCGTTCTTCCAAGACATGAACAGGGGTTAATTCATGAGGCAGAAGGATATGCAAAGTCTACCGGAAAAGTGGGGGTCTGTCTGGTGACAAGCGGACCTGGCGCGACAAATGTCATAACCGGTCTGGCAGATGCACATTATGATAATATTCCACTGGTTTGTTTTACCGGACAGGTGGCGCTTCCTCTGATTGGAAATGACGCGTTTCAGGAAGTGGACATTGTGGGGATGACACGCAGCATCACGAAGTACAGTGTGACCGTGCGCAACCGGGAAGAACTTGGACGAATCATTAAAATGGCATTTTACATTGCTTCTACCGGAAAGCCGGGACCGGTGCTCATCGATATTCCAAAAGATATCCAGACACAGGGCGGTTCCCCGGAATATCCAAAGGAAGTGGATATCCGCGGATACAAGCCCAATGAAAGTGTTCATATCGGACAGCTCAAACGCGCTTACAAGCTTTTGCGCGGGGCGAAAAAACCGCTTTTGTTGGCAGGCGGCGGAATCAATATCGCAAAGGCAAACGATTTGTTTTTACAGTTTGCAGAGAAGATGAATGTTCCGGTTGTTACCACGATTATGGGAAAAGGTGCGATTCCGACCAGGCATCCGCTGTATGTGGGAAACAGCGGAATGCACGGCAGATATGCGGCAAATATGGCAGTCAGCGAGTGTGATGTACTCTTTTCCATCGGAACCCGCTTTAATGACCGGATTACCGGAGACTTAAACGAATTTGCACCAAAGGCAAAGATTGTACATATTGATGTGGATACAGCTTCTATTTCGAGAAATGTAGTGGTAGATGTTCCGGTCGTTTCGGATGCAAAACTGGCGCTCAGTAAGCTCTTAGAATGGGCAGAGCCGCTTGAGACCGAAAAATGGCAGAAGGAGATTGCTGCATGGCAGGAAGAGAATCCGCTTGAAATGCGAAGAGACCGCGGTATGACACCACAGATGATTTTAGAGCAGGTAAATGAGAGCTTTTCGGATGCCATTTACGTGACGGATGTTGGACAGCATCAGATGTGGGCAACCCAGTATCTTGAACTTGACGAGCATCACCAGATGATTACATCGGGCGGACTTGGAACAATGGGCTTTGGACTTCCGGCTGCAATCGGAGCAAAAATTGCAAATCCGTCTCGTGAAGTTGTCTGTATTTCCGGGGACGGTGGCTTGCAGATGAACATTCAGGAGATGGCAACTGCCGTTGTAAATGAGGCACCGGTGATTATCTGCCTGTTTAACAACTATTTTCTTGGCATGGTACGGCAGATGCAGCAGCTTTTCTATGGAAAACGGTATGCGGCAACCTGCCTTCGCCGCAGAAAGAGCTGCCCGGCTGTGTGTAAGGGACCGAATCCTTCCTGTCCGCCGTATACGCCGAATTTTGTGGCATTGGCAGAAAGCTATGGCGCACACGGCATAAGAGTGGAGCGTGCAGAGGATATCAAAAAAGCACTTGAAGAAGCGCGGAGTTATCAAGATGCGCCTACAATCATAGAATTTGTGATAGCAACAGACGAGATTGTACTTCCGATGGTCAAAAGCGGAAATCCAATGAGCGAGATGATTTTAAAATAGGATGGAAAGGAGACCAGCAATGAAAAACAGATGGATTGCATTATATGTAGAAAACCAGGTGGGTGTTTTGGCAAAGGTATCAGGACTTTTTTCCGGTAAATCCTATAATCTACAGAGTCTTACGGTTGGAACGACGGAGGATGAGACCGTTTCCCGCATGACAATTTGTGTCACCAGCGATGATATTACATTTGAGCAGATAAAAAAACAGTTAAACCGTATGGTAGAAGTCATCAAGGTCATTGATTTGACCGATGTTCCGATTCACATGAAAGAGATTTTATTTGCAAAGGTGCTCGACATTAACGCGGCAGAAAAACTTGAGGTATTCCAGATTGCACAAGTATTTAACGTGCAGGTGGCAGACGTCGGAAACGACAGTGCGTTACTGGAATGTAAGCTGACAGAGCGGAGAAATAATGAGCTGATTGCCCTGCTTCGCTCCAAATTCAAACGGATTGAAGTGGTACGCGGCGGTGCGGTCGCAATCGAATCCATCAGCACGTCCTGTCGATAGAAAAAACAGATAAAAGAGCTGCTGCACGGGGAGAATATAGTTCCCTTTGCAGCAGCTTTTGTGTGTTCCTGAATTGATTTTAAATTCTTGTCTTTAACAGTTCGATAAACTTCTCAAAGTGCATCGGCGTTCCCTGAATCTCCTGAACCTTCAAGCGGTTCTTCTCATTAAAGCCGACCAGAATATTGTGATTGGCCTCTGCCAGGTAATCGATAATACCGTCAATATCGGACTTGATATTTTTCGGACACTGGATATAAAGGTGTCTGTTTGCACTGATGTGCAGCGTGTAGGAGATGCTGAAATGATACCAGAAGAACTTATGGAGCGTAGAGTACTTGTAAATCCATATAATTTCATCAATTGGTACAATCGCATTTCCGTAGACAGAAGTTTCGATAAAAAAATGTTCCGTGATAAACATATCTTCCGTTGCAAGCTGTGGCAGTGTTGCAAGTTCCTCTTCCGCCTGTGCCAACAGCTTTTTCGGATTCCCAAAAAGTGCAAGGTCCTGACAGCAGGGAGAGAGCACCGGGAAGAATACAAATACGCAGAAGGCGATGACACAGAGGAGCGCATATCCGCCGGTGATAGCCATTACTGCAAACAAAAGCGTATTTCCGAGGCGGTTGTATCCCGGTTCACTCACATAATAGAATGAGACATGGCTGCGAATACCATTGCTTGTCCAGTTAAGGTCTTCTGAAAGATTTTCTAACAGCTCATCAAAATGACTGTCACCGTGAAGGATACGTCCGTATATCGTAACACTGTCAATGCTTGGAAGCCCCTGGTCACAGGTGGAAGGGGATAAAAGCACAAAAGTGCACACATTGTTTATCATGGTATAATAATAGTAGCCGGTGGTATGTCCCAAAAGGGACTGGTCATAACCGGTAAATTTTAAATCTGACAGTGTAACGGTAACGTAGCTTATGCCGTCCCGGTAAGCTGACTCGGGTGAGATGGAAATTTCCTCCTCCTGTGCATTTAAGGGATAAGGAAACAGCAGGTCGGAAAGAGAGTACCCATACCAGAGAATTGCCAGAAATAGCAGGTAAAAAATCGGAGCAATCAGTCTGCGCCGATAAAAAGCTTTGATATTTTTGGAAATATAATGGTCAAAGTTTTCAGGCATTGAGTAAAAAAATCCCTTCTGTAAAAATAAGCAATCTTATGGATAGTATACGAGTTTGGGTAAAAATAATCAAGCGTTCCTTGATTTCCAATCAAAAACTTGATACTATAAGTAGAAGAAATTTTGGAAGGCGGAGAGAACGTGGAAGCATACAGTAGTTTTGCCCAGGTGTACGATTTATTTATGGACAATGTGCCCTATGAGGAATGGAGCGCATATCTGATAAGTCTGTTAAAGGAACAGGGAATAGCGGACGGACTCGTACTTGATTTGGGGTGCGGAACCGGGAAGATGACAAGATTGCTTAGGATGGCAGGATATGACATGATTGGCGTGGACAATGCAGAAGAAATGCTTGAGATTGCAAAAGAAGCAGAGTATGACAGAGCCGAGGAAACGTCCGGTCAGATTCTATACCTGTTGCAGGATATGCGGGAATTTGAACTTTTTGGCACGGTCCGGGCAGTGGTGAGCATCTGCGATTCCATGAACTACCTCATGAGCGAAGAGGATATGAAAACGGTCTTTTCGCTTGTCAATAATTATCTCGACCCGGGCGGGATTTTTATTTTTGATTTGAATACTGTATACAAATACCGGGAACTGTTAGGAGAGACAACTATCAGCGAGAACCGCCCGGAGGGCAGCTTTATCTGGGATAACTACTACGATGAGGAAGAACAGATAAATGAGTATGACCTGACGTTATTTATTAGGGAAGAGGGCGATTTGTACCGCAAATACGAGGAAACACATTTTCAGAGAGCTTACAAACTTGAAACGGTTAAACGGCTGTTAAAAGCAGCAGGGATGGAATTTGTGGCAGCGTATGATGCTTTTACAAGGGAGCCGGTACGAAACGACAGCGAACGCATTTACGTGATTGCAAGGGAACATGGAAAATAAAAGATGATTTGGAAAGGAAATAAAAAGATGGAAGATTATATTGTAAGAGCAACCGCAGCAGAGGGACAGATTCGGGCATTCGCCATTACCTCTAAGAATCTGGTCGAGGTCGCAAGAGAGGACCATGGGACAAGCCCGGTGATTACTGCAGCGCTTGGACGTCTTTTATCCGCAGCAGCGATGATGGGAACGATGATGAAAGGAGAAAAAGACCTTTTAACCATTCAGATTCAGTGTGGCGGACCGGCGCAGGGACTGACCGTGACGGCTGATGCAGCAGGAAATGTAAAGGGATTTCCGAAAGTTCCGGTGGTGGAGCTGCCGCTAAATGCAAAGGGAAAGCTTGATGTGGGCGGTGCGCTTGGACTGGGTGTATTGAGTGTTATCAAGGATATGGGTTTAAAAGAGCCGTATGTAGGACAGATTGCATTGCAGACCGGAGAGATTGCAGAAGATCTGACCTACTATTTTGCAACATCCGAGCAGGTGCCATCGGCAGTGGGACTTGGTGTTCTTGTGGAAAAAGACAGCTCCGTACGGCAGGCAGGTGGATTTATCATCCAGCTTATGCCGTTTACATCGGAGGAAACCATCTCAGCGTTAGAGAAAAAGATTACCGAGATTCCGTCTGTAACAGAAATGTTCGAGGAAGGCGATACGCCAGAGAAGATGTTAGAGCGGATTTTGGGAGAATTTGGACTTGAAATAACGGACCGGATTCCGGCATCATTCCACTGCGACTGCTCAAAAGAGCGTGTGTCAAGGGCGCTTGCGACACTGAGCAAAAAGGATTTGGATGACATTATCAATGATGGGGAGACTATTGAAGTAAAATGCCAGTTTTGCAATCAGGCATATCATTTCGATGTGGATGAGTTAAAGAAGATGCGCGAGGCATAGAAGAAAGCAGGGGCGTAAATACCCCGGTAGGAGGAAGACGTGGAACAGGGTTTTGTGAAAGTTGCGGCGCTGACACCAAAGATTCGGGTGGCAGATGTTTACTACAACACGGAGATTATTTGTGAGCAGATAAAAGAAGCGGCAGAAAAAGGAGCAAAGGTGATTGTGCTCCCGGAGCTTTGTATCACGGGTTATACCTGTGGAGATTTATTCTGGCAGGAAAAACTTCTTGCGGAGGCAAAAAAAGCGCTTCTTACGATTGCGGCACGCACAGTGGAAATGGATTGTATTGCATTTGTAGGACTTCCGTTTGCATATCACGGAGCACTTTATAATGTTGCGGCAGCAGTGAATCGTGGAAAGGTATTGGGACTTGTGCCAAAGACGTTTTTGCCGAATTACAATGAATTTTATGAGGCACGTCATTTTACAAGAGGAATGGAAGCGGCAGTGGAAGTTTCGCTTGCAGATGGGACAACGGTTCCGATGGGAACGAATCTGATTTTTGGATGTGAGGAGATGCCAAATCTTCGAATTGCGGCAGAAATCTGTGAGGACCTCTGGACACCGGCACCGCCAAGCGTCCGTCATGCGTTAAACGGCGCAAATCTGATTGTGAATCTGTCGGCATCGGATGAAACAACCGGAAAAGACATTTACCGGAGAGAGCTAGTCGGCGGACAGTCGGCACGGTTAATCTGCGGCTATATCTATTGCAGTGCCGGAGACGGCGAATCTACGCAGGATGTCGTCTATGCGGGACACAACCTGATTGCGGAAAACGGACGGATTCTTGCAGAGGCGGGACGCTTTTTAAATGAGAGCATTTTTTCTGAGATTGATGTCAACCGTATGGAGGCAGAGCGTGCCCGTATGACAACTTACGAGATGCGCTGGGACGGTTATCGCGAGATTTCATTTTCCTTAAAGTTAGAGAAGACAAACCTTACGAGAACCATTGACCCGATGCCGTTTGTGCCGGGCAATCTCACAGAGCGCAGTAAGCGCTGCGATGAAATCCTGTCGATTCAGGCGATGGGCTTAAAAAAACGTATGGAGCACACAAACTGCAGGACCGCAGTCGTTGGAATTTCGGGCGGACTGGATTCTACCCTGGCGCTGCTTGTGACCGTGCGCGCCTTTGACATGCTTGGGCTTGACCGCCATGGAATCAAGGCGGTCACAATGCCGGGCTTCGGTACGACCGACCGCACCTATGACAATGCGGTGAATCTGATTTCCTGCCTGAATGCAGAGTTTTTGGAGGTCGATATCAAAGAGGCGGTCAATATTCATTTCCGTGATATCGGACAGGACCCGTCGGTGCATGATGTGACTTATGAGAATGGACAGGCGAGAGAGCGGACACAGATTTTGATGGATATTGCCAATAAAGCAAGCGGTATGGTAATTGGAACCGGAGATCTCTCCGAGCTTGCGCTTGGCTGGGCAACCTATAACGGAGACCATATGTCTATGTATGCGGTGAATGCGTCTGTGCCAAAGACATTGGTGCGCCATCTGGTACGCTATTATGCGGACACCTGTGGGGACGAGAAGTTAAAAGCTGTCCTGCTTGACGTGCTCGATACCCCGGTATCTCCGGAGCTATTGCCGCCGGAGGACGGAAAGATTTCCCAGAAAACCGAGGATTTGGTGGGACCTTATGAGCTGCACGATTTCTTCCTATATTATATGATGCGTCAGAGCTTTGCTCCGGCGAAAGTGTATCGTCTGGCAAAGCTTGCATTTGGGGAAAGCTATGATGATGCAACTATCTTAAAATGGTTAAAAACCTTTTACAGACGGTTCTTTGCACAGCAGTTTAAACGTTCCTGCCTGCCGGACGGACCGAAGGTGGGAAGTGTTGCCGTTTCACCGAGAGGGGATTTGCGGATGCCTTCGGATGCCTGCGTGCATATCTGGATGGAAGAGATAGAGAGACTCTAAATTAGGAGGAAGAAATGCAGTATCGGAAGGACCGGAAGGGAAATGAAATTTCTGCATTGGGATACGGATGTATGCGTTTTACCAAAAAGGGCGGAAATGTTGACCTTGAGAAAGCAGAGCGTGAGGTATTAGCGGCGATTGAAGCGGGGGTCAATTATCTTGACACAGCCTATGTCTATGCGGGAAATGAAGTTGCAGTGGGAGAGATTTTAGCGCGCACGAACACCAGAGACAAGGTGTATCTTGCCACCAAGCTGCCACATTATCTCATCAAATCCATTGACGGTGTGGAAAAAATGTTCCGGGAGGAGCTGCGGCGTTTACAGACCGACCATATTGACTACTATCTGATGCATATGCTCACCGACATTCCGACCTGGGAGCGGTTAAAAAAGCTTGGAATGGAACAGTGGATAAAAGGGAAACTTGTAAGCGGTGAAATTCGTAACATCGGATTTTCCTATCACGGAAATACAGAGATGTTTCAGAAACTGGTAGACGCATACGACTGGGATTTCTGCCAGATTCAGTATAACTATATGGATGAGCACTCGCAGGCGGGCGTGGAAGGACTGCGCTATGCAAACAAAAAGGGGCTTCCGGTCATTATTATGGAGCCACTTCGGGGCGGACGACTGGTGAACCTTTTGCCGGAGAGCGCAAAGGAGCTGTTTGAGAGGGATGAGGAAAAACGGACGCCGGCGGAACTGGCACTCAAGTGGTTATACGACCAGCCGGAAGTGACCTGTGTGCTTTCCGGAATGAATTCCTTAGAGATGGTAGAACAGAATGTAAAGACAGCCTGTGAATCTCCGGTGGGCTGTCTGACGGAGTCCGACAGGCGGCTGATTGAGCAGGTGAAAGAAGAGATTGCAAAGAAAGTGAAAGTCGGCTGTACCGGATGCGGATACTGTATGCCCTGTCCGCGCGGTGTGGACATTCCGGGAACCTTCCGCTGCTACAACGCAATGTACTCGGAGGGAAAACAGGGCGGCAGAAAAGAATATCTACAGTGTACGGCGTTCCGCAAGGATACCAGCAGTGCCTCCCAGTGTATTTCCTGTGGCAAGTGTGAGACGCACTGCCCACAGCAGATACCTATCCGTAAGGAGTTAAAACAGGCAGCAAAGGAATTAGAGACGGTGCGCTATAAGGCGATGAAGACAGCAATTCAGATATTTCACTTGTGGTAACAGGAGAATTTTAAAATATAAAAAATACAGCCTGTAAAAAACAATTTTGTTTTTCACAGGCTGTATTTTTTATAATGGTTTAAATTCGGTTCAGCTTACGTTCGTATTTGCGCTGGCGTACCGGAACATCAACAGGGGTTGGACGGTATACAATCGAAATCAGAAAGATTGCCATCAAAAATCCGGTTGCCACGTCGAAAACAGAGTGCTGTTTTAAAAACATTGTGGATAAAATAATGCTTGTCGCAAGAACCGCACTTCCGATGCGTACCACATAGTTCTTGCGGAAGTTCTCACTGTGCCATACTGCCTGTGTGACAGCAATGGAATTAAATACGTGAATACTTGGAAACAGATTCGTTGACGTATCGGTAGCATATAACCTCTGCACCAGATGAACAAAAATGTTGTCGCGTTCAAAACTCGTCGGGCGCAGGTAATGTCCATTCGGATAAAGTGTGGAAATTACTAAAAATACGGTCATGCCGGTAAAGAGCACGGCGCAGAGTCTGAAGTATTCATCTTTATTTTTGAAATAGAAATAGCCAAGTCCCCATGCGATATAAGCAAACCAGAGAAAATAGGGAATGATAAAATATTCACAAAATGGAATTTTATCATCTAATCCCACATGGATTACATGAAAATGTGTCGTTACGGTCTTCTCAAGGTAGCCAAACCACGGAAGATAAATCAGAAAATATAAAAGCAGCAGTCCATGTTTGTTTCGCTCAATGAAAGCGCGGATGCGCTGTCTGGTCGATTCTTTTTTCATAATAATCTCCACCTTTTGAACCTTTTGAAATCTTTCGACTGCGATTATAGCACAGTGAAATCTGTGAAACAATTACCTTCCTTCTTTTTTAAGAAAGATTATCTAAAATAATTGTAAATTATATATGTCTTTTTGACTATCTTTTTATATCTTCCTAAATGTCCGCAAA
>CATZIT010000025.1:0-19197 GCA_958420225.1 uncultured Roseburia sp. | reverse complement strand
GTGGCACTCATTTTTTGCAAACCGGTTATTTGTTACTTAACAGGAATGCTCCTTCTCTCTACAAAATTATACCGTAAAATACATCTTAGATACATCCCCTTTTTCTACCCCCGCAGATTCAAAAACGCCTGATACACGTCAAGCGTTCCATACCCCCATTCCCTGTTTGGATAGCTTCTCTCGTTATTGCGGTCTGCACCCCGGATGAGCATATTTTTGATGCCGGCATTGGAAAGCCTTGGCTCATTCAGTTCGACAAAGCCCCACTGCATAATCTGGGCGCAGGCGCCTGCGGTTAACGCGGCTGCCGCACTCGTTCCCGTATAGGTGACATAATTCTGCCTCAGTCCCGGTCCGTACACCTCGACCGCCGGAGCGACAAAATCCGGTTTCACTTCCCCGTCTATTGTATACCCTCTTCCGGAATTTAAGTATAACGCCTCATTTGCAGCATTATAGCCTCCCGGGGTAATCACCTGCGTGGCAGACCCCGGGTCTGTGATTGTCATATCCGGATTCGAGCGCAGAAAAAAGACCTCTCCGTCTGTCATCTGCTGCATCGGAAGCCACATATGATAATTTCCGGTTATCACATTCTGTGGAAATACACGGACAATCCAGATGCCCTGCTTGGGCTCCTTAAACCGGAGATAGACAAGCTGGCTGGCCGTCTCCCTCGGTTCTGACCAGCAGTCAACCGAAACGGTCGTCTGTTCAAAAACAAACCGGAACTCTAATGAAGCCCCTGCGCGAACCGGAACTCTTGGAATCTGTTCCCCCGTCGGAGAAATGACTGCCACCGCATAAAGCTCCGGTGCCTTTGCCCACAGTTCCACGTAAAATCCGCGCATATCCTGTTCCACATTAATCTGCACATCCTCATAATTCATTCCTGCAGACAGCTCTCCTTGAAAATGTCTTCTGGCATTTGCCTCATTTCCCGCTGCCGCCACGACACACCGTTTTCTTCTTCCACAGATATAGTTTAAATAGGTAGACACCGCTCCGGTTCTCCCATGATTGCCCATGCTGCTTCCAACACCAAGACAGATAACAAGCGGCATATCATAAATCATCGCAAGCCCGTTTAGATAGGAAACCGCCAGCATAATATCATTTTCCTGATATACCGGAACGCCATCCGGGATAAAATAAAAGTCCTTCAAATACTGCTTTGCTTCCTTGAGCTTTACGACCGCAATCGATGCCTCCGGCACAGCCCCGATAAAATCCGCACGGACGTCCTCTCCTCCCGCCGCAACACCTGCAAGAAAAGTTCCGTGACCGTTTTCATCCCTGCTTGGCACAAGTTCATAAGGATTGTCAGATAAAAGTGCCCGGTCAATCTCCTCCCTACGGTACACCGACCCGTACAAAATCCCCTGTGGCGGCGTCCCGGACTGTAGCTCCTGATCCCAGATGCTTAAAATCCGTGTACTTCCATCCGAAAACCGGAACAGTGGATTCGTATAGTCAATTCCCGTATCGATAAAACCCACAAGAACACCGTTTCCCCGAAGCCTTAATGCCGGCTGGTTCTGCATCCGAAGAATCCCGGACGCCTCAAGCGCTGTCTGGTCTAACAATCCAAAGCACTTTGGTATCACTTCGTAAGAATATCCCGCAACATTTAAGTCCGGAAGCCCCTCCCTCGCATAATAAAAAATATCATAATCCTCATCAATCCGCTGGATGCAGTCACTCGTAACCGTTATAAACGGTGTATCCACATAAGAAATAATAAAGTCAAAAAAGTCATTGGAAACTGCCTGTTCTCTGCAATCTGCCATAAAAAATACTCCTGCATCTATCATTTCTAATAGATGCAGGAGTATTTTATTTTATTCTATTATTTCGATTAATTTCCTGCTGCCTGTATAACATTTGCTTTCTGTTCCAACATTCCACAGCCCCGCATAGTAATTAGCGGACCACCTTTCTGTTCTACGTAATCTCCGGTGATGGTGACCGTTCCGATGTTATCATCCTTCGGAATTTCATACATGATATCAAGCATAAATTCTTCGATAATCGAGCGAAGTGCTCGCGCGCCGACTTTCTTTTCCTTTGCCTTTTTCGCAATTGCAGCTAACGCTTCATCGGTAAACTCGAGCTTCACCTCATCCATTGCAAGAAGCTTCTGATACTGTTTTAAAATCGCATTCTTCGGCTCCTTTAAGATACGTATGAGCATATCCTCCGTCAGTGCTTCGAGAGAAAACATTACCGGCAGACGTCCTAAAAATTCCGGTATCATGCCGAATTTGCGCACATCCTCCATCGTCACCTTCTGTAAAAGATTCTCGTCGTTGTCGTATTTGTCCTTTAAGTCTGCCTTAAATCCAATAGACGCTTCCTTATTCAGCCGCTCCTTGATAATCTCTTCAATATCCGGAAATGCTCCGCCGCAGATAAATAAAATATCTTTTGTATTTACCATGGTCATCGGCACCATGGCATTTTTGCTGCTCGCTCCGACAGGAACCTCAACTTCTGCGCCTTCTAAGAGCTTCAACATTCCCTGCTGGACAGATTCTCCGCTGACATCACGCTGATTTGCATTGCGCTTTTTGGCAATCTTGTCAATCTCATCAATAAAGATGATTCCGTGCTCGGCTTTCTCCACATCGTTGTCCGCAGCCGCAAGCAGTTTGCTGACAACGCTCTCGATATCATCGCCTATGTAGCCTGCCTCTGTAAGGGAAGTTGCATCTGTAATCGCAAGCGGCACATCTAACAGCTTTGCTAACGTCTTGACAAGATAAGTCTTTCCGCTTCCGGTCGGTCCAATCATCAGCATATTGGACTTTTCAATCTCCACACCGTCTTTGTTGTCGGATGCAATCCGCTTGTAGTGATTATAGACCGCAACAGACATTACTTTCTTGGCATATTCCTGTCCGACCACATATTCATCTAGTGATGCCTTG
This sequence comes from uncultured Roseburia sp., assembly GCA_958420225.1. Lineage (GTDB taxonomy): Bacteria > Bacillota > Clostridia > Lachnospirales > Lachnospiraceae > Roseburia. Next base: position 16,267 of record CATZIT010000025.1, on the reverse strand, counting down.
ATGTGATGCGGTGCCGGAATCTTATGAATGTCAATCACAGGCTCCTGTTTCTCTTTCGATGCTTTCTTTTTTACTTTCTGGTTGTTCGGCACTCCAAAGCCTCCAAAGTCAGAAAGGTTAATCATTCCAATATTCGGCATCTTTCCCATGTTCAGATTCATCATGTCATCCATAGAAAACGGTGCGTTGTTCATGCTGTCAAACGTGCGCTGCATACAATCCTGGCAGATAAAAATATTGTTCGGAATCTTAAACATCTTTCCTGCAATGTGTTCCGGTCTGTGGCAGATATAGCAGATTTCTTCATACTGCTCTTTGTCGTCTCCGTCCTTTTTCTCCTTCTCCACACCGTCCGTCACCATCTCAGCGATGGCGTCTGAACCATCTATAATTTCTCTATAGTCATTATTATTTTCCATAAACTTCTCCATTCTTGCACAAAGAACATTTTTATAGTTCTTTATTATAATTCAAAAGTTCTTGAATCACAAGAAAATTGCGAAAATTCATTTTTATTTAAGAACTTTTCGATTCCGTTTATATTCCTGCCCTTGACAGCAAAAAAATAAGCTCAGACCCCAACATCATGGTCTGAGCTTATTTTTGCTGTCCTCTGCTAACGTGCTCCGTCTCCAGCCGTATTTCCGGTTGTGTTGTTACTATTATTATTGTTTCCGGTAAGGTCTTCCACACCGTCTTCAATGCCGTCAATCACATCTTTTCCGGCATTTCCGACACCATCTACAACATCATTTACCGCATCCCCTGCGTTTGTGGTTCCGGTTGTATTGTTCGTAGTGGCATCGTTATTCATCGTTCCATTGTCAATGGTTCCGTTCTCGGTATCATCCACACGGTTGTCTCCGTTTGTATTCGTTCCGTTATTTGTGTTGGTTCCATTGTTTGTCGTTCCGTTATTTGTGGTTCCGTTTTCGGTTGTTCCGCCGTTTGTGCCGTTGTCATTATTCGTTCCACAGGCGGTCACTGATCCAAGTGCCATGGTTAATACAAGACCTGCCATGACTGCTTTCCACTTTTTCATGGTCATACTCTCCTTTTGTTCTCAAATTTACTTCGGGATTAGTATGACCGTTTTCACAAAACTTATTCTTTTTATTTACTGGTAACTTCCCAATTCTCTTGAAAGCTCCTGCTGCACTTTTTTGACATCGACTGCCAGCTCTCTTACACGCTCTTTTGTCATGCGGCTTACCGGTCCTGAAATACTGAATGCATAGCGCACCTCACTATGGTAGTCTTTAAGGCTTGCCGCGATGCAACGCACGCCTTCCTCATTCTCTTCCTCGTCAAGCGCATAGCCGTTTCTTCTGACCTCTTCGAGCACAGAAAGCAGTTCCTCGTAATCTGTAATGGTGTGTGGTGTCTTTTTCTCGATAACACTCTCATTCCAGATTTGTTTTACTTCCCGCTCCGGCAGCGTTGCCATAATCGCCTTTCCGACACCGGAACAGTACATTGGATGCACCATTCCCACATGAGAAACCATGCGGATGCTTCCCACTTTCGCCTCTATTTTGTAAATATAAAGGATATTGCTTCCATCCCTTTGTACCAGGTGAACCGTTTCGTTACTCAAATCAGAAAGCCGCTCCATATAAGGCCTTGCGACCTGCAAAATATCCATGCGGTTCAAAATTTTCCCAGCCATATTTACAATTTTGCACGAAAGGGTATATTTCTGTGTTGTCTCATCCTGTTTCGCATATCCCATATAAATTAAGGACATCAGCAGTCTGTGCACCGTACTCTTATGCAGCCCAAGTGCCGCACTGATTTCCATCAATCCCATTTCCCCGTTCTCGGCAAGCATTTCCATTACCTGAAAAATGCGTTCCGCCGACTGCACGGGATTTTTTGTCTCTTTTTCTTCTGCCATGTTTCTTCTCTTTCCGGTTTCATCATGCAATCTTGCGTTTCGTATTGTGAAACTTCTATTATCATATCATATCCGATAACGGAAAGTCAAGCAATGCTCCCAGGTGCCATTTTCTTCATAACATTTCGTAACGGTTTAAAAAGCACCAGACACAACACAAAGTTCGAGGCACCGTGAAGCAGGTCATAGGGGATTCCGGCAACCCACCAGGTAAATGCCATGTTTGCGCCGCCTACAAAGAAATAGGGAATCGAGCAGAGTGCCCCAAATAACAGCCCGAATACACCGGAGAGAATACTGAAAAACCAGACCGATTCCTGTTTCCGAAACAGCCATGTCAAAAGCGCAAGGAGCGGCCACACATAAAGGTACATCACCCACCAGATACCAAACCCGTGAAGACAGCCTTCAATCAAATCAAACGCTGCAATCACAAAGAGGATTTTTCCTTTAAAGAAAAGTGTAAAGAGAATGATAAACAACGTCACAAGCTCTACATTCGGCACAAATGCCAGTGCATTTTTCACCGCTTCCAAAAGCGCAATCATCACGCCAATCCTTGCGATGTCTCTCACATTTTCCTTTCCCTGCATGCTGTTCCTCCTGTGTTATTCTGCAATCGTGTATACAAGCTGGTAGGTATGTCCATCCTCCAACGGCTGTGCATCAATTCCGTAATTTCCATAAGCACCATCCACATAGATTGCCCAGTAGGCACCGTCTTTTACGTAATCCGCAAATACTCCATTTACAGACTCTACCATAAATCCATAATCCGACTCCGTTCCATCATAAGTCAGCCCCTCCGCTTCATCCATGGCGCCGCGCAGATATTCTGCACCTGTTGTCACTTCATAGGAAGCTGTCTCGCCCGCATCATCTGTTACCTCAATTGTCACTGTTTTGTTTCCCTTAGATACCTTCGGCGCAAACTGAAAATATACGGCACATAAAACAGCCACAAGCACCACTACAATTCCGACACCAAGTGCAATTTTCTTTCCGTTTTTCTTTTCCATCTTTTTCGTCCTCTCTTACATATACAATATATTTTTAACGCATTTTAATTTAGCATTTCGGCCGGTGTGTTTCAATTGGTTTTAAGAAAAAACATGATTTTCTCGGTTATTGATTGACAAGCTATTTCCAGATGTTATAATTAATATGTACCGTTTTGTGAAACTTTGTTTCGCATTACGGAACATAATCAGATTCCAAAATAATTGTCATAATAAAGGAGAAGAAACATGAACAAAGTTTTAGAAGAGTTTTCCAAAATCGGTATTATTCCAGTTATCGCTCTTGACCACGTAGAGGACGCTGCTCCTCTTGCAAAGGCTCTTTGTGATGGAGGTCTTCCGTGCGCAGAGGTTACCTTCCGTACCGATGCTGCTGAGGAATCTATCCGCATTATGTCTGAGCAGTTCCCGGAGATGTTAGTTGGTGCCGGAACCGTTCTTACAACCGAGCAGGTAGACCGTGCTGTCAACGCAGGCGCAAAATTCATCGTAAGCCCGGGCTTAAACCCGAAGGTTGTAAAATACTGTGTTGAGAGAAACATCCCGATTACACCGGGCTGCTCTAACCCAAGTGACGTTGAAGTTGCCATCGAACTTGGTCTTGACGTTGTAAAATTCTTCCCGGCTGAAGCTGCTGGTGGATTAAACATGATTAAATCCATGGCTGCTCCGTACACCAAGATGAAATTCATGCCAACTGGCGGTATCAACGCAAAGAACCTCACAAGCTACCTTGATTTCAAGAAAATCATCGCATGCGGCGGCTCCTGGATGGTAAACAAAGACATGATTGCTGCAAAAGACTGGGACGGCATCACCGCTTTAACAAGAGAAGCTGTTTCCACCATGCTTGGCATCCAGTTATTACACGTTGGTATCAATGCTGATTCTGAGTCTTCCGCTGCTTCTGACTGCGAGAAACTTGGTGCTCTGCTTGGACAGACCTTAAAGAACGGCAACAGCTCTATCTTCGTTGGTTCCTTAATCGAAATGATGAAGACTCCGGGCCGCGGCACAAACGGACACATCGGCTTCCAGACCAACTACCTTGAGCGTGCTATTTATCACCTTGAGAAACGCGGTTTTGCATTTGATGAGTCTTCCTTCAAATACAACGAAAAAGGCGAGTTAAAAGTTGCTTTCTTAAAGGACGAAATCGCAGGTTTCGCAATTCACTTCAGCCAGAAATAATCATATCCTGAATGAAATGGAGATTGCTATGACAGATCAGAATTGTGCATATTGCATGGAGGGAGAGTTAGTTGCCGCTTTTGGTATCAAAATCTGCGAACTGCCAACCTCTAAAGTATATCTTTTTAAAGAACAGAGCCACAAGGGACGTGTCATCGTGGCTCACAAAAAACACGTCAGCGAAATTACGGAGCTTACCGCAGAAGAACGCGCTGCTTACATGGAAGACATCAACCATGTTGCAGAAGCACTTCACGCAGCATTCCATCCGCAGAAAGTAAATTACGGCGCTTATGGCGACACCGGACACCACCTTCACTTCCATCTGGTACCGAAATATACCGATGGATACGAATGGGGCGGCGTATTTGCCATGAACCCGGATGAAAAATTTCTTTCTGATGACGAATATCAGGTATTAATCGAGGAAATCCGGAAATACTTATAAAGGGATTCCCCTATATTCCTTCCTAATTAATATCCCTAAAACAGCCCCGCGGCTTTTCCGGCGGGGCTGTTTTTTTGATACTGACATCTGCTATTTTTTCATCTTCGGCTGGAAAATCAGACTGGCAAGATATCCAAACACCAGTGCCGCAGAAATACCAACTGCACTTGCCTTTAAGCCCCCTTGAAAAATTCCAAGGAAACCGTTCTGGTCAATCGCTTCTTTTACACCCTTCCACAATAAATTTCCAAATCCTAATAATGGTACACTCGCTCCCGCCCCGGCAAATTCCATGAACGGTTCGTATACCTGAAACGCACCGAGAACGCAGCCCAGACATACTAACAGTACCATAATTCTGCCCGGCAGCATTTTCGTCTTTTCCATCAGAATCTGCACGAGCGCACAGATAAGTCCTCCAACCCAGAATGCGTTTACATAATCCATCTCTTTTTGCCCCTCCTCTTACTCTGCATATTCTATGACAACGCCATGTGCAATTCCCGGCACCGTTTTCCCTTCATTAAAGGAAACGGTCGATAACAGTGCTCCGGTCGGCACAAATAAAATCCTCCGGTAAGTGCCGTTTTCAATCTGCTTCAGATAATGCCCGGAAAGCGTCACGGCCGAACAGCCGCAGCCGGAGCCCCCCGCCCCGGTTCCCTGCTCTTTGGGCGCATAAATCTCAATACCGCAGTCCTCGTGCAGGTCCGCAATGTCAAATCCCCTTTTTTGTACCAAATCAAGCAGTATCTCTCTTCCCACCACTCCAAGGTCTCCGGTTACAATGCGGTCGTAATCCTGTGGTGTCGTACCAAAATCCGTAAAATGCTGACAGATGGTGTCTGCTGCCGCCGGTGCCATTGTCAAGTTAGAACCATAAACTTTTTTAATTTTTTATGCACCTAATAAAGCATCTACTGTGTCTTTATCCAATATCGTCTTATTATTTTTTATATATTCCATCGCATCCTTATATGGATTCTGATATTTAAAAGCAATCTTCACTTTCTTATCTTCATAGATATAAATCATGTCCACGAGCGCGACCAGCACTTCTCTGGTCAACTTATCAATATTACGATATTTTATGAAATGCTCAATGAATTCGTTGCTATCATCCTGTCCATTTTCCGCCTTTTCAATTTGAGCCTGATAATTATTCATTTTCTCAACTGCATTTTGTTTTTGTAATTCAAAACGCTCTTTTAAGTTTACATATTCAGTTCGTGAAATAATACCGCTTTTCCAATCTGGATATAAATCGAGTATCATCCCATCAACCTTTTGAATCTCACTTTTTGCCTTTTCTAATAGTTTTCTTAATCGAACCGCTTCCCTGTTGACATTCTCATTTGTGTTAATTTCTTTTATTGCCTGCTCCATATCTACAGCCAGTGCAATCTGACTTTGAATTGCAGAAAGAACTATTTCTTCAAGTTTATCTGCCCTCGTTGTGTGTTTGCTACAGGCTGTTTTATCAAATTTCACATGCGTAGTACATACAAAGTAAGTATACTCTCCATAATCATGATGATAATGCTTCCGTGACATACTTCTGCCACAGTCCCCACATTTAACAAATCCGGAAAATAAATATACTTCTTTCTTTTGAGGAGCCTTTCTCGCATGTCTTTTTAATAGTGTCTGCACAGTTTCATAATCTTCTTTGGATATAATAGGTTCATGTGTACCTTCAACAATAATCCAATCTTCCTTGTCAACTTTCTGTGCTACTTGTACTTTGTAACTTTTGATTTTTAGCACACCCTGTACCAAATCGCCAATGTACATACGATTGCCTAAAATTCGTCGAACAGAACTATCCACCCATTTTCCATCACCCGTCTGATTATTCGGTCTTCTATAATGCAATCCCAACAATTTTTTATGTGCCGTAGGATTTGGTATGCCCATTGCATTCAGTTTCTGTGCGATTGATAATATGCTCATCCCGGAAATATACCATCTGTATATATCACGAATCACAGATGCAGCTTCGTCATCAATGACCAGATGATTATGATCCTCTGGATCTTTCAAATATCCATAGCAAGCAAACGAACCGATGTGTTTTCCCTGTTTCCGTTTCATATCCAATGAACTTCTCACTTTATTTGAAATATCTCTACAATATTCATCATTGATAAGATTTTTAAACGGCACAATAATATTATTCATCGTTTGCGGATTCTTGTAACTGTCTAAATTATCAGTGATTGATATAAACCGAATATCCATCAGTGGAAAAATCTTCTCAATATACTGTCCTACCTCAATATAATTTCTTCCAAGTCTGGATAAATCCTTTACAATAACACATTCAATTTTTCCTGCTTTAATATCTGACATCATACGATTGAATTCTGGTCGTTCAAAATTTGTCCCGCTCCAGCCATCATCTACATATACATCAGATACTTCAATATCTGCTTCTAATTCAACAAACTGATGCAACAGTGCTTTCTGGTTACTTACACTATCGCTTTCCTCTTTATCTCCATCTTCTCTCGATAAACGCACATAAAGAGCAGCCTGCCAGATTCTTTTTTTCTTGCCAGACCACTCTTTATTATTCGTACATAATTCATTTACCATAGACATAGTATAACCTCCATTCATAACGAATGGCGTACTATGCTGATGTTCTACACATCGCCATTATAGCACGCTATTTTGCACAGAAGCAATATTTTATCTTTTTTCTTCCATGGTAAATTATGTCAAGATTTCGCAAAGACATTTCTTATAGATTCCTGTAATGTTTGTGGCGAATCACTCCATGTTAATTCCACTTCATAATCATCTATTTTATATCTGCTAAAACATTGTACATCCGATACAAGTTGCATTATTCTCTGTTGTGGTGGAGAATTAAAGTCTATACCAGCAGATGTACCATATACTTTTTCTATTACGCTTTCATTTATTGTACCATTTTTTTCAGCCACTCATTTCACTTCCTCTCATTCCTATTATTTCCAGTTACATTTTTCTTATTCATGTATATCTGCTGATAAAAGAACACTTTCTATAAAATATGCCTTTATCAACAGATATAAAAAACATAAACAGGCAGTAGTTCAGTAGTCTACTCTCATCGGGTTTGCACCGTCATTCTTGTGACCGGATTATCCTGAAGTATCATTATCAAAGATACAGGTCTCCGCCTTTATGTTCTGCAACACATTTCATACAAAGTGTTTCTCGCTCCCTTCCTTACCTTCTACAATTATTATTTTGTTCCATCGGATTGATTCTGAAAATTCAAAACAGAAAAATCATGGCGCACTTGCATTGTGGCTCTCTCTATCCCACACGTTCCCGTCTATGCATGATATTCAATTATCAAAGTGCACTTTGATCAGATATTATCTGACCTTTTGGATAAAATACATGACTTCATCAGCCATAAAAGCACACAAGGTAAACTGTTACTTTTAACTCCTTGTGTGCTTTCTGTGAATGACGAAATCACATCACAATATTTCTTCTATATACATCCGAAATTCTACTTCTGTCATAGGCTGACCTGAAATCAGAACATTTCTTCCAGCTCTCTGTCCAGTAATCAAGTAGTCAAGACTTATGTTCATTTCCTGTTTCAAAATGATGAGCTTATCTTCTGTAATCATGCTATGTCCACGTAATGTCTTCGAATATTGAATTTCTGTTATTCCAAACATTGTTGCCATCCGCTCGTTGGAATAACCTACCATATCCTGTGCCTGTTTTAATCTAGCAGCAATTACAATCAATTCTGCTCTCGTTATCTGGTGAATCATAAGACCTCTCTTTTTGTCTCTGTGTTCATTCTATCAAATGCTTCATAACTTTTCGCCGTCCTTTTTTGGTTTTGCCTGTCCTTTTTGGGACAGGACAAAAAATAGCTGTACAAAATTTGCCCAGCCTTTCCCTACAAAAATCGTGGATATTTGTGCATCCAACTCACATCCTTTCCTGGATAACAAAAAACCACGATTAAACTTCTCAATCTTCGCCATACTCCCCTATTGGGGAACATTAAAAAAGCACCTAACCTTATGTCAGATGCCTACCATTTAATATATGCTGATTGTGTATTGCCACCGTTATCATCCATTATCCTCCATGTAAAAATATCAATTTCACTATTCCCAATAATACAGCCAGACCAATTATAACTAATCCCAAACCTTTCATAGAACTTATAAAATCAGAATTTCCATGATTATCCTGTATATCATCTTCATTCAACATTTCTTCAATTACAAAATCATTTTTATCAATTTTCCCATCATGGTTATAATCTCTCATAGACACAACACCCCAGACACTTATTTACGGTTTTTATATTCTGGCTTCATTTTTTCTATGTAATGTTTCTTTTCTATTCTATCGTTATCTGCCACATTTTCATCTAATTCTATGAGCTTGTTCACTCTCATGTGCCGATTATTGTGACTATCTTTTTTACTTGCAGTATTCCATGGCTGCTTGCCAGTGCCATTATACACCTCATATATATTACCGTTTTTATTGAGATAAAGAACAATCAAATAATCAGGCTCATGATTGATAACAAATGCCCATCTAGTGTGAAGTGCCTTCCGGGAAAATCGCTCTCAAGCTCATGTACTATCGCAATCAATTCCTGCACATGCCGCTTGACTAAACTCATCTTTTCCTGCGTATATATAATCTTCTCCATAAGCACCTCCATACCCACTTTTGGACGCTGCGACCAGAAGTGTCCACAGCATCAATCTATTACAAATTAAATTCAAGCGTAATGTCCATACTTTCTGAATCCCCATCAACTATACCATTGATTTGAAGAACAACAGTTAAACTTTGCCCCGTATATATGTTACCAATGTCTACTGCTTCAAATTTCTCTCCATTTATTGTTTTTCCCTCAATACTCGATAAAGCATTGAAATCCCCTATCAACGCTTCTACATTCTCGCTTGCTTTTAGATGATAACTTGTTTCATGCCCTTGTGACCACATAGCCTTTGTAGATAACTCAGCCTTTTTATCATCCAAAATAAAACCATTACCTGATTGAGAAGAAAATTCAAATGTAGCGTCAGTATTATTCTTGTTACTCAAAGAATATTTTACTTCCAAACTATATCCTTCCGGTTTATTCTCACGATGAAGCGTTATGCTATTTATGATAATCTCTATTCCATTCACAGTATATACTGCATCATCAAAATCGTAGGTTTCATCCTCTATTAAATGTGAAGATTTGTCGCTATGCGTTGGTTCATCAACATTCACCTCCTTATCTACTATAGTAGTGTCCTTATTCTGTTCTTTTTGCTCCTCTATATCCTCTTTTGACGAAGTTTCTGTTTCTGTGACAATCTGCTCTGTCTCCAATGAGTTAATATTCTCACTTTTTTCATTCATTGCAGTTCTGAAATCAGCACTTGTATTATTATAAATCACACCAAATATTGTGCATGACAAAACCAGAATAATTCCCCAAAATCCAACATGTGCGACTTTTTTCTTACTCCTAGCCAAAGGTATTTTGCTCTTTATATGAAAAATGTCCAATTCTATCGCTACACCAACAAGCCAAACGAAAAATAGAGATGCACCACTTGCTTTATAAAGAAATACATCACTACCAGATGCTTCTATCTCTGGTGTCATCCCTACCGAAGTAAGCAACATAACCACAAGGAATCCAAATATAATCCACAGAAAAATTTTTGTACCTTTTTTCATATAAAAAGCTCCTCTCTACTTCTGTACGGTGTGACCAGAAGTGATACCCTTTTATTCTTTATCAGATTTTGCCACCGGGATATAAACCATTTTCAAAGGTATCATTTACAGTCGAGCAAGGCATTTTTACAATACAAAATAACAGTGCAATTTGATTTAACATCCTCTTCCGGTCAGTTCATCATAATCTAATTCTTCCCGATCTGTTCCCTTCACAGGTGCCAAAAGTACATAGTCCATCCACATTTCCCAGAGATCATCAAACATTTCTCTGCTGTCTGTATATACAATATTTCCATCAAAATTACCATCTCTAAACCATTTCAGATGTACAAATCCAAAATCTCCTGCATCTAAAACGCACATATCTCCATACATAGCATATAATTCTTGAAATGCTTCTGCTACCCGCTTACATTTATCATGTTCTTCCTTCGTGTACACTTTTTCCATATAGCCACCTCTCGCTCCATTTCTCATAACTTCTGGACGCTGTGACCAGAAGTGTCCTATTTCACTTGCAACGTCACGATTTTACTCATGGATTACCCATGTACCTTTCTTAGATGAACCAATATGCTCCACAATACCATCTTTCTTTAATTTATTTATATGATATCGAACTCCACCAACTGAAAGCCCAAGTTGCTGTGCAATCGTCTTTACTGTAATAGCTGGCTTCTCTCTCATGAGACTAAGTATCCTCTCAACGCTTTCTGTGTCTGTATCTAGCATTTCTGTGTTAGTTTTAGTGTTAGTTTTAGTGTTAGTTTCTATATTAGTGCCAGTTTCTCTGTTAGTTTCTGCATTGGTTCCCCTTTTCCGATACATATTTACTCTGAAATCACCATCAAAATCAATCAGTTCTGGTTTCGGCAATCCATACTCTTCACAGGCTTCAAATAATCTAGGTATTCCGGTTCCCCATTTTTCAATGATTTTCATGTATGCAAAAGCTCTAGCAATAGCAGGATTTCTTGGCTTTGAATAACCTTCCATCATTTTTGCAATCGTAACATTATTCAGAAGCATTCCCGGAGAAGTAATCTCTAATCTATCATCAAACAATGCCACCTGTATATTTCCCGGCTCAAGATAGCTACGGTGAGCCACAGCGTTCGCAATCAGTTCCCTGATACTGTCCGTAGGCAGTTCATATACATCCTGTCTATACATGCCTTTTATCATCATTCCCATGTTGATTTTTTCAAGGACATACTGGTATGCAGACTCCATCTGTTCCTGAATAGAGCCTTCAAATTCCCTGCGATCAACAAAATGTGCTCGATTGGTTCCCTTGAATACGCCACACTGAATAACAGGCTGTTGAAACATCCGTCCAGTCAAAAGTGCATACGCATTAGTCGGATAAACTTCTCCACCTTCTTCCTTCAGAACTCCCCATGAAATCAGCACATTCTTGGTAATATCCTTAATCTTAGCCTTTTCGCTATCCTGCCATGTATTTCTTATGGCAGTTTCTTTCATGCTCTTGCAAAGCAACTCAATCTCATTGTCAGTTATTTTCATATTCTGACATATTTCGCTGTCAAAATAACGATTCTTACCCTCCAGTATCAGCTCTCTTAACATGTAATCTTCCACGTGTCTGGTTGTGCCTGCCACACGCACATAAGTGCCTTCAAACATTCCCTGTGATTTGATATAATACGGACGCTCTGCACCCGGAAACACCTCCACCACAATCACTGTTTTATCCTTAACCGCCTGCATCGCTACCTCCGGTCTGATTGCAGGCTCACAGGAATCTGAAATTGCATTCGTAATGGCATCTATTGTTTTATAAATGTTATCTACATCCACCCCTACAATATCTAAAGTCTTATCATCTATTCCGAAAACAATTTTTCCACCTCTGCCATTAGCAAATGCAACTACCGTTTTCATATATTTTTCGCTTTTTTCTGGTACAGTCACTTTGTACTCAACATTTTTTGATTCACCTGAAAACAGCGTATCTTCTGCCATATTGCTACCTCCAATTTTAATCTAAAAATTCATGCTTAATTGCCCATCCACCAATCAAAATATTCTTAATAAATGACAACAATACAAAATACATTTGTGAAATTTCGCTATCACTATATTGATATATTCCATTGTGCAATATATGATTTCTAAAAGGAATTCTTTTATCTAATTCATCGGTAAAATCATCCGTCCTTGCAAAAACAATGTTGGTTATTGCCAATATATAGCATCTTCCTATATTAGCACCTGTTACCCCATCCAATTTTGAATTGATTGCATTCTTTACTTCTTGTTTTATTCCACTCTTTCCAAATGATTCATCCAGGCATTCTTCAATCAGTTTTTCAATATGGGTTATCAATATAACTATTTTTTCTCGTTTTGCAATATTTCGGCTATATATAATTTTTTTTAAGTAATTGCCAAGCTCAGAATCTAAAAATGAAAAATCCGAATCTAATCCATCTAATACATCTGATAGCTTTTCATAGTCTTCATATAACCATTCTATATCCTCCAAAACAATATCTTGTTTCGGATTTATTGATTGGACTTTTGAATAAAGTTCTTTGTCTTTTATATTGCTAAAATCAAGTTTTCGTAAAGTCGATTGAAGTTGTTCAAATATCTCTCCCAATTTTGATGAAATATTTATGTCAAATATACTTAAATTTTGCATTTATTTCTCCATCAGCTACTTTTGCTTTGCCATAATGTTCTTAGAATCCGCCAGTATCTCATAAAACTTACCATCCGGTGCCGTTTGAACCTTACGGTAATTAACCTTGACACCATCATCCAGATCCAGTTCTATTCTTGAAAGTGCCAGATGTCCGATTTTTTCATCATATTCCCGCCACTCTTTAAGCTGTTTCTGTAATTTTTCCTTTCGCTTTGTGGCAAGGGATACTTCCCTGCTGTTCTTGCTGTTTTCAATCGTATCCTGCATACGTCCAATCTCCGATTCATATACACGCTGCATCCGATACAGATAGTCTACACGAACATTACCGATTGTATCCGCATTGTAACGGTGCAAATATACCAGCGCCTTGAAGCCATTCTGCTTACCACTGTCAAAAAGCCAGTAAATTGGACGCTTGCCGGAACCAGTGACCGAATAGGTATTGCAATGGTCTTTGAAGAAATCATTGAGGAAATAATTGCGTATAATCTCCCTGCTGGTATCCCCTTTATTTCCAAGTGCCTTTGCAATAAAGTCAAGATTAGTCTCCAGCGACTTTACTCCATATACTGTTTTTACCCATGTACAGAAGCGTGAAACAATATCATCTTCTAAGTATTCCTCATCTGTGATTGGAATAATATTGTCTTTGTCCGGAATGAATGTCGTGTACCTGCTTTCATTCCATTCACCACCTGCATATATCAAACTATAGTGTCTCAATTGCCAAGACAAAAATCTGAGATTTTTATAATGAACTGATATGGTTGATCAGTTACAGGGAACAATATGCCTACTTAATGTCGGTGTATTTTATATAAAATGCATAAATAAGAAAATATGGCAATAAAATCACGAGGCAGATAATACATCTGCCTCGTATCAAATTAGAAATGAAATATTTTCTAAGGTCTATTTAAGTAGCTCAATTATTATTGCTTGTTAATTTATTGTAAATTTATTTACAATATCAGAAATTCGTTTTGCAATTGTTTGATTCTGTGTTACCTGATGCTGAATTGTATCAGAAACATCAGAGAGTTTTTCGCTTTTTTCTACAATACTATCGATTGCATTCTGATTTTGTGCTGTAATATCATGAATTTCTTCCATATGATCGTTAATCTGGGATGTAGAAGTAATCATTGTTTCAATGGATTTTGTAATTTCTTCCATTAAGTTTTGGATATTTTCTGCTATTGCACTGTTGTTATCAGACTGTTTTGCATAACTTTCAAACTGTCCTACAACACTGTTTTGCATATAAGCTATAATTTTACGAAAACAATTGTTTACCACCTCAATACTATTGTTTGCTTCATTGCATATCGTTTGAATATTTATTGCGGTCATTTTTGAAGTATCTGCCAATGTACCGATCTCCCCTGCTACAACCGCAAAGCCTTTTCCGGCTTCTCCTGCTCTTGCTGCTTCAATCGAAGCATTCAGGGAAAGAAGATTCGTTTTATTGGCGATGCTTAGGATTTCAGTTGCTAATTGATTAATTTTAGATAATTCATTCAAACTATCAATGGCATGTTCTACGGATAATCTGGTGCTGTCAAGTTCTTGTTTTCCATTTTCATATGCCTGCTGTGCATTATTACACATATCGTCCGCATCCAGTTTTACCTTTTTGCTCATCTGCAATGTTTCTGTAATTTGCAAATCGATGGCTTCTACAATATCATTAATATGTTTTACCTCTTTATATACATTATCTACAGTGTTATTGGTATTTTCTAGTGATGCCGATAATTGTTGTGTAGCAGCAGTTTGGTCTGTTGTGCTATCTGCCATTTCAATTGCAGAATCATGAAGATTGTGAGCATTTTCTTCTAAAGTGCCACAACACTCCATCAAAGTCTGTACCATACCTCTTAATGATGTAATTAAATTACCTATAGCTTTTGAAATATTTCCAAGTTCGTCCTTATGTATCTCATGCTGTTTAATATCATCGTTAGATGTTAAATCAAACTGTTGTAACTTTATTATACCATTTTCAATAGGCATCATAGGACACATCATTCTGGTGATAATTACAACGGATACTATACCAAGAATCAGTAATATGATTACACACATAATCAACAACTGATTTCTTACAGAAACAACATCCGCAAATAATTCATCTTCATCAGCATTAATCATAAACAGCCATCCACGGTCTGCCATATAATAATAAGAGTCAATATAGTCTTTTCCATTCTCTTTGTGCTCTACATAACCACCGGCACTATTCGCAGTATCCTTATATTTCTCACATAACTGCAGCAGATACTCTTCCTCTGTTTCTGTGGCAACCATTTCCGCCTGATTATGGAAAATATATTTATGATCCTTTACATTAATCATGCAGTAAGTCGCATGCTCCATTCCATTCATTCCAAGGCTGTCCAGCTTATTCACAAGCCCCTCAGTATAAATTCCACCCCCAACAAGTCCTGCAGGATTCCCACTTTCATCATAGATTGCCCGATACATGGAGACAATCTGATTGCCGCTTGCCGGTGATATAATGATTCCTGTATTATATACCCCATCCGTAGCAATCAGTATATCCTGTAATGCTTTTAACGAATCCCCTTCTCTTGTAGTAATACCAACCACCCCGGCATTGGTATGGGCAAGTACATGGGTATTCCATTCACTTGTATACAATCCCTCCAGATTATTTATATCCTCAGAAAAGGATTCCGTATATTTCTGTGCCGCATCAATTGCTGATTTATTTTCCGGATTTTTGAGGACATCCAAAATTTCTCCTGCCTTACTGTATGCTGACAGAATCAACTCGGATTCCTGTACATAATTATCCACAATCTGGCTTCTCTCCTGTACGATTGTCTGCAGATTGTTGATTGCAGTATTTTTGCTATTTTTAGTAATTTCCATTATTACCATCACTGATAAACAGGTCATAACTATCATCTGCATTATCAAAATAGCTACGATTATTTTTTTTGCAAAAATATTTTTCTTCTTCATAAAGTGCTCCAAAATTATTTTATTCTTATACCATCTATCTCAATATCTGAAGTAACAGACAACGGAACCAGCAAATAAGTCACACCGTCAATTTTCCTCTTCTCAATACTGGAACTATGCTCTACATCAATTTTAATCTCCACATCAGGAGCTTTGATCTTTGTAGTCTTCTTATCTACGATATTTATAGCTTTCATTGGCTTTTCATCCATGTCGGCTTTCCTTATTCCAACTGGAGTTGCTTTTCCTTATCCTTTTGAGAGGAATACAGCCTGTCTGCATCATATTCGTAACCTTTATTTTTATTCGATCCCATATAA
>CATZIT010000024.1:0-19203 GCA_958420225.1 uncultured Roseburia sp. | reverse complement strand
CCTATACTATCAACATTCTTTTTCTTCGATTAAATAGACACTGTCTGCTAAAACAATCAAGCTACAACGATTTTACTGTTCAATCTTTTTCTGTATGAAATGTTCAATAACATTATTGAACATAATGTCATCAAATTTTTCTCCTGAAAATACGTTATCACAAATTTCTATTAACCAATCGACATCTTTGAACGGAAGCTTGTTCTTCAATAAACAAAGCATTTCCGTAATGTTGAGCTGAATATCTTGCGTTTGAGCTGCAAGATAACACGCATCTTCTGGTTCCGTCAACAACTCCACAGATTTAGAATATATCCATAGTTCTTCTGCAATATATCCTATTGGAAGTTCATCGACATCGGTGACTTTTTTTTCAGGCAAATCATATTTTTCACTAAAGCAGTCAAGCATTTGTGCTGTCACATTCACAGGATATGGAGGCACCAGTTTATCAAGCAATGAATGATTTTCTGATTCGATTGCCTTCTTGACGTCAACGAGCATCCGTCGAGGGAACTGTAAAGCAGTAGAATCTATTTCTTTGGACTCGTTTGCAGATAATATGACTAGGTAATCAAAGGGAGCATCAGCAAATGCGATACAGCCCAGAAGCCATTCGGTTAAATTGCTTTCCGATGCCATATCAAAATTACCAACTATGATGGGATAATAGCTCAACATGTCAATGGTGTAAATCTGATCAGGAAAATGAATCGAATACTTTGATTCTAATTCCGACAATCCGTCTTCTACTATCTTTCTCTCATCCCGACAATGCCCGTCATACCAATTGCTAATTTGATATTTATTAAAATACTTATTTGGCGAATGTGTCTGGTAGTAGCTACAGCACATTATTAGTCGCTCTATGTTTTGTGTTTCCATAACACAAAGAGTCAACTGTCTTTCCTGAAAGCTAACATCAATTGCAATTTCTGCAAAGTAATTCTGCATTGTCACAAGAGCACTTTGAGCTATTGTGAGGTTAACCATAGCCAATCTTTGTTTTTGTTCATTCTTAATGAGGAACCCTGCAAACTGATTCATAAAGTTTTGTATGCTTTGAAAGTATTTACTCTTTATTTTTCCTAACCTCTCGGGCACTGTAGCTTTTTCTTCAAAAGGACGATCTTCTTTAGGATATCGCTTTTCACCAGTAGTAATTAGGGCAAATTCTTCACGAAGTTGATCTACCTCCCCGGCCAAACTCCCTAATGGTTTTCCGCCAAGGAGTTTGTAAATACAGGCACAGCACTTATCTGCAAGCAAACATATATGTTCTCTCACATCAAACCAGTAATTTAACCATTCTGTCGCGGTATCAAATTCGTAATTGCTCATAATGGTCTTGTTCCATAGCGACGTAAGATTCTGATGGAACATGATTACAATGTTTTTAATGGGCATTTCTTTATGTGCATCGTCGGGAACAGGATAAGCCGAGAGCAAATCAACTGTCGGCTTGAGAGCATCCGCGCAATACAAATCAAAAATAGGCAAGGCTTTACAAAGGAATTTCAGCCTTGAGACGCTCTGCTCATTTCCCGTTTTAATATTGTGCAATCGAAGGATATATTCAATGTGAATCGCTTTTTTTTCGGAATCAATAAATACCCTATGTGATCTGGTCCACTGCTTAAGGTACGTAAGAATACTCTTAAGATTTCGTTCCACAAATTCCATATATTTCTCTCTGTTCCCGCAGTAGGAGAGATACATCAGCGTAGAAACGCACTCCAGCGTCAATTTTTCTGGCTTGCTCCAAAGATCGTCCAGAGAAAATCCGGCCGATACATTCCACTCTGGATTGATGTTATAGATCCACTCAGAAATGGAGGTATAGGACGTGATGTCCTTTATTCCGTCAAAACGAAAGGTGCGCATTTTCCTATATAAACAATCGCAGAAAACATAGACATACGTTTCCTGCAAACAGCAGGTGGGAATACGCTCCCGTAATCGGCAAAGATATTCTATATTCTTATTATCCGGAAATGTTTCCCGCATTTTGTCCAGCGTATCCATCGACACACCGAAATCCTCGAATACAGCAAAGGGGCACATTTCGGTCGATAGAAGAAAAAGACCGCCGTGGGCATCTGCATCGTCAAACGCAGCCCGGTTAGAAAGGAAATACTGCATCACACTCCCTGAAAAAAGCCCCTGTATTGCAGAAGTATAGTTTGAAAGGTCTTTTTCATCCCATAGACTCTCGACCGCATCGCGGAAAAACGTTTCTTTGTTCAGGGTAAACTCCGGCAGATGAGAAAACAGTATCGATAGGTCCGCTTTGTCCGCCATTTTCATAACTGAAATGGCGGTATTGTCAATTGGCAGGAATTCATGCAGCCTCTTAACAACGTGCTTTGACCGAATGGGATGTAGCCCCTCAATATACCCACTCTCTTCATTTACATGCACAAGGAACTCCGATTCCATACCTTTTAAAAGCTCCCCAAAATCCGAGCCAGAGTCTTCTGATTGACTCGCAGAAAGTTTGATAGCAGAAAGCCTGACTCCGCAAAGATCTGCAAAACATACTTTGCGTAAGATTTCACATTTTGCTTTGCCAGAAGATGATTGTCCTATTTCGGATATTTGTGAGGCTATTCTTTCTGATAACATCTCACCATGAGTAAGCAAGTAGACATACTCTATAAGTAGTTGCCTTTCTGCAATCTTATTCCATGCTCTTTGCCAGCTTGTTATGCTTGGGTGAAGTTGCTTAGCCTCTCTGAATAGATTGAATATCTCTATTGCTTCCTTTTCTTCTAAAACCGGCTTAATTACTTTCAAAGACTGGATATTGCTCAAGTCACCACTATAATTATACCAATCCATCTCTCGCGATGTGATAAGCAACTTATAATGACAATGCAATTCGGATTGTAAGAGCTGAACAAGATAATTCCATTTGCTGAGATGGTTATCCAGATTGTCAATTAAGATAAGAATCTTTTCACCAAGCTGAATTCTTGCTTTGAAATATTGGACAATATTCCCAATTTCTTTTATCTCATCACACCATAGTAACTGATATGGTATATATTCATTTTGGAGAATATAAGCTGCCCGCAAAGCCAGCGTGGTTTTTCCTTGCCCACTAGAAGCTTTAATTACAGTAACCATGTTTTCGCAAATAGAATTAATAACATCTTTTTCTAAACTCGGTCGTTTGATTGGAAACCCACTTACTATATCTGCTGGTGTTGCTTTTTTCCCTTCGTAAAAACTACACCCTTCATCAATGCTAGGCTTAGAGTAGTCCAGTTTACGAATCCAACTATGAGCTGGATTTTGAGGACCCTTACTGATATCTATTTTGACAGATTGGATTTTGGAATCTAATTCTGCTTTGGCCACATAGGCCCGCTGCTCCATTTTTTCAAAGCAAAGAATTTTTATGCTATTTGCAAATAATGAAACATTGTCTGTGTTAATCTCATAAATTCTAATTAAGGTTTTTTCAATTTCAGTAGCAAGTATAGATTTTTCAATCTTCTCAAATGACAGATGTGAAATAAATTTATCGAAATCATAAACAGACCAATTCCAAGAAGGATTGTTTTTCTTGATATTTGAAATCACGCCAGCCCAATGGGTGCGTGATTTTTCGTCTAACTTAGATGCAAATATCTTACTTAGATGGCCTTTTGCAACAGGGAAATCGTAAACAAGCTTAAAAAATCTATTTTGATCCAGCAAATATGCTTCAAGAAAATTTTTGAGCACATCAGTTAAAAAGCTGGCATCCTGTTTGTTGACAGAATATTTCAACTGTATATGAGTAATATCATTACTACCATTTTTCTGCATGATACAATCAATATCTTCAATCCCCTCAAGCTGGAAAAAATTGCTTGGATTTGATGACGAAAGAATTAAATAACACGAATACAAAAATTGATATGAATACCCCCTGAGTGCAATTTGTCCGCCATCCCTAGAAATACTTAATTCCTGAATATTTGCTTTTGGAGCTGTAATCTTTTTGTTTTTCTTCTTTGTGCTTTTTCCCATATTTTTCCTTTCGTTCTCTTATTACATCTACACGTGCTCTAATCTGTACTTATCAAATTTTCCAATTCAGAATATCGAAAGATTCTATTTCTATTAGGAAGTTTAATGGCATTCATCAATTCCATTTCCTTGTAATGAATAAAACATTTTAGATACTATAATAAAAAAATCCCGTTGCTTTAATAATACCATCTTCTTAACCCATTTTCTATATAATCTCTTCCAAACAGCGAAAAGCTCCCGAAGGAGCTTTCCATTACCTTAAATATACACTAATTCTTTTAACACAATCTCTTCCGCTGCATTCCGGATGTTATTTACCGCTCTGACCCATTCCATCTGATCACGAACTTTCAATTCTTCCGTAATGCCCTGCCTATCCATCATCTGACGCACCAGAATATCCATTCTCTCCTGTGCTTCATCGTCCACAAGATTCAGATGTTCCACCAGTCTGTCTTCCAACATATACAGTGAATACATTGCCGGACGATGCTCTTTCAGATATGTTTTCCGCATCATTCCATATTTCCCATAATGCGGTTCTTCATCTGTACTGACAAGATTCGGATAGTAAATTCCGTCTGCGCCAAGTGTGTAGGTTCCACCCATTTTTTCAAATGTGCTTTTCATGTGTTATTCCTCCTTGAAATCAGCGATGTCCTTAGATCATCGCAAAATATTTCAGGGCAGCCTTGATAGCATCTTCTTTCTCTTTCGGGCATTGTGGAACTCTTGCATTTTCTGATTTTGGAAGATTATAGTTTTCTCCCACTTCAATTCCACATTTGCGTTTTACCTGAGAAATATATAAACTTGAAACCTTCAAGCCAAATTCTTTCAGCACATAATCTTTGATTTCCTGATAGGTTGCTTTCAACTCGGCACTGGTGGCATCCAACTCATCCAGGTCTAAGTCGATCTCTATCGTGTCATCTGGCTTCTGTTGGGACAAAAGAACAACCGTCTCAACATGCCCGGTATTCGGAAACATATCCACGCAACAGACCTTCTGTACCTCATACCCTCTCGCCTGCAACACTTCCAAATCCCTCGCCAGGCTGGTGGGCTTACAGGAGATATAGACCATCTGCGGAACACCGTAGCGGATAATCTTCTCAAGTGCCTTCGGATGGATGCCGTCACGCGGCGGGTCAAGCACAATGTAATCCGGCTTTTCTTCGATGTCATCGATGACCTTTAACACATCTCCGGCAATAAATTCACAGTTATGTAAATCATTTAATGCCGCATTCTCCTTTGCCGCTTCAACTGCCTCCGGAATAATCTCAACGCCGATTACCTTTTTGGCAACCGGAGCAAGCATCTGGGCAATCGTGCCGGTGCCGGAATACAAATCAAATACAATTTTTCCGTGTTCCGCAACATCTGCATCTGTTCCGCTAGGCAGTGCATCTCCGATAAATTCTCTCGCTGTCTGATAAAGTACCTCCGCGCCAAGTGAATTGGTCTGGAAGAAAGAAAACGGTGTGATTTTAAAGCGAAGCCCAAGCAGCTCCTCATAAAAATAGTCTTTTCCAAATAAAATATCCGTTCCCTCATTGCAGATGGTGTCAGCCACATTATCGTTTCGGGTGTGAAGGACTCCGGTGAGCGTTCCCTCATACGTCTCTGCCGTTAGGGCATCCTTCCAGCCGTCAAGCAGAACCTCATTTTCTATCTCTGTAGTTGTTACAATATCCACAAGAATTTCGCCCGTCTTTACCGCCTTGCGCACCAGAAGATGACGCAGATAACCGGTATGGCGGAGTTTGTGATAATAGCTGATACTTTCCTTCTGAAAATAAGCAAGTGTTACGCTAAGAACCTTACGGAAATCCGCATCCACAATCTGGCATTCCGGTACATCCACAATGTCGTAGAAGCTTCCACGTTTGTGCATGCCAAGAGCAAGCGGTCCGTCCTTCCACGCATCCCCGAAAGAAAATTCCATTTTGTTGCGGTATCCATTCTGGCTTGGACTTTCCTTCACACCGAGAAACGGATAGTCTTTATTTTCCGGCACAATCACCTCATCAAGCAGCTTTTTGACCTGCTTTTCCTTTAACGCAAGCTGCTCTTCGTAAGGCAGATTCTGATAGGTACAGCCTCCACATTCCCCAAAATGGACACAGCCCGGCTCTTCTAATTCCTGTGGTGCCTTTTCAAGCACCTCTAACAGACGTCCTTCACATTTTCCCTTCCGCACCTTGTTGACGGATGCCCGCACCTTCTGCCCGGGAATACTGTTTTTTACGATAACGCGATCTCCGTCTTCTGTCCGTAACACACCTTTATTTGGGAAATCTACCTGCTCAATGATTCCTTCCACAATCTGACCTTTTTTCATACTTCCTCCAACCGCTTCCTTATTTTTCTTTCCTATTGCATAAGAAAGGGCTGCAATCATGCAGCCCTTCCACTACCACTCTATTCCTCTTCTTCGTCGTCTTTCTTCTCTTCCTTGTCAGAGGAATCGTCATCCTCTTCTTCATCATCGAAGAAATCGTCTTCGTAGTCATCATCGAAATCATCCTCGAAGTCCTCGAGATAATCCGGTGTAAAGAAACGGTATACTCCGTAAATTGCTGCTGCAACTGCGGCGATGATGCCGATAATTGCAAACACCCATACGACTTTGGAAGTTTTCTTTCTCTCTGCCTCTACTTCCGTTTCCTTACGGTTTAATAAATCATTTAACTTGGACATGTTAATCAGTTCTTCTACCTTATTCATTGTTCTGCGCCTCCTCTTATTTATACCCACAAAAATGGTGCCTTCTTATTGCTTTATTATATCATATGTTTCCCATTTCGCCTATAAAAAATTTATAAATAAATTTTATATTTTTTTCAGCTTGGCAAATCCGGCAAACATCTTTTTCGTTCCAGCTGTATCAAAATCTACCGTAACCTCGTAGTCTCTTCCGCCATCCATCACGGCTTTGACCGTGCCGGTTCCAAACTTGACATGGGACACACGGTCTCCCACGCCGTAGTCGAGCGCTGTTTTTTTCATGGCTGCCCCGGTAAAAATCTGACTCTGCATATTCTGTCCGGACGGCTGGTCTCTAAGGCTTGTACGCTTTGGCTTTGTTACCGTGCGCTTCGCAAATGAGGATTCCTTTGGCTCCTTTTGACGGATTTCGGCAGACAGAAGCTCTGATGGAATCTCCTTTACAAAACGGGATACTTTATTGTACTGTGTCTCTCCACGCACCATACGGGTTCTTGCACAGGTAATTGCAAGTTCTTCTCTGGCTCTTGTGATTCCAACGTAGGCAAGACGCCGCTCCTCTTCAATCGCCTCTGTCGGATTATCAGCGACAATGGACATATAGCTTGGAAACAGTCCATCTTCCATACCTGCTAAAAAGACCTTCGGGAACTCAAGACCCTTGGCGCTATGTAACGTCATCAATACAACATAATCGCTTCCTTCCTCGAGTCCATCAATGTCAGCCACTAATGCCACTTCCTC
This sequence comes from uncultured Roseburia sp., assembly GCA_958420225.1. Lineage (GTDB taxonomy): Bacteria > Bacillota > Clostridia > Lachnospirales > Lachnospiraceae > Roseburia. Next base: position 11,703 of record CATZIT010000024.1, on the reverse strand, counting down.
AAGAAATCCGCTCAATGTCGGCTGTTCCTCACTCTCCTCATAGGCAACCACCTTGCTGATTAACTCGTCGATGTTCTCAATTCGTGCCATCGCTTCGTCCGTGCCTTCTGCCTCTAATTCGCGCACATATCCGGTCTCCTCGATAATTTCACGAAGCAGCTCAGATACCCCAATAATCGGTGCTTTGCTGCGCATTGTCTGGATAAAATTTACAAACGGACGAATCTTTAACGAAGCCTTTCCAAGATTCGGCACTTCCTCCGCCTGTTTTAAGGCATCATAAAAACTGATTCCACAGACCGATGCCCAATCCGCCACTTTGAGCAATGTCGTTGCACCGATTCCACGTTTCGGCACATTAATGATACGGCGCACCGCCAAATCATCCCTGCCGTTATCAATCGTCTTTAAATATGCGAGAAGGTCTTTAATCTCCTTTCTGGCATAGAAATTGACGCCGCCGACAATCTTATATGGAATATTGGATGTGATAAAACGTTCCTCGAACAGACGGGACTGTGCATTCGTACGGTATAACACTGCATAATCGCCATAATGATATCTGCCGCTCTTTGTGCCGGATAAAATATCCCGTGCCACATAGTCCGCTTCCTCGTATGCGGTATCAAACTGCTCAAAATCAATCTTTTCGCCCTCCGGATTATCTGTCCAGAGCGTTTTTTCCTTACGCCCGATGTTGTTGGCAATCACACCGTTTGCGGCATTCAAAATATTTTTTGTGGAACGGTAATTCTGTTCCAGACGGATAGTCACTGCCTCCGGGAAATACTTTTCAAAATTTAAAATATTATAAATATTTGCTCCGCGGAACTTGTAAATCGACTGGTCATCATCTCCCACCACACAGAGATTCTTGTATTTGCGCGCCAGAAGACTGATCAGCTTAAACTGCGCCGTGTTGGTATCCTGATACTCATCGACCATGATATACCGGAAACGCTCCTGGTAATAATCAAGCACCTCCGGGTCTGTCTCAAACAGCTCCACCGTTTTTACAATCAAATCATCAAAATCAAGCGCATTATTTTTCCGCAGTGTCTCCTGATACTCCCTGTAAACCTCCGACTGCTTGCGTTTTGCATAATCCCCTGCATTTACGGCACACAGTGCAAACTCTTCCGGGGAAATCAGTTCATCCTTTGCAGAAGAAATTGCCGCCAGAAGGCTTTTTTCTTTGTACATCTTCGTATCGATATTTAAGCGCTTGCAGATATCCTTCATCACCGTCTTAGAATCATCGGCATCGTAAATTGTGAAATTTGTATCAAAGCCGATTCTGTCAATGTGTCTGCGCAAAATCCGTACACAGGTCGAATGAAACGTGGAAACCCAGATACTCTCCGAACCATATCCGACCAGGTTGTCAATTCGTTCCCGCATCTCTCCTGCCGCCTTGTTCGTAAAGGTAATCGCCATAATATGGTAGGGATTCACTCCTTTTTCCTCAATCAGATATGCCGTACGGTGTGTCAGCACTCTCGTCTTGCCGCTTCCTGCCCCCGCGAGAATCAGCACCGGTCCGTCTGTGGTAAAAACTCCCTGCTTCTGCTGTTCGTTCAATGTATCATAAATGCTCATAGATTATTCTCCTGACTTTGTGATAGGTTCTATTATATCACACCTGCCATTAGAAAAACAGAACATATTTTCTTGTTTTTTATAAAAAAATGAATAGTTATCTCTTGTCATCTAGTATTCAATACTATATAATGTGATAAGAAATAATTAGTTTCAACAACAATAGCGAGGCAAATCGAATATGGATATCGACACCAAGAAGTTTCTAAGTTCTATTTTAGAAGAGTTAAAAAAAATTGACTATGTAAAGCCGGAAGATATTCCCAATATCGACCTGTATATGGATCAGATTACAACCTTTATGGATTCCCAGCTTGCGGCTTCCAAGCGCCACGAGGGGGACAAGATTCTCACCAAGACCATGATTAACAATTATGCCAAGAATGACCTTCTTCCGCCGCCGGAGAAGAAAAAATATACCAAAGAGCACGTTCTTGCACTGATTTTTATCTACTATTTTAAAAGCATCTTAAGCATCAACGATATCCAGAGTATTTTAAATCCCATTACGGACAAGTACTTTGGCAAAGACAGTGAATTTAAGTTAGAAGATGTATACAAGGAAGTGTTCGGACTAGAGCACGATGAGACACAGAACCTGATGAAGGACCTCGCAAAGAAGTTTAAGACTTCCCGCAATACCTTTGCAAACGCTCCTGCCGAGGATGCGGATATGTTGCGCACCTTCAGCTTTATCTGTATGTTAAGCTATGATGTCTACATTAAAAAAACGCTGATTGAGCGGTTAATTGACCAGATGAACGATAAAAAGGCTGCTTCTGAGAAAGACAGTCCCTCTTAATTTTATTTTTCCGTACAAAAAGGCTACCTCAAAGGCAGACATTTTCATATGTCCTTGAGGCAGCCTTCTATTTTCATAACTCAACTTGAAATCCGTTCTATGCTTCCCGGTTTGCATTCCCACCCTGTAATCTGGCAAATACCATATCATAACCGTCATTTCCGTAATTTAAGGAACGATTTACGCGGCTGATGGTTGCAGTGGATGCTCCGGTCTTTTCTGCAATGTCCAGATAGGTCTTCTGGTCTCTTAACATTTTTGCCACTTCAAATCTCTGCGACAATGACAAAAGCTCATTGATGGTACACACATCTTCAAAAAAAGTGTAACATTCCTCTCTGTTCTGCAGGCTTAAAATTGCATCGAAAAGGTTGTCTACCGCTTCTGTCCTAAGTTTTTTGCTCATAGTTCTCTCTCCTTCTTTGATATTTGCATCTAAACGAATTTTAGCATATTAAAGTTTTAAAGTAAATACTCTTTTTTTCTGCCAGCGTTCATTCTTGCATTCAATGCACACCATTGCTATAATACAAAGAGTATTAAAAATTCATTACTATGGTATGGAGAATACAATTATGAAACGATTTGGACAATTTTGTTTTACTTTTCTGCCACTTTTGCTGTGCATCGGACTTCAGTACCTTGTCATGATTTTCGCAATGGGAATTTCCGGTCTCATCCGTTTTACGGCGGCTCCCTCTGGTGAAGGTCTCATGGAAATTTACTCTTCCCTGGTGGATTTGTGGACGAATACGACGTTTAACACCTGGATTATGATTTTTTTCTCGCTGTCCTGCATTGTCATTTATGGGCTGTGGTACTATATGCGTTACGATGCCGTTTATCTGCCGCAGGTAAAAAAGACATTCCACCCGCTTATGTTTGCAGGAATTTTATTATTGGTTCCGGGGCTTCAATATCTGTCCAGCTACATTGTCAGCGGTGTTTCCGCCCTTGTTCCAGCCTGGCTGGAGCAGTACATGAAGCTGCTTGAAAGTGCCGGCATGACATCTTCCCTTACCGTCAGCATGTTTTTCTATTCCGTGCTCTTAGCGCCGATTTCCGAGGAGTTAATCTACCGCGGCGTCACCATGCACCATGCGAAGAAATTCCTTCCATTCTGGGCAGCAAATATCTTCCAGGCGGTTCTTTTCGGCATCTTCCATATGAACATGATTCAGGGCATCTACGCATTCTGCCTTGGCCTGTTTCTCGGTTATGTCTGCGAAAAGGGCGGAAACCTCTACCACTCCATCCTGTTACATATGCTGTTTAACTTCTGGGGCACTGTATTAAGCGGATATTTCACGATTCAGGACAACCTCATTTCCATCGCTTTCTGGTTCGTCTTTGCGATTGCCGCAACAACCTCCGGAATCTTGGTATTCCGCCAGGGTTCCATCAAACTTAAGCTTCGCTGTACTCAGACAGAAGCTCCCGAAGCTCCTTTATAAAAATTTCCATTTCCTGCTGTGTTCCGATACTGATACGCAGGTAATTATCAATCCGGGGTTTGTTAAAAAAGCGCACATAAATGTCGCGCTTTTTTAATTTTTCAAAAATCTCTTTTGCAGGCACTTTCTCATGACTTGCAAAAATAAAATTGCTCATGGAATCCTCAAAATGGAATCCAAGTTTTATCAGTTCTTTTTTGGTCCACTCCCTTGTCGCAATCACCTTCTGCCTGGTCTCTTCAAAGTATGCCTTATCGCGGATTGCCTCGACCCCAAGGGCGAGCGCGGTCTGGTTCATCGTGTAAGAATTGAACGAATATTTGACATCATTGATGTAGCGGATTAACTTCTCATTTCCCATCGCATAGCCGATTCTCATTCCTGCCATCGATCTGGACTTGGAAAAGGTCTGTACAACAAGAAGGTTGTCGTAGCGCTCAATCAGTGGAAGTGCGCTCTTTCCTCCAAAATCAATGTATGCCTCGTCTACCACCACAATCACATCACGGTTGTGATTTAAAATATCTTCAATCTCCGAGCAGTCCATCAAGACACCTGTAGGTGCATTTGGATTCGGAAAAATCACGCCGCCATTTTCCCCATAATAATCTTCCTTACGAATCCGGAATGCATCGTCAAGCGCCTTCGTCTCATAGGGAATCCGAAGCATATCTGCCCACACATCATAAAATGAATACGTGATATCCGGAAACAGAATCGGAACGCCGGAATTAAAAAAGGTCAGAAAAATCATTGCAAGCACATCATCGGAGCCGACCCCGACAAACACCTGCTCCTTTTTTAACCCATAGTTTTCTGCGATTGCCTCTGTCAGCACCTTACAGGTCGGTTCCGGATAAAGCCGCAGCTTATCAGTCTGAAATTCCCGCAGCGCCTTTTCCACTCCCGGTGCCGGCGGATATGGATTCTCGTTGGTATTCAGTTTTATCATGTGTTCCCTGTCCGGCTGTTCACCCGGTACATAGGGAACGACTTTCCTCACATATGACTCCCAATTGCCCATCACTTTTCTTTTCTCCTGTTTTTCCCTGTTTATTTTGCAGATAATCCATAGACTGCGGCAAGCTTTGCAAATGCCGGCAGTGAATTTTTCACGGTCTCATGTGACACACAGTAAGCAAGGCGCACGAATCCGCCACAGCCGAATGCGCTGCCCTTTACCATAAGAATATTATATTTCTTTCCCTCTTCGACGAAAGCTTCCTCGTCTTCCACCGGGGATTTTAACCAGAGATAAAATGCACCTTCCGGCTTGATGCAGGTAAATCCAAGCGCGGTAAGTCCCTCATAGAGCATTTTTCTATTTTCATCATAAAATACGACATCTGTCTTTTCTTCCAGACAGGCTGCCACAGCCTTCTGCTGTAAGGATGGCGCATTGACAAATCCAAGCACACGGTTTGAAATCTCAAGCCCCTTTAACAAAAGCTCTGCATCAGCTGCCTCATCCGGCACCACCACGTAGCCGATACGCTCTCCCGGTAATGACAGGGATTTACTAAATGAATATCCTACAATTGTATTTTTATAATATTTTGTCAGAAAATCTTCTTTGTTTCCATCATAGACAAGCTCACGGTATGGCTCATCGGAAACTAGATAAATGTCATGTCCAAACTCTTTTTCCTTGCGTGTCAGAATCTCTGCAATCTGCTCCATCGTCTCCGGCTTATAGATGACGCCTGTAGGATTATTTGGAGTGTTGACAATCAGCGCCTTGGTCTTTGCCGTTATCTTCGCCTCAAAGTCTGCCAGATCCGGCTGGAATGTCTCAGGATTTGGATTTACCGCAACAATCGAAGCGTCAAAGTTTGCCGCATACTGGCGGTACTCGCCGAAAAACGGTGCAAAGACGATGACCTCGTCCCCCGGGTCTAAAATCGTCTTAAAAATGATGTTTAAGCCGCCTGCTGCCCCCACGGTCATCACAAGGTTATGCGCATCAAACTTTGTTCCAAACCGTTTGTTTAAGTTGTCCGCCACTGCCTGACGCACCTCTTTGTAACCGACATTTTCCATATATCCGTGCAGCTCCATTGCGGCTTGCGGTGAGCTGTCTGCCTCGTCTAAAAGTGTGCGGATTGCCTGATTCAAGGCTGCCGGAGCCGGGGTTGCCGGATTGCCGAGTGAGAAATCAAACACCTTGTCCTCTCCGTACTTTTCCTTTAATTCTTTTCCTTCTACAAACATCGCGCGGATTGCCGAATTTCCCTGCAATGCCTTTTCTATTTTCTTTGAAACCATCCTTCTTCTCCTTTGAAGTATACCTATAAAATAACACAAACGGCTGCCACAAGGCAGCCGTTTGTTTCTCCCTTCTGTGTTGTAACAAATTTTACTACATTACCACATAGAAGTAAATATACATTTTCTATCTTTTCTCTGTGTTCACTGCACCTACAAAGCGCTCAAATGCCGCTCTGCCTTCTTCGGTGCATTTATAAACTCCGGCATCGGTTAAAACTTCCGAGAATACCAGACCGATTTCGGTGCGAAGGATCTCCTGTAACCGCTCCGGTGTCACTTCCCCTTCAAGGCCGTTTCCCGCTGTAAATCCATACTTCGGAAGGAATTCCTCTACCCAGTCTGCGTGCTTTGCCAAAACCTCATCCTCTCTGAGATTTGCACCGTCCAAAAGTGCCTGCTCGAGTGCCGCCATCTCATCCTTAAGACGTGCCGGAAGCACCGCAAGTCCCATGACCTCAATCAAACCGATATTTTCTTTCTTGATATGATGAAGCTTTGCATGCGGATGGTAAACACCAAGCGGATGCTCCTTCGTCGTGATGTTGTTGCGCAGTACGAGGTCAAGCTCGAAATCCTCTCCCCGTCTTCTCGCAATCGGCGTAATCGTGTTGTGCGGTTCTCCGTCTGTCTCTGCAAATACAAAGGCAGCTTCATCCGTATATCCGCGCCATACCTGTAAAATATTATCTGCAAGCTCAATCAGATGCTCTTTTTTTGCGCTGCGGATACGGATAACAGACATCGGCCATTTTACAATTCCTGCCGTAACATCCTCGTATCCCTCAAACGTAATCGTTTTTTCTACCGGAGCCTTTGCCATTGCAAATTCATAATGTCCGCCCTGGAAATGGTCATGGCTTAAGATAGAACCGCCTACAATCGGAAGATCTGCGTTGGAGCCGACAAAATAATGTGGGAACTGTTCCACAAAATCAAGCAGCTTTGCAAATGTTGCACGCTCAATCTTCATCGGCGTGTGGTTTGCGTTAAAAATAATGCAGTGCTCGTTGTAGTATACATATGGTGAATACTGGAAAAACCAGTCACTGCCGTTAATCTTCACCGGAATAATGCGGTGATTCTGTCTTGCCGGATGATTGACTCTTCCTGCGTAACCCTCATTTTCCTTGCAGAGCAGGCATTTCGGATAACCACTCTGTTTTGCAAGCTTTGCCGCCGCAATCGCTTTCGGATCCTTTTCCGGTTTTGACAGATTAATCGTGATGTCAAGCGTTCCAAATTCGGTTTCAGCCGTCCACTTGCGGTCCTTTTTGATACGATATCTGCGAATATAGTTTGTATCACGGCTTAACTGATAAAAATAATCGGTTGCCGCCTGTGCACCCTCTTCACGATAAAGTTCCATAAAATGTGCTGTCACCTGACTTGGAAGCGGAACTAACATTCCCATAATCTTGGTATCAAACAAATCACGGTATGTAATCGTATTTTCCGGAAGAAGTCCTTCCTCTGCTGCATAATCAAGCATTTCCTCAAGGATTCCCTCAAGTGCTTCCTCTGCCGCAGTGCGGTCCATCGGTGTGCGCTTCTCATATGCCTCTACGGTCTCATCGGTCAGCTCCTCCAATCCGAAAAGCTCTAACAAACGGTTGATGGTATAGCGTTTGTCCTCCGGTGCAACAAGCCCTGTCACCATTCCATATTCGGTTAATTCCAATATTTTTTCCTGAATCATATTTCACACTCTCCTGATGCAGTCTCTGCCATTATGCAAGTTTTACAGGACCATCTCCGATTTCTACCACATAAAAATCAGCCGCATATCCAATCTTCTTCTCGTAAGCTGCTCCGACTTCCCGGATAAAAGTTTCCACTGCCGCATCCTTTACAATGCTGACAGTACATCCGCCGAATCCGGCTCCTGTCATACGCGCTCCGATGACACCATCAATTTTCCATGCCTCTTCTACCAAGGTATCAAGCTCAATGCCGGTTACCTCATAATCATCACGTAGGGAAACATGGGATTCGTTCATCAGCTTTCCAAACAGTGCAACATTATTTTCTTTCAGTGCACGGACAGCGTGAATTGTTCTCTGGTTCTCATAAACGGCATGCTTCGCACGTTTTTTACATACTTCCTCTTTAATCGCATCCTTGTACTGCTCGAACTGTTCCTCTGTGAGGTCTCCGAGTGACTCAATCTTTACAACCTCTTTCAGTTCTGCCAGTGCACGTTCGCACTCGCTTCGTCTTTCATTGTATTTGGAATCGCCGAGTCCGCGCTTCTTGTTGCTGCAGGAAATCACGATTTTTGCATCTGCAAGTTCAATCGGTGCATACTCATACTGTAAGGTTGCAGTGTCCAAAAAGATTGCATTTCCCTTCTTGCCCATTGCAATTGCAAACTGATCCATAATACCACAGTTGACGCCGTTAAACTTATTCTCGGAATACTGGCCGATTAATGCCAAATCCTGATTGGTCACGTCAAATCCGAACATATCGCGCAGAATAAATCCGGTCAGCACTTCTACAGATGCAGAAGAGGAAAGTCCGGAGCCATTCGGGATATTTCCGAACAATACGATATCCATTCCCTGTGTGACCTTCATTCCTTTCTCGCCAAATGCCCACATCACACCCTTGGGATAGTTCGTCCAGTCAGCTTCCTTCTCCGGCTTTAAGTCCTCAACGGAAGATTCGATGATGCCGAGCTGCTCAAAGTTCATGGAATAAAAGCGAAGCTTTTTGTCCTCTCTCTTTCTCGCCACACCATAGGTTCCGATGGTCAGTGCACAGGGGAATACATGACCTCCGTTATAATCTGTATGCTCCCCAATCATGTTGACACGTCCCGGTGCAAAATAAACGCCAATCTCGCCTTCGCCGCCAAACAGCTCTTTGAATTTTTCTAATACATTTTCCCAAACCATATTCCATTTTCTCCTAAAATGATTATTTTTCTTTGTATGTTGATTTCATTATACTTTGCCGGAATATCTTTTCAATGGAATTCCCCCAAACTGCAACAAAGTTTTCCAATTCTGCAACAAAATTACATAAATGGCTACTCTTCCGCAGCCTGCTCCTGTGCAGGCTGTTGCTCCTGTGTCGGCTGCTGTTGCTCCTGTGTCGGCTGCTGTTGCTCCTCTGTCGGCTGCTGTTCCTCTGCCGGCTGCTGTTCCACTGTTCCACCTGCCGCGAGAATAGCATACACTGCCTCATCATTGACAAGCACATCATAATTGGTCACCAGCGCCTTTGCCGAATCCGGCAGTACATCGTATAAATTGCGTGCTGATGCAATCGTGCTCTGGCTCTCTAACGTCACTTCTCCAATGGAATCAATAATGCTGACAACCACTGCTGCATCCTGTGCCTGAATCTCCGCACTCTCAGTTCCCGGTGTTGTATAAACTAAAACCGCATATCCCTGGTCAATGGTGTTATAAATCTTTTCTGCCACGCTATACGGCAGGTTGATACATCCGTGGGAACCGTTCATCTTATAAATATTACCGCCAAACGTTTTTCTCCAGGTTGCATCGTGCATTCCGATATTTCCGTTAAACGGCATCCAGAACGCAACCGGTGTCTCATAGTCCGCACCCCTTAAGGTCGCATTTGTTGTCGTATAGGTCACCGGAAATGCACCGTTTGGTGTTCCATGCCCGTCTGCAATATTTCCGGAAACAAAATCACTCTCGACCACAAGCACGCCATCCTTGTATACAAAAAGGTGCTGCATCGTGATATTGATTTCCACATAGGAATTGCCGTAGTCATTTTCCCCATGGCTGTTTGCACGCAAGGAGTACACCGGCTCACGCTCTGTGCTCTCCCCGGCTGCAAGGTCCGCAAGAATCTGCTCCACTTCCCCTGCATTGTCAATCTTCCAGCCATAGGCGCCTCCGGTAATCGTCACCGTCGAGCCATAGGAGGTTTTGAATGTTTTCGGCTGATAAGCAGTATTATAGGCGGAAGCCAGTTCTTTTACAAACGCAAGTATTCCTTCCTCATCCACCTGTACTGCTCCATCCGAATCAAGTGACAGCCACTCATGAATCCGCTCTCCATCTAATACTTCCTGCTTTTCATCAAAATCATAAGTAATCGTGACTCCAGCGTAACGGTTTAAGCTTTCAATGGAAGTTAACAGCTTTTCATCATCATCGCCGATTTCTGGTGCAATGTAGCAGTCTTGCTCTTCCAAATCAAGGCTTCCCTGAAGCGTCATGACCGCCTCATCTACCTTCTGTGAGAGCTTGTTCTCATCAATTTTGGTTCCGTAGTCCGCCGGAATTAAGGTATATCCGGTTCCTGTTATGTAATCTGAGCATTCTGCATTTACCGGTGTACGACCGTTTTGCACACAGGATAAGGATGACAGAACCTTTTCAAGTGCCGTCTCATCATACGCTACCACTTTGTCCAGTGTCCACTCCGTCTTGCGAAACAGCGTTGCTGCCCATGTAAATCCGTTCTGCTCACTTTTCAGAGCCTCTATCTCGCCGGAAAACACTGGATGAATGTCAATTGTCGTACCGGAAATCTTCTCGTCCGTTTCCTCTCTTCCAGTGATATTTAACTCATAGGCAGAAATTTCCTGTGAAATCAGTTCCTCCACTTCCCCGACCGTCTTTTTACTGATATCAATTCCATCAATCGAGGTGTGAAAGCCAAAATGGCTCTGAAAATAAATTCCCGTTCCAATGTAGGCTGCAATCAGGAGAATTAAAATCACACCGATTACAATCCATCCCCATTTTCGGCGTTTTTTAGTTTCTTTTTCTGTTGTATGTTCCACGTTTTTGTTTCCTTTCTTTTTCCTCAGTTCTTCCTATTATTATCCAGTTTTCCCATCTCTGTCAACCACGAAAAATTTACATCAGAAAATTGCACAAAAGAGACTTCCTTCCTTTAAGTATTTCTTAAAAATTTTATATCTAATTTTTGATTATCCGCATAAACACTATACTTTCAAGTATTTTGCAGTATAGAAAATCATTCATTTTACCACGAATTTACCACGATTGAATGAGCCTTGATATGACCATTATAATAACACCCAAAAGACACCATTACACCTAAATGGTGTCTTTTTAAAAGCAGTCAATCCTAAGACTAACTGCTTTGTGTGTATGGATATGAAATTGTCAAACTGGAAGTTGTCTGATTAGCAATTATCTTTTGCAATTTATAACTGCATCAAAAAGAATACCAGTACACTCGAGAGTATTGTTACTGTCCCCATTATGATAAACATCATGGAAGTATATTGTAGATGACCAGTTAGATGGGTCAATTACAATATACCAGGATATAAATCCATTTTCTTCAGCCTTATTATAGAACTCTATAGCCTTAACTTTTTCATTCATCAACACATAAATACTTCCGATAGAAAAATATGCTTCAACATAATTAGGGTCCACTAATAATGCTTTTTTAAATGATTCAATCGCTTCATCGTACTTTCCAAGATTTGCACATGCATTTCCAAGATGAATATATGCTTCCATTGTTCGTGGTGCTTCCGCAATAATATCCTCGAGCAACAGCTTTGCGGCATCATATTTTTCAGCAGAAATAAGCATAATTCCCTGACTCACTTTG
>CATZIT010000023.1:0-20743 GCA_958420225.1 uncultured Roseburia sp. | reverse complement strand
GAAAATGTAAGAAAAAGCGAGTTAACAAGAGAAAAACTAAGATTAATATGGGAGGAAAGGGTTAAATGGAATACATTGCACATATTGATGGTACAAGGGAACAGTCAATAATTAATCATCTGCGTAGTACAGCAGAACTGTCAGCAAAGTTTGCAGGACAGTTTGGCAAAGAGGATTGGGGATATTGCTGCGGGATGTTGCATGATGTTGGAAAATATTCAGCAGAATTTCAGAGAAAAATCAGAGAAAATAGTAATGAGCAAGTGGATCATGCAACGGCTGGTGCGAAAGTATGTATGGAACAGGGCGGTATGTATGAACTGATGAGTTATTGTATTGCGGGACATCATGCGGGACTGCCTGATTATGGAAGTGAAACAGATTCACCCCAGGCGTCAACTTTGTGCGGAAGAAGAAAAAAGAAAATTAAAGATTTTGAAGCGTATAAGGAGGAAGTCCGTTTACCGGAATTAATGACAAAACCGTTTGATGTTGAGAAAAGCTCAAATCCGGATTTTTCACTGAGTGTATTCATGAGGATGTTATATTCATGCCTGGTGGATGCAGACTTTCTTGATACCGAATCTTTTATGAAGGACGGTAATGTAGAACGGGATGCAGGCGAACCGATGGGTGTTCTTTTAAAAAGATTAGAAAAACATATACAGAAATGGTTAGAAAATAAAGAGATTGATACGGTTGATGGAAGGCGTACGGAAATATTAAAACATTGTCTGGAATTAGGAGATGGAGGAAAGGGACTTTACAGGCTCACAGTACCAACGGGTGGAGGAAAGACGGTTGCATCATTGGCATTTGCGTTACGTCATGCGGTGAAACACCATATGAACAGGGTTATTTATGTAATACCATATACCAGTATTATAGAGCAGAATGCGAAGGTTTTTCGTGATATTCTGGGAGAACAGAATGTTTTGGAGAATCATTATAATGTCGATTATGAGAGCTCCGAAGAGTTAAAAACATTACATTTGGCGTCTGAAAATTGGGATAAACCGATTGTTGTAACAACAAATGTGCAATTTTTTGAATCATTATTTGCAAACAAGTCTTCAAAGTGCAGAAAACTGCATAACATTGCAAATAGTGTTGTGATATTTGATGAAGCACAGATGCTGCCAAATGATTATTTGAAACCATGCACAGCGATGATACAGGAATTAATTAACAATTATCGCATTACTGCAGTATTATGCACTGCAACGCAGCCAGCTTTGGAATCTTTTTTTCAAACGGACATGGAAATTACGGAACTATGTCCGAGGATGGAAGAACAGTTTCAATTCTTTGAAAGAGTTACATATCAGAATATTGGGAAGGTGTCGGAAAATAATCTTATTGAAAGATTATCGGCTGAATACCAGGCATTATGTATTGTAAATACAAAACGGAAAGCACAGGCGATTTTCAGACAATTGAAAGAAGAAGGGGTCTATCATTTATCAACTGGAATGTATCCTAAACATAGAAGACGTGTGTTAAATGAGATAAAAAGACGGCTGGAGGATAAGAAAAAATGTATTTTGATATCGACAAGTCTTGTTGAAGCGGGAGTAAATCTTGATTTTCAGTCGGTCTATCGTCAGCTTGCAGGCGTAGATTCCATGATACAGGCGGCAGGAAGATGTAACCGTAATGGAGAAAGAAAAAAGGAAGAAAGCAACGTATTTTTGTTTCAATTTGATGAAAAAGAATTTGTTCCGGGACAAAGACAGCAGATAGATGTGGCAAAAAATCTTTTGGCTGATGGCAGTGATATTTCGCAGCTGGATGTAATAGAAAAGTATTTTAAAATGTTATATCATTTTCGTGACGAAGCTCTGGATAAAAAGAATATCATGGAAGAATTTAAGGGAAAGAAATATAATTTTGCAAAGGTAGGAAAGGAATTTAAGTTAATTGAGGAGGATACGGTAACAATTTTTATTGCAGGAGAAGTGGAGGCGGATGAACTGCTTTACCAATTAAAGACGCAGGGGGTAACCAAAACACTGATTAGAAAGGCAGGACAATACTGTATCAATATATATCGTGATTATTTTGAAAAATTGTATGATGCAGGAATGGTGCAGCCAATTTCGGAAAATGCAAAGGACTTTTATGAACTTACGGCATTGGAGCAGTATACGGAAGACATTGGATTGAATATGGAAATAGAAACAGGAATGGCATTATTTGGTTAAAATGCGGATGCGGTGTATGTAAATTAGGAACTTTTACATACACCGCATTCGTTTTTTTGCTAATGAAAATATTATTATTTCAATCCACAGCAGTTTGCTGACATGAGCAAGTATATTATATTTAAAGGAAAAAGACAATTATAATATTTATTACTTCAATAAAATTTTATATAGACCACGCTAAAATAATGCTTGATATACAAAGAAAAAAGTGGTATAGTATAAGAATCAAACTATAAACATAAAAACTGTGAATGCAGAAATTGCAATTACAGTGGAAGGGAGGGGACAGACATGAGCATGGGAGTAAAAGTGAATGTATGGGGAGATTATGCGTTGTTTACGAGACCAGAACTCAAGACAGAACGCGTGAGTTATGACATCATAACACCATCAGCGGCAAGGGGAATTTTGGAAGCTATATATTGGCACCCAGGGTTAATGTGGTATATTGACAGAATTTATGTAAAGAACCCTATTGAATTTACAAGTGTAAGAAGAAATGAAGTAAAGAGCAAGATATCTGCCAATAATGTATTACAGGTCTATAATGGAAATGATAAACCGTTATATATCAGCACCAAAGAAGAAATTGTACAACGTGCATCCATTATTCTATGCGATGTTTCTTATGTGATTGAAGCACATTTTGAAATGACGGAACGGGCAAATGAGACCGATAATCCGGGCAAATTCAAAGACATCATGATGAGACGCTTGAGAAGGGGGGAGTGCTATCAGGCACCCTACTTCGGTTGTCGGGAATTCCCGGCACATTTTTCACTATGCGAAGATAACGAAATTAAAACCGCATATGATAATGTAGAAGAAAGAGATTTTGGTTATATGTTGTTTGATATGGATTACAGTGACAAAGAGAATATACAGCCAATGTTTTTCCGGGCAGTCATGAGGCATGGAGTTGTAGATTTAAAAGACTGTGAGGTGATACGATGATTTTGCAGGCATTGACGGGTTATTATGAACGTCTTGCAGAATTGGGAAAATTGCCGGAAATAGGATGGTGTCAGGCAAAAGTGTCTTATGCTGTCAACCTGTCAAAGGAAGGAGAGGTAAAAGGAATTCTGTCTTTAAAACAGGAAAAAAAGATAGGAAATAAACTTGTATTGCAACCCTCTTCGATGAAAGTTCCACAGATGGTAACACGTTCATCTGGAGTTTTGGCAAATTTTTTGTGCGATAATTCCAAATATCTTATGGGGATAGACACAGATGGCAGCAGCCAAAGAGTTATGGAATGTTTTTTGGCAGCTAAAGAAAAACATCTGGCGTTACTAAAGAATGTGCCAGGAGAAATGGCGAATGCGGTTCGGCTGTATTTTGAAAAGTGGAATCCGGAATGTGCAAAGGAGAATGAGGACATCAATGAAAATTGGGACGAACTGACAGCAGGGGGAAATCTCATTTTTTGTATGGGAATATACAATGCACAGGATGATGAAGAGATAAAAGCGGCATGGAACAGCGAAATAGAAAAATCAGAGTCCGGGCAGGAGGGAATCTGTCTCGTGACAGGAAAACGGACAGAAATTGCTAGAATACACAGAGCAATTAAGGGGGTTCCCGGGGCGCAGTCAAGTGGTGCTGCATTAGTATCGTTTAATGCACCTGCATTTGAATCATATGGAAAAGAGCAGAGTTACAATGCTCCGGTTGGTACATATGCAGAGTTTGCGTATACGACAGCATTAAATTATCTTTTAGAACAGAGAAAGTATACCTTTCAATTAGGAGATACCATGATTGTTTGCTGGGCTGAAAACGGGGAAGAAACATATCAGGACACGTTTTTTATGTCAGTAAACCCGGCTCCGGATAATCAGGAGACAGTCAGAGGTATATTTGAAAATCTGGAAAAGGGAAATTATGTTGATGTGGATGGGGTAAAGTTAAACCCAAATCAGAAGTTTTATATTATGGGACTGGCACCGAATGCAGCCCGTCTATCGGTACGTTTTTTTTATCAGGATTCATTTGGAAATATACTAAGGCATTTATCTGAGCATTATAAAAGAATGGAACTGGTAAAGCCGTCATGGGAAGAGAACAGTTATCTGGGTGTTAAGGATATGTTATTCGCAACAGTAAACCAGAAATCGAAAGATAAGACACCCATCCCGAATATGTCAGCAATGGTTTTACGTTCTATTTTGACAGGAACCGGATATCCGGCAGGGGTGTATTTTGATACACTTATCCGTATTAGAAGCGAACAAGGGAAAAGTAAGGTCACCTGGCAAAGGATTTCTATTGTAAAGGCATATTTAATTCAAAATTATCATTGGGAGAGAGGAGAAAAATACGTGGGATTGAATGAACAAAGCGATGAGAAAGCATATATACTGGGAAGATTGTTTGCTGTTTTGGAAGATATCCAGTTGAGAGCTAATCCGGGAATTAATATGACGATTAAAGAGCGTTATTTTAATTCAGCGTGCGCAACACCGGCAAATGTTTTTCCTGTATTATTGAAACTGAAAAACAGTCATATTAAAAAAATTGAACGGGAACAGGGAAGCGCAAAGATATATTATGAAAAATCAATTACAGAACTGATTGGAAAAATAGATGATTTTCCGAAAAGAATGTCATTGGAAGAACAGGGAAAATTTGCAATTGGATATTATCATCAGGTACAAAAAAAATATGAAAAGCGGGAGGATAAATAAATGGGAGAGGTAATAAAAAACAGATATGAATTTGTCGTATTATTTGATGTGGAGAATGGAAATCCAAATGGGGACCCGGATGCTGGAAACATGCCGAGAATAGACCCTGAGAGCGGTTTAGGACTGGTCACGGATGTATGTTTGAAACGGAAAATCAGAAATTACATAGAAACAGTGAAAGAAGACAGCGAAGGTTATAAGATATATATTAAGGAGGACGTTCCCCTAAACCGTAGTGACAGGGAGGCTTGTGAAGCTTTTCGGATTGAAGAAACGGATGAAAAAAAGATAACAGAAGGGCTTAAAAAGCTGAAGAAAAATGATCCGCTTGCAGATATAAAGATAAAAGATTATATGTGTAAGAATTTTTATGACATCAGAACGTTTGGTGCGGTTATGACAACATTTGTCAAGGCTTCGTTAAATTGTGGACAGGTAAGGGGACCGGTACAGATTGGGTTTGCCAGAAGTATTGACCCAGTTATCAGTCAGGAAATAACGATTACAAGAGTTGCAATTACCACGGAGAAAGATGCAGAAAATAAAAGCACTGAGATGGGAAGAAAATACATTGTTCCATATGGCTTATACCGTGCAGAAGGGTATATTTCCGCAAATCTTGCAAGAAAAGTAACGGGTTTTTCAGAGGATGATTTGGAACTTTTATGGGATGCGATTATTAATATGTTTGAACATGAACATTCTGCAGCAAGGGGAAAAATGGCTGTACGGGAATTAATCGTTTTTAAACACAGTAAGGAACTAGGGGATTGTCCGGCATATAAGTTGTTTGATGCAATAGAAGTAAAGAAAAAAGAGGAGATTGAATTCCCAAGAAAGTACCAGGATTATACAGTCGCAATTCATACGGAAAATATACCGGAATCTGTAGAGGTAAAAAGGATGATATAATGGAATATGCACAAGATGATTATTTGATGGTGTCTGGAATACAGCATTTTAAATTTTGCAGAAGACAGTGGGCGTTAATCCATATTGAACAGCAATGGGCGGAAAACGCCCATACTGTTATGGGAGAACTGATGCATAAAAAAGCACACGATCCGTATATAGCTGAGAAACGAAAAGATATTATCATTACAAGAGGGCTGCCTGTTTCTTCAAGGAGTATGGGAGTCAGCGGAGAATGTGATGTGGTTGAATTTCATAAGTCTGATGAGGGCATACGGTTGTATGGACATCGTGGATTGTATACAGTGTATCCAGTAGAGTATAAAAAAGGAAAGCCAAAGGAGACAGACGCGGATATACTACAGCTTACTGCAGAGGCACTATGCTTAGAAGAAATGTTTTGTATTCAAATACCGGAAGGTGCTGTTTTTTATGGGGAAACACAAAGGCGCGAGGTGGTGAATTTAACGCAGGATTTAAAGGAACAGGCGAAAGGGCTATTCCGGGAAATGCACGAATATTATGAAAGAAAGTATACTCCAAAAGTCAAATACAGCAGTGCCTGTAATATGTGTTCGTTAAAAGACATTTGCATGCCTCAGTTAGGAAAGAATGTGTCCGCAAAATCTTATATTCAGCGGGTACTCGAGGAGGATAAAGAGTGAAGAAATTATTGAATACATTGTATGTTACTTCTGAAAATAGTTATCTTGCACTTGATGGAGAAAATATTGTTGTTTATGACGGAGAGAAAGAAATCGGCAGATTACCGATGCATAATCTCGAAGGGATTGTGTCTTTTGGGTATAGAGGAACGAGTCCGGCTCTGATGGGTGCTTGTGCGGAAAAGAATATTTCACTTTGTTATGTTACCCCGCAAGGAAAATTTTTGGCACGTGTTACCGGAAAAATAAAAGGAAATGTAATCCTTAGGGAACAGCAGTATCTGAGTGCCAGAGATGAAGAGATAAGTCTTGGAATTGCTCAAAATTGCATTACAGGAAAAGTATATAATGCGAGATGGGTATTAGAACGGGCAGTCAGAGACCATAGTATGCAGATTGATGTGGAAAAAGTAAAAAAAGCATCTGAAAATTTAAAGAAATTTCTAAACTTGATTCAGACATGTCAGTCAAAGGAACAACTGAGAGGTTATGAAGGAGAAGCAGCAAGTATATATTTTGGCGTATTTGATGAACTGATTCTCCAACAGAAAAAGGATTTTAAATTTGAAGGACGAAATAAACGTCCACCTATGGATTATGTAAATGCACTGTTGTCGTTTGTCTATACACTGCTGACAAATAATATAGCATCTGCATTGGAGTGCGTAGGATTAGATTCTTATGTGGGGTATCTTCATACGGAACGTCCAGGAAGGGTATCACTCGCGCTGGATATGATTGAAGAACTCAGAGCAGTTTTGGCAGACAGGTTTGTATTATCCTTAATCAATAAGAAAATTATTAGTGCCAAAAATTTTACCACAAAAGAAAATGGCGCAGTACTGATGGATGATGAACTTCGCAAAAAATTGCTGACAGAATGGCAGAATAAGAAAAAGGAAACGCTGACGCATCCATATTTAAAAGAGAAGATTGAATGGGGGATGGTTCCGTATGTGCAGGCTATGCTTTTAGCGAGATATTTGCGTGGCGATTTGGATGCTTATCCTGTATTTCTTTGGAAGTGAGGAGGAGAAATGTTTGTATTAATTACTTATGACGTTAATACAGAAACGGCAGCGGGGAAGACAAGGTTAAGAAAAGTGGCAAAGCAATGTGTCAACTACGGACGAAGAGTGCAAAATTCTGTATTTGAATGTATTTTAGATAATGCACAGTGTGTAATGCTGAAGTCGATGCTAATGGATATTATTGATGAAAGTGTGGACAGTTTGCGTTTCTATTATCTTGGAAATAATTACAAAACAAAAGTGGAGCATATTGGTGTAGACAGAGGAACACCTCAGGATGATGTTTTAATTATGTAAAGGTTGTTAGCTGGATGTGCGAACCATAAGTATACATAAAAGTTGTGGGGGATTCGCACCTTCTAAAATACAGAAAACAGTTGGAGGGGATAAAAAAATAGTTGAAAATGACAAAACTATAAGGCAAGATAAGAAAAAATAAAATAGTATTTGGCAATATTAGCTAGCATTTTGGGCAATAAAACAAATAAAATTGGCTAAATTTGCTGTCGCTCCCTTCGCGGGAGCGTGGATTGAAATTCTGGAACAAAAACATATATAGTCAGTATCGCCCGTCGCTCCCTTCGCGGGAGCGTGGATTGAAATGTCTATGAAATTGTCAAGGTTCGCTTGCGCTGGGTCGCTCCCTTCGCGGGAGCGTGGATTGAAATTACCGGATATCCGTCTAAATAGTTAAGCATATCGTCGCTCCCTTCGCGGGAGCGTGGATTGAAATTCGTGCGCAGAAACATATATATTCCGTATCTCCGTCGCTCCCTTCGCGGGAGCGTGGATTGAAATATAATAACGCCAATAAGCTTCCGAACGCCCCACCAGTCGCTCCCTTCGCGGGAGCGTGGATTGAAATCCTTTGGACTCTGAACAAAATCCCCCAGCGAAAAGTCGCTCCCTTCGCGGGAGCGTGGATTGAAATCTCAAATCGGAATAAAGCCCAAAGGAACCATAGGAGTCGCTCCCTTCGCGGGAGCGTGGATTGAAATACAAGGGCAATACGCCGGAGGACAAGGATGCAAGTCGCTCCCTTCGCGGGAGCGTGGATTGAAATCATAACCGTTTGTCGGCAACGCTCTATTTTATCCGTCGCTCCCTTCGCGGGAGCGTGGATTGAAATTCTTGTACAAAATGCAAGATAATCAGTATCCCCAAGTCGCTCCCTTCGCGGGAGCGTGGATTGAAATTAAGTATACTGCTTTCACTCAGCAGATTAATGACGTCGCTCCCTTCGCGGGAGCGTGGATTGAAATGGTTATAAGATTTCCAATAATTGAAATTACGCCGTCGCTCCCTTCGCGGGAGCGTGGATTGAAATCCACTTAATCCCCGGAAACGGTATACCAGCGTCCGTCGCTCCCTTCGCGGGAGAGTGGATTGAAATAATGCAGAGTGCTACGCAATTCCTTATGGAAAATGTTGCTTAGTTGACGAGAACAGAGCAATGAACGAAAAGTCTATATACTACAACGATAGAATTACGATAAAATTAAGGATTTAGGAAGGAAAGGGGTCAAAGTCTACAGTAAAAGATAATAAGCTACTATAGAAATAATATAAACTTTTTATGTATAAACTCCTATATACTTGAATAAACTCCTAATATATATTACAATTTAGGAGATTGTTTGAGCATATAGGAGTTTTTTATGAGAAGATTTGATTACAAAAAATATAAAAATAGAAAATGGGACAGTGAGATTTTGGGACTTGTTGCGCAGATTCATGAATATAAAGGCAGGCAGGAACTGTTTTTGAAACAAAAACCGGCAGAGCTGGAACGACTGGTGGAACTGGCAAAGGTGCAAAGCACGGAAGCTTCCAATGAGATAGAAGGTATCCGGACAACCAATACCAGGTTGAAACAACTCTGTGCGGACAAAACTGCGCCGAAGAACCGTGACGAGGAGGAAATCATGGGTTATCGGGATGTGCTTAATACCATTCATGAAAATTATGAATACATCCCGATAAGGAGTGGTTATATTCTTCAGTTACATCGGGACCTTTACAAATATTCACAGAAAGCAATTGGTGGAAGATTTAAGAATTCACAGAATTATATCAGTACGATAAATGAGGCGGGAGAGGAAGAGGTATTATTCACACCGCTGGCACCTTATGAAACACCGGCGGCAATTGATGCAATCTGTGAAAACTATGATCAGATGCTTGATGAGGGGAGTGTGGATGTATTGCTTCTCATTCCCATTTTTGTTCATGATTTTTTATGCATCCATCCCTTCAGTGACGGTAATGGAAGAATGAGTAGACTTTTGACTACTTTGCTGTTGTATAAGAGCGGTTATGTTGTTGGAAAATATATCTCGTTGGAAAACAAGATTGCCAAGAATAAAACGTTGTATTATCAGGCGCTGGAAAAATGCCAGAATGGATGGCATGAGGGTGAGGAAAATGTAGATGCCTTTATCAAATATATTTTGCAGACAATTCTTGCAGCGTACAGAGATTTTGAGGACAGAGTGGATGTTGTGGGAGAAAAGCTGACTGCCACGGAACTTGTAAGACGGGCGGTGTATCAGAAATACGGTAAAATCACCAAGAGTGATATTATGGAACTATGTCCTACCATTGGGCAGAAGTCGGTAGAGGCTTCCATTAGAAAACTTGTTGATGAAGGCGTTTTGATAAAACAGGGAAATGGACGGGGAGCATATTATCTGAGGAGTGACTGCGAAACCCAAACATCCTGCTAACCGGTAAAGGCTGGCAGGATGTTTTGTGAAAAGCTGGTAGGGGAAATCTACCGTGCCATCAGGTCAATGACTTCCGCAATATACAGGGTATGCATATCGCCGTCCTCATACCATTTTTTGATTTCCGGCACAAGAAATGCGTCTTCGGTCAGTCTTGTGGCTGCCATCTTGCGGCAGAGAAATACAAAATCGCCCTCATCCACGTAAGGAATTCCGTGACGGTAATTTAAAGTCAGTCCGGCTTTTTGCAGCTTATCCGGCTCATTTCTTCCGGAATGGGAACCGCAGTAGTTTAAGGCCTCCTTGTGGGAGCCGTCAAAGAAGGTGACGGAGAAAAATTCATCGCGGTCAAGAAATTCTTTGGTGTAGCGGGAATCACGGACAACAATGTAGACGACGTTTTTGCCCCAGAGGACACCGACACCGCCCCAGCTTATCGTCATGGCATTTGCAGCAGCGCGGCTGCCGGCGGTAACAAGTGCCCAGTCCTTGCCAAGTCTTGTAAAGGGATTAAATTCGACCGCATCAATGGAAAGTGGCTGAAATGTATGCATCATAAATAAACGCCTCCTGGTTCTTTTTCTGGTACATTTGTACTAATTATTATAAGATTATTCCGGATTGTTGACAAGATATAACATGATTTTTCATAATAGGATTTGACAAGTATCTGCCGTTCAACGTACAATGGAAACTAGGAGAGCCCCTGCCAGAGAGGGGATATTTTTAGGAGAACAGGAAAATGGATGAACAGAATAAAATTGCAGTATTGATTGATGCGGAGAATGTGTCAAGTAAATATGTAAAATTAATTATGGATGAGGTTGGGAGCTACGGAGTTGCCACATACAAGAGATTGTATGGAGATTTTACAAAGCCGAGTGTAAAATCATGGCTTTCAAAACTTCAGGAATATGCCATTACTCCGGTATTCCAGTATAATTACACACAAGGGAAAAATGCATCAGATTCGGCACTGATTATTGATGCGATGGACATTTTGTATACGGAAAATGTCAGTGGATTCTGTCTGGTGACGTCGGATAGTGATTTTACCAAACTTGCAATGCGGCTTAGGGAGTCCGGCATGATTGTAATCGGAATGGGAGAGCAGAAAACGCCGTCGTCGCTTGTCTCCGCCTGCGAGAATTTTAAATACCTTGACCTTTTGTCACAGGAAAGTGGAAGTGTTCCGGCAGGAAGTCTGTCACAGGAGAATCGTTTGGACGAGACAAAGAAGGAGAGCAACGGAATTCCAAGCCGTGCGGAGATTGAGCGTGAGATTCGTGCAATTATTGAAGCAAAAACAGAGGAAGAGTGGATTAATCTGTCTGAAGTCGGAATTACGCTGTCGAAGCGTGTGCCGGGCTTTGACCCGCGAAACTATAAGTACCAGAAGCTGCGTCAGTTGATAGAATCATTTGACGCGTTTGAGACAAAGGCAATTCCGAACCCACATAATAAGCTGTTAAAGATTGTCTATGTCAAGGAAAAGGAATATTCATAAAAAGTTTTCAAAATGAGTTTTTGATAAAGGGATACCAGTTGTGGCAAATGCCGCTGGTATCCTTTTTATGTTTTTGATATAATAATTATTGACAAACAATATTATATGATATATAGTATTAAAAAGAAAATAATATTATTTTGCAAAAATTATAAAGGAGTGAGCATATGGTATTTAACACAGGTGCCGCACTGCTAGATGCAATCGTGTTAGCGGTCGTGTCAAAGGACGAGGAGGGAACTTATGGCTATAAAATCACCCAGGATGTGAGAAAAGCCATTGAGGTGTCCGAATCCACTCTGTATCCGGTATTGCGGAGACTGCAAAAGGACGGCTGTCTGCTCGTCTATGATGTAGAATGTGGAGGGCGCAACAGGCGCTACTACCGGATTACCGAGGAAGGGCGCAAAAAATTAGAAGAGTACCGCAATGAATGGCAGGAATACTCGACAAATATTACAAGGTTATTTATGGGAGAGGAGTTTATGGCATGAATAAGGAGGAATTCTTAAGGCAGTTAGAGCTGCTTCTGGAAGACATATCTGCAGAAGAGCGGGCGGATGCGATGGCATTTTACCGGAGCTATTTTGAGGATGCCGGAGAGGGTAATGAAAGAGCGGTGTTAGAGGAGCTTGAATCCCCGAAGAAAGTGGCAGAAAATATTAAAAAGAATCTGGAAACAGGAACATTTGCAGTGGGAGCGCCTTATAGCGCCAATGCGGGTGCAGGCACCGGGACTGCACAAAAGACAGCAGCACCGCAGAATGATAATACGATGGCAATCATTGTTGGTGTGCTGGTGCTCGTGCTTACAAGCCCTATCTGGATTGGGGTGCTTGGAGCATGGTTTGGAATTTTTGTTGCAATCATTGTAACGATGGCTGTATTGCTGATAACAGGTGTGGTTCTGGCGGGAGTCGGTATTGGGAGCCTTGTGACAGCACATCCGATGGTTGGACTCGGACTGATTGGTGGAGGTTTTATCGTACTTGCCATAGGCATTCTTTCCCTGGTGGCAGTCGTTTGGCTTTGCGGCAGATTTCTCCCGTGGCTGATGAAAAAAATTGCCAGATTGTGGAGGAAGCTGTTTGGCAGGGGAGAGGAGTGTGAAGCGTAATGAAAAAATTTACAAAAGTATGTCTGATGATTGCGGCGGTGATGGGTGGAGTTGGAATATTGCTCTGCGGAATTGTCGGGGCAGCCGGAATGAGAAGCAAGCCGGGAGAGGTAAAGCAGGCACTTGAAGAGACGGGCGTCTATGATGACGAAGACGGATTTCATATCGGCTTTACGGATAACTGGCTTGGAAAACTTATCACACAGGCAGTAAAGATAAAGAATAGTGACCGGTATCAGATTTCGGAACTGGAAAGAGGAAATGAGTCTGCTGAGGAGACATTTGATGCAGATGCAATGAAATTTCTGGAACTGTCGGCGGACATGGCGGATATTACCCTAAAGACGGCAGAAGGAACGGACAAAGTGACCGTTTCCATGGAGTATGGATATAAAAGATTTTTTTCCTGCAAAATGAATGGAAATACACTCGTAATTTCATATGAACAGACCAGTTCTGTAAAGAAGGGACCGGAGATTATCGTGACCGTGCCGAAGAATTTTACACTTGATGAGGCAACGCTTACGGCGGATATGGGAGATATTACGATAGAAAAGAATGTGCTTTCCTGCCGGATTATGACGCTTACCGCAGATATGGGAAATATCAGCATAAAGGGAGCGGATGTGGAAAAGCTTTCTGCAACTGCGGACATGGGAAATATTACTTTTTATGGAAGTGCATCGAAGACGCTTTTTGCGGAAGCGGATATGGGAAATGTTGAGTTGTTTATCTCAAATTCCTACAAGGCATATAATTATGATATTTCCTGCGATATGGGAACTGTGAAGCTTAACGGAAAAAATTACAGCGATTACGATGGAAAAACGGTGATTGAAAATGAAGACGCGATAGCGGATATGGAGCTGAGCTGCGATATGGGAAATATTACCGTAAAATTTGAATAAGTTTGTTACAGAGATAAGAGGCATCGGGAAACATGGTTTTCCGGTGCCTCTTTTTTGACAAACTGCATGGCAGGCTTTAAAATGAAGGGAGTAAATAACTGGAGGGTGACGAATGAAAAAGTATATTGTAGTTTTATTGTATGTGCTATTGATTCTGACATTAGCAGGAGGACTTACCGCAGTGTTTTTTCATCTTGCTTCAAAAGAGACATCGGATAAGGCGGTTTCTGCAGGAAATACAGAGATAGTTAAGAGTACGGAGCTATCCGGGGATGTGGCGGAATCCGGGAACACAGAGAAAAGTGGAGATGCGCAGGGGAACGGCATTTCTACCACTGAAAGCACGGAGACAGCCGGAAATGCCGATAGTTCAGAAGAAGAAACAGAGGGCGCGGTGACTTTGATGTTTGCCGGAGATGTGATGCTAGATGGTGTTCCAAGTGCAAACTATGACGCATACGGTATTACGGGAGTGGTTTCACAGGAATTGTTAGACGAGCTTACCGGGGCGGATATTCTGATGGTGAACAATGAGTTTGCGTGGAGTGATAGAGGAACGGCAATGGAGGATAAGGAATATACCTACCGCTGTAATCCATCCTATGTCACGATTCTAAAGGAACTCGGCGTCGATATCGTTTCGCTTGCGAACAACCACACGCTTGATTTTGGAAAAGAGGCATTGTCTGATACGTTTACGACATTAGACGGAGCAGGAATTTTGTATGCAGGAGCGGGTGAGTCAAAGGAACGCGCCGAGCAGGTTCAGGTCATCGAAAAGGGCGGCAAAAAATTTGGATTTATTGCGGGTTCGCGGGTGATTCCTGTTACGGACTGGAATGTTGAAAATGCACAGCCGGGACTTTTTACGGTCTACGATTACAGCAGGCTGGTGGAGCTTGTGGCGCAGGCAAAGGAAAGCTGTGATTTTGTGACGGTATATCTCCACTGGGGCATTGAGCGCGTGGAGTACCCGGAGGAGTATGAGCGCGCAATGGCAAAGGCATGTATTGAGGCAGGAGCCGATTTGATTATCGGCGGGCACGCACACTGCATCCAGGGTGTGGAATTTATCGAGAATGTTCCGGTTTTTTATGCGCTTGGCGACTTTATCTTTTTGCGGCAGACTTCTCATTCCGCAGTTGTTTCCGTTACAGTGGAGGCAGATGGCACGGTATCTTACCGCTACCTTCCAACGTATACATCGGGCGGGGTTACACAGCTTTTGGATGAGGCGGGAACGCAGGAGACATACCGCTATGTGGAGGGAATTTCCTGGGGAATGACCATCGGGGAGGATGGAACGATTCAACCATAAAAATTAACTATTTTTAGCTTAAAATTAGTTTACAGACTGGCAAAAAAATGCTATGATAAATCCATCGGTAATGAATTGAAAACAGGGAAAAGGAGAAGAACGATGAACTATATGGACATTTACAATGAATGGTGTACTGCCCCGTATTTTGATGAGGCAACAAAAGCAGAATTAGCTGCCATCAAAGGAAATGAGGCGGAGATTGAAGACCGTTTTTACCGCCAGTTGGAGTTTGGAACCGGAGGACTTAGAGGGGTAATCGGAGCCGGAACAAACCGTATGAACATTTACACGGTACGTCAGGCAACACAGGGACTTGCAAACTATATTTTATCCCAGAACGGACAGGATAAGGGCGTTGCAATTGCACATGATTCCCGTATTATGTCAACCGAGTTTGCGGATGAGGCAGCATTATGCTTAAATGCAAACGGAATCAAGGCATATGTGTTTGACAGCCTCCGCCCGACACCGGAGCTTTCTTTTGCAGTCCGGGAGTTAGGCTGTGTATCCGGAATCGTAATCACGGCGAGTCATAACCCAAGAGAATATAACGGATATAAAGTATACTGGGAGGACGGCGCACAGATTACACCGCCTCACGATAAGAACATTTTAGCGGAAGTTGCGAAGGTAACCTCCTTTGACCAGGTAAAGACCATGGCAAAAGAGGATGCCGTAAAAGCCGGATTATATCAGGTGATTGGCGCTGCCATTGACGACCGTTACATGGAAGAGTTAAAGAAACAGTCCATCCATCCGGAGATTATCAAGGAGATGGCAAAGAACATCAAGATTGTATACACACCGTTACATGGAACCGGTAATCTTCCGGTGCGCCGTGTTTTAAAAGAGCTTGGTTTTGAAAAGGTGTATGTGGTAAAAGAGCAGGAGCTGCCGGATGGCAATTTCCCGACCGTTTCTTACCCGAACCCGGAATCTCCGAAAGCATTTGAACTTGCATTAAAACTTGCAAAAGAAGTGGATGCAGACATTGTACTTGCAACAGACCCGGATGCAGACCGTCTTGGTGTATACTGCAAGGATACAAAGACAGGCGAGTATGTGACCTTCACCGGAAATATGTCCGGTATGCTGATTGCAGAGTACATCCTGCGTGAGCGCACCGCAATGGGCACAATGCCGGAGAATCCGGCACTTGTAGAGACGATTGTTACCACCGATATGGCAAAGGCAATTGCGAAGTCATACGGCGTGACCTTAATCGAAGTGCTGACCGGATTCAAATATATCGGAGAACAGATTAAGTTTTTTGAAGAACAACATACTTATCACTATGTATTCGGACTCGAGGAGAGCTATGGCTGTCTTGCCGGAACCTATGCGAGAGACAAGGATGCCTGTGTTGCGGTCATGATGCTCTGCGAGGTGGCTTCCTGGTGCAAGAAGCACGGAAAGACACTTTGGGATGAAATGCTTGATATGTATGAGAAATACGGTTACTACCGCGAAGGTCTTGATACCAAGACACTTAAGGGAATTGACGGAGCTGCCCAGATTCAGGCACTTATGAGCGAGTCCAGACAGAATCCTCCGAAAAAATTAGGCGGATTTGACGTGCTCGCTGTACGTGATTATAAGGAAGATACACGCACGGATATGGTGACCGGAGAAGTGACAAAGACAGGGCTTCCGACCTCCAATGTTCTTTATTATGAGCTGTCCGACAACGCATGGTGCTGTGTGCGTCCGTCCGGTACGGAACCGAAGATTAAATATTACTTTGGCGTCAAGGGCAGCAGCCTTGCAGATGCAGAGCAGAAATTAGAAGCGCTCAAAAACGATTTGGTATAAAACCAGGGGGGGATTTTTTTACACATGAACATTCAGTTTGATGCAGAAAAAAAAGTTTTTAAACTCGACACGGCAAACACAAGCTATGTGATTGCGCTGGTGGATGAGGAAAATTTTATCGGTCACGCATACTATGGGGCAAAAATCAGTGATACAGATGTTTCCTATCTGATGCGTACCGCAGAGCCACCGTTTGTACCATCCAAAAATAACCGTGACAGAAGTTCCTTCTTTGACACTTTTCCGATGGAATATCCGGGAAATGGTGTGGGAGACTATAGAGAGAGCGCCGTTGAGGTACTTGACGACAATCGTCATACGGCGGTGAACTTCTGCTATACCGATCACAAAATTTATCACGGCAAACCAGCACTTGCCGGAATGCCGGCGACTTTTGCACCGGAAGAAAAGTGCATGACGTTGGAGCTTTTTGCAGAAGACCCTGTTTTAAAATTAAAGGCAGTTTTTTTATACAGCATTTTTGACGATGTGGATGCGGTTGTGCGAAGTGTCCAGATTACAAATGAAGGTGAAAAACCGTTACATCTGACGAAAGTCATGTCGGCAAGCATCGATATGGATGCGAAAGATTTTCAGATGCTGACGCTTCACGGTTCCTGGGCGAGAGAACGCCAGATGGATTTGCGTGATATCGGTTACGGAAGACAGAGCGTGTCCTCGAGCAGAGGCGAGTCCTCCCACCAGGAGCATCCGTTTGTGGCACTGGTATCCGAGACTGCAACAGAAGAGCAGGGCGAGGTATATGGCTTTCATTTTGTTTATTCCGGCAATTTCTTGGCACAGGTGGAGAAAACACAGTTTGATTCCCTTCGCGTGATGATGGGAATTAATCCGAAAGATTTCTGCTGGAAGTTAGCGTCCGGAGAAACCTTTGTGGCACCGGAGGTAGTGCTCAATTATTCGGCAGCCGGTATGGGAACCATGACCAGAAATTTCCATGATTTGTACCGTAATCACCTGATTCGCAGCCCGTATAAGGACAAAAAACGTCCAATACTGATTAACAACTGGGAGGCAACGTATTTTGATTTCAACACGGAAAAACTGCTTTCCATTGCAAAAGAGGCAAAGAAATGCGGCATTGAAATGCTCGTTATGGATGACGGCTGGTTTGGACACAGAAGCGATGACAACACAAGCCTTGGCGACTGGAAGGTCAATGAACAGAAATTAAATGGTGGTTTAAAATATCTGGTAGATGAAGTCAACAAGATTGGTCTTAAATTCGGTATCTGGTTTGAGCCGGAAATGATTTCACCGGATTCCGACCTCTACCGCGCACATCCGGACTGGGCAATCGCACTGCCGGAGCGTACACCGTGCCGTTCCAGAAACCAGTTCGTACTCGATTTGTCGAGACCGGAGGTTGTAGATTATGTCTATGAGGCAGTTGCTTCTATTTTAAGAAGTGCCAACATTGCCTATGTAAAATGGGATATGAACAGACAGCTTACCGACCTTGGAAGCGTATATCTGGACAAAGATCGTCAGGGTGAGCTTTGCCACAGATATGTGCTGGCAGTGTATGAGTTACAGGCGCGCCTGATGAAAGAGTTCCCAGACCTTCTGTTGGAAAACTGTTCCGGCGGCGGAGCAAGATTTGACCCGGGAATGTTATATTACAGTCCGCAGATCTGGTGCTCGGATGATACAGATGCCATCGAGCGCTTGAAGATTCAGGAGGGAACCGCACTTATTTACCCGTTGTCCACAATGGGAGCACATGTTTCCGACTGCCCGAACCATACCGTTGGAAGGGTGACGCCGTTTGCAACCAGAGGAAATGTTGCATTGGCAGGAACATTTGGCTATGAGCTTGACATTACAAAGATTCCGGCGGAGGACAGAGAGCAGATTCCAAAGCAGGTGGAGCTTTACCATAAGTACAACGATTTAGTGCGTGGTGGCGATTATTACCGCATCGCTTCCTATGCAAAAAATCATGCTTACGATTGCTATGAGGTTGTGGCAAAGGACAAATCAGAGGCACTTATTACATTTGTTCAGGTATTAAACCGTCCGAATTATCACAGCAGACGGATTCAGATACCGGGACTTGACCCGAAGAAACGTTACCGCAACGAGGAAAGCGGAGAAATTTATTATGGAGACACACTGGCAAATGCCGGAATTAACATTTTAAATCCATGGGGTGATTTCCAGTCTGTGTTAATCCATCTGATAGAAGAACACTAAAAGAAACAGGAAGGAGTGCGGAGAATGGCAAAAGCAGTAAAACTTGCGGATATTGCAGAACGTCTGGGAGTCAGTACCGTTACAGTATCAAAAGCGTTGTCGGGACAGAAGGGCGTCAGCGAGGAACTGCGCGAAAAAATCAAAATTCTGGCGGAGGAAATGGGATACCGCCAGCCCTCTGCCTCCCGGAAGGAAAAGGAACAAAAGAGTTACAACATCGGAGTGCTGATTGCGGAACGCTATCTTGCAAAATATGATTCCTTCTACTGGCAGATGTATCAGCAGGTGGCAATCAAGGCAGCACCGAAATCCTGTTTTACCCTCATGGAAGTCGTGACAGAGCCGATGGAGAACGGGAATGAAATGCCGCAGCTTTTGAGAGAAAATAAAGTGGACGGCGTTATTGTAATAGGCTGGTTACTTGAAAAATACCTCAAATTCTTAAATGACAAGACAAAAGTGCCGTTTATTTATCTTGATTTCTGTGATGAGAAGCAGGATTCGGATTCGGTTGTTTCCGATAGTTATTATGGAGCTTACCGGATGACCAACTATCTCTTTGAGATGGGACACAAAAAAATTGCGTTTGTAGGAACGATTCTTTCAACCGGCTCTATTACAGACCGTTATTACGGCTATTGCAGGTCATTGCTTGAACACGGGATGCAGGTGCGGGAAGACTGGGTGATTCCGGACCGGGAACCGGAGACCGGGCGGATGTATCTGCCGGGGTATTGCGAGCTTCCGGAGGAAATGCCGACGGCATTTTTCTGCAACTGTGACCTGACCGCGAGCATTATGATTCATAAGCTGCAGGAGGCAGGCTATGATGTGCCGGGCGATATCTCGGTGGCAGGTTACGATAATTACCTGTTTCCGGGGCTGTGCGATGTGCCAATTACGACATATGAAGTTGATATGCGAGAGATGGCAAGGCGTGTGATTTCCAACCTGATTGCGAAGATGAGCGGGGAAAGCTACCGTCGTGGAATCTGTATCGTGGAGGGACATCTGGTAGAAAAAGAGAGTGTAAAAAAGCAGTTATAAAAAATATCTGATATGCGGAAAAAACATGATGAAAAGTTTTGTGTAAAGAATCTGTTATTTCAGTTCGTGTGTAGGACGGAACATAGCCATTAGCGGTATTTAACAGCGTCATTTTCATAGAACGCAAAGTCCCGATAATCTGCTCCTCATCAATCTCATATACGTTCTTTTCTGCAATCTCTCCATCGTTTGTTACAGCAGTATTTTTCACAACCTGGAAAAATATCAAATGCAAGCGGAATGCCATCAGCATCCATAGTTTTGCAAAAGTTATAGCTGCTGAGTTTGAATGCAGGCGGCTTCGCTTTTCGCCCAAGCCATAAGTTTTTCATCATCACCATTGAACTGTTCCAGCAAAGTGTTGTATTTTCCGAGCTTTTTATAGATGCGGGAAGATGATTTCCCATCTTCTTTTCGGAATGACTGATAAATGTAAACATCTTTATTGTTTTTATTACCTGTGACTGCAATATACATACCTGCGATAACATTTTTTAATATTTAACTGTCAAACTCCCGACAATATACGTGTGCTAAGTTGTAAAATCAAGTGCGACAAGGGTTAATAACTCTATCGCACTTGATT
>CATZIT010000022.1:0-24077 GCA_958420225.1 uncultured Roseburia sp. | reverse complement strand
GCCGCCTCAATTATCATAGAAGATCTAAATTTACAGAAAAAATTTCACACCGTCTGTCCATGTGTTTTCCAAAAAACCTTTCACTTTTTTCATATTGAACTCACTCCTTTTTTAATTGATGTCAGCCACTGACTGTCCTTCAATCATATGTCCCCTTGCCATGTATGGCTCTAAAACAGTAGAACGCGGCTTCTCAATCAGATTAATCAGTTTTTCAGCAGCATTTTTACCAATGTCTACAGTGTTCTGCCAGTAAGTTGTCAGTACCGGGTCAATCTGTGAAGCAAGGAGGATTCCGTCATACCCCGCAATGGAAATATCCTGTGGCACCTTCATTCCTCTGTTCTTCACCATATTCATGCCTCCGATTGCTGAGAAATCATCCGGATAGATAATACAGGTTGGCGGCTCTTTCAGTGCAAGAAGCTCATTGGTAAGAATGCCAGCCGTATAAGAGTCTCTGTACTTTCCTTCCCTTACATAACTTTCCGGAACCTCGATTCCTTTCTCCTCTAAAAACCGATAATATGTGGAAAGACGATTGGTTGTTACAGAAGAATCTTCTCCATGGACATATGCAATTTTCCGGTGTCCCTTCTGATAGATGTACTGAAGCAATGCTTGTATCCCATCCACATTATCTGACATAACGGAAATTCTTCCATTGAACATATAATCAACGGTTACAACCGGTAAATCGCTCTGTAAAAGTTCAATTACCTGTGGATCCTTGTAATCTACGATTGTAATCATGACCCCATCCATTCCCCGATAGATGCTATGTTCTAAATAGGACATTGAGTCTTTGCGCAGCCTCGAATTATTCAGGAATGTGATATCATATCCTCTGTTCTCAGCAGCCACCTTGAAGTTTTCAAGCACCTGTGCGAAATAATCATGTGTCAGTCCGCCGCCTGAGTTCTCCCTGTAGAGCACCCCGAGGTTATAACTCTTACGGGTTTTTAATGCTCTGGCTGAGTAGTTCGGATGGTATCCCATTTCCTTCGCGGTTCGTTTGACCAGCTCTCTGGTTTCCTCTCCTATGTCACTATGGTTATTCAATGCCTTACTCACCGTAGCAACTGACACCCCGCACGCCGCTGCGATGTCTTTCATGGATACCATACGGATTTACCCCTTTCCTAGTTATTATCCTTCTTCTTCCTTATCTCCCCCAGCACTCTGATTCTGTGCTGTCAACTTCTTAATCGTTTTCGTACTTTTACTATATGTCAATTGTCCGAAAAAAGCAACCCGTTTTCGCTTGTTTTTCGTCATTTCGTCCTTTTCTACACTTTTTACAGCTCATTTTTAGGTATTTTAACCATTGTATTTTTGTACTTTCTGTTTTTGCATTGTTACCATTCCTATCGATTCCGGTTTTTCTTGTATATTTATTCCAGAAAACAACTTCCGGTTTTGTGCAGTTTCTCTGAAGCCCCTGTATTTTCAAGGTTTTCTAAAGTATTTTAGTTTTTATTAATGTGCTTAATCGTTTTCGTTTATTTTCGTAGGAGGTGCTTTGTGAACCATTACAAACACACAAAAAGCCCCATCCGTGGTCACTTAACGTTTTCCACTGACGGGGCTTTATTTCTTTCTTATTCGTAAATCACATATTCTTTTCCATCCCGGATCATAACCGGAATCACATCAAGCGGTGCCGGAACCGTCACGGTCTGACCACCCTCATAAACCTGTTTTGTATTGGCATCGGTCCAGGAAGCGCCCTTCGGCAGATAAATCGTCCGTGTCGTGGCTCCTGCCTCCATCACCGGAGCAACCAAAAGGTCTGGTCCAAACATATAGGCATCTTCTGTCTCCCAGCAGGTCTTATCCTCCGGGAAATCATAAAACAGCGGACGCATCACCGGAGCACCGGTCTCACTTGCCGTCTTCATGCACTCTCTGATGTAAGGACGCAGTCTCTCGCGGATAAACAGATATTTGGAGAGAATCTTGTAATTGTCCTCTCCAAAGCTCCAGACCTCATTGTCCTGTCCGCTTGTGAGCTGTCTTACACCGTTGCGGAACTCCTGCTCCCTTTCGTACCACGGGGAACGCTCTCCATGCATACGGAACACCGGACAGAAAGCGCCCCAGGCAAACCAGCGTACCAAAAGCTCCTGGAAGTTTTTATCCTTGATATCACCGCCAAGGAATCCGCCGATATCGGATGTCCACCACGGGATTCCTGCCATTCCCATATTAAGGCCTGCCTGAAGCTGCTCCCTCATGGAACGGAATGAAGAATAGATATCTCCTGACCAGGTCAAAACACCATATTTCTGGCTTCCTGCCCATGCACAGCGCACAAGGCTCATCACATCCTTCTCGCCCTCTGCCTTTAAGCCTTCATAAAATCCCTTTGCATAACCGACCGGATAGGTGTTTGTGCACTGTAATGCCGGTCCTGCATAGTAACGATAATTGTCGAAGTCATATGGTCCATACTCCGGTTCTGCCTCGTCTAACCAGAAGCAGCGGATTCCAAGCTTGTAATAGTTCTCCTTGCAGCGCTCCCAGACAAACTTCTGTGCGCCCGGATGTGTGGCATCGTAAAAAATAGTATTTCCCATCCAGGTCATGTGGTCCGGATTACCGCGGTCCGCATTTACGAGATAACCCATATCATTCATTTTTCCAAAATTTTCGCTGCGCTCATCAATCGTCGGCCACACGGATACGACCGTCTCAATGCCAAGCTCTTTTAATTCTTTTACCATCGCTTCCGGGTCCGGCCAGTCAAGCGGCTCAAATTTGAAATCTCCCTGCATCGTCCAGTGGAAGAAATCGATGACAATGGCATCCATCGGAAGTCCGCGCTTTTTGTGCTCTCTTGCGACTGCAAGCAGCTCCTCCTGATTGCGGTAGCGGAGCTTGCACTGCCAGTAGCCAAGTCCGTATTCCGGCATCATCGGTGTTCTTCCGGTTGCCAGCGAGTACTGTGCCTCAATTTCTGCGGGGGTATCACCTGCCGTGATAAAATAATCAAGTTTTTTCGTGCTCTTTGCATGCCATTCAGTCTTATTCGCTCCAAAAGATGCCGTACCGATTGCCGGATTATTCCAGAAAAAGCCATAGCCTCTGCTCGATACCATAAACGGAACGCTTGCCTGGCTGTTCCGGTGTGCAAGCTCTAAGATGGCACCCTTTTTATTTAAGTTCTTTTCCTGGTACTGTCCCATACCGAAAATCTTCTCATCGTCATACGCCTCAAAGCGTGCAGTCAGCTCGTAGTCAGAGCTTCCCTGCACCGGCTTTAACTCTCTTGCATCAATCCGAAGCGGTACACAATAGCGGTTGATGCGGTTACGGTTGCGCCAGTATTCCTCGGTTAAAAGCTCTCCCTTCTGATTATAGAAGGAAATCCATCCTTCATGGGAAACCTTTGCCGTAATCTTTCCATTGACAAGTTTCGCCTGCGTTCCGGTCTGGTGATACTTTGCCCACTCGTCACCGCGATACCACGGGTCTGTCACATCGATGGTTTCAAATGAAATCTCTGCCGGGACGTCTTCCATCTTTTCTGTCAGCGCCCAGTCGTTTGCATCCATCACCGGCTGTCCGGTCATGCGCACACGCAGGGAATTTGCTCCCCACGGCTCAATCCAGGTCTGATATTTACCGTCCGCAATGATTAACCTATTGTTTTCCTGATAAATGTGCATTTCCATCCTCCTTTTATTCTGTCGGAAGCTCTGTTCCGTACTTCACGCCATTCGAACCGGTCGCCAGATAAAATCTGCCGAATACGCGGCAGTCTCCGTCAATACTGTTGATTTCCCCAAACATCTGGCGGTCGTCATTTAATCTTACAAACGTCTTGCATTCATCTAAGGTGCGGTAAAAACCGTACACTCCGTCAATCACGGCATTACAGTAGACTGCTTTTGCATCTTTTTCGTAATCGCCGCCCGGTGCACCAAGTCCAAGTCCCATCCGGTAGACGATATCGCCGTCTTTAGTAAGCCGCCTTACTGCCACTTTATCTTTTTTCTTATCATAACAGAGTTTCCAGAGTCCGCCGTCTGCAAGCGCCAGATAAAAGATACCGCTCTTTCCGGTCTCGCCGCGCACCTCTGTCTTATTTGCACAGTCAATCAGCCCGAAGTCCTTTTTCGGGAACTCTTCCGGAAGTATGTATTCTTCAAACGTAAGTCCACCGTTATGGCTGATATAAAAATCAGATTCCATTCCAAAGCCGTAAAACAATTCGCTGTCCATGCGGTCGGAATAAACTTTGACATTTCCGGTTGTTTTCCGGCTGCCGTCCGCCTTAAAAACCTTACAGCAGGAAAATGTTTTTCCCGCATCCTGGCTTACAATCATTCTGCTCACCGGAAGCTCGATACAGTCCGCAATCGACCACACAATCTTCTGTCCATCCTGCGCCATTGCCACCCAGCCGGAATTGACATTCGGATGTTCAATTTCATGCAGTGCGCCGTCGATTTCCTCTGTCAGCCCAAACGGCATTTTAAGGCGCGTGAAAGTCTTTCCGTAATCCTCCGATAAAATCAGTCCGCCGAGCGTTTTGCCGGTCCAGTTGCCCCTTGGCGTCACCACAATTTTCTCCGGGTGTGCATCTGAAAAATCTGCATTGATGCAGGTGATATAACGGTTTCCATCTGCATCCGCAAAAGAATTCTCACATGGTGTATCCAAATCCTCAAACGCAAATCCGCCCAGATCCCCCAAAATATCAAGCACCTGCACCGGACCCTTTGGCAGACTGTAAACATTCAGATGTACCGTCTCCTCGATTCCATCGCACCAGTCGGTAAATTTGCAGACCTCATCTTTCAGGTTTCTGGTGCGGAATACGCCCGTGCCGGAATTAAACCATGCCTCGTTATCGTCAAACGGGTTGATTTTGATATCGCTTAACCAGTGAATCAGGGAATGTCCGCCGTTACATTCCGGGCGCATATAAGGTGCACGGAACGTAATTTCTCCGTCTACAAGGTCATATAAAATCTGTGTCCAGCTCATGCCGTAATCCATTGAGAGAAAAATGCTGTCCCCATCATCCTTTACGATGGTAGAGGTAACTAACATTCCGGGCGTCTGTCTCGATGCGCTGATACCGGAAAATCCATAATCTAACGCATCCTCCGGCGATAGCTGTGTAAGCCCGCTTCCGGTCACCTTTGTATCAGTTCCCGGTGTGATTTCTTCCATCTCGCCGATACTTCCGTCTGGCAGTAACGGATAGCGCGCAATCCTTCCGTCAATCGTATCACCGGAATCGCAGCTATAACCGTTTTCTATGACATAGGAACGTCTTCCTGTTGAGGCGAAGGTGATATAAAGCCATTTTTCATCGACGCAGCATCGCTGTGCAACAAGCCCATTGAACCTGCATCCCTCTATCATGTGGCTTTTCGGCTCCTGCATTTCTGCAAAATGTGTTCCCTCATCATAAGAGATATATAAGCTGTGTCCGCGCAGATTCCCGCTTAGTCTCGTCGTCACGCCGGCAGTTGCCACAACTAAGGCGTTTCCAATTTCCTTTACAAATGTAAGATATTGTTCCGGCAATGCGGCAAGCTTCTCCCAGTGCTTTCCATTGTCCGTGCTTTTTAATAGTCCTTCCTGCTGACTGGCAAAATACAGGGTGTTTCCATCCACAAGCAGACGCTCATCCGTACCGCGTCCGTTTAGGTTTCCGTGAATCATGACCGGAATCTTTTCATAGCAAAAATGCTCTCCGTAATCCGAAGAGACTGCCAAAACGCCGGACTGCTCTTTATTCACGCCACAGGCGATGTAAAGACTTCCGGGTCTGTTTTCATCCAACGCAAGGGAAATCGGAAACGTCTCGCTCAAATCCTCCATCGTGACGTGCCCAATCAGACTGACCCAGCGCTGATTTGCAGCGTCAAAACGATAGGTTCCGCCGATATCCGTCCGGATGTATAAGACATCTTTTTCTTTCTCCGAGTAAAGAAATCCTGTCACATATCCGCCACCAGGAATCGGGAGATTGCGGTACTCGTAAGGTATCTGTTTCATAGAAATAACCCGCCTTTCTACATTATCAATGGCGCACTGCGCACCATCCTACTTTGCAGTTTAGCATAGCTTCCCAGAAAAAAATACGTGTGTTTTTGGATTTCATTTCCCTTATAAATTATTGATACCGCTGTAAAATCCGCTTCTGCTTGTAGCGGTAATAAATGCTTATCACCACCGCACAGACAAACCAGCTAATCGGATAGCATGCAACCACCTGCTCCATCGTGCCGCCCGGAACAATGAGCGTTACCCAGATCACACGAAACAGGCAGATTCCGATTAAGGTCACAAGCGTTGTGATAAGTGTATGTCCCTGCGCACGTAAGGAGCCGGAAAAGATTTCGATAAATACAAACAATACGAAGGTCGGTGCAATATTGTGCATCATTCGAAGCCCGATATCCATAACCGTCGCATCATCCGTAAAAATCATAAACAGATATCTTCCGGTAAACATCAAAAGCGTACTCATGCAGACCGCCGTTCCCACTGCCATCGCAAGGCAGACGCGGGTCCCCTTTTTCACACGGTCGTACTTGGCAGCTCCGAAGTTTTGTCCAACAAATGTAGTTACAGCAATTCCAAAGGAACTGTTAATCATCCAGAACAGACAGTCAATTTTTCCATACGCTGTCCATGCCGCCATCGTATCGACCCCTAACAGGTTTAATGCAGACTGGATAATCATATTGGAAAGGCTGTACATAGACGACTGGATTCCGGTTGGCAGACCAATGCGCAGAATATTTTTTAACACCGGCATATTTAACCGGATTTCTTTTAACCGCAGGGTCATGCCCTCGGTGCGGTACATCAGGGTATAGGTCACTAAAACGGCGCTCACTGCCTGCGAAATCAGCGTTGCGACTGCCACTCCGAGCACGCCCAGATTTGCCACAACGACAAAGACGATATCAAGTATGATATTGACCACGGAGCATACCATCAGAAAATACAACGGGCGTCTGGAATCTCCCATTGCCCGCAGAATTGATGCTCCCATATTATACAAAAATACAAACACCAGCCCTCCAAAATAGACCTGCATATACATTGTGGACTGTGCCATCAGCTCCTCCGGCGTATTCATCATCCGAAGAACGGACGGGGTTGCCGCTACTCCTGCAATCCCGAATAAAATTCCGCCCACGATACTAAACGCATATGCCGTGTGGAGTGCTTCCTCTAAGCGCTCCCTCTGCCCTGCACCATAGTACTGGGAAATTAAAACCGTTCCTCCTGCCGTCAGTCCCGTAAAGAATCCAACTACAAGGTTAATAATCTGTCCTGCGGAACCACCCACACTTGAAAGTGCCTCTTTTCCCACGAAGCGTCCCACAATGACCGCATCCACCGTATTGTATAACTGCTGAAAAAAGGTTCCAATCAGGATTGGAAAAAAGAAAATCAGCAATTGTTTCCAAATCACTCCGGTTAAAATTTTATTTTCTGTATTCTGACTCATTCTTTCTCTTCACTCATCAATTCTTCTGTTAATTCACAAATTTCATCAATCATGCTGCCGATTGTTTCAATCGTATCGAGAAGCGGCGCATCTGTCGTGATGTCAATACCCGCCAATGCTGCAAGCTCTACAGGGGTCTTTGTGCTTCCTGCCGCAAGCACTTTTTTCCAGTCCTCAACCGCTGTCTGTCCTTCCTTCTCAATGCGCTTGCACATTTCGGTTGCAATGGTAAGCCCTGCACTATAAGTATAGGAATACAAGCCCATGTAATAATGCGGCTGACGCATCCAGGTCAGTTCTGCTCCCTCGGTCAGCTCAACTGCGTCTCCCCAGAACTTCTGCAATGTCTCTTTCATGATTCCGCTTAAAGTCTCTGCCTGCACGCTGCCGCCAGCATCCACAATCTGATAAACCTCTCTCTGATAAGCTGCTTCCATCAGATGAGTCACGAAGTTATGATAATAGGTATTGCCAATCATCGCTCCTAAGACCCAGCGGCGGAAACGTTTGTCATCGCTTGTTTTTAACAGATAATGTCCGAGCAGAAGCTCGTTCATCGTGGAAGGTGCCTCTACAAAATATGTAGAAACATTGGTATCAAAAATCGACTGTGCACTGTTGCATGCCTTAAAATGTCCTGCGTGTCCAAGCTCGTGTGCCAGCGTAAACACGTCTGACATCCGCTCATTCCAGCTTAACAGGATAAAGGAACCTTTTCCATACGGGCTTGCACAGAAACCGCCTGTAGATTTTCCCTTGTTCTGGGCAAAATCTACCCAGCGCTCTTTATATGCGGTCTCAATCATGTTTCCATAATCTTCACCCATGATGGAAAGACCTTTTTTGATGTATTCCTTCGACTCCTCAATCGTAACCTTCGGTGTAAATTCTCCGTCGATTGGAAGTTTCAAATCTGCGAATGTCATCTTATCGAGGTGATATAATTTCTTAATGACTCCGGCATATTTTCTCATATGCGGCGCTAACTTCTCGGTAATCAGGTTAATCTGGCGGTCATAAAGCTCCCGCTCCACCTTCTGCTCAAATAACAGGTAATCAAATACATTAGAAAATCTGCGCAGGGATGCCATCGTTTTTTCAAACTGCACCTGTGTATTGTATGCGGCTGCCGTCACATTCTCGTACTGGCGCAATTTTGTGGAAAATGCCTCAAAAGCGGCACGTCTGACCGGCGTTCTGCCGTCATACTCATAGTCATCCTCAAACAGAGAATAGCCAAGCGGATAACTCTCGCCATCGACCGTAAAATTATCAAATTTCATGTCTGCCAGCTTGGTCACATTATAGATTTCATAAGGTGCCCCGGTTGTCTGTGAAACTGCCGCAAGCACACGCTCTGCCTCCGGGTGAAGCTGGTATGGCTTACCTCTTAAAATATCTTTTAAGTAAAGTTTGCTGCCCTCTGCCTTTTCGACTGCTGCCTCAAGCACTGCCTCGTCCTGCTGTGTGATTTCACTTTCAATAAAACTTAATTCGCTGGATATTTCGGAAAGAAGGCGTCCCATCTTTCCGTTGCGCTCCTGGATATAGTTGTCATAGTAATCCACCGATGCTGCCAGATCGGTATAGTGAAGTACCAGTATTTCAATCTTCTGTAACTCCTCATAGTCTTTCAGGCAGTTTACAATATTCTCCGGTGTATCTAAATGTCCTTTGTATGTTTCTGCAATGTGTCTGCTAAGCTCCTTCATTTTCTCTGCATCTGCATACATTGCCTCTTCATTCGGATAAATTAAAGATAAATCCCATGTCTGTTCCACAGGTACGTCTTTTCTTGCTAATAATTCTTTTGCCATGTTGTCTCTTTCCTCCCTGTCTTTCGTTCACCTCTGATGTGTATGAATCTGCCCCCATTATCCCCCCAATCCGGCATATTTGCAACCCCTTTTTCGCCCATAAAAAAGGAAGGTCTGCGTTTTCCCGCAAACCTTCCGTATATGTTTAATTTTGATTAAAAAGTCCCGACAATACCCCGGCATATTCCTCGTTCTCGAAGATATTCAGCAAAAATTTGTCCCAGTGTCTTGCATCGGAATCCGAATCGTCCACCCAGCTGCTGATATCCGTTCCGGTTGCCTGCTCTGCCGTTCCGTTTACGGTCTGAACGGTGGCAGCTTCCTTTGTCGTCTCGACACTGCTCACATAGGTGCCGTATTTTTCATCGACCGTCAGTGCCAGTGACTCTCCGAAAATTTCAGACGGAACGTGACCGCCATCCCGCTGCCATTCGATTTCAC
The DNA here is from genome assembly GCA_958420225.1 of uncultured Roseburia sp. Lineage (GTDB taxonomy): Bacteria > Bacillota > Clostridia > Lachnospirales > Lachnospiraceae > Roseburia. The sequence continues at coordinate 14,333 of CATZIT010000022.1, read as the reverse complement.
AGTCCACACCTGCCGAAAGCCATGCGATTTCCAGATTTAACGATGCAAACATGGACTGATCGCCCTCTGCCGCTCCCATGACAACTCTTGTCCATACCGGGTCATCCGTATCGTCTGCCCCAATGTATTCCAGTGGGTTATATTTTGAAGAATCCACATTGCTTCCTGCCGCCGCAGAGGAATCTGCGTCCGGTCCTCCGTTGCGGATATCCTCGCCAAACATTTCTGACACCGTGTCAGGCTGCTGTCCGTCCTCCGCAAACCAGGTCCAGCCGTCTGCGTAATCGAGGTTATCCAGATACCACTGGAGGTTCTCGGTAAATTCTGCCAGATACAAATCCGGATACGTTCCATAATAGCCGTTGGTTTCCGGATATTTTTCCAAATCATATTCAATGGTAAGCGCTATCGTATCATCGTAATCTCCATCTCCATTTAAATCAAATCCGACCGCACTTTCCTCCACCGAAAGATTCTGGTCGTTGATGTACTCCATATATTCGGCGGATAAATACTCGGCAAGCTGTGCCTGAAACGATGTATTATAATTAAAATCCGGGTTCAGATAATATTCAAATGCCTGCGCCATATCCGACTCGTAAAGCGAAGTGATGGCACTGTATGCCACACATCCCCATGCACCGTCCGATATTTCATTCGTAAAAATGCAAGATTTCCATTTCCTGTTGCCTTAAATGATGTAAAATATACTTCTGATTTTCCCATAGTCTTTCTTCCTTTCATATGTCTGATTTTTTAAACCTGTGTTTTTTATTTTAGCAGACTATGAAAAAATGGTAGATAGAACCCGGTTTCTAATCGTGTCTTTCTTCCTCATTTGCATAGCATTCGCAGAATCTCGCCGAAAAGGACGGCTTTTCTCCCACCACATACAAATGCTCGGTACTGCCAAATTCGCTTACCCGGAAACTTGCGATTCCTTCCCGTCTCTCCTCGGTATACACGCTTGTCACCGAAGTCGGCGCCGCACAGAAGCCATGCCATAAAATCATCGGCGATACATTCAGAAGATGGCTTAAAATCACACATTCCACGCCAAAATGGCAGAACAGTACAATCGTATCATTGTTTGGTTCCAATGCGCGGTAGTGCAGATTTTCCCTCTGGTACCCATGCTTCTCTAACAGCCGGTCCATTTCCGTGCAGACCCACTCGTATTCTGCCCGGATGCCGCCTTCTGTCATCGCCTCCGTGTCAAGCCAGCCATCTTTGTCATAAAACCGCGCGTCTTTTTCCATGTCCTGCGGCAGCCAGTCCCAGCAGATAGACTTATGGTCTGTCACATCCGGTCTGTTGATACTGCCCTGAAATTCCCGCATCCACTCACAGGTCTCTGCGGTACGGTGCATCTTTTTAAGCGTACAGCTTGCTGTATCCTGTGCCCGTCCAAGCGGAGACACATAGAACGCTTTGATATCAAACCCTGCCAACTTTTCTGCCACCAGTTCTGCCTCTTTCCAGCCTGTTTCCGTCAGTGTATCCAGCTCATAATTGGGGTCTCCATGTCTTACGATTAAGATTCTCATGTCTGCATGTCTCCTTACTTCCTGATATGCTTCATTATTGGCACAAATTATATTCTTACCCTTCCATGCCACAGCACTTCAGGTACGCCGCCACAACCGCTGCCACGCCATCAATTCCAAGCCGGCACTCATCAAGACACAAGTCATAGTTGTCCGCTAAGCCCCATGTTTCCCCAGAATAATAATTATGATACTGCTTTCTGCGGCGGTCCGTATCATCCACAATCATTTTTGCTTTCAATTCCGTAACTTTGTGTTTTTTTGCTATTTTTGCAATCCTCTTTTTCTTATCACCACACAGGAAAATCCGCACGGCGTCCGGATTGTCTTTGTACGCATAATCTGAGGCACGTCCCACCACGATGCAGGACTGTTCTCCCACTAATGCAGCCAACGCCTTATGCGGTGTCTCCCGCACTTTATCCTGAACATCTCCCGCAATGGAGCTCATCATATCGTCAATCGGACGCTCTCCAAAATAAAACGGATATTTCTCATAAATATTTTTCTCTTTTGCCAGTCCAACCAGCTCTTTCTTGCTGTAACAGGGAATTCCATACTGCCCGGATAATTTTCTTCCGACCTCGTCTCCTTCACATCCACACTCTCTCGCAATTGTTATAACCATATGTTTATCCCTCCTTAAAAACAGGTGAAACGGATGCTCTTTCTACTCCATAGTGTACCACAATTTTGCCATTTGAGATAGACCAAAAACGCTTTGCCCATTTACCGGTATTTCCACTGCTCTGTTTCAAGCTGTACCTCTACCATATGCTTATAAATTCTGTTCTGTTCCTTCAATTCTTCCGGCGTACCGGACTCTGCTACAACTCCGTCCTTTAATACCACGATTTTGTCCACACCGTCAACCATTCTCATTCTGTGTGCAATGATGAAAACCGTCTTATTCTAATTCCGACATATCTAATCTTACCTTAATTTCGGCATCTGGAGCCTTTCGGGACAACAAAATTACAGTTTCTACATGTGTCGTATGCCCGAACTGGTCAACCGCCCGGACCTTCTTCAGTTCATACCCTCCGTCACACAACACGCGCAAATCTCTCGCCAACGTCGCAGAATCGCAGCTTACATAGACAATACGCTCCGGGCGCATCTTAAGCATCGTCTCAAGGCACTTCTCGTCACAGCCCTTCCTTGGCGGGTCAACGACGATAACGTCCGGGTGCAGCATATCTGCGCCAGTCGCAGCGTCAGACTGTGTGCCTGCTTCTTGGGCAGCGTTTTCGCTGCTCTCACAGCATTTCTGACTCTCCTGCTCATAAAAAGCCGGCAGTACCTCCTCGGCTTTTCCCACGAAGAATTCTGCATTTGCAATATGATTTAAGCGTGCATTATTTTTTGCATCCTCAATCGCCTGCGGCACAATCTCCACACCGTAAACCTTTTTGGCTGCACCTGCGAGAAAAAGTGAAATCGTTCCGATACCGCAGTAGAGGTCCCACACGGTCTCTTTTCCGGTCAGGCCGGCATAATCAAGCGCAAGGCTGTAGAGTTTTTCGGTCTGTACCGGATTTACCTGATAAAAAGACTGCGGGGAGATATGATAGGCAACCGACGTGCCGACAGGCGCAAAATCGCCGTTTTTGCAGTTGCGCAGATGAATATGGTCGGTAATATAAGGCTGTCCCCAGATACAGATGGTTTCTTTTCCAAGAATAACGTTTGTCTTCTCTTTATTTTTGTTGATGGAAATGCTTGTCATTCCATCCATTTTCTGTAATTTTTCAATCAGACGGTCCTCTGCCGGAAGTTTGTCCCCGTTTATCACAAGGCATACCATCAACTCTCCGGTCGAAAAACCGTAACGGATTAACACATGACGCACAAGCCCCTTACCGGTCGCTTCCTCGTAAGGTGCCACATGATTTTCCCTCATATAAGTCAAAACTGCCTCTAAAATGGGGCGGTTCTGTGGTACACCGAGCATACAGTCCTCCACCGGGATAATGCTGTGTGTGCGCGCCGCGTAAAAGCCGGCGATAATCTCGCCGTTTTTGTCCGTTCCCACCGGGAACTGCGCCTTGTTGCGGTAGCGGTAAGGCTCTTCCATCCCGACAATCGGCTCTTCTACTGCATCAATCTGCTCCGCCGAAAAACCGCCGATGCGGATTAAATTCCCACGTACCTTCTTTTTCTTAAAAGAAAGCTGTGCCACATAATCCATCGCCTGAATCTGACAGCCACCGCAACGGCGGTGCAGCGCACACTTCGGCTCCACACGGCAGTCAGAGGGGCGGAGAATTTTCTCAAGTCTGGCAAACCCATAATTTTTTTTCAGCTTTATAATGCGTGCCCGGATGGAATCGCCAATGAGGGCATCCTTTACAAAGAAAGTCATGCCCTCATACTTACCGATGCCCTCTCCATCGACGCCCATGTCTTCGATTTCCAAAGTAATCACATCGTTCTTATTCATATCAATCCCTTTTACTGTTGTCTTCCCGCTCTGCGGATGTTGCTCTCTAACAAACGGTTGTAACCCTGCCACTCAAGATTGTTCTCCGGAACGGATGCAAAAATCTCACGCACCGTCTCCATCTTCGCATCAATGTTGTCTGCGAAGCTGAGTGCTAATGCCTCTGCTAACGCCGGTTTTTTCGGTGAACCGTATTCTAACTCTCCGTGATGTGCCAGAATGCAGTGTTTTAACTCATTTGCAAGCCCCTTCGGAAAGCCCGGAATCGTGCGGATGCGCTCCCCTACCATCTCTGCTCCAATCATGATGTGACCAAGAAGCTGACCCTCGTCCGTGTAATCATTTTCCGGGAAGGTAGACAATTCCTCAAGTTTTCCGATATCGTGGAAAATCGCTGCGCTAAGCAGAAGGTCTCTGTTTAAAATCGGATAGGTTTTTGCAAAATAATCACAGTTTTTTGCCACACCAAGCGTATGCTCAAGTAACCCGCCCACAAATCCGTGATGCACAGACTTTGCTGCGGAGTGGAACTTAAACCGTTTCTCAAAATCAGCATCCTCTAAGAAAAAGCTTGCTAAAAGCTGTTTTAAATACGGATTTGTTACAGATGCAATTAATTTTTTTAACTCATCATACATCTCGTCGATGTCTCTTGAGCTGACCGGCAAATAATCCTTCGGGTCGTATTCGCCTTCCTGCACCTTTCGTACACGCTTTACATTGAGCTGTAAATTGCCCTGAAAGCTTGTGATATCTCCCATGACAGCTATGTAATCAAGTGCCTCGAACTCATCGATTCCCACAGAGCCCGGCTCCCAGATTTTTGCATCAAGTGTTCCTGTCTTATCCTGCAAAATCAGGTTGTCATACGGTTTTCCAGCCTTTGTCAGTGCAGACTGTTTTCCCTTACAAAGATAAATTTCATTGATTCTCTCGCCTTCGCGAAGACTTTCGATATATTTCATATGCTCCTCTTTCTAATGTTCCAGTTTTTAAAACACATTTCTTTCTCTATTGGTAGACGCTTACTTCTACTGTACAGGTAATTTCCGTATAACCCTCGCTTCCCTGTCTCTGTACCACAATCTCTGCCTTATCTCCCGGTGTCTTCGACAGCAGCTTCGTCTCGTAACCGTCCACCGTGTAGATGGTTTCCCCGTCAATCGTTGTAATAATATCCCCTTTTTGCAGTCCCGCTGCCATCCCCGGTGAATCCATCCTTACATTCTTAATATATGCACCTTTGGGAATCTCATATTCCCGCGCAATATCATTTGTCACCGTGGTCAGTTCCAGTCCGATATACGGAATGTCCTTTCCATTGGAAAGCATCTCTATCATCGGCTTTAATTCAGAAATAGAAATCGCAGTGAGCGTATTTACATCGCCTGCACTACTGTAATCCTGCATGACAAGCCCGATAACATCTCCGTCCAGATTGATGAGCGCACCGCTTCCTGCGCTGCTTCCTCCAATATCTGTCGTAAAAATTGTATAGTTTGCATCCGTCGTTGAAATGACATTCGTCGTTGACGTGATATTTCCCATCAGGATTGAATAAATGCTTCCGAGCGGACTTCCGACAGCAATCGCAATCGTACCCTGGGAAGTTGCCAGAGAATTTCCGAGTTTCGCAATGGAAATTGCATTCAATGTTCCCTCATCCACCTCACTAAGCGGTACAGAAAGCACTGTAATTCCGGTATCCCCATCATACTTTTTAATCTCAGCATTCACCGAAGTGTCATTGATAAATGTCACATAAATCTCCTGCGCATCCGAAATGACCTTCCGTTCCGTCAGAATCAACAGCTCTTCACCATTATTCGCAATAATGATTCCGGAAGCCTGTCCCTTGCTCTCATAGGAATTATTAAACCAGTCCGTGTCACTTTTTACCCCCGTAACCGTGACAACAAAGCGGTTTGCTTCCTTTCCCACTGCATAAATCTTATTCTGGAGTTTCTGGAAATCCGCCGGCTCTAATTCCTGCGGAATATAGCTAATCTCGGTATCCGCCATCTGCGTTTCCGTCTCCGGTTCTTCCGTTTCCTCCTGTTTCTGCGAGCTTTCTTCTGTTTCCCCGGTGTCCTCCGTCTCTTCTGTTTCCTCAATCGCATCCTTTGGGATTGTAATAACCGGATCCTGCTTTGGATTTAGTGCTTCCTCAAACTTCGTCTTTGCCATCACAAACACAAAGCTTGCAACCAGTCCAAAGACGATTGCCATCGCCACCGTAAATCCTGCATAGATGAGAAACCGTTTTTTATTAAGCGGCTTCTCTTTTCTTTTTTCGTTGATAAAAGAAAAATTGTCCTTCTCCTCTTTCTCCTGCATGATTCTATTCCTCTCTGCACAAGTCAATTGAAAATCCGACTGACCTTTATTATAAAATGAAACAGATATGCTTGCAATAGGTTATTTTAATGGTCTATAATCATTATAGCAGAATTTTAGATAGGAAAAACTACGATTATGAATGAAAAAGCATTAAAAACCTTAGAATACAATAAAATCATCGCACAGCTTGCCGAGTATGCCTGCTGTGACGAGGCAAAGGAGCACGCACTGTCTCTCCACCCCATCTGTGACAAAGCAGAAATTGATCGCTTACAGCTTGAGACAAAGGATGCCTTAAACCGTCTGTTTAAAGGTGGGCGGCTTTCTTTTTCCGGCGTCCGGAATATAAACGGTTCCTTAAAGCGTCTTGATATCGGAGGCTCGCTCAATACAATCGAGCTGCTCTCCATCTGCTCGCTGCTTGAGGCTGCAAAGCGTGCAAAAGCATTTTCCCGTTCCGAAAAAGACGAGGAAACCACCGATTCCCTGACCGAGCGGTTCGCACAGATTGAACCGCTCACACCGTTATGCGACGAAATCCGCCGCTGCATCCTCTCCGAGGAAGAAATCGCAGATGACGCCAGCAGTGCTCTTCGCTCCATCCGCCGTTCCATGCGCGGAATGAATGACAAGATTCGTGCGCAGATGAACGCCATGATTAACAATACCACGACACGCAGCTACTTGCAGGACGCTGTGATTACCATGCGTGACGGGCGTTACTGTCTGCCGGTAAAGGCGGAAGCAAAATCCCAGATTCCAGGTATGATTCACGACCAGTCCTCAACCGGTTCCACACTTTTTATCGAGCCGATGGCAGTTGTGAACCTCAATAACGAATACAAAGAACTTCTTTTAAAGGAGCAGGATGAAATCGAAGTCATTCTGGCAAACTTAAGCAATCAGGTTGGAATGTATGCTACAGAGCTTGCCACAGACTACCGGATTCTTGCCGAACTCGATTTTATTTTTGCAAAGGCAGCTTTTGCCCAGACCTACAACGGTGTTGCGCCGATTTTCAATGAGGACGGACGGCTTAACATCCGGAAAGGCCGCCATCCTCTTTTAGACAAACAGAAAGTTGTGCCGATTGATGTGCGCTTAGGCGACGATTTTAACCTGTTAATCGTGACCGGTCCAAACACCGGCGGTAAGACAGTTTCCCTTAAGACAGTCGGTCTTTTGACGCTAATGGGGCAGGCAGGACTTCATATTCCGGCTTCCGAGCGCTCGGAGCTTGCCATTTTTGAAGATGTCTTTGCAGATATCGGCGATGAGCAGAGTATCGAGCAGTCGCTTAGTACCTTCTCTTCGCATATGACAAATATCGTTCGTATTTTAGATGCAGTCAATGACCGCTCATTGGTGCTTTTCGATGAGTTATGTGCCGGAACAGACCCTACCGAGGGTGCTGCACTTGCCATTTCCATCCTCACAAAGCTCCACCTTTACGGTGCGCGCGTCATGGCAACCACCCACTACAGCGAATTAAAGGTATTTGCCCTCTCGACTCCGGGTGTGGAAAATGCGTGCTGCGAATTCAACGTTGAGACCTTAAGTCCGACCTACCGCCTGTTAATCGGAATCCCCGGCAAGAGTAATGCGTTTGCTATCTCCGAAAAGCTCGGTCTTCCGGTAGAAATCATCACGGACGCCAAGGGACGCATCAGCAAAAATGATGAAAATTTTGAAGACCTTCTTGCAGACCTTGAGAAGAACCGCCTTACCATCGAAAAAGAACAGTTGGAAATCAACCAGTACAAGGCGCAGATTGAATCCTTGAAAAACCAGCTTGAGCAGAAGCAGGAGCGCCTTGAAGCAAGCCGCGAGAAGATTCTGCGTGAGGCAAACGAGCAGGCTTTCAATATCGTAAAAGAAGCAAAAGATTTAGCAGATGAAACCATCCGCAATTTTAACAAATACGGCGAAGCCGGCGCTCCTATCGCGCAGATGGAAAAAGAGCGTGCAAAGCTTCGTGGCAAGATGACCGATGCCCAGAAGAAAATGTCTGACCAGAAGAAAGCCGAGGCGAACCACAATGCACCAAAAAATCTCCGCATCGGAGACCGCGTCAAGGTCATCAGCATGAACCTGACCGGAACCGTACATTCCCTGCCGAATGCCAGGGGTGATTTGTATGTACAGATGGGAATTTTACGTTCTCTCGTAAACATCAAAGATTTGATTCTTCTTGCAGATGACGATGTACCAACCGGCAAGAAATTTAACAAAACCGGCACCGGTAAAATCAAGATGAGCAAATCCATGTCTGTTTCCGCCGAAATCAACCTTATCGGCAAAACGACGGACGAGGCGATTGCCCTGTTAGACAAATATTTAGACGATGCTTATCTTGCACATCTTCCTTCCGTCCGCATCGTGCACGGAAAAGGTACCGGAGCGCTCCGCAATGCCGTCCACGCGCACTTAAAGCGGCAGAAACACGTCAAATCCTACCGTCTTGGTGAATTCGGCGAGGGCGATGCCGGCGTGACGATTGCAGAGTTCAAAGACTAACTTGCATCCTATGGAGGTAACTATGGCAGCAAAACAGAAAATTTTAATCGTAGACGATGACAATAATATTGCAGAGCTTATTTCGCTCTACCTGACCAAGGAATGCTTTGATACAAAGATTGTAAATGATGGCGAAGAGGCCCTTATCGCATTCGACCAGTATCATCCCAATCTGATTCTCTTAGACTTAATGCTTCCCGGAATGGACGGCTATCAGGTCTGCCGCGAGGTGCGTGCAAAGGCAAATGTGCCGATTATCATGCTCTCTGCCAAAGGTGAAATTTTTGACAAAGTATTAGGACTTGAGCTCGGTGCGGACGACTATATCATGAAACCTTTTGACTCCAAAGAGCTTGTAGCTCGTGTAAAAGCAGTTCTCCGCCGTTATCAGCCGGTCAGGGAGGAAGTTCCGGTGCCGGAGTTAAAGTGCGTCAAATACCCGGAACTTGTGGTGAATCTCTCAAACTACTCTGTCATGTATCGCGGACAGGCGGTCGATATGCCGCCAAAGGAGCTGGAGCTGTTATATTTTCTTGCTTCCTCGCCTAATCAGGTATTTACCAGAGAACAGCTTTTAGACCATATCTGGGGCTATGAATACATCGGAGACACCCGGACAGTGGACGTTCATGTGAAGCGTCTCCGTGAAAAAATCAAAGACTGTGCAAACTGGAGTCTTGCAACCGTGTGGGGCATCGGCTATAAATTCGAGGTCAGAGAAGTATGAAACGGACACTCTACCCCAAACTGCTTGCCGGATATCTGATGTACGGTGTCATTGGCTGCCTGATTATCGTGACATTTACATACCATGTCACATTTAATTTTCTGGAAAAGCGGGAAGCAAGCAGCCTTTACCGGGAGTCAGCACTGATTTCCACCAACTATGCCGGCAATTATTTTAACCGCACCATGGAGCTTTCCGAGCTTACAACACAGCTTACGACGCTAAGCACCTATCTTTCCGGTGAAATCTGGATTGTGGATACCCACGGAAACATCATTATCAATACATCCAGACCGGAACTTGCGGAAAATCAGGAATCCATCGAAGGATTCAACATCACGGATTTCGGGAACCGTTATTACCAGGTCGGAACCTTCTACAACTGTTTTTCCACAAATACCTTAAGCGTCTTTTCCCCTATCACCGTGAATTACAAGGTCCGCGGATATGTCATCATCCACAAACCGGAGAACACTATTGTTTCCTTTGCAAATGGACTTTCGGCGATTTCCTATGAAACTCTGGCGCTGCTTTTTGTCGCTGCGTTTATTGTGTTAATTTTATTTACATATGTAGTTTATATTCCCATCCGAAAAATTACCAAGGGTGCGGATGCCTACGCAGCCGGAAATTTTGACGCCAAGATTGATGTCCATTCCAACGATGAGATTGGCTACCTTGCCGCTTCCCTGAATTATATGGCAAACGAGTTAAACTCATTAGAGGAGGACCAACGGAAATTTATCTCAAATGTTTCGCACGATTTCCGCTCCCCGCTGACCTCCATCAAAGGCTATATTGAGGCAATGTTAGACGGGACGATTCCACCGGAGATGCAGGAAAAATATTTAAAGATTATTTTATTTGAAACGGAACGCTTAAATAAACTGACACAGAGCCTTCTCGAACTGAACAAGTACGGCTCCCACGGCATCATGCTTGACATCAGCGATTTTGACATCAACCACACCATCCGCATGACCGTTCAGACCTTTGAAGGTGTCTGCACAGAAAAACGGATTTCCTTTAACCTGATTTTAAGCGGCGAGGAACTATATGTGACTGCCGATATGAGTAAAATCCAGCAGGTGCTCTATAACCTGATTGACAACGCTATCAAGTTCAGCCACCACGATTCCGCCATTACCATTGAGACCACCGAGAAAAATGATAAGGTGTTTGTTTCGGTCAAGGACACCGGTATCGGAATCCCCAAAGAAAGTATTAAGCGCATCTGGGAACGTTTCTACAAAAGCGACCTCTCCCGTGGCAAGGACAAAAAGGGCACCGGGCTTGGTCTTTCTATCGTAAAAGAGATTATCGCCGCCCACGGCCAGAACATCAACTGCATCAGTACCGAGGGTGTCGGCACTGAGTTTATTTTTACACTTCCAATGAAAAAAGAGGAACGGCTGCATTAACAGCGGTTCCTCTTTTTTCATCGTCTTTTACTTCGGTCGTTTTATTCCACCTTTTTGCTTCAAGTCAAAGATTTTTACATATCGGTCCGATGTAGTGCAACTATTGTCTCATCTGTCCTTTCGTTGTCCCAATCCACCCCCAATACATTTCTGCCATTCATATATATCGGAAATTTAAACCGGAGACCTTTTAATATTCTGCCATCCTTTTGTTCTTCCTCATAGATAAACACATCAGACAGGAAGCTCTTCAAAAATGTCTTCTTTTCCAGATCTGTAAATTTATCATACAGCTTATCAAAGAATAAAAGGAACTGGTAAACATTATCTTCTGAGATTTTGTCCTGCCTGATATTATAAAGTCTTGTTTCGACTTCTTCCATGGCATTCTCAATATCAGTGATTTCATCATATAGCTTGTCCAGACGTTCCTGCATGTCATTATATTTTTTATCATAATTCTTATCCGATACGGATAAATGATCCATCCGGTCAGCAAGCCTGTTTTTCGCCCCGGTTGTCTGGCTCAGTCTGTCTTTTAATCCATCATATTCCCGATCAAGCTCCGATGTATCAATGCTGCTTCCTATCTGCTTACGGATTTCCTGCTCAAACTTTGGATTCTTCACAAATTTGCGGATAATTTCCTCAACTGCCGCATTAATCCTGTCCTCATTCCACTGTCTTTTATAAGTACAGCGGTGTCCGTCCACAAGCTTCCTGTGTTTGCAGGCATAATAAAAATAATCCTTATAATAGCCTCCATACGGATGCTTCTTGCGGTTTACATTGCCATACATACCGCTTCCACAGACAGGACATTTGATAATACCTGATAAAATATGTTCATGTTCAAGACTATGTGTTTTTACCTGTAATACTCCTGTCTCCTGACGCTTCTTATGAGCCTGGTTCCACATCTCTTCCGATATGATTGCCTCATGTATTCCATCATTCAGCATATAATCTTTTTGTTTTACAATATGGTATTCATTTCGTGTTCCCGGAATCTTTTCGTTTTTTCTTCTGCCAAATGCAAGTTTGCCACAATATATCGGATTATCTAACACTCCTTTAATAAACGATGTAGAAAAGCCTTCTATTGTATTATTCTGACGGAGCTTTTTCTTATAACCACTGTTATTTAAAAATGCAGCTATCGCAGCCATTCCCATCGTTGTATTGACAAACTTGTCATATATAATTCGGATAATCTCGGCTTCATCTTCTGCAATGATAAGTTCACCATTTACCAGCTGATAACCATATGGTGCAAAACCACCATTCCATTTACCCTCTCTTGCCTTCTGTTTTCTACCTTCCATTGTCTGGACAAGAATATTCTCACGCTCTATCTCTGCTACCGCAGATAACACAGATATCATCAGCTTTCCGGCATCCTTGGAGCTGTCAATTCCATCCTCTACACAGATAAGATTAACCCCATAATCCTGCATTTTCTGCAATGATGATAAAACATCTGCTGCATTTCTTCCAAATCTTGACAGTTTAAATACTAACACATAATCAACATCATCTTTACCATTTTCTATATCCGATAACATCTGTTTAAACTGTGGTCTGCCTTCCACACTTTTGCCAGATTTACCCTCATCAGAATATTCCCCAACGATAGACATTTCCTGATACTCTGCGTATTTTCTAAGCTTGTCCTTCTGTGCATCAAGACTGTAACCATCTACCTGCATGGAAGTGGAAACTCTTGTATATATGTAACATTTCTGCTGTTTTTTCATCAGATGTTATCTCCTTTTTACTTCCTTGGAAACCTCTTTAATGCTTTCAAGATATGCTTTTTCGACTGGTGTCAAAGTAATCTCCTGATATTTTCTGTATTCTGACTTTGCTTTCTCTAATGCCTGTTTATGACTTACAGAACCGGAACCAGTTAAAAGCTTTCTATTTCCTGATGACAACACACTATCCAGCTGCTTTACATAATCATCCATGTACATAGGTTTATGTTCAATTGCATTAATTTCTGCCAAATCAAAATAACCAGATACAAGATTATTTAATACTTTTAGTTCACTCTCATCCAGATAATTTTTTGCAATTCCTATATCTTTTAATGCTGGTAATTCACCTGAAAATGAAGTAAGTCCCATAAATGGTTTTTGTGCATCAGCACGTTGATATATAACCTCTGCCGCAGTATGACCATGAGCTGCATAGTGAAGTTTATTCTGAACAATTTTAAAGAATCTAACAGACTCTTCGCTATGAGGATTGTAATCTACACTCGTAGCATATAAATCAAGAACCTGACGATACAAGACCTTTTCTGAAGATCTGATATCCCTGATTCTGTCAAGTAACTCTTTCCAGTAATTTCCTCCACCATTTCCTTTCAAACGCTCGTCATCTATCGTAAATCCCTTAATCATATATTCTTTTAACCGCTTTGTTGCCCACTGCCTGAATCTTGTTGCAATTACTGATTTAATACGGTATCCAAGAGAGATAATCATATCTAAATTGTAATAAGTAACATTATATGTTTTTCCATCATCTGCAGTTGTTCGGAATTTCCGAACAACTGAATCCTTATCCAGCTCCCCTTCTTCGAATATATGCTTTATATGTTCACTTATATTTGATTTACTGCATTGATATAATTCAGTAAGCTGCTGTTGTGTCAGCCACACTGTATCATCTTCTATTTTAACTTCTATATTTGTCTGCCCATCATCAGTCTGGTATATAAGTATTTCCCCATATTCATCGGTTCCAATTTTATCTGCCATAAGCACCTCTCCAATCCATTACTTCTTAGTTATGAAATGTGAACACATGTGTTCACTATTGTCCCAACTAAATCTTATCATCATTCCAACCTCTGTTCAACCAAAACTTTTTCCGTTATACAGTGCAAAATAAAAGAGACTCCACTCGCCATGAATGAAGTCTCCTGATATATGTATACATCCTGAATCATATTATCCGCAGGATGCCGGTTGCCTACGCAGCCTTTTCGTCCAGAAGCTGTTTTACTCCGCCTAAGTAATAACAGAACCTGTCAAATTTTTTCTGCCTGCTTACTTTCTCGTCATCAATGGAATCCTTGGTCATTGCCAAGCCTCCTCAAAGTATTATCTTGTGAATAATTCACAGAACATATTTTATCTCAAGACTTGCTACCAGAGTCTTCTATATCTTTTCCTGCTCAAACAATATTCCTTCTTATATATTAGTCCCCGGCGACGGCTGCTAGATCCACATTAGAGATGTCTCCATTTCTCCTCTTCGTTAAGACCTAGTCCATTACATATTACTTGCTATCCCTGATACCTTATTCTTTCTACCAGCGTTTCCTT
>CATZIT010000021.1:0-27640 GCA_958420225.1 uncultured Roseburia sp. | reverse complement strand
TCGGTCAATTTTTATTTTACCGTCCTGTCAGAACCGTCACAGGACTCATCGCTCGGTCAATTTTTATTTTACCGTCCTGTCGAAACCGTCACAGGACTCATCAAGATGAAGAAGAACATCTCTGTTCTTAATCCATATTATACACACACACACCAAAAATATCAATGCTTTTGTAATTATTTTTTCCGGCATCTAAAATGTTCTTTTTCCAGAGGAAATTTTATGCTATACTATGCGCAAAGGCAAAAAATGAACATATTGATATGCCATACCAGAACAATATCACAAGGGGAACATCATGGAAGAAAAAACAAATGTCATGCGAATTTTAGACCAGAAAAAAATCAAATACACTGCCCACAGCTATGCAGACACAGATGCCCTAAGCGGTATGGAAGTCGCGACTGCCCTCTCCCAGAACCCGGATGCTGTGTTTAAAACGTTAGTAACCATTGGAAAGTCCGCAAATCACTATGTTTTCTTAGTTCCTGTCAACCAGGAGCTTGACTTGAAGAAAGCTGCCAAAAGTGTCGGTGAAAAAAGCATTGAAATGATTAAATCCAAAGAACTTCTGCCTTTAACCGGCTACATTCACGGAGGCTGCTCCCCTATCGGCATGAAAAAGTTCTTCCGCACCGTTATCCACGAAAGTGCTGCCAAGCAGGAGCACATCTTTTTCAGTGCCGGAAAAATCGGTTACCAGATTGAAACCTCTGTCGACGAGTTAAAGAAAGTCATCCGGTTTGAACTAGCCGATATTATTGTTTAAATACTCATATACGCGTTCTGTATCTGTCATGGTTGCACATTTTTCCGCAGCCGTGCAGATATGCGCAACTGTCTCTGGATTCTCCTCTAATTCTTCCGCAATCAGTTCCGCCGATTTGCCCTTTTGCAATTTTCGTAAAACCATCTGAATTAAACTCCTTCTTCATCAAATTCAAAAATACTCATCGCCGTCACCTCCACCTTGTTCTGGCACAGACGCCAGAAGATACGAATGGGGACAATCCCCGGAAGAACTGTCCCCACATCGTAATTAGGAATGTTTCCAAAGAATATATGCTTTACACTGATTATAACAGAGCAATTTCTTTGGAGACAAGAAATTCTTATTTTTTTGTGCATATTGACGATAAGAACAGGCAAAATTCTGAACAATCCACCGCTCCTAGCGCTTCTGCTCCCTATCTCACTTAATTGTAGAGGTAGGCGTTGCCAAGGAGATAATAATTAGTAAACCAATAGTCCTCATCCGTACTCATTTTTATTGTCATAAACCTCGCATTTCCCACCTGCACCTTGAAGTGGATTTTCTCGTTTGTTGGCTGAATCTTATCTGACGTATAAATCAACTCATTATCTGCATAAATCTGCATCGTTCCGTCATATGTATTAGAGTCCCAGCATGCGATATCCCCTTCAAAATATTTGTATTTGCCGTCTAAAAAATAGGTAAAATCGTCTCCTGTCCTGTATGAATATACTCTCAGTGCATTCGCATAAGTTCTGTTCAGGCTGTCCGTCGCTGTTGTATATTTTGATGGAGTGTTTCCATAATATTCGTCCATATCATACAGCGCGGTCTTTACAGTCACATAAATCTGTGCAACCGCCTTGTTTCCTGCCTTATCAATTACCTGCACCGTATAATAGCCATTTGTTTTTGCTGTAAATTTCTTTGCAGAGGTAATATTGGCGGCATTTCTGAATGCACTGCTGGACGCATCGCCGATATAGCCTTTTACATATTTTATGCTCTTGATTCCGCTTAAATCAGAAGTTTTTACGTTTACCTGTGTGCCTCCGCTCACGGTACTCTGTTTTAAGACAATGCCCGGCTTTGTCTTATCAATATTGGTAAGCGTGATTCTTTTTACTGTCACATTTCCGGCTTTGTCCATTACGCGCACGGAATAGGTTGCATTTGCTGGCACTTTTTTCTTCTTAGCCTTCGTAATGTTGCTCGCGTTCTTCCAGTACCTCATTGCACCTTTGGTTATTTTTCCCTTTTTAATCAAAATACTTTTGATACCGGATTTGTCCGTGGCATAGACATTGATGTTTACATTTTTGTTGGTGTAATTGGTCTCACCCGCGTAGAGAATCACCATCGGTTTTGTCTTGTCCTGTGCAGCATCTGCATTCACCGTTCCGACCGGTGCAAAGATGGTTCCCACCAGCAACAGCAGTGCAAAAATTCCTGCGCCAAGCCTGTTCCATAATCGTTTCATAACTTTTTTCCTCCTTTTTCTCTGGAATGTATCTGGTACTTTTTTATCATAATACTATTTTGTCGTATTTGTAATACATTAAATACTAATTACTAGTACCATCTATTATTTTCAAACAGACCACCTATATAATAACAACCATAAATATTTCATAAAGCAAGGGGATATACTTGAATGACATTTGGCGAAAATTTACAAAATCTTTTGGAAGAACGCGATATTTCCCAAAAAGATTTTGCTTCTATGCTAAGCATTGCAAAAACAACATTGAATGGCTATATAAAAAGTAACCATGAACCGGATTTTAAAACCGTAATGGCGATGGCGGATGCGCTTCACGTGTCTACGGACTGCCTGTTAGGATATACTTCAACCTCCGCGCCTACTTCAAAGGAACTTCTGTTTCTTGAACGGCTGCGTCAGCTTCCACCGGAGCAACGAAACATTGTTTATGACCTTGTCATGGTCATTGAAAGACGAGCCGGTAAAAATAAAAATGGATAACACCTTTCGTGGAACACAAAAAGCCTTTATGAACGCTGTCATTCATAAAGGCTTTCTTGTTCCACTCTATACTTTTTATAAAAATACTACTCCCTCCATCAGATATATTTCTCCTCAAAATCCTTCACACACATTGGCTTTCCGAAATAAAATCCCTGAATCATATGCACGCCGCAGCCCACGACTTTTTTGAGCTGCTCCTCTGTCTCCACGCCTTCCACGCAGATTTTAACGTCAATCGCCTTGGCAAGCTCGGATACCATCTTCACGAAAGCGTCTGAAAACTCATCCTTGTCAATGTCGATAACAAAGCAGCGGTCAATTTTTATGATATCAATCGGCAGCTCCCGGATGTGATTTAGAGACGAGTAGCCGGTTCCGAAATCATCGAGTGCGACACGCACACCAAGACGGCGGATATCTGCAAGAATCTGTTTCATACGATTCATATCGTTAATAGCAAGGCTCTCGGTGACCTCCAGATTCAGGTGCTGCGGCATGATTCCCGTCTCCTTTAACACCTGTGCAATCTTATCTACAATATCATTCTGTAAAAGCTGTACCACCGAAAGATTCACGTTCACCTTAAAGTCCGGATGACCGTAATCATTCCAGTACTTGCAGCGGATGCACGCCTCACGAAGAATGTAGTCGCCAATAGGATTGATTAACCCTAAGTACTCTGCCATCGGGATAAAATCTACCGGTGAGATAAATCCAAGCTCCGGCGAATTCCAGCGGATTAACGCCTCCGCTCCGATGCACGGATAATCCGGCTTTGTCACATCCACAACCGGCTGATAATAAACCTCAAACTCCTCAAAGGAATGTCTGGTCGCATTGCGCATATTTTTCTCTAAATCCAGACGCTTAAATGAAGTGGATTCCACGTTGTCATCGTAAAATTCCACACGATTCTTTCCTGCACATTTTGCCTCATACAATGCAATATCTGCCTTCTGAATCAGTTCTTCCACAGTCTTTCCATCGTTTGGGAAGCAGACAACACCCATACTGACCGTACAATAATACTCCGTGTCCTTTAGCACCCACGGGCGGGAGAAAATCGCATGCACTTCCCCGATAATATCGTGAAGCATCGAAAAATGATGATGCGGAATAATGATGATAAACTCATCACCGCCCATGCGGTAACAACTGTTCTCAACACCAGGAATCTGCTGTAAACTGGTCGAAATATTTTTTAACAGAACATCGCCGTGCTGATGGCCGAGTCCGTCATTGATGTGTTTAAAGTCGTCCAGATCGATGTAAAGCAGGGCGCCCTCGCCGCCAAATTCCATCGCCTGCTTGATATGGCGCTCCAAATCCTGTTCGCAGCGCATTCTGTTATATAATCCGGTCAGAAAATCATTGTTCGCCTGGCGCTCAATCTTCTGCTGGTACATCTTTTTGTCCGTCACATCATAAATGGTGCACAGCATGACCGTTCTTCCGTCCACCCAGTTAATCTGCGTGCTGTGGAAATCAAACCAGCGGTTCTCCTCTTCGTAGTAGATTTCCCGGAAAGAATGTTCTGCCTTAAGCCCCTGCTCCATGTAGCGGTCAAGTGCTCCCTTTTCGATGCTCTTGCGGAAGGAATCCCGAAACCGCTGATTCGTATAAAGAATCGTATTGCTTGCCGGGTCTTTCACATAGATGCCACAGCCCACATTTTCAAGGATTGCTTCGAGTGACGCATAAGAGCTTGCCAGAGAATTTTTGGCAATACGCTTTGTTAAAATGCTCTGGATGATGCGTTTTACATCGTTGACAAACTTGATATCGTTGACATCCCAGATCCGCTCCTTGTGACATTCCACAAAGCACAGGTACATACTGTTCCTGCCGTTTACCTCAATCGGAAGAAATACGGCCGCCTTGATTCCCTCTTTTTCAAACAGCCGGTGAAACTCATCCGGCATCATGGAATTGGCGGAAATCATATATGGCTTTCCGTTAAAAAACGGATAATCTGCTTTTTTTACCTGCTGTTTGCGTTCCAGCAGGGTTTCTTTTTCCGGAGAAACATACTCGCAAATCATGTCGACATAAGCAGGGTTTACATTCTCCTGAATCATGCTTGCCCTCGAAAGGTCAAGATACTCACACACATTTTTTAAAATGTCGTTGACAATCTGCACAAAACCGTTTTCGGATTCCAACATCTTAACGATAGATGTCATTGCTTCGTTGCGGTGAAGCTCCGCTTCCATCTGCATTTCCGATTCCCGGCTCTTTAAAAATGCCTCCTGAGCCAGAAGTTCTTCCATTTTTACTGCAAAAAGCTGTTTTGATAAAGTCTCCAAAAACTCAATCGATTTATAAAACCGCTCCGGTGAGGTGCGCATGACACACGCAGGCACATCTTCCGCCGCATCCTCCATCACACCTACAACTACCCAGGTCGCAACGTTTTCTCCGCCCACGCGGATAGAGACGCCGCACATTTTTATCGCATCTGTGCCGCAGTCTTCCTCAATGACATTTTCAATCCGGCTGTCCACCATCTTATTTAAAAGTGATACGTGCATATCCATCGTCACAACAGAATGGACATATGCCAGCTCTTCCTTCGAGCCATATGCCTTTGTAATCACCCCTCGTTTTCGGCTTAAACATACCAGATATACATTATTTGCATCACAGAAACGGTCCTGAAGGCTCTGCATTAACAGTGCATCTAAAAGACCAAATTCTGATTTTGCCTGCCTGTCTTCTCTTTTTTTGATTGCGAATGCCATAGTACTTACCCCTTAATTCCGATGATATACAGATAGAATCCATCCTTCTCCCGAATACAAAATTCCTGCAACAGCCGATAATTATCACGAAGTCTTAACTGCTTTTTCACAAAACCCTGTTCGTTGGAGTACATGATGATGATTCCGTCTCTGCTTAAGATGCTCTGCGATTTTTCAAAAAATCTTGCATAAAACGCATCCTGTTCCTCTCTGGTCTTTTTCCCACGCATCGGCATATTGGTGATAATCTCATCGAACAGATAAGCGTGTTTAAAATCAAAGTAATCTCTGTGAATAAAATTAATTTTCTCTCCCGCAAGCGCTGCGTTCTCACGCGCCATCACAATGGCATCCCCGAAGGTGTCAATGCCGTACTTCTCGCGTGCCGGAACACAGTAATCACGCTCGATAAGCATCGTTCCCACTCCGCAGAACGGGTCTAAAATCTGCGCATCCTCTTTCAGATAAGGCTTTGCAAGATTCATAAGCACCGCTGCATTTGCCGGATGAATCGATGCCGCAATCGCATTTTTGCGATAGGAAAAGCGCTTCATCGGGATTGTATACAATTTTAAAAACGCAAGAAAGCTTCCCTCTTTCGTCTCTGCAAGACGAATCTCCACTTCATAATTCTTGGTCGAATTAATCAGTTTTCGCCCGGTTAAGTCCTCAAGTTCCGCCGCAAATTTTTTGGCAAAATCCGTTTTTTTGTCAAGTTCCATCCGGCTCTTTAATTCCAGGCGAAAATAAAACGGTGTCTCCTCCTTGTGGCAGGCGAAAAGAAACGGTACAATTCCGGCTCTTTCAACCGCTGCTGCCGCCTCCCTCGGATTAGCAGGCACCTTCGCTTTCAATGGAAACAAAAGCTCTCTGTAGGTGCGCAGATGCAAAAACGGGGAAAGCTGTCTGCTCTGCACCAGCACGCCAAGCGGATGCTCGCTCACCCGGTAAGAAACCTCTGTAGAAAGCGCCTTCACCTCAGCAAGCGTGATATTTCTCTGTTCTCTTGAAGTGGTAAGCAAAAAATTCTGTGCCTCAGAGAAGCCACGGAAGGTATGCTTTTTCACGCCCTCAATGTCCACAAGAATTTTTTCCAACTCCCGCATTTCCTCACGAAGATGCTTCTTCTCGTTCTCTGCCGGAACCTTCCTGGAAAGTTCCATCTGACGCTCCTTTAGCTTTCCTGCGTACTCCTTTGCGTCGAGTTTCCCCATGGCGGTAAGATATGCGCTTTTTACAAACAGCGTTTCCTCTACACAGTATGCCGCGTAGAGGTTCGATAGCGCCTGCTGCACTTTTAAATCTCCGAGCAGAAGTGCCGCATTTTTACGCACTTTCGGTTCATCTGAGGAAAGCATCGCAATCAGCCACGCCCCGTCTCCGATAAGCCCCTGTGCCTCTTTCTGCTTCCCGGGGTCTTTGATTTCACTGCGTAACGCACTGAGTGCCTCTTTTATTTTTTCTTTTTCCATCCGGTTTCCGGCTAAATCTTCAATTATCTTCTTACACATACTGCTTCCTTCGTCTCTGTACTAACAGTTATTCTACTTGATTTCTCCCGTTTTGGCAATACCGCCGCTGTCAATATCTTCCATCTTTCCCAAGCTCCGTTTCCTAATCTGCTTCTTTGTTTTTGGTAAAATTGTACAATTTAAAATACAATTTTTTGGTTGATTTTCCGATATTGCAGTGGTATACTCGTATCGAACCTGAGGATATGAAAAGTTTTTCCGAGTAATCTTTCCTCAGGAAATCTATAAAGAAAGAAGGTGTGCATATGTCTTATGCAATCGATCCTGCAATGTCTTTTGCGGAAGTCATTCTCTTTTATGAGAAATACATTGACGAAACAAGAGCCAAAGGCAAAACTCCAGTCTCTTTCCTGCATTTTCTGACAGGAAAGCGCTAATAGCCGGTTGACAAGCCATCCGCTGGTCGCCCGGCTATTTTTTTATTTACGAATAAAATTCGTCGCAATTTTTTTCTCGCCCTCCGGGAAGGGAATCCCTTCTTTTTTCCCGAGTTCAATACACTTTAACAGCCACGCCATATTATTTCCGAGTGTCCGCATTGTCTGCATTCCCTCTTCATCCTGCCGTACTTCCTCCGGTGTTGTTCCGTGCACCTGGTTCCAGTACTGGGAAGATACTACCGGCATACTGCTAATCGTAAAATATTTATTGAGCTGGTCAAAAGCCGCCGATGCGCCGCCTCTTCTACAGCTTACAACAGAAGCTCCCGGTTTTCCTGCAAAAACACTTCCCTTTCCATAAAATGCCCGGTCCAGAAAAGAAGTGATTGCACCTGACGCTGCCGCGTAATGCACCGGTGAACCGAATACAAAACCGTCTGCTTCTTTTGCTTTTTCCACAAATTCATTGACCGTATCATCCATAAAACATTTTCCGGTCTTTAAGCACGCACCGCAGCCCATGCAGCCGGCTAACGGTTTATTTCCCACATGAAAAATCTCGGTCTCAATTCCATTTTTTTCCAGTGCTCCTGCAACCTCTGTCAATGCCGTGTAGGTGCAGCCGTTTTTCTTTGGACTTCCATTTACCAGTATTACTTTCATTTTTGTGCCCTCTTTCTATTTTCTATATGTATTATAGTTCAAAACCAGCGTTCTAAGACTGTCCCCCGCAAAAATGTCCTCAAACCAGATGTCTTCCATCAAAAGGTCGACATTCTCCTCAGAATGTTCCACTTCCTTTGCATAGAGTGCCGCCGTTTCAATCCGGTCTTTTAAGGAAAAGGTTCCCCCGTTGCAATTTGCGCGCCACACATCCAAATCGATAATTGCAAGGACGGAAAGCACCGCAAACTGCACTTTTCCGAACAGATTGTCATCGTAGACCGCACGCATAAAATAGCGGAACAGAAAATACACCATCAACTTTTCATAAGTGTATTCCCATAAACGGTTCATTTCCCAGAACTCCCGGTGCAGCCTGTCATAAACCTCAGCGGAAGAAAAGGTCTGTTTCATCTGTGCCAGCAAGTCTCCCCACGTTTCTCCAAACGGCTCTAATTCCTCAAACAGGCGCATCCGCTCTGAAAAATGTTCGTAAGGCGTTCCGATATCTGCTTTCTCTTCTTCCTCCGGTGCCCCGCCAAATAATTGTTTCTGTGCCTCTTTACAATAAGTAAGAACCTCTGCCATCCGGGTAAAAATGCTTTTTTCTCTGTTTTCCAGAATTTTTATCGTTTCATTTCTGATATCTTCAAGTTTACCGCCAAGCTCCATTTCCCGCTCGGTATCCTCTTCCTCCTGCCATGCATCCGCAATCTCATATTCCTCAAATGTCACGTTCTCTTCTTCCGAGAACAATAGCCGCCCCACTTCCTCACAGGAAAGGCATAAACATTTTTCCCGCACATTTCCATACTCCATCGTAAATCGCGGATATTCGGTGCAGACCTCGCTCAATGCCTCCTCGCCGAGTGTGATACAGATTTCACACAGCTTTTTTTCATTTAAAAACGGACACCAGCCGTCTTCACGCAGCTTAAAGCCCACCACTCCCTCTTCATCTGTTTCAAGTGCATCCCGCAGACGTTTTCCAAATGTCCCTTCGATTCCGGAATAATACGCTCTTGTGTCCTCATCAATATCAATGCCCCAGCCAATACAGCAGCTATCCTTGCATTTATCCGCAATACAGCGGAATTCTTTATAATAAGAAGGTACTCTTAAAATCATATTTTATCTGAATCCTCATTTAAAAAGGACCCTGCTTGCGCAGGGTTCTTTACTACATTACTCGTTTTCTTTAAAATAATTGCCCAGCATATATCCTACACACCAGACTCCGCCTGCCAGCGACAGATAGAGGAATCCCTGAATCACTGCGATAAGCAGCTTCCAGAGTGAAAGATTCCCTGCTAAGTGTGCAAGAATCAATCCTTTTACAGGTCTGGTTAAAATCATCCATCCTCCGATGTAAAGCCAGCCAAGAATTCCAAGTGCATAAAACGCTACTGCAACAACCGCTCTCCAGTTTACTTTCATCTCGATTCTCCCTTTGTGGCAAAAAGCTACTGGTTTATTATAGCATTTTTTTCACTCCATGGCAATCACGACATCCCCGCAGGCACGGCTCTTTGGCACATCAATGATGCGCTGGTTTGCAGACCCCCGGAACAAAAGCGAAATATCCTTCTGCTCTAAAATAAACGGTCCATCCACCAGAATATCGATAAGCCCTAAGTACTCCTCTGTCACCTCGCAGTAAGCTCTCCCGCCCGGCAGAAAATCTTCGTAAAGATATCCGCTGTACGCCCAGACAGTCTTGCCCGGAAGTTCCTTCCTCATTCTTTGTAGCAGAGGAAGCAGCGCTCTCTGATTTTCCGGCTCCGTCGGGTCTCCGCCAAGCAGTGTCAGCCCTGCAATATAATCCGGTGCAAGCTGTTCTAATAACAGGTTTTCCGTTTCCACGGTATAGGGCTTTCCATAGTTAAAATCCCATGTTTCCGCATTAAAGCACTCTTTGCAGTGATGTCTGCATCCGGAAACAAACAGGGAAACCCGCACCCCGGTTCCATTTTCAATTGAACATGATTTTATTTCTGCATAGTTCATAGTGTTCCTTTTTACAAGTGCAATACTCGTTCTTTAATTTCCTGAGTTCTTCCCTGATTCCAGAACTGGGTTCCGATATATCCGCAGGTACGTCTTGCAACGCTCATCTTATTCTGGTCTCTGTTGCCACAGTTCGGGCACTCCCAGACTAATTTTCCATCGTCATCCGTCACAATCTTAATCTCGCCGGAATATCCGCACTCCTGACAGTAATCACTCTTGGTGTTTAACTCCGCATACATGATATTTTCGTAAATATACTGCATGACAGAAATAACAGCATCAATATTATTCTGCATATTCGGCACTTCGACATAACTGATAGCGCCTCCCGGAGACAACTCCTGGAACTGTGACTCGAATTTGAGCTTATCAAACGCATTCATCTGCTCGGTCACATGTACATGATAGCTGTTTGTGATATAGTTCTTATCGGTGACACCCGGTATCACGCCAAACCGCTTCTGTAAGCATTTTGCAAACTTGTAGGTGGTGGATTCAAGCGGTGTTCCGTACAGACTGAAGTCGATATTGCTCTCCTCACGCCACTTCTGGCAGGCATCGTTTAAGTAACGCATTACCTTTAACGCAAACTCTGTTCCGTCCGGGTCTGTATGGGAAACCCCTTTCATATAACGGGTACATTCACAGAGACCTGCATATCCCAGTGAAATGGTCGAATATCCGCCATACAGAAGTTTATCAATGGTCTCTCCTTTTTTCAGTCGTGCAAGCGCACCATTCTGCCAGAGAATTGGTGCCACATCGGAAGGAGTTCCTTTTAAACGGTTGTGTCTTGCCATCAATGCACGGTGGCACATCTCAAGACGCTCGTCCATCAGCTGCCAGAACTTCTCCTCGTCTCCGCCGGAAGAGCAGGCAACGTCCACAAGATTTAAGGTTACAACACCCTGATTGAACCGTCCGTAGAACTTGAATTTATCATTTTCGTCCTTGTATACCGTTAAGAAGGAACGGCATCCCATGCAGGTATAGCAGTTGCCCTGCTTTAATTTCTTCATAATCTTTTCGGAAATATAATCCGGCACCATACGTTTTGCCGTACACTGTGCTGCGAGCTTTGTTAAATACCAGTATCTGCTTCCCTCATGGATGTTGTCTTCCTCAAGTACATAAATCAGCTTCGGGAATGCCGGTGTGATATAAACACCCTTTTCATTTTTAACACCAAGGATTCTCTGATGCAACATCTCCTCGATTACCGCTGCAAGGTCGTCTCTGAGCTGTCCTTCCGGTACTTCGTCAAGGTACATAAACACTGTGATAAACGGAGCCTGTCCATTTGTCGTCATCAGTGTGATAACCTGATACTGAATCATCTGCACACCGCGCTTGATTTCCTCTTTCACGCGAAGCTCTGCCATTGCATTGACCTTCTCGTCTTCCGGCTCAATGCCGACTGCAATCATTTCCTCCCGCACCTGTCTGCGCAGTTTCTGACGGCTGACCTCCACAAACGGAGCCAGATGAGATAAGGAAATGCTCTGTCCGCCGTACTGGGAGCTTGCAATCTGTGCAATCGCCTGTGTTGCAATGTTGCAGGCAGTTGAAAAGCTCTTCGGCCGGTCAATCATGGTCTCGCTGATTACAGTTCCGTTCTGTAACATATCCTCGAGATTGACCAGACAGCAGTTGTGCATATGCTGTGCAAAATAATCCGCATCATGAAAATGAAGGATTCCTTTTTCATGCGCCTCTACAATATCTTCCGGTAAAAGGAAACGTCTGGTGATATCCTTGCTCACCTCTCCCGCCATATAGTCTCTCTGCACGCTGTTGACGGTCGGATTCTTATTGGAGTTCTCCTGCTTTACCTCTTCGTTATTGCACTCTAAAAGGCTTAAAATCTGCTCATCCGTAGAGTTGGACTTACGCACAAGCGCTCTTTTGTAACGGTAGGTGATGTAGTTACGCGCAACGTTAAACGCACGCTGATTCATAATCTGGTTCTCCACCATATCCTGAATTTCCTCTACACTTGGAGAACGTTTCATATTCTCGCACGCCTTTTCCACATTGCGAAGAATTTCCTGAATCCGTGCCTCATCGAGTTTTTCATAGTCGATGACACTGTCGTTCGCCTTCCGGATGGCTGCTTCAATCTTCTTTAAATCAAAAACATCCTCCGCACCGCTTCTCTTGATAATCTTCATTTTCCAAACCTTCCTCTCAACACTTTACCGACAATATTTTTGTGTCTTCCCCCGGGACGCATCCCAAGACACCGCATATTGCCATTATACAATATCTTGTGTTTTTGTCAATGTACTTTAACAACATTGTGTGTTTGTAAATAAGTAGGCAAAGAGGGAAATTTACTGACTATTCAAGATTTAACAGTATCTTATCTAACGATGCGGTCAGTGCCTGTACCTCTTTTTCATCCATTCCTCTTGTCATCTCTCTCTCTAAATCTGCCACATCCTGACGTGCTCTCTCTACCATATATTGTGCCCGCTCTGTCAAAACCAGCTTTTTTAACCGGGCATCATGCTCGACCGGCACCCGGACGATAAGCCCTTCCCGCTCCATGACCTGTAACATATTTGATGCCGTTGCACGGGAGACCGAAAAAATTTCCTCTAAATCTCTCTGGTAAATCTCCTCCGCCTCGTGCTCCTTTAGATAATGAAGAGTCCAGTGCTGCATTCCGGTAAGATTTCCCTCATTTTCCTGTTTTTTTGCCTCCATGCGCCTGCGCACCTGGTTGTGAATCAGCCGTATCCGATAGCCGATTGAATCGTTTTGTTCCATTGGTCCTTCTGCTCCATATTTTAAAAAGAATGTGTTGACATTAAAAAAATGTTATCGTATAACATTATTGTTAGCACACTAACATTATTTTTTCAAGAACTTTTTTCTTGGACCTGAATTTATGGAAAAGGAGTGATTCTATGTTAAAAACACTCGGAGCTCAGATTAAGGAATTTAAAAAAGATTCCCTGATTACTCCCATTTTCATGGTGCTTGAAGTCATCATGGAAACAATCATTCCCCTTATGATGGCATCCATCGTAGACGATGGTGTAGAAGCTGGCGATATTCATCACATCTATATGATGGGCGGTCTTATGGTTGTTGCTGCCTGCTTCTCCCTGTTCTGCGGCATCATGGGCGGAAAATACGGTGCAAGAGCCTCCACAGGCTTTGCAAGGAACTTAAGAAAGGCAATGTATGAAAATATCCAGACATTTTCTTTCTCCAACATTGACAAATTCAGTACTGCCGGTCTTGTGACACGTCTGACGACAGATGTCACCAATATGCAGATGGCATACCAGATGCTCTTACGGATGTGTTTTAGGGCACCGTTTAGTATTATCTGCGCAATGATTATGGCCTTCTTTATCAATGCCAGATTGGCCTGCATCTATCTGATTGCGGTTATCGTCTTAGGCGCTATCCTCGCATTCATCACTGTGCGGGCACACCGCTACTTCATGCAGGTATTTCCAAAATACGACGACTTAAATGCTTCCGTGCAGGAAAACGTCTCCGCCATCCGTGTCGTAAAGGCATATGTGCGCGAGGACTATGAAAAGAAGAAATTCACCACTGCAAGCCAGAACATCTACAAAATGTTTGTGAAGGCAGAAAGCGTCATTGCAACAAACAACCCGGTTTTAATGCTTACCGTATATGCCTGCATCATCGCCATCAGCTGGCTTGGTGCAAAGATGATTGTCGCAGATACGCTTACCACCGGTGAACTGATGAGTATGCTTACCTATTGCATGAATATCATGATGAACCTCATGATGCTCTCCACGGTATTTGTCATGATGACCATGAGTATGGCAAGTGCAGAACGTATCTGTGAGGTGTTAAATGAAAAGAGTGATATTGTAAATCCAGAAGCACCGGATTACGAAGTTCCTGATGGAAGCATTGATTTCAATCACGTGACCTTCCGCTATAATGCGAACTCCGATACTCCAATCCTAGACGATATCAATCTCTCCATCCACTCCGGCGAGACAATCGGTATTATCGGAGGAACCGGAAGTTCCAAGACTTCGCTTGTAAACTTAATCAGCCGTCTTTACGACGTGTCCGACGGTTCTGTCTGTGTCGGCGGAAAAGATGTGCGCTCCTACGACCTTGACACACTCCGCAATGAGGTGTCTGTCGTATTGCAGAATAACGTCCTCTTCTCCGGAACCATCTACGAAAACCTCCGCTGGGGCGATAAAAATGCGACGGATGAAGAATGCATACATGCCTGCCGTCTTGCCTGCGCAGACGAGTTCATCGAGCGTTTCCCGGATGGCTACAACACTTACATCGAACAGGGCGGAACAAACGTTTCCGGTGGTCAGAAGCAGCGTCTGTGTATTGCGCGCGCCCTGCTTAAGAAACCGAAAATCCTCATCCTTGACGACAGCACCAGTGCAGTTGATACTGCTACGGATGCCAAAATCCGCAAGGCATTTGCTGAGGAGATTCCTCATACTACAAAGTTAATTATTGCACAGCGTATCTCTTCCGTGCAGAATGCAGACCGCATTATCGTTTTAAACAACGGTGTTGTAAATGGTTTTGGCACACACGAAGAGCTGCTTGCCACAAATGAAATCTACCGCGATGTCTACGAATCGCAGACCAGCGGCAGCGGAGATTTTGATGAAGGAGGTGCTGCATAATGCCTGAATCAAACCAGAACGCAAAACCAATCCGTGGGCCACGCGGCAATGCAAGAGGTCCGAAACCGCAGATTGAGAATCCCGGAAAGCTGTTAGCAAGACTTTTCCGCTATATTTTTAAGGACTATGCAATCCACTGCATCATCGTTCTCTTCTGTATCGTCTTCTCTGTCTTTGCAAACCTGCAGGGAACGATGTTCATGAGTACGTTGATTGATGACTATATCGCACCGTTAATCGGGAAAGCTGACCCTGACTTTTCCGGTCTGCTTCATGCCATGATGCGCGTCGGCATCTTCTACGCACTCGGTGCTGCTGCCATATACGCACAGACCCGTATCATGGTCAATATCACACAGGGAACCCTGCGGAACCTGCGAAACGAGATGTTCACCCATATGGAAGAACTCCCGATTAAATATTTTGACACGCACCCACACGGAGACATTATGTCTACCTACACCAACGATATCGATACCCTGCGCCAGATGATCAGCCAGAGTATCACACAGCTTATCAACAGTGCGATTACTATCGTAGGTGCACTTGGAAGCATGATTTTCTTAAATGTTCCGCTTACCATCGTAACACTTTTCATGGTTGGTGTGACCTTATTTGCAACCAAAAAGCTCGGCGGCTTAAGCTCCCGCTACTTCATGGCACAGCAGCGTGACATCGCTACGGTAAACGGCTACATCGAGGAAATGATGAACGGTCAGAAGGTCATCAAGGTCTTCACCCACGAGGAAGAAAGCTTAGAGAAATTCAACGAGTTAAACGACCAGCTCTTTGACAGTGCGGACAATGCAAACAAATTTGCCAACATTATGATGCCGGTCAATGCACAAATTGGAAATATCAGCTACGTGCTCTGCGCAATTGTCGGCGGTATCCTCGCATTAAACGGTGTGGGCGGTTTCACCATCGGAAAGCTTGCAAGTTTCCTTACCTTAAATAAGAACTTCAGCCAGCCAATCAACCAGATGAGTATGCAGATGAACAGCATCATCATGGCACTCGCCGGTTCCGAGCGTATCTTTAAGCTGCTCGACGAAAAGCCGGAGGACGACGAAGGTTATGTCACCCTTGTCAATGCCAAACGCGATGAAAATGGCAGTCTCACGGAAACCAAAGAACGCACCGGCATGTGGGCATGGAAACACACCCATCAGGCAGACGGCAGCGTCGATTATAAGGAGCTGCTCGGTGACGTCGTATTTGATGACGTAGACTTCGGCTACAACGAAGATAAAATCGTTCTTCACAATGTCAACCTCTATGCGACACCGGGCCAGAAAATTGCATTTGTCGGCAGTACCGGAGCCGGAAAGACCACGATTACCAACTTAATCAACCGTTTCTACGATATCCAGGACGGTAAAATCCGCTACGACGGCATCAATATCAACAAAATCAAAAAAGATGACTTACGCCACTCTCTCGGCATCGTATTGCAGGATACCCACCTGTTCACGGCAACGGTTATGGAAAATATCCGCTACGGAAAACTTGATGCCACAGACGAGGAAGTGATTGCCGCTGCAAAGCTTGCAAATGCGGACACCTTCATCCACCAGCTCCCGGATGGCTATAACACCATGCTGACCGGAGACGGTGCAAACTTAAGTCAGGGACAGCGTCAGCTTCTCGCTATCGCAAGAGCCGCTATCGCAGACCCTCCGGTATTAATCTTAGACGAGGCAACCAGTTCCATCGATACCAGAACGGAGCGCATCGTTCAGGACGGTATGGATAAGTTAATGGCAGGAAGAACCACATTTGTAATTGCCCACAGACTCTCTACCGTCAAAAACAGTGACTGCATCATCGTATTAGAGCAGGGACGCATTATCGAGCGTGGAAATCACGACCAGCTCATTGCAGAACACGGAAAGTATTACCAGTTATACACCGGAAATCTTGCAGAAGAATAAAAAATATATTCAAAAAAGTGTGCAGGACTGCCAACGCAGTTTTGCACACTTTCTTTTTCTTTACTCTCCCATTTTCTGTCTGATAATCTCAAAACAACGGTTTAACATTTCCGTATCCACCGTGCCGTCCTGCCCGAATGCCGTCGCTTCCACCGTAAATGTCCCGTTATAGTGCTGTTTCCGCAGGAAAGAAAAAAACTTGTTAAAATTCACATTTCCTGCGCCAATCGGCAGTGTTTTTAATTTTCCCCATTCCATGTAGCCGCCCGCGTAATCATTCACATGATAGTGCCTGATATGATGTTCGTCAAAGAGCCACTGATACTCCTTTTCATAAATCAAATCCATCTGCCCATGAAATGCCGCCATCTTTGTGTCATAGATAAAATGAATGTCCGGATATTCTGCGGCAAGCTCCTTCCAGTGCTTCATCGGATTTTCCTGATTGCACACCACATTTTCCACCAGAAGGTCTATTTCATAACTTGAAGCTATTTCTGCAAGTGTTTTATATGCCTTAATGTTATTCGAAAAGTGGGAATCGGATGTCAGCCCATCCCACAAATGCACAACCATTTTTTTGGCTCCGATGCGCACCGCAATCCCGCAGTTCTGTTCAAAGTGCTTTACCGCTTCGTCCATGGAACCGTTCTCATTCCGGCTGATTGCCTCTCCGATGTGCTTCTCACAGTGCATCACCGGGAACCGGATTCCAAGGCTACAGAGAAATTCGGTCAGTTTCTCCACCTGTTCGTACCAGGTCTCATACATCATAAACTCAAAGCCATCACAGTTTAACTTCTCTGATAACGGCGCTAACAGCCTGTAATTGCGTCCGTTTGGGCGTCCAATCAACGCCCCTGTGGAGCATAAAATTTCACTCATCTGTTCTACCTGTTACCCTTCAACCGCCATCCGGTAAATTTCTTCTGCCTCTTTCGCACCTAACGGGCGGATGCGGGACAGCTTTACGGTATCGCCAAGTGTCGCTTTCTGCGCAAGTTCCTTTAACACTGCATCGTCATGTGGCACCTTTAATTCTGTAAGAGAAACCGGCATACCGATTTCACGGAAAAAGTCGACCGTCCGCTTGATGCCCTCCTTTGCACAGGCAAGGTCCTCCTGCTCCTCTACATTCCACACATTTCTCGCATATTTTGCAAACCGCTCTGTGGCACCTTTCTCCTGATACAGATATTCCGCCCACGAACCCCAGACTGCCGCAAGGCTTGCACCGTGCGCAACATCAAACATCGCGCTTAAGGCGTGTCCGAATTTGTGTACGGAGAAATCTTTTCCCCTGCCGCACTCTGTCAGGTTGTTGTGGGAAAGGCTGCCGCACCACATAATCTCTGCCATAGAGTCATAGTTTTTCTTGTCTGACAGCACGATTCTGCCGTGTTTGATTACCGTACGAAGCAGTCCTTCCGCCAACGCATCCGTCATGTCACAGGTGATTTCCGGGATAAAATAACGCTCTAACGTGTGCATCATGATATCTGTAATTCCACAGGCAAGCTGATACGTCGGAAGTGTAAATGCAAGCTTGGGATTTAAAATTGCAAATCTACAGCGGTTAAATGGCGTGTTGATTCCGCCCTTTGTGTGTTTTTCTTCATTTGTAAGTACCGCAGAATCGCTCATCTCACTGCCCGCTGCCGGAATTGTGAGAATCGCTGCATGTGGCAGTGATTTTTCGAGTGGAACCTTTTTCGCCCAGATGTCCTCAAGCGATACCTCCGGGTTTGCCGTTCCGTGTGCAATCGCCTTTGCCGTATCAATCGTACTTCCGCCGCCCACTGCAAGAATAAAATCTGCCCCGATGCGAAGTGCCTGCTCTACGCCAAGTATGGCATGTGCCATCGTCGGATTCGGCTTTGCCCCGCCAAATTCTTCCCAGTAAATACCGGCCTCGGTTAAAGATTTTTCCACGCGGGAAATTAACCCGCTCTTTTTCGCACTGCCGCCTCCATATACGAGCAGCACGCGGCTTCCGCCCCATTTTGCCACCTCAGCTCCGGCTTCCATTTCCGTTCCTTTTCCAAACACCACTTCCGTAGGTGCATATTGTATAAAGTTTTGCATACAATCCTCCTTGTTTTGCTCCTTTTCTAAAGCACAAAATACCGGAACAGTCCCTGCCTGTCCCCTGCGCCTTCCATGATTTCTTCACAGTAGATTTCTTCTGCTGCTAAATGTTCTTCCCCCGCACGCCTTATCAGTGCCCGAAGTGCCGCTTTTCCCGCATCCGGTGCGGTACTGCAATAAAGCGTCACACATTTCCCTTCCAGATGGATGTCCCCTTCCTCGGTCACCTGATAGGTCTCCTTCAGCTTCCCACCCGGAACGCCCAGTATGGCACCGTTTCGGATTCCAAGCGAGAGATAATTGACAATCGAAGGTTCCTCCGACAGCGAGTTTTTCCGAATCCGCTGGTCTAATTGTTCCACAAACGTCTCCGTTCCATGTTCTTTCGCCCGCTCGAGATGGAATAAGGACTCTTCCACAATCCTCTGCTGGCGGTTCAGATGCAAAATCCGTTCCGCAAGAATCTCCTGCTGACGTTTCAAACGGCGAATCATTCCGTCCGTGTCATTGCAGGCGACAATCTCCCTGATTTCTTTTAAGGAAAGCCCATGCTCCTTAAACAGCCGGATTGCCGATATCTCATCCATCTGTCCTGCATTATACACCCGGTAACCGTTGCTTTCCACCTTTTCCGGACAAAAAAGCCCCAGCTCTTCATAATATTTGATGGTGCGCGGAGTGACACCACAGAGCTTTGCAAATTCTGTGACATTATATATGCGCTCTTCCATCCTGTCTCCTCCTTGCCCCATCATTTCGTGCTTGACCTGTACGTTACGTATAGGTTTATGTTATTATACGATGACAAATTGAAAAAAGAAAGGATTTTTTCAGATGGATTTAACAAAAGGTTCTATTTTAAAAGGCATGATTCGTTTTACGATTCCCATTATTATCATTCAGTTTTTAAGCCAGGCATATGCCATTATTGACAATATTGTTGTGGCGCGTTTTGTCAGCGAGGAAGCACTCTCTGTCCTCTCCACGGTAAATTCCGCCCTCACGGTGGGCTACTGCCTGATTCAGGGACTAAGCAGTGCCTCCACGATTCTTGTCGGAAATCTGTTCGGTGCGCGCGCCTATGAAAAGCTGCATACGATGACACATACGCTCCTTGTGGGTGCCGGTGTTGTATCCCTTATTCTGTTTGCCGTCTATTCCATTGGTGCGGCTCCGATTTTTGCAGTGTTAAAAGTGCCGGCAGAAATTCTTCCCGCCTGTGAAAAACTGATGTTTCTCTATGCGTTGTCGCTTCCGCCGATCCTGCTGTGCTCCGCCTGCACCGCCATGTTAAACGGTATGGGAAATTCCAAAACACCTATGATTATTTCGGTTTGCAGCCAGATTTTAAATATTATCTTAGATATTCTTGCCGTTGCAGTTCTCGGATTTGGCGTGGAAGGTGCCGCCGCAGCATCTCTTATAAGTGTAGTTGTCGCTCTTGTCTGGACATACCATCATCTCACCCGCGACCTAACGCAGTTAAATGATGCCAGACCAAGGGTAGAATTTTCCTGCATCGGACAGTATGTTCCGCTTGCGGTTCCTTCGATTCTCCAGCAGTCCATCATGTCCGTCGGAAGCCTGATGTTACAGGTGCTCGTCAATGTCGCAGGAATCGCCTATATCAACGGCTACAATGTCGCCTGCACGTTAAACAACCTGTTCCTGCTGCCGGTTATCTCCTGCTGTGCAGGGTTTGAAACCTTTGCGGCACAGAACTTAGGCTCCAAAAACGAAAAGCGCGTCAAACAGGGATTCCTGGATTTACTTGGCATCGGCACACTGCTTTGCCTTGTGCTCTCGCTTTCCACTTTCCTGTTTGCGCGCCCTCTGATTGGTCTTTACCTGACAGATGAGGCCGGTACTGCTTTTACCTTTGCAAAACAATACCTGTTTTTATTAATCCCCAACTACCTGCTGCTTTTGGCAAAATACAGTGTGGACAGTCTCTTCAAAGCACAGATGAAAATCTATCTGTTTACACTTTCCTCACTGATTGCGCTCGGCTGCCGGATTGCACTCGGCTACCTTATGACACCGTCCATGGGACTTACCGCACTTGCCTATGCAACCCTGATTGGAAATTTTATTGCTGCAGCCTTTGACTGGGGATGTCTTTTTATTAAATCACGTTATAACAACTCTTTCAGTAATTGATTTACCATACCCGGATTTGCCTTACCCTTCATCGTTTTCATGGTCTGACCGACCAGAAAGCCGATGGCTTTTTCCTTTCCGTTGTGGTAATCCTCCACGGACTGCGGGTTTTCTGCTATGATCCGTAAGACGGTCTCACGAAGTGCTCCCTCATCATTTACCGTCTTTAAGCCCTTTTCTTCCACATAGGCATCCGGGTCAATGTCCTCTTTGAACACCAATTCAAAAACTTCTTTTGCCACCGTATTGGTGATGGCTCCGGAGTCTGCGAGATTGATAAGCTTTGCAAAATTGACCGGCGAAAATGTGATATCGTCCGGGTCCATGCCGTTATCCTTTAACAGGCGCATCGTTTCCACCATAATCCAGTTGGAAACCTTCTTCGGCTTTCCGCAGAGCTCGGTTGTCGCTTCAAACAAGTCCGCAAATTTCTTGTCCCCGGTAAGAATCTGTGCATCGTATTCCGGAAGCCCAAATTCTTTCTGATAACGTAAAAGCTTCTCTGTCCGCATCTCCGGCTGTCTCGCCTTTACACTTGCAATCCACTCGTCGCTTATCACAATTGGTACTAAATCCGGCTCCGGGAAATAACGGTAATCCTGCGCATCCTCTTTGGAACGCATCGCATAGGAATATTCCTTATTATCATCCCAGCGTCTCGTCTCCTGGACAACCGCTTTTCCTTCCTCTAACAGTTCAATCTGGCGGGCACGTTCCCCGTCAATTGCTCTTGCAATCGCCTTAAAAGAGTTCAAGTTCTTCATCTCGGTACGGGTTCCAAACTCCGCTGCTCCTGCCTCTCTAACGGAAAGGTTGACATCGGCACGCATGGAGCCTTCGTTTAATTTACAGTCGGAAGCACCGAGATACTGGATAATCAAACGCAATTTTTCCAGATAGGCAATGACCTCTTCTGCAGAACGCATATCCGGCTCCGATACAATCTCAATCAACGGCACGCCGGAACGATTGTAATCGACAATGGAAACATCCTCCCACTCGTCATGCACCAGCTTACCGGCATCCTCCTCCATATGGATTTCATGGATTCCAATGATTTTTTTCCCGCTTGCGGTTTCAATCTCAACCCCACCGTCACGACAGATAGGAAGATAAAGCTGGGAAATCTGGTAGTTCTGCGGGTTATCCGGGTAAAAATAGTTTTTCCGGTCAAATTTGCAGTACTGCGTTATCTTACAGTTTGTTGCTAGCCCAACTGCCATTGCATATTCCACCACCTGCTTGTTTAAGACAGGCAGGGAACCCGGCATACCGGTACATACCGGACAGGTGTGGCTGTTTGGCTTTCCACCAAATTCTGTGGAGCAGGAGCAGAAAATTTTCGTCTTGGTCGCTAATTCTACGTGAACCTCAAGACCAATGACCGTCTCATATGTTTTACTCATAATGTCTCCTCCTATTACATCGCCATCGGGCTTAATTCATAACTTCTGGTCTGTTCAAAGGCATATGCCGCCCGGATAATCTTCTTTTCCTGGAAGCAGTCTCCGATAAGCTGCAATCCAATCGGCAGTCCCTTGCTGTCTTTTCCGCACGGAAGAGAGATTCCCGGAAGCCCTGCAAGATTTACAGAGATGGTATAGATATCTCCCAGATACATTTTAATCGGGTCACTTAAGGACGCTCCAAGCTTTGGTGCAGTCGTTGGCGCTGCAGGTCCGAGTATCACGTCATATTTTTCAAATGCTTTATCAAATGCAGATTTAATTAATGCTTTTGTACGCAGTGCTTTCAAATAGTAGGCATCGTAGTAACCGGAACTCAATACAAAGGAGCCGAGCATGATTCTGCGCTTTACCTCCGGACCAAATCCTTCGGAACGGGTCTTTTTATACATATTGTGTAAATCCTCATACTCCCCCGTACGGTAACCGTATTTCACACCGTCAAATCTTGCCAGGTTCGAGCTTGCCTCTGCACTGGCAATCGTGTAATACGCCGGAATCGCATATTCCACAAGTCCTAAATCAAATTCTTCTATCACAGCACCTTTTTTCTTTAATTCTTCTGCAGCCGCAAGAACTGCTTCCCGCACCTCCTGGTCTAAGCCCTCGCCAAAATAGTCCCGCGGGATTCCGATTTTCATTCCTGCCACATCATCCACGAGTGCCTCTGTAAAGTTCAAATCCTCACGCTGCACGGAAGTGGAATCCTTGGTGTCATAAGACGAAATAATCTCAAGAATTGTTGCACAGTCGGTCACATCCTTTGCCACCGGTCCAATCTGATCTAAGGAAGAACCATATGCAATCAGCCCATAACGGGAAACCGTTCCATAAGTCGGTTTGATTCCGGTCACACCGCAGAATGAACTCGGCTGTCTGATAGAACCACCGGTGTCGGAACCAAGCGCATAGGAACATTCTCCTGCTGCTACTGCCGCACAGGAACCGCCGGAAGAACCGCCCGGTACGTGCTCGGTATTCCACGGATTTCTCGTCACGCCAAATGCAGAGGTCTCCGTGGTGCTTCCCATGGCAAATTCATCCATATTGGTCTTTCCAATGACTACTGCGCCTGCAAGCTCCAAATTTTCGACTGCCTGTGCGGTATAGGTCGGAATAAAATTATATAAAATCTTAGAAGAACAAGTCGTAAGCAAATCCTTCGTGCACATATTGTCTTTGATTGCAACCGGAACACCGGCAAGCGGTCCAGTTAAGGTTCCGTCATCAATCTGACTCTGCACTTCCTTCGCGCGCTTTAAGGCGCCCTCTCTGTCCACGGTCACAAAGCTGTGCACTTTTTCTTCTTTTTTCTCTATCGCATCAAGCGCCGCGGTCACTGCCTCTTCCACGGTCACTTCTTTGTCCTTTATCTTTCTGCCGAGCTCTACGGCAGTCAAATGCATCAAATCCATGCTTTTTCTCCTTCCATCCTATCCAATGGTCTTTGGAACCTTGAATCCGCCATCTTTTACCACTGGTGCATTCTTCAGGGTTGCTTCACTGCCGTCTCCGTTTGTCACAACATCTTCCCGGAATACATTGTGAACCGGGAAAACATGGGACATCGGCTCTACGCCTGTGGTGTCCAGTTCATTCAATTTATCAATGTAGTCCAACATGGCTCCCATGTCTTTCTTTGCCTGCTCTTTTTCCTCCGGGCTGAGTTCTAACTTGGCAAGAATTCCGACATAGTCGATGGTTTCATCAGAAATAATGTTCTTTGACGGTGTTTTCTGCGAAATCTCTTCTTTCTTCTCTGTCTGTGGCGCCTGCTCTGTCACGCCCTTTACATAGCCATAAAGTGCCGCATCGCAGATTCCTGAGTTGTTCCAGTCCGCCCTGATTCGTGTTCCCTCATAAACGAGACCACATTTTTTCATCACGTCGCCGGAGTGCGGATTTTTCGGGTCGTGCCGCGATTCAATACGTTCAAAACCAACTTCCGTCAGAAGGTATTCCATGACCGCTTTCAATGCCTCTGAGGTGTAACCCTGATGCCAGTACGCCCTGCCGATGCAGTAGCCAATTTCTGACGCCTTCGCCTTCTCTTTCTGGTTCACGACTCCGATACTTCCGATTGGCTCTCCTGACTCTTTTAAGGTAATACACCACTGGTAAGAAGATGGCGTCTCATAATCCAAAACCCAGGACTGTATCACCTGTTTTGTCACTTCCACGCTCCCGTGGGGCGGCCATGTCAAAAACCTGGTTACTTCCGGGTCATTTGCCCAGTTACGATACATTTTTTCTGCATCTTCCATCTGAAACTGTCTTAAAATAAGCCGTTTCGTCTCTATCGTTTTTGTTCCCAAATGCTTCACCGTTGTTCTCCTTTTAACTTTTGATTTAACTTTTTGTATACGCGCTCTATCATCCACGGTTCACTGCAGGCTTCTAATGCCTCCTCCAGCGAAAACCATTTTACACCACTGTTCTCATCCGGCTTGACACGAAGGACTGCCTGCTCATCCGCCTCCAGAAGATACGTCACATTCAAATGCAGGTGGGACGGCACATAAACGCCTCTTTTTTCATGTCCGTCCACGGTCAGAATCTCAAGTGAATAAATATCCTCTTTTACCGGCACAATTCCTGTCACTCCGGTTTCTTCCTCTGCCTCCCGGATTGCCACCGAGAGGAGATTCTCTTCCCCGTCCGCATGACCGCCGGTCCACGCCCAGGAATGATAAATATTGTGGTAAATCATCAGTACCTTGTCATGTTCCTTGTTCAACAGCCACGAGGATGCCGTAAAGTGCGCCGTGCGATTCTCCCTGTAAAAAATATCCGGCTGTTCTTCCAACAGCTTTTGCATCACTTCTTTGTCACACTGTTCCTGTTCATTCCATGGTTTGTATAATATTAAATCCTGTTTTAAATTCATATTCTCCTCTACGGTTCTAATCGGCTTAGAATCTCACAGAGATTTAAGCCTTTCTCTTTTTATGCTTTCTACGGCTCCAGACGGCTTAAATCTCTGGGGAACAGTGTGGTCTCACGCACATTGTCTTCCCCGCAGAGCTTCATCGTCAGACGTTCCAGTCCGATTCCAAGTCCTCCATGCGGCGGCATTCCGTGTTTAAAAACTGCAAGATACTGTTCCATTCCCTCTGTTGTCATTCCACGCTTTTCGATTTTCTCAAGAAGCTTGTAGTAATCGTGAATACGCTGTCCTCCGGTTGTGATTTCAAGTCCGTGGTAAAGCAAATCGAAGCTTAACGTATAGGTCGGGTCTGCCGGGTCATCCATCGCGTAAAACGGACGCTTTTTCGATGGATAATGCGTCACAAACACGAAGTCTGCATCATACTCTTCCTTATAATATTGTCCAATCAGCGCTTCCTCCTCCGGCTCAAGGTCATATGGATTACGGAACTCACGATGATACTTTTCTGCAACACGCTGCTTTGCCTCGTCAAACCGCACTGCCGGAATCTGTTCGGTCTTTGGAAGAGTAATCCCTAACATTTTCAGCTCTTTGGCATAATCCCGCTCCAAAAGCTTCATCGTGTACTGTAAAAATCCGGTTTCCATCGCCATGATATCCGCAAAGCCATCGATATATCCCATTTCAAAATCAAGGCTGGTGTACTCGTTCAGATGGCGCTTGGTGTTATGCTTTTCTGCCCGAAATACCGGTGCCGTCTCAAATACCCGGTCAAATACGCCAACC
The DNA here is from genome assembly GCA_958420225.1 of uncultured Roseburia sp. GTDB lineage: Bacteria > Bacillota > Clostridia > Lachnospirales > Lachnospiraceae > Roseburia. The sequence goes on along the minus strand of CATZIT010000021.1, from coordinate 1,588 downwards.
ATCATCTGTTTATAAAACTGCGGACTCTGCTGTAACACTGCCGGGCGGTGAAAATATTCCAGCCGGAATAAGTTTGCTCCACCCTCCGCGCTCTTTGCACCGATTTTGGGTGTATGAATCTCGGTAAATCCCTGTGTATATAAAAAATCACGGAAGCCTCTGACAACTCCCTCCTGAATCCGAAACTTTGCACGCTCTCTGACGTTGCGCAGCGCAATTGCACGATTGTCCAGATTAGTTTCCAACGTCGTCGGCAGTTTCCATTTGGAAATTGCAAATGGCATCGGTGCCGCCGGCTCCGATAATACCTTTATCCGCTCCAGCCGGATTTCGATTCCGTTTGGTGCCCGTTCCTCACGCCGCACGCATCCCTCTGCCTCAATCGTTTCTGCTTCTTTTAATTCGTGAAAGTCAAACTGCGTCTTTTCTTTTTCAAATACGCATTGCAACAGACCTTCTCTCTTGCGCAACACCACAAATGCCACCTCTCCCATATCCCGTATGGTGTGAATGGCTCCGTTGACTTTGACGCTTTTTCCTTCAAAGTCTCCTGCAAGAAGTTCACTGATTTCAAGTGTCTGTTTGTCAATTGCTCCTGTCATAAATTTCATCTTTGTACGCTCCTCTTTCTATTCCGGTTGGAATGTTTCGGTGCGGGACGGAATCTGAAATATCTCACTTTCTGCAAAACAACAAAAAGCCCCAGGAAAGCAAATCGCTTTCCTGGGGCGAGATATTCGTAATCCCGCGGTACCACCCGCTTTGGAAAATGGAAACGTTGTTCATTTTCCCACTCTATGTGCTTAACGCGCACCCACGTACTGACCTACTGCCTGACATACGCTCATTCCATCTGCCGGTTCAGCCAGTCTGCTCCAGAGTGTTCCCGCTATCCCCTCTTTCCAACAGCGCTCTCAGTCGGTGACGCTGTATTCCTGTCGACGTCTGGTAATAGGAGTCTCCTTCATCGCTTTCATGTATTAACGTTGTAACATTTATACCACAACGTTTTATAGATTTCAAGTTATTTTTTCAAAAATTTCAAAAAACCTTCGCACCCTGCCACAACATCCCGGTAAGTCGCCTCAAAATCTCCCGTATACCAGGGGTCCGCCACATCCGCCGCCTCTTTGAGCCTGCCGTCTTTCCCGAAGCTCAAAAGCTTATATATTTTTCCCTTGCTGTCCTCTCCCCCGGCTATCTTTTGCATATTGCGGATATTCGCCGTATCCATGCCAATCAGGTAGTCATAATACAGATAGTCATCCCTTGTCATCTGGCGCGCCCTGTGCGCAACCAACGGTATTTGCTCCTCCCTCAGCTTGTTCACCGTCCCATAATGCGGCGGATTCCCTATCTCCTCGCGGCTTGTCGCCGCGGAATCTACCTCAAACTGGTCGCCAATCCCAGCCTGGTTTACCATGTGGGTGAGGATGCTTTGCGCCATGGTGCTGCGGCAGATGTTGCCGTGGCAGATAAATAGTACTTTTATCATTGCTTTATTTCTCCTTGTTTTGCCCCGGAATGCCCTTGTTTGCAAGGGATTTCGGGGATTTGTGAAATGTGTGATTTAGGTGGCATCTTGGCA
>CATZIT010000020.1:0-43250 GCA_958420225.1 uncultured Roseburia sp. | reverse complement strand
TCAGCGACAGCTTATTTACTATATCACAGTCGAACTCGTTTGTCAACAACTTTTTTATTTTATTTTTCTTTTTTGTTATCTCTCAGAAGCGACAACTCGTATATATTATCATAAGTATTTGCATCTGTCAACAACTTTTTTCAGAAAAAAATTGAACAACTCATTTTTCAAATAAAGCGGAGAAGGAGGGATTTGAACCCTCGCGCCGGTTAACCCGACCTATACCCTTAGCAGGGGCACCTCTTCGGCCACTTGAGTACTTCTCCAAAGTTCTTATTTGACAATATGAGATTGTTCTGCGCCGTGACGCATAGATAATGATACTAAATAGATTTCGTTTTGTCAATGATTATTTGAAAAAAACTGTTATTTTTCTCTTTTTCCCAGGTTATAAAAGGTAAAACTGCCATCTATCAGCACTTTTCCACTGTCATCAGACATTTCCACGCGGATAACGAACAGGCACAGCCGCCGTGCATCCCGCCATAGATCTTCTCATGCTGTTTTTCAAAGCTGATTCTTCAAATGTCATATTACCATTCTTCACCCGGATATTTCATATTCCATTCTTTTCGCAGGTTCGTCATTATCTCCATTACGTCTCTCGTATCAGAAAATCGCATCTGCGTCATGTCACCTGTCTGCACCGCATATTCCATATCCTGCATTTCATATAGAAGTGCAGATGCTGTTTCCCCTGCTGTTATCTCATGACATTTTCCTGTCTCTGCTTCTACGATGACTGCACGTGCGGCACGCGGGTATTCCATGATTTCAATATATCCACGTTCAAAACTGATAACTGCGCGCTTCGGCTGTTTGGAATGAAGCGACAGGGAAATCATCGCCTGCTGCCCTTCTTTATTCATAAAAAGGATTCCAACCTGTTCATCTGCTCCGGTCGGCGCATATTTTACCTGGCTTAAAACATTTTCCGGCTGGCTTTCCATGAAACTGCGCGCAAGAGAGATTGCATAGACACCAATATCTAATAATGCCCCACCTGCAAGGTTTTTATTAAAAAAACGGTTTTCCATGTTGTATTCTTTGTAGCTTCCAAAGTTTAACTGAATCAACTGCACCTTTCCAAGCGGAGGGATTCCCTCTTTTTTGAACTTTTCTGCGTCTGATAAATTCTCATAGGTTCCCGTTTTGCCAAGTTCTGCAAGCTTCCAGAGTTTTTTGTATAAAGGCATATGCCAAATTGTCATTGCTTCGGCAAACACAACTCCATTTTGGGCCGCAAGTTGCTGTGCTTCAAGCAGTTCCCTACTGTTTAAGGTTATGGATTTTTCACAGAGCACGTGTTTTCCATTGGAAAGCGCCTGTCTTAAAAATTCGATATGTGTATTATGCGGCGTCGTGATATAGATAATATCCACATCAGGGTCCGTAAACATCTCGTGAAAATCTTTATAGACCTTTGCAACCTGATATTTTTCTGCAAATGCTACCGCCTTCTCATAGGTACGATTGCCAACCGCATAGAGATGTTTTCCCATCATTTCAAGTGCTGCTGCCATTTCATTTGCGATGACTCCCGTTCCAAGAACCGCCCAGTTTAATTCTCTCTGCATTTTATACACATTCCTTTCGATTTTCGGATTGTTTATCCACAATCCTTATTTACTTTTGTGCATATTCTTTGATTGCTGTCTCATAAAGGTTGTTTCCTTCACTGTCCACTACCACGATAACCGGGAAATTTTCCACTTCTATTTTCCGGATTGCCTCTGCTCCTAAATCTTCATAACAGACAATTTCCGATTTGGTGATACATTTGGATAAAAGTGCGCCTGCTCCGCCGACGGCTGCAAAATAAACCGCATGATTGCGCACAATGGCATCTAACACTTCTTTGGAACGTTTTCCTTTTCCAATCATCGCCTTTTCCCCTAAATCTAACAGGGTCGGGGCATAACGGTCCATACGGGTTGCCGTTGTCGGTCCGGCAGATCCGATAGGGCGTCCCTCTCTCGCCGGAGACGGTCCCATATAATAAATCGTACTGTCTTTGATGTCGATTGGAAGGTCTTCTCCCCGCTCCAATGCCTCTATCATTCTCTTATGTGCGGCATCTCTTGCCACGTAAATGGTTCCGGTAATGTATACATAATCGCCGGACTTTAAATCTTTTGTTGTTTCTGCTGTGATGGGTGTTGTTATATGCTTATCCATGCTATCTTCTCCGATTCACGATTCTTTTTCTTCTATAAAAAAATATGTTTCTACAGTTCCCGTACCACATGACGGTTGACATGACAACAGATATTGACTGCCACAGGAAGCCCTGCAATGTGCGTCGGATAGGTGTTGATGTTGACGGCAAGCGCTGTGGTCGTTCCGCCAAGCCCGCCCGGTCCGATTCCAAGCCCGTTGATTTTCTGTAACATTTCTTCTTCCAGGTCTTTCACATACGGAATCTCTGAATGGGTATCCACCGGTCTTGTGAGAGCCTTTTTGGCCAAAAGTGCACATTTTTCAAAGGTTCCGCCGATTCCGACACCTACAACCATCGGTGGACAGGCATTTGGTCCCGCATCCTTGACTGCTGTTAAAATGGCATTTTTGACGCCCTCGATTCCATCTGCCGGCTTTAACATGAATACACGGCTCATATTCTCGCTTCCAAAGCCCTTCGGTGCCATGGTGATTTTCACTTTATCCCCCGGAACGATGGAATAATGAATTACCGCCGGAGTGTTGTCTTTGGTATTTTCCCGGATTAACGGGTCCTTTACAACAGATTTGCGCAGATATCCTTCGGTATATCCCTGACGGACACCCTCGTTAATGGCATCCTCAATCGCCATCCCTTCAAAATGAACGTCCTGTCCCACTTCTAAAAACAACACCGCCATTCCGGTATCCTGACAGATTGGTATCATTTCCTCATCTGCTATCTTTAAGTTTTCCTGAAGCTGTCCTAAGATTTTCTTTCCAAGCGGTGATTTTTCCGTCTCTGCTGCCTGCTTCATTGCCGCATCCATATCATCTGAAAGGTAATGGTTCGCTTCAATACACATTTCTTTTACATTTTTGATAATCAAATCGGTATCTACTGTACGTATCATGTCTTTTATTCCTTTTCATCTGTTTTCTTTTTATTAAAATAGTTTTTGTATTTCTGTAATGTCTCATTCGCTGTGCGGGATGTCATATCCGGGAATGCCTTTACCAGACGCTTGAAGCCAAAGCCCTTTTCACGCATAAGCTGCTGATATTTCTCGGTAAGCTCTGCATACTCACGCTTCTTCTCTTCCAGATAAACAGCACGCCCGCGCTTCTTTGCCTCGGCACGCCCCTTAATTTCCTCTCCGGTGTCTGCAATCTTCTCAATCAATTCTGCATGGTTCTCCTGGAATTCTTCGGACTTTTCCACAACGCCTGTCACATTTTCAAAAATGTTTTCTCCAATTTCATCGGATAGTTTATGAATCTGTGCCGCAACTTCATCCATCAGCTTTAATCGGCGGTTGAACTTTAAGATGGTGGATACGGTAATTGCGCAGTCTGCTGCAAATACTGCCATTAACAGGCTAAGTACAATCACCCCGAAGGTGTGTGGTATTAATGTGATTCCTTTATAGATAATCGGGTGGATAACGTCCATGATAAAGGTGCAGGCAAGTCCCCAGTAGATTGAGAATTTCAGACAGACATAGCCTTTAATATTAAATGGCTTATCACTGTAATCCCACCACTTGTTGTGAAATACTTTTTCCAGGATAAATCCTGTTATGTACTCGAGCAGTGATGTTAAAAGAAAAGACCCGGCAAACAAAATCAGCAGATTGTCCTTTAACGGTGTCAATACGGCGACAACAATCACCACCCCGCAGCCGTAAATCGGACAGTAGGGTCCGTTTAAGAATCCGCGGTTGACAAATATTCCGCGGTCCACAGCGGCGTAGGACACTTCCGTACACCAGCCGATGAATGCGTAAATGATAAAAATCCATACCAGCTCATAAAAATTCTGCGGCATAAAACCCCTCTTTTCTGCGTACAGACCTGTGCCTGCACCGCTGTTTTTCTTTGTTTATAATAGTACCACACGCATTTTTCTTAGACAAGAGCACTTTTGGTTGACACTGCTGTCCGGATGGGAGTAAGATAGATTCAGAATTTTTACCCGGAGGAATGGATTTATGCACGTAGCACATTAATAGTATGAATTTCAGACAGATTTTCATGGAAAGCCTGCAGCCGCAGGTGTTTTTTGGTACGCATAAATTACATTACGAAAGGTTAAGTTTAAAATGAAACGAACAATTCCATATAAGATTCTCTGTTTTTGCAACGGACTGGTGTTTTTTGCCCCGGTCTCTCTGTTGTTGCGCACAAGCAGAGGTGTTACTTTGTCACAATTTTTCTTATTGCAGGCATTATTGTCTGTTGCTATTTTTGTCTTTGAAATTCCCACCGGAATGTTTTCCGACCGCATCGGACACAAAAAAGGGATTCTTGTTTCCCAGATTCTACTGTTGTGCGCCCGCGCTATTTTCCTGATTGCGGGAAATATTGGTTTCTTCGTCCTTGAGGCGGTTTTGGAGGCACTCTCCTGCTGCTTTATCTCCGGCACCGGAGAGGCATATCTCTATGAATTATGCAAAAATGATTCCGATAGCAATTCCTTTGTCCGGGAAAATGCCAAGGCAGGCGCTTACGGCACTGCGGGCTTTATCATCAGCACGGTTGCCTATGCCGGACTGTACCGCCTGGTCGGTTTAAACGGTCTTGTGATTGTGACCGGACTTGCCACTCTTGTCTCCATTGTGGCGGCTGTCTGTATGCCGGAGGTTTCTCCTGCTGCCGCAGCGGACTCCCCTTTACCTCAAAAAGGAACCGGGTTTTTAAGCGGTATCACACCGGCTTTGTTTGGGCTTTTGCTTTTAGACTCCGCGTTATGCCTTGCAAGCCTTGTCGTAAATTTCCTCTATGTGGAGAAATTAGAGTGGGCAGGCATTGCATCCGAATGGATGACACCGATTATTCTCGGTTACTCGGCACTGAATCTTCTCGTTCCTTCCGTGCTGAAACATCTGGAACGAAAACGGGACTATGTGCTTTATTTTGTGTTTTCGCTCATTGCCGCCGGCTTTTTCTTTTTCCTGTCTGCGGTAAACAGTCTGCCTGCCGTCGGTTTCATGATTCTGCTGCCGTTTCTCTTAGAGATTATGAGCATGATTTTGTTTAAACTGGAAAATGAATATATCGATTCCATCGGAAAAGAGGAGAGCAGGGCTTCCCTGCTTTCAGTCATGAGTATGGGGAATAATTTTTTAGAAGTGGTATTTCTTCTGGTGTCCGCTTACGTCAGCAGTGAGCAGGGGAACGGGATGTTTCTGTTCCTCGGTGTGCTGTTTGTCGTATTTGCGTTTCTGGGAAATGTGATTCTTAGGAGGATGCGAAGGAACTAAAACAGACGGTTTTTACTCTATAGGAAACACGGGTTTCATGTAACACGGTATTTCCTATGGAGTAATCATGCCTGTTTTTACAGTTCAAGGGTACGTGTATAGAAGTTCAAATCATCTACCGCATCATGAGATATTTTAAACAGAATACACTCCGGGTTCTGTTTTATGATTTCTTTCTCGATGATGTTCCATTTTTCTCTTGTTTTTATGTCAAGCCCTGCGTCTATCTCATCTATCAGGATTACGGAGGCTTCTTTACAGTACAGTAACAGCTTTATCATTAACAGTTTCTTTCTCTGCCCGTTTGAAAGGTTTTTTCCACTGTCTGTAATACAATCCGTATGGATATCCACATCAAGCTCTTTTAAAAGTTTCTGGTACTCTTCTTTGTGAAACGTTCCACTTCGGATAATCCTCAAATAATCTTCCAACGGTTCATTTAACATGACTTCATCCTGTGCAACAGAAAGGATTTGTTTTCTCAGACTGCTTCCTGAAATGTTTCGGATATCTACCCCGTTGTATCTGATTTCACCCTCTTTTGCAGTTAATAATCCCGACAGCAGCTTTAATACGGTTGATTTTCCACTGCCATTTTTCCCTGCCACTCTCACAATATCCCCGGATTGAAATTCTGCGTTTAAATTTTTTATGAGACTGCTTTCTGCATTTTCATACCAAAATGAAAGATTTTTTAATTCGATTTTCTTAATTTTAGAGACTTCCATGCCCTCGTCCGGCTTTTCTAAAACGTTTATCATCTCTATGTTTTCAAAGGACGGAAGCGTTCTGTGAATGGCATAAATTGAATTTTCAAAGGAGACACTTTTTTCTATGATGATATCAGCAACCATCATAAAGAAAACGATTTGACCGGTGGTATTCTCCGATGCCATCATCAGATAGATTGTAACTCCGATGGAAAATATCTGGTGAAAATGATTGATGAGATTTCTCAGAAAAATCTGTTTTTTATCCACCCGGACGGACGTTTTGATAAATTTCCACAGGCTGTTTTTACATTTGTCAGTAAAATAGTCTCCGACATTGTTTTGTTTATCAAGTTCGATTGCATCTATGTACTCGTTCAATACCTGATTGTCACTTTTCATTGTTGCATTTACTTCTCTTGATGACCGGATAATCTGTTTCCGTGACAAGTAAGATATCAGATAACCGATTCCGGCTCCACTTGCAAGTGCGATACCAAGCTTGTAATTTGATACAACCGCAATGCCTAAGAATACAAGCATTATGATGAAATCCGCAAATGCCTGGATACTTTGCAGTGCTATCGAAGAAAATACATTTAACGTATCCATGTAGAGAATGTTTTTTAATTTATCCCTGCCAATCGCCAGCAGTTTTTCATAATCCGCGGTTTTTATGGAACGGATTAAGTTTTCTCTCATGGATTCGATGATATTTCCGCCGAGCATATCCAGACACATATACCATGCAATACTGATAATATTGTATCCAAAATACGCCAGTGTATACACAACGATATAAAATATCAGTGTCTTTACCATCTCCGTCTCTCCCGGTATTTTATCTAATACCACCCGGATGGAGAGGGTTATAAATCCCTGAATAAATGCCAGAAGAAAGACCAGGATAACACTTAATATGCAGTGCTTCCTGTCTTTCTTTAAAAAGAGTTCTATAAATTTTTTGTAGGTGTTCATGTGGTACCTCCTTTATTTTTTCGGATATTTTGCCAGCATCTTTTCTTTTAACTGCTCAAATGCCTCCACCGCCATCTCATCTTCCCCAAAAAACTCATTGTTTTTCACTTTTTCATATGAGACATATGTCGTTTCTCCATTGGTCGGAATTATCTCATTCTTTCTGCTCTCGTAGCAAAATACCGGCGCTATCAATGCGTCATCATACAATTGACAGACCGGCGTGTTCCCGTATAAATCTTCCACTTGTCCTGTTAAAAATACCAGATATTCCACCCCTGTATCCATAATGTTCACAAAACCGCGTCCTAATACAGCAGGGTCCTCTGTCGCATTTAATCTCCAGTGAGCCGAATAGAGATATAGTTCCTCTCCGACATTCATTTTTTCTCCCCGATATACTTCATTGACAGATACTTTCTGGCGGCTCCCTCCAAAAAAATGCTCGATTTCATCAATTGCTGTAACCCGCAGTATCACAGGAACCTCTGGCAATTGATTTTCAAGTTCTTCACAGGTGCCAGCCGCCATTTCTCCCGGAAGTTCTGCCACCTGTACCGTACTGAAATAATCTCCCGCCACAATATTTGTATAACTTTTCTTTTTGATTCCTCCAAAGATTGTTGCAACAAGAATCACAACGACTGTAACTGTCAATCGTATCCGTCTTTTCATGCGTCCTCCCCCTGCTTCCCGATATGTCCGTTTTCAATCCGGTAAACTTTGTCAGATAACAGCCTGATATCTTCTTTGTTATGGCTTGCCAGTAAAATTAACGCACCTCTTTGTTTTTCCTGGAAAATAATGTTTCTGATTTCTTCCACTCCCGCTTCATCTAAGGCATTTGTAGGTTCATCTAACATGATAACATCCGGCTCTAATCCGACACGCACCAGAGCATCTTCTATCTCTTCTTTTCCGATTTTCTTTGTCAGATTTGCCAGATAGCTGAGGTTTTCCATCCCGGTCAAATCCGGATAAAGTCCTGCATTTTCAAGTACAATCCCAAGATTCGGAAGCACGGAAAAATCCTTGTGCAGCTCTTTTCCCTCCCACATAATCGTTCCACTATCCACAGTCATAAGTCCCGAAAGCGCACGAAACAACATTGTTTTCCCGGAACCGTTTCTTCCTGCAAACCCATAAATGTTTCCACCAGATAACCGGAGTGAAATGTCCTCAAGGATTGTTTTCCCGTGAATCTTTTTTCCAATTTTATCTGCAATCAGTTCCATAGCACTATACCCCCGTCTCAGAATCAGAAATTAATAAATTATGTTTTCTTACAATGACAGAACCAACTGCCAGAAGGATTCCGCAGGTAATCACCTCAAATAACAAAGACGCATTTAGGTCCAGTCCATCGTAGGGCTGCAAAAGTACATGGTTAAGGCTCTCTATCCTGCTGCCCTGCCAGCCTAACACAAGACGGGATATCGGATTATATTTTAACATTCCGTACCCATGCCATAAATCTGTTACGCTTAAAAGTGTAATTTCAATCATCTGAACTCCCAATACAACAGCATAAGCGGTACTGCTTCCAAGCCACAGCGCTGCCAGATTGATGATAACCGTTATTTTATAAACCCACACTGCATAAATGATATAATAATAAACAGCAAGGATTATGCCCTCTTTATCCACAACTACCTGATATCTTGCCATACTGATTAGAATTGTAATAAATAAGAGCACTCCTTGAAATATCATGATTTCTCCGCCAACAGAAATCATTTCTCTCCAATACCATTTTCTTCGATTCGGATATCTTGAAAATACATAGATACTTGCCGTACAAAAATGACGATACACCGCTATTCCCATATAACATTCCAATACAAAGAAGGGCATAAGCCGCATTGCAAAAGAAAGCAGTTCTGTCATTGAAAAGGAAAGTGCAAATTTCCCTCTTGAACCGCCAAGTTGTAAGATAAGTTCGGAAAGCGTGATTGTTCCGCTGTAGGGATTCACATACATGATGCTTAAAAAAAATGCTCCAAAGACAGCAATCAGAAGAATGCTGCGATTTTGATATTTTCTCATAGGCAGTCCTTTCTGCTGCTTATAAGCGTTGCTGCCACAGAAAAAATGAGGATTGCCAGAAGTCCTGCTGCAAATACCGGAATATTTTTCTCCTGCTCGTTAAACATAAGAAAGAAATCATACCAACGAAAACTTGCGCCTTCACTCGGTGAAAGCATTGCACTTAAGTTTAACAGCAGAAAGACCGGTAAAAACAGAAAAACATTGTATTTTACTCTGACAACAGAAGAAACTGCCACGGTAAACGCCCCAAGAAGTCCCGACAGAACGCCAAACAGAAGCGTTCCAACGACGGCATAGAAATAGGGTGACCGCAGATAAAAACCACTGAACAAGTAATTGTGCACTGCCTCTGCAAATGATTTTTCATAATAGCCCCAGTTTGACAGGTCTCCTGTCGCCTGCAGTGGAAATGCAATACAGTTAAGTGCAATTTCTATCAGAAATGGCACCCAGAAAATGATTGCTGTCGCAAGAAAAACAGCCGTTATTTTACTATATTTGTATTTTTTCCACCCAACCGGGCGCTCATATACACATTTTCTCCTGTCTGGTATTCCTTTGCCAGCGAAAAACCCGCCGGACATACCACCAGAAGCGGATATAACTGTATCAGTAAAATTGTCATGTCCGCATTATAATTTGTGCGATTATAGCTCAACAGAAGCAGCTTCATCGGCTGGTACATTGCAAGGACATCTCTCCCCTGAAATGCCACAACATTGCTTATATAATTAAAAAGTACCATGGCAAGCAGTATGTAAAAAACAATGACTGCATTCTTTTTTCTTAACAGATATCCTGTCTGTGATATCGTTGTCCTCCAAAACATACGAGTCTCCCTCTGGTATTATAATAAATCCTTTTTTCTGAAGAAAAGGCATGCCAAAACTGCACACAGCATGGAAAAACCAAGCCAGGCTGCGCAGAGTGCGCCGACCGGAGCCGCCCCTTTTAAAATGACCGCTGATAAATTGACGGACATTAACGGTATCATTGCAGCACCGCTTTCCATCTGGCTCTGCACTGCAAAAGAAAGTAACGGTAAGGCAACGGCACAGATTGCCAGAATCGATTCATTCTTAATCAGCACCGCCAATAACATCCCAAATGCCGTAAAAAACAGGACGCCACACACTGCTAACAGAAGTATCTGCAACAGGAAACTCTCTGTCGTAATAATGCTTCCATTGTCACACAATATTGGGTAATACCGGTTTCCAACGCCAAACAGTGCACTACAGATTGCAAAGACGCCAACCGTTGTGATTGTCACAGAGAGAACCGCCATAAACAATGCCGCACCCATTTTACAAAGAATCATTTCTGTACGGGAAAACGGGGTCTGCAACAGAAGCTTTATTCCTCCATGCAAACGCTCTGTGATAAACCCAAATGCTCCAAACAGCATTGCCAGCACCGGAATTAAAAACGGTAGAAACTGTTTTGCATACATCACGAGTACATTCCAGCCATCGCAGGCATTAGACGGTGTTTTCGGTTCCATGTCATAATCGAGGAGATACTGATATAATTTGATACTGTCATTTATTTTTGGAACGTTAGCTGCAATTCTGATATTTTCTACCAGCCAGAGTTCCCCTTCGCCCTGTTTTATGGCAAGCGAAAGTTCCTGTCTCCAGTCCCCGCTCTTTCTTGCATCTGTCATTTTTGACAATAACTCCGACTGTTCTTCCATTTTTTCTTTTAATTCCTCTCTCGAAGTTTCGTCCAATCCCTGATTATTTTCAAAATAAGCCTGCACTTCACTGGATAGCAGTGCTTCTTTCCTCTGATATTCCTCGCAAATCTTTCTGGTATAATCCGTGGAAGAGTGTCTGATTCCAAGGAAACAAAACCAGCCGACACAAACCAGAAATGATACAGCGGCAATTGTAAACAGGAATCGCCGCGTATTTTTTATTTGAAATAAAAATAACTTTTTCATTTTAAAGCACATCCTTTTTTCGGAAAATGGCAGCCGCAAGCCAGAAGAAAGCCGCAGACCACAAAATCAGCAGGATACAAAACACGATTCCGGAAAAGGCCGTTTTCACCACCATCGTATTGGACGATACAAAAGACACCAGACCAGCTGAGTCGTCCTGAAATGAAAAAGTTTTCTGATATACTTTTCCCAAACCTGCCGCAACCCCATCTGTCAATGAAAATGGAAGGTACTGTAAAAATCCATTTACTCCGCCGGATATCATCAGACTTTTTCGCATGGCAAATACTCCCCCTGCTGCAAGTATGGTTCCAAAAACCAGCGAAAAAATGCCATTCCGGATAAGCACTCCAATGAAAAGGGCAAATGCTGCAAAAAACAGCAGGGCGCAAAATGATACGGCTCCTGCCCGAAGCCACAGCCGCCACTCTGCAATATAGATTTCTTTTCCAACAGAAAAGAAGGATTTTTCTGCCAGTATCGGATACCGGATATCCCCGGTTCCTGCGACAACCGTTCCGCCTAAAAATGCTCCGAATCCAGCCAAAAAAAGTGCCACCATTCCAAGTAATGCGCCTGCTATGTATTTATTCCAAAGAAATCTTGTCCTCGAATACGGTAACCCAAGCGGCAGCTTGATGCTTCCCATTCGTATCTCTGTCGCCAGACAATCAGCAAAAAGCAACAACATTACAATCGGGAGAAGCAAAAACAGATATTCCTGTAAAAATGAGGTCACCGCCTGTGCGCCATCGCAGTAGGATTCTTCCATATACGGCGAATGATAGAATTTTATTCCTTTTTTAACCAGAATGGAACAGATAGCCACATTTTTCTTTGCCCTGTTAAAAGACTCATCGTCTAAAATAATTCCTGCTTTGTTTGATGATACCTCATTATTGCTTTCCCGCAATGTGGCGCTTATAACCGCTGGTACATCCTTGTTTTCATAAGCTGTCACAAGTTCTGAATATGCAGCAGCCTCCTCTTCGTAATATGCCGCCCTATCCGCATCCTTCTCACTTTGTGCATTTTCAGTTGCACTTATCACAGATATTTGTGCGTTATAAAGACTCATTTCATTGAGTGAAGAAACCTGATTGTTGTATTTTTTTGCACCGTTCAGCGAAATTCCAAAAGCAAAGGCAAATATCAGAACCAATACCACCAGAAACTTTCTGTCCGCCTGTTTTCTTAATTCCATGAAAAGCAACTTCAATTATGGAACACCTGCCTTTCCTCCTCTGAGAAAAGAGAACGATATTTGTTTTCCAGCTCTTCTTCACTTTCTTCCCCGCTCTCTCCAATCACTTCCCCATGATGTAAGAATACAAATCTCGAAGCAACCTTCTGAAGCTCGGTCAGCAAATGTGAAGAAATTAAGATTGCCATTCCCTTCTCTGACGCCTCTTTCATTCTTTCCCGAATCAGAAAGATGCCATCCGGGTCAAGTCCATTTAATGGTTCATCCAATACCAGAAACTGAGGATGTGCGGCAAAACATAGTGCAATTCCAAGTCTCTGTTTCATTCCGATGGAATATGTTTTTACCCGGCTGTCCAACTGTTTTTCAAAATTGAGCAAATCTGAAAGTTTTTCAATCTCTGTTCTCGGTATTCCGCGCGTATCACAGACCATATGAAGGTGCTGTCTTCCGGTCAACTGCGGATAAAGTCCTGGTTCTTCCACCAGAAATGCCGCATTTTTCATCGCAGCAGCATGCGCACTCCCCACATCCTGTCCACAGATTGTAATTTTCCCTTCATCCGGAAAATTGTATCCGGCAATCAGCTTCATCAAAGATGTTTTTCCTGCACCGTTTGGCCCTACCAGCCCGACAATCTCACCCGGTGCGATTGACAGACTGACTTTTTGCAGTATTTGTTTCATTCCAATGGTTTTTGATACATTTTCTACTCGTAAGATATCTTCCATAACTTCTCCTTCTCCATTCATTCATCAAAACATACCCATTAGGCATACGAAACTAAAAAAGCAAGGCAGTTGTGGTAACTCCTACAACTGCCTTTATTATAATCTTAGTATGAATATGGTACAACTTATTTATTTAAAACTATATGGATATTCGAAGCGTCCGGCACATTTAACGGCAACACCATTATAGGAATTTGTCGTAGAAACTACTTTCGGATCCCCCACATATACTTTTTTGCCCTTTGGTACTGTTACGGTATGATAAACTACGGGAGATCTATATACACCACCATCGTTTCCATTTTTTCACCTCGTTTTGCCTATTATAGCATATATCAACTTATTTTTGTAGAAAAAGCCCGTGCCGGTTTTTATTCAAAACTTAAGCACGGGCTTTTTATGAGGCGACTTTTTTCAAAGGATTCTATTCTTACATGGTAATCTGTCCATGTTTTTCGTAGTTTGTCACTTTTGTCACTTTATTCTGTTCATCTACAAACAATACGGTCGGGTGAAGCTCTGCTGCTTCCTCCGGTGTCACCTGGGCATATGCCATCAGAATGATTTTATCGCCGGGCTGCACCATGCGCGCAGCGGCACCGTTTAAGCAGATGACTCCGCTTCCTCTCTCGCCGGCAATCGTGTAGGTTTCAAACCGGGAGCCGTTGTTCACATCCACGATATGAACCTTCTCATACTCTAAAATGCCAGACTGCTCTAATAAATCAATGTCTACCGT
The DNA here is from genome assembly GCA_958420225.1 of uncultured Roseburia sp. GTDB lineage: Bacteria > Bacillota > Clostridia > Lachnospirales > Lachnospiraceae > Roseburia. Next base: position 29,471 of record CATZIT010000020.1, on the reverse strand, counting down.
GATACTTCCGACGTAGTCTAATGCCGCCTGTGTCACGGTGGCACGATGAATTTTTGCTTTTAACATAGAAATTGTCATTTTATTTGTCTCCGTTCTGCCGTAAAATGGCTCTGTTTTTAAGCTTCCTCTGTCATGAAGTTGTCGATGAGGCGTGTCTTTCCGATATATACCGCAATCGCAGCCAGCACTCCGTGCTCGATTGTCTCCACCTGCTGCATTGTGGATAAATCCACGATTTTTACATAATCAATTTTGGCAAGCGGCTCTTTTTCGATTTCTGCCGTCATTGCCTCTTTGATTTTCCGGCAGTCTTTTTCTCCCTGCTCAACCATTTTTTTGCCAAGGAAAATGGAGCGGCTTAACACAAGTGCTGCTTTTCGCTCTTCCGGAGAAAGGTAGGTATTTCTGGAACTTTTGGCAAGTCCGTCCTCTTCACGGATAATCGGACAGCCCACAATGGTAAGCGGCATATTCAAATCCTTTACCATCCGCTTGATAACCGCAAGCTGCTGCGCATCCTTCTGTCCGAAGTATGCCTTATCCGGTGTTACAATATTGAATAATTTTGCCACGACTGTGCACACGCCGCGGAAATGTACTGGTCTGCTTAATCCACAGAGTTCTTCCGTCAGCACATTCATATCCACATAGGAATAAAAGTTATCCCCATACATCTCTTCCGGTGTCGGATGAAAAATTAAATCAACGCCGTGTGCCTCGCAGACCTTTGCATCGTGCTCTAAGTCTCTTGGATAGCTTGCTAAATCCTCGTTTGGTCCAAACTGCATCGGATTTACAAAAATGCTGACAACCACTTTGTCATTTTCCCCTGCTGCATCCATGAGGCTTGCATGACCTTCATGTAAATATCCCATGGTCGGAACAAACCCTACGGTCTTTCCTTCTTTTTTCCACTCTCTTACCTGTGCTCTTACTTCTTCTATCGTTGATACAATCTTCATTGTCTTTTCCTGCTTTCTTTTAATATAATTTTTCAATCACTTCGTCTGAAATCTGGAAGGTATGCTCTTCTCCCGGAAATGTTCCCGCTTTTGTCTCGTCGATATAAGCTTTAACACCTTCGCGCATTGCCTCGCCCACCTGTGCAAACTGTTTTACAAATTTCGGTTTCATATCGCTGTACATGGCAAGCAAATCCTGATATACAAGCACCTGACCGTCGCAGCCTGCTCCGGCACCGATACCAATGGTCGGAATGTGTAATTCTTCTGTGATTTTTGTAGCAAGCTTTGCCGGAACACACTCCATCACTACCATGCAGGCACCTGCTGCCTCAACTGCCTTTGCGTCCTCAATTAATTTCTGTGCTGCTTTTAAATCCTTACCCTGTACCTTAAAGCCGCCAAATGCATTGACAGACTGCGGTGTCAGTCCGATATGGGCAACAACCGGAATCGATGCTTTCACGATTGCTTCAATGTGCGGTGCAAATTCCGCTCCGCCCTCTAATTTTACAGCGTTTGCACGTCCTTCTTTCATCAGGCGTCCCGCATTGACCACGGCATCATACACCGATGTCTGATAAGACATGAACGGCATATCTGTTACTACAAATGCATTTTTTGTGCCTCTTGCTACCGCTGCCGAGTGGTGAATCATATCCTCCATTGTGACAGACAGCGTGTCTTCGTAACCGAGCATTACCATTCCCAGCGAATCTCCTACTAAAATAGTATTAACGCCGGATTCGTCCATGATTTTTGCGGTCGTATAATCATACGCCGTCACCATGACGATTTTATCCTTCTGCTCTTTTTGTTTCTGTAATGTAAGTACGGTGTTTTTCATGTTAATCTAATCCTCTCCAATATCTGTCGACATGAGAAGTGCTCTCATTGCCGCATAGTCTCTATCCGGATTTTTCTGCTCCGCAATTTTCAAAAGCTGCTTTGCATTTTCCAGATATGCCTGTTTCATGCCGCCATCCATTGCATCCAAATGTTTTTGCACGGTATTTTTATCGCCGCGCTCCACCGGACCGGTCAATGAAGAAACACATCCCTGTGTGTGGATGTTTTCCAGATTGCCTTTTGCAAGCCGGTACAGCTCTTCCTCTGCTTCTTTTTCTGTAAATCCACATTCGCGAAACAGTGTTTCTGCCATAAAAAATACCGCCGTCATGTGGTTAGATGCCAACGACGCCGCTGCATGATATTTTGTTTTGTCTTCCGCAGAAATAATCCGGGTCCGATTCCCCATCTGCGTAAACATGGTTTTAATATTGGAAATATTTCGCACATCACCCTCAATGGTAAACATTGCGTCCGCAAGCGTCTGCCAGGAATTTTCCCTGCTGCTGACTGCACAAAGAGGATGAATAGAATAGGCCATACTACCAGTACGCTCTATATCAGAAAAGATACCTGAACTGTGAATCCCGCTGCAATGAGCGATTATTTTTTCATGGGTATACGGTTTTGCCGCCTCCCACACATCGCTGATACAATCATCGGGCACAGTAAAAAAAATCATGTCGCTGCTGCTTATGATTTCTTCTAAACTATTGTATTGTTTCGTGTTGGTGAATTTTGCCGCCGATGCGGCTGACTCCGGGCTCAGACTATAATAACCTCCTACTTTCCTGCCCTTTTCCATAAAATATTTGCCGAGTGACACGCCGACTTTTCCGGCGCCGATAAAACTTATTTGCATGCTTCCCCCTTTACAGAAGCAGCATACGACTGTCCCATTCCATAACGGATATGAGCGGTTTTTCTTTGTTTTATACTCTTTTTCTGATAAAAATATGTTCTGGTATGATTTCCTGTGTGTGGAATATCATCCAGAACATACTATAGCACGTTGCAATTTAGGATTCAATATGGAAATCTTATTCTTCCTCGCCATCTTTCTCGGCGCGCTCTAACAATTCTTTCATAAGTTCGTCATCCGTCTCGGTCGTTTCTGGATTCATAACTGCTTTTCCTGCATTCTCTGCTGCAAGTGCAACATTCTTTGCCTCTTCTTCCTCGGTCAGAAGCTCGGAAGTGTCGGTGTTCTCCATTAAAGTTGCATCCTCGCGGACTTTTGCAATGCTTGCAACTGTCACATTTTCATCCAGGTTAATCAGTTTGACACCAGAGGTAATGCGTCCTAATAATGTAGTATCACTTACCTTAATCCGGATAATGATTCCCTCTGTGGTAATGAGCATCAGCTCGTTATTCTGATTGACAGCCTTCACACCCACAATATTTCCGGTCTTTTCGGTAATCTTGTAGCACTTCACACCCTTACCACCACGGTTCTGGGTCGTAAATTCAGAAATCAGTGTGCACTTTCCAAGACCTTTTTCGGAAACAATCATCAGTGCATCACCCTGTGACTCCATCTGCATTCCGATGACTTCGTCACCGTCTGTCAGATTCATACCGATAACACCCATGGAAACACGTCCTGTTTTTCTTACATCTGTCTCTTTAAAACGGATACACTGACCGTATTTTGTTACCAGGAAAATATCTTCGGTATTGTTGGTCTTCTTTACCTCAATCAATTCATCGTCTTCTCTTAAGTTGATGGCGGCAAGACCTTTTTTGCGCACATTGGCATATTCCATAATCGGCGTTTTCTTTACGATACCTTTTTTGGTTGCCATGAAAAGATAATGGCCATCGTTAAATTCCTTGATTGGAATCACCGCGGTAATTTTTTCTCCCGGCTGTAACTGTAACAGATTTACAATTGCAGTTCCGCGGGAAGTACGGCTTGCCTCCGGAATCTCGTATGCCTTCAGGCGGTATACACGTCCGGTGTTGGTAAAGAACATCATGTAGTGATGGGAGGTCGTCATAAGAAGCTCCTCGATATAGTCTTCCTCAATCGTCTCCATTCCTTTGATTCCCTTACCACCGCGGTTCTGTGCACGGAAATTGTCAATGCTCATCCGCTTGATGTAACCAAGTTTTGTCATTGTAATGACAGTATTCGTTACCGGAATCAAGTCCTCCATGGAAATATCGTACTCATCAAATCCGATGGAAGTTCTCCTGTCATCGCCGTATTTGTCTGCAATTGCCGCAATTTCTTCACGGATAACACCAAGCAGCTTCTTCTCGTCTGCCAAAATTGCCTTCAATTCGCTGATTAATTCCTGTAACTGCGCATACTCAGCCTCTAACTTCTCGCGTTCCAAACCTGTCAACGCACGCAGACGCATATCTACAATTGCCTGTGCCTGTGCATCGCTTAAGGAGAAACGATCCATTAAACGCTCTTTTGCTTCCGGTGTATTTTTGCTGCTGCGGATAATCGAGATGACTTCATCGATATTGTCTAACGCAATCAGTAAGCCCTGTAAAATATGGGCGCGTTCCTCTGCCTTGTTTAAATCATACTTTGTTCTTCTTGTTACAACATCCTTCTGATGCTCCAGATAATAGTGGAGCATATCACAGAGATTTAAGACCTTCGGCTGATTATCAACAAGCGCAAGCATGATGACACCAAAAGTATCCTGCAACTGCGTATGCTTAAACAGAAGATTTAACATGACATTTGGGTTTACGTCACGGCGCAGCTCAATACAGATGCGCATACCCTGACGGTCAGACTCATCACGCAAATCGGTGATACCATCTAACTTTTTATCGCGGACAAGCTCCGCAATCTTTTCAATGAGGCGTGCTTTATTTACCATAAACGGAAGCTCCGTTACGACAATGCGGTTCTTTCCATTTTGCATCGGTTCAATATCCGTCACGGCACGCACACGGATTTTGCCGCGTCCGGTACGGTAAGCTTCATTGATTCCTGTCGTACCAAGAATCATACCGCCGGTCGGAAAATCCGGTCCCTTTACGATTGGAAGCAGCTCCTCAATCGTTGTCTGACGATTCTCGTTTACCTGATTATCAATAATTTTTACCACGGCAGCAATCACCTCGCGGAGATTGTGTGGTGGAATATTCGTTGCCATGCCGACTGCAATTCCGGTCGTTCCGTTTACCAAAAGGTTCGGATAACGTGATGGAAGAACGGTCGGTTCCTTCTCTGTCTCATCAAAGTTCGGCTGGAAATCTACGGTATCTTTATTGATATCCGCTAACATTTCCATGGAAATTTTGCTCAGACGTGCCTCTGTATATCGCATTGCTGCGGCACCGTCTCCATCGACGGAACCAAAGTTTCCGTGTCCGTCTACGAGCGGATAACGGGTTGACCACTCCTGCGCCATATTTACCAGAGCACCATAGATGGAACTGTCTCCGTGGGGATGATATTTACCCATGGTATCTCCGACAATACGGGCACACTTACGGTGCGGCTTGTCCGGTCCGTTATTCAATTCAATCATGGAATATAACACACGGCGCTGTACCGGCTTTAGGCCATCTCTTACATCCGGCAGTGCACGCTGGGCGATAACGCTCATCGCATAATCGATGTAGGAGGATTCCATGGTCTCCTTCAAATCGACCTCATTAATCTGGTCAAAAATTTTATCATCCATCTGATTTTCCTCACTTCTTTACAACTACAAATGTCTAAATATCCAGATTCTGTACAAATTTGGCATTCTTTTCGATAAATTCACGTCTCGGTTCTACTTTATCTCCCATAAGCGTACTGAAGGTCACGTTAATCTCGGAAGAATTCTCATCGTCAATCATGACTTTCTTTAAGATACGGCGTTCCGGATCCATGGTTGTCTCCCAGAGCTGCTCCGCATCCATCTCACCAAGTCCTTTGTAACGCTGGATTTTATTATTTCCATCACGTCCGATTTCGGTAAGAATTGCATTTAACTCCTCATCGCTGTACGCATACCAGATATTTTTATTTTTCTCAATCTTAAACAATGGCGGCTGTGCGAGATATACATGTCCGGTGCGGATTAAATCCGGCATGAAACGATACAAAAATGTCAACATCAGCGTACTGATATGCGCGCCGTCGACATCGGCATCTGTCATTATAATAATCTTGTCATAGCGCAGCTTTTCAATATCAAAATCCTCATGGATTCCGGTACCGAATGCAGTAATCATCGCCTTAATCTCTGCATTTCCGTAGATACGGTCAAGTCTTGCTTTTTCTACGTTTAAGATTTTACCGCGGAGCGGAAGGATTGCCTGCGTTGCACGGCTTCGCGCTGTTTTTGCGGAACCGCCGGCGGAATCTCCCTCTACGATAAAAATTTCACAATTTTTCGGGTCTTTATCGGAACAGTCCGCAAGTTTTCCCGGAAGAGAAGTGCCTTCAAGTGCTGTTTTTCTGCGGGTCAGGTCTCTTGCCTTGCGCGCAGCTTCCCTTGCACGCTGTGCAAGCAGGGATTTTTCACAGATACTTTTTGCAATCGTCGGATTCTGCTCTAGGAAATAGGTGAGCTGTTCACTTACAACGGAATCAACGGCTCCACGGGCTTCACTGTTTCCAAGCTTCTGCTTGGTCTGTCCCTCGAACTGCGGTTCCTCAATCTTGATACTGATGATTGCGGTCAGTCCCTCTCTGATATCATCTCCGGTGAGCGCCGGCTCACTGTCCTTTAAAATTTTGTTTGCTCTCGCATAGGTGTTGAAGGTTTTTGTCAGCGCATTACGGAATCCGGCAAGATGCGTACCACCCTCCGGTGTAATGATATTATTGACAAAGCTGTAGGTCGAATCATTGTAGGAATCATTGTGCTGCATTGCCACTTCCACATAAACACCGTCTCTTACTCCCTCGCAGTAGATGACCTCCGGATAGAGAACCTCATTGCTGTTATTTAAGTAAGTGACAAATTCCTTGATTCCTCCGGCATAATGAAAATCTTCTGTAACAACCGGCTCTTCGCGGTTATCGGTTAAGATAATGCGCAGTCCTTTTGTTAAAAATGCCGTCTCACGCAGACGCTGTTTTAACGTATTGTAGTCATAAACCGTATCTTCAAATATCGTTGCATCCGGCCAGAAGGTAACCTTCGTTCCATGCTTGTCCGGCTCACATTCCCCGATTACTTTAACCGGTTCTTCCGGTTTTCCAATTTTATAACTCTGACCGTATACCTTTCCTTCTTTGTATACTTCGACGGAAAGTTTCGTAGAAAGTGCATTTACAACAGACGCACCTACTCCGTGAAGACCGCCGGATACTTTATATCCGCCACCGCCGAACTTTCCGCCGGCATGAAGTACCGTATATACCACTTCCAGTGCAGATTTTCCTGCCTTGTGATTGATATCAACCGGTATTCCACGTCCGTCATCTTCTACCGTGATTGAATTATCTTCGTTGATGGTCACTTCGATATTTTTGCAGTATCCGGCAAGTGCTTCGTCTACCGCATTATCCACGATTTCATACACAAGATGGTGAAGTCCTCTTGAGGAGGTACTTCCAATATACATACCAGGTCTTTTGCGGACTGCTTCCAATCCCTCTAAAATCTGAATCTGGTCAGCTCCATATTCGTTTTCTACAGCCATAATTAACCTTACCTTTCAAACACTTCTCCATGAATCACCTCAAACACCTTGTTAATCTGAAAACGGTTTTTGACAAACTCGTCAAGACCGGTACAGGTGATAATGGTCTGTGTATCACTTATATTGTTAAGCAGATAATTCTGCCTGTTACTGTCAAGCTCCGACAATACATCATCGAGTAAAAGCACCGGTGTCTCATGGATTGCCGCTCTTACTAACTCGATTTCTGACAGTTTTAAGGACAAAGCGGAAGTCCGCTGCTGTCCCTGGGAACCAAATTTCCGGATATCCACACCCTGAATGGAAAACAATAAGTCATCCCGATGTGGTCCTACAGATGTCTGACAATATTTCAAATCCCGTTCTTTTGCCCGGGATAGTTCATCTTCAAAAAAAATATCTTCGACATCCGGCTCATAGCTTAACAGAAGTTCTTCTTTTTCCCCGGAAATCCGGTAATGAATCTTATGGACAATCTCACTGATTTCTTCCACAAATTTTTTTCTTCTTGCAATTACACGCCTGCCGGTTTCCACAAGCTGCATATCCCAGATGGGAAGCGTATCACGAAGCTCCGGTCTGAAATTTAAGTCCTTTAGCAGCTTATTTCTCTGGTTTAAAATCTTATTGTAATTCGTCAGATCCGCCAGATAAATTTTATCGAGCTGGCATAACTCCAAATCCAGAAAACGACGGCGTTCCGAAGGTCCATTTTTGATGATATTTAAGTCCTCCGGAGAAAAAAACACCATATTCAAAATTCCAAACAGTTCACTTGCCTTTTTCAGTGGCATTTTATTCACCGCAATTCCCTTGGCACGATTCTGTTTGAGATGAATATCAATCTGGTATTCCTTCTGCTGCTTTAACACGATAGTACGAAGATGTGCTTCCTGTTCCCCGAACCGAATCATCTCTTTATCTTTGCTTCCCTTATGGGATTTGGTTGTACCGCTTACATATGCCGCTTCTAAAATATTGGTTTTTCCCTGTGCGTTATCGCCGAAAAGGATATTCGTCCCCTCGTCCAACGATAGATTAAGCTGCCCGTAATTACGGAAATTCTTTAATTCAATGGATTTGATAATCATTTCACAATCTTAAAGGTCTCTCCATGAAATGCTACCACATCTCCGTCATGAAGTTTCTTTCCACGCTGGAGTTCCACTTCACCGTTTACGGTAACTTCTCCATCCTGGATGGCAAACTTTGCTTCCACTCCGGAGTCCACAAGACCTGCTTTCTTTAGTGCCTGTCCTAATTTGATAAATTCATCCGTCTCACGGATTGCTACTTCTGTCATAGTCCACCTCTATACTGTTGCTGCATTAAAATTAACCGGAAGAATCAGATAAATAAACTTGCCTTCGTCATCCTTGATGAAGCACGGAGCTTTTGGATTTACCATGTAAAGAGAAACTTCCTCATCGTCAATGACGCGGAGTGCATCAATGAAGAACTTCGGATTGAATCCAATCATGATATCCTTTCCTTCTTTTGCGATATTGATATCTTCTTTGAAGGAACCAACAAAGGAATTCATTTTAAGTTCAATCTTATCATCCGTGATGTTCATGATAATCGGTTTTTTATCCCCTTCTTTGATTAAAAGGGTGGCACGGTTGATGGAACTTAACAGCTCTCTCTTGTTTAACTTTACTTTTGTCTCATAATCAGAAGAAAGCATCTGTTCAATTTTGAAGTATTCTCCTTCAATCAAGCGGGAGACAACCGTCGTATTATCAAATTCAAATAAAATGTGATTGTCAGTCAGGAAAATATTGACATCTTCATCTGCATTTCCTGGTAAAATCTTGCTGATTTCCTGAAGTGTTTTTCCTGGAACGATAATTTTACGACTGCTGTAGTTTTGTTTCAAATCAATATTGCGGATAGAAACACGGTGTCCGTCGAGAGAAACAACCTTCAGTTCGTTCTCATTGATTTCAAATAATTCACCTGTCATCAGTTTGTTATTATCATTGTCAGCGATAGAGAAAATAGTCTGACGAATTACTTCTTTCAGGGTAAACTGAGAAATACTGATTTGTTCGTCACGTTCAATATAAGGAATATAGGAAAAGTCTTCGCCGGATTTACCAATAATATTAAAATTGGATTTTTCACAGGTAATCGTTGTCTTAAAAGAAGCGTCGGTTTCAATCACAACGTCACTGTCGTCAAGGTTACGGATAATTTCGGAAAAGATTTTTGCATCGAGAGCGATAATACCACGTTCTACGATTTCTCCATCGATGACTGTTTCGATACCGAGTTCCATATCGTTTGCCATCAGTTTAATTTCATTTGCGGAAGCGTCAATTAAAATACATTCCAAGATTGCCATAGTCGTTCTGGTCGGAACTGCTTTCGAAACGATATTGACGCCATGTAATAAATTTGTTTTCGAACAGATTAGTTTCATTTTGTGAATAACTCCTTCCTGTTAATAACGTGGTGGCAGCCACAACCGCCATATATAGAAATATAAAAAGATATTAAAAGTAATCTTCTTAGGGGGCGTTTATAAGTGAATAACTTCCAGAGCCCTTGAAAATGAAGCACTTCAAGAAAATTTGAAGCTGTATAACTATGTGAAAAGGATGCGGATTCGGGTTGGACAAGTTGTGAATAAAAAATTATGTAAACCAGAGGCGTTCTGGAACTTAAGGTTTACATAATATAGTTGTCCAAGGTACTTCCACATCAGACTCACGTGATATCAACAGAATATCAACATCAGTTTGGGTTAATCTTTTTCTTGATGGTTTCAATCAGATTCCTCGTTGTTTCGTTGGAATCGTATTCATCCGCAATTTTTTTGATACCATGAATAATCGTGGAGTGATCCCTTCCACCAAGCAGGGAGCCGATAGAGTCAAGCGGAATATCGGTCATCGTCTTGCAGAGGTACATCGCAATCTGTCTTGGTCTTGCAATGTCGCTGCTGCGGTTCTTTGAAATCATCTGGTCAAGTGAAATCTGGAAGTGCTCGGAAACAACCTCAATGATTAACTGAGGCGTGATTTCTTTCGGCTTGTCCGGCGTGATGATATTCTGAAGTTCTTTCATGGCAATATCCATGGTAATCGCAGTTTTTTCAAGGTTCGAGTAAGCAAGGAGTTTGTTTAAAGCTCCCTCTAACTCACGAATGTTTGATTTAATGTTCGTAGCGATATAGTTTAAGATATCATCACTTAAATCCATATCATCTGCATCGACCTTGCGGCGCAGAATCGCCATTCGGGTTTCGTAGTCGGGAGTGCCGATGTCTGCCATCAGACCCCATTCGAAACGGGAACGGATTCGTTCTTCTAAGGTTTCCATCTCTTTCGGCGGTTTATCGGAAGTTAAGATAATCTGCTTACCGGCAGAGTGAAGCGCATTGAAAGTGTGGAAAAATTCTTCCTGTGTACTTTCTTTTCCTATAATAAACTGTACGTCATCGACCATAAGAACATCGATGGTACGGTATTTTTCACGAAACTTATTCATGGCGGAAGCATTACCGCTACGGATAGATTCGATAACTTCGTTTGTAAATTCCTCGGAGGTAACGTAAAGTACCTTCGCATTCGGGTTCTTTTCTAATATGAAGTGACCGATGGAATGCATCAGGTGGGTTTTACCGAGTCCAGGACCCCCGTAAATATAAAGAGGGTTGTAGGCTTCACCCGGAGATTCCGCAACTGCAAGAGAAGCAGACTGGGCAAAACGGTTGTTGCTGCCGACGACAAAGGTATCGAAGGTATAGTTCGGATTCAGGTTTGTCCTGCCGGCATTGTCCGTAGAAACGACAGACTTCTGCGGTTTATTCTTTCCGAGACTTAATGACTTGGTATCTTCCGGCTGGATAAACTTAATCTCATATTCAATTCCGCTGATTTCTGCAATCGCAACTCTTAAAGGAAGATAATATTTCTTGGAAATATAACTGAGCATTACCTGCTCGGATGGCACAAGTATATATAAGGTATTATCTTCTACACCATAAACCTGTAACGGTTTAATCCAGGTATTGAAAGCCACCTCACTCATTTCATGCTCTGTTTTGACGGTTTGTAAAATTTCGTCCCATTTTTCAAGAATGATATCCATGTCAACGCTCCGATTTCTAAAAGTATAAAAAATCCTACACCTTTTATAGTACAACATTTAGGCGCTTTTATCAATGAAAAATTTAGACAGGGCGGGTTTGAATTGGGATTTCTTTCAAAAATCGAAATATGGGCATAATACGGACTTCACAAGTAGGGAAAAATGGACAGTGTGAATAAAAGAAAAAAGTTATAGACCTGAAAAATAAACGTTTCGCGTGGATTATTCACATGTTATCAGATTTTTATCCACAACTTATCAACATTTTGGGGATAACTTATGTAAACTTGCTTTTTCCACACGTTTAAAAAAAAAGTTATCCACAATCTGTTTACCACATATAGAGATGCAGTAGTTTCTTCCTTATATATATAGTGGTAAAATCTGTCCACAAGTTATTAACCTCACGCAAAAGCCCAAAAATCAACAAAATAGTATCTTGACTTCACGCTTTTTTCTGTTATAATCAAGAATGATGTTCTTTATCGTAAGGGAGGTGGAAAGACGATATGAAGATGACATTCCAACCAAAAAAGAGACAGAGATCCAAAGTTCATGGATTTAGAAGCAGAATGAGTACTGCAGGCGGAAGAAAAGTATTGGCTGCAAGAAGATTAAAAGGAAGAAAAAAATTATCAGCTTAGGCCACATTCATTGTGGTCTTTTCTTCTATATGAGAAGATTCAAGGGAATATTACATGAAATATTCAGACTCATTGAAAAAAAACAGAGATTTTCAGAAGGTATACCGGCAGGGAAAATCCTATGCGAACCGTTTTTTTGTAATGTATGTCCTGGCAAACGGGACAGAGGAGAACCGGCTCGGTATATCTGTAAGTAAGAAAGTTGGAAACAGTGTCGTAAGACATCATGTGACCCGGCTTGTCCGGGAAGCGTACAGGCTGCAGGAAGAGATGTTCAATAGTGGTTTGGACATCGTAGTCGTAGCCAGGGCGACAGCGAAGGATATTTCTTACCATCAGGTAGAGAGTGCGCTGACGCATCTTGGCGGTCTTCATAAGATTCTGAAAAATAGCTAGAAAAAGAAGATGGAATCGTTTTGAAAAAAATTTTAATTTTCCTGATTAAATTTTATAGAAAATATCTTTCACCGCTTAAAACAACAAAATGCCCGTATTGCCCAACCTGCTCGACCTATGGTCTTTTGGCTGTGGAAAAATATGGTGCCGTCAAGGGAGGCGCCTTAGCGCTGTGGAGGATAGTCAGATGCAATCCTTTTTCAAAAGGCGGATATGATCCCGTTCCATAATGGAGGTATACTTAAAGTGTCAGAAATGTTATTGACCACATATAACGGTGTGATTTTAGGACCGATTGCAAAGCTGCTCGGATGGATTATGAGCGGTATTTACTATGTGATGGAGTTAATCGGAATTCAGAACGTAGGTTTAACGACAATTCTTTTTACAATTGTCTTTTATCTGTTTCTGTTTCCGCTGACCTATAAACAGCAGAAGTTTTCCAAGCTGAGTCAGAAGATGCAGCCGGAGCTTCAGGCAATTCAGAAAAAATATGCCGGAAAAAAGGACCAGCAGTCCATGATGAACCAGCAGGCAGAGACGCAGGCAGTTTATGAGAAATATGGCGTTTCCATGATTGGAAGCTGCGGACAGCTTTTAATCCAGATGCCGCTTATACTGGCTTTATACCGCGTGTTCATGAATGTGCCGGCTTATATTTCCAGAGTAAAGGCAGAATTTATTCCACTTACAGATGCCATTACCGCAACCGACGGTTATCAGGATAAGATGGCAGCAATTGTGGAGCAGTTTAGGATTGTGGGTTCTACGAAGATTGATTTTACCGCAACCGATACGACCGCACTTTACAATAACGTTATCGATGTATTAAACAAATTAAATTCATCCGGATGGGATGCGTTAAGAGACAGCTTTCCGTCCCTTGGAGATACCATTTCCTCCACTTATGAGAGCGTGTCACATCTGAATACGTTTTTATGCTTCAACATTTCAGATACACCATGGGGAATTATCTCAACCAGCATGGCAAATCATGCGTACCTGTTAGCATTTGCAGCACTTTTGATTCCGGTTATTTCTTATCTGACTCAGGTATTAAACATCAAGCTGATGCCGCAGACTCCTTCTTCTCCGGCTGGAGAGAAAAACGAGCAGGCAGATGCGATGGCAAACCAGATGAAGATGATGAACAAGATTATGCCATTGTTCTCACTGGTTTTCTGTTTTACCGTACCGGTTGGTCTTGGTATTTACTGGATTGCGAGTGCAGTAGCAAGAGCAGTACAGCAGTTCTTCTTAAACAAGCATTTTGATAAGATTGACTTAGATGACATCATCAAGAAGAACCAGGAAAAGGCGAGAAAAAAGCGTGAAAAGATGGGAATTTCCGAAAACCAGATTTATAACGCTGCACGTATGAATACAAAGAATATTGACAGTCCTGCCAAAAAGCAGATGTCTTCCGCAGAGAAAGAGCTTGAACTTGAGAAGGCAAACGCAAAGAAATCAAGTGCAAAAGCAGGAAGTATGGCTGCGAAGGCAAACATGGTCAAGGACTTCAATGAAAGAAATACAAGGAAATAACAAGCAGGAAAGGATATGGGTGGTTTAGTATGGAGTTTATCGAAGTATCAGCCAGAACAGTAGACGATGCAATCACAGAAGCTCTGATTAAGCTTGGGACAACCAGCGACAGAATCGAGTATGAAGTAGTCGAGAAGGGAAGTTCCGGAATCCTTGGAATCGGAAGAAAAGATGCAGTCATCAAGGTGCGCAAGAAATATTCACCGGAAGATGATGCAAGAGAATTCTTAGAGAATGTATTTAAAGCAATGAAATTAGAAGTTGAAATCATCATCGAGAAGGATGAGGAGAGCAACACCTTAAACATTGACTTAAAGGGAGATGATATGGGAGTTCTCATCGGAAAGAGAGGACAGACCTTAGATTCCTTACAGTATCTTACAAATCTTGCAGTAAACCGCCGCGCAGAGAACTTTGTAAAGGTAAAAATTGACACCGAAGATTACCGTAAGAGAAGAAGAGAAACATTAGAGAATCTTGCAAGAAACATTGCATATAAGGTTAAGAGAACAAAGCGCCCGGTTGCCTTAGAGCCGATGAATCCATTTGAACGCAGAGTGATTCATTCTACGTTACAGAATGATAAATTTGTCACCACACACAGTGAAGGAGAAGAACCTTACAGACATGTGGTTGTCACATTAAAGAGAGATCGCTAAAGGCTGTCGCATTCGAGAAGATGCCACCGCATAGTCCCTTGCAGACTGTGAGGTGGCATTTTTAGGAGGAAAAAAAGATGTTTCAGACAGATACAATTGCAGCAATTGCAACTGCCATGACCCCATCGGGAATCGGAATTATAAGAATCAGTGGAGACGAAGCTGTTTCTATTACAGACCGTATTTTTGAAGCGGCAGGAAAAAAGAAGTTAAAGGATTTGCCAAGCCATACGATTCATTACGGACACATCAAGGACGGAGAGGATGTCATTGATGAAGTGATGATTCTTTTGATGCGTGCACCCAAAAGCTATACCAGAGAAGACACGGTGGAGATTGACTGCCACGGCGGTGTCTATGTCATGAAGCGCATTTTAGAGACAGTCATCAAGTATGGCGCAAGACCGGCAGAGCCGGGAGAGTTCACCAAACGGGCATTTTTAAATGGAAGAATTGATTTATCGCAGGCGGAATCCGTCATTGATGTGATTCATGCAAAAAATGAGTTTGCACTGAAAAGTTCGATGAACCAGTTGTCTGGTGCTTTATCGGATGAGGTAAAGGAGCTTCGCGGACAGGTGCTTCATGAAATTGCATTTATCGAATCTGCATTAGACGACCCGGAACACATCAGTCTCGAGGGTTATCCACAGGAGTTAGAACAGAAGGTGACCTCCATCCACAGCCGGATTGAGACTCTTCTAAAAAACAGTGAGAATGGGAGAATTTTAAAGGAAGGAATTTCAACGGTTATTGTTGGAAAGCCAAATGCCGGAAAATCATCGCTACTCAATACCTTAGTGGGAGAGGAGCGTGCGATTGTTACAGATATTGCAGGAACCACCCGGGATGTACTTGAAGAGCAGATGAACTTAAACGGAATTATTTTAAATATCATTGATACGGCAGGAATCCGCAGCACGGATGATGTGGTTGAAAAAATCGGTGTGGATAAAGCGCGAAAGTATTTAAAGGATGCAGACCTTGTCATTTATGTTGTCGATACCTCAACACCGCTTGATGAGAACGATTTTGAAATCATCGGACTGTTAAAGGACCGCAAGGCAATCATACTTTTGAACAAGTCCGATTTGTCACCGTTGATAACTAAGACGGAAATGAAAGAAGCGGTGGAAAAACAGAACGGAAGATCCGAGGAACCAATCCGCATGATTTCCATTTCTGCAAAAGAGCAGACCGGAATCGACGAATTACAGCAGGCAGTGCAGGAAATGTTCTTTTCCGGGGAGGTCACATTTAATGACCAGGTGATGATTACGAATATCCGGCAGAAAGCATCTTTACAGGAAGCACTTTCTGGGTTAGAGTTAGTATTGCAAAGCGTCCGCGACGGGATGCCGGAGGATTTTTATTCCATTGACCTGATGAATACGTATGAAGCGTTGGGAAGTATCATCGGAGAGGCAGTGGAAGATGATCTGGTGAATGAGATATTCAGCAAATTCTGTATGGGAAAATAAAAAGAGAGGATGGATACAAAATGGTAAGACATATCTGTATGTTTAAATTAAAGGAAGAGAATAAGGAAGCGAATTTAAAAGAGGCTCTCATACGGTTAGAGGAAGTGAAAAAAATCCCGATGATTTCCGAGGCTTTGGTTGTGACCAATATGGAACAGGCACCGGAGAGCAATTATGACTTTTCTCTTATCTTTGATTTTAAGAGCTTCGACGATTTAGAGGCATATCAGGTACATCCGACCCATGTGGCATTTGGAAAGTTTATCACGGAAGTAAGAGAAAACCGTGCCTGCATTGATTACGAGTTTTAGAAAAAGGTGTGAGAGATAAAAGAATGGATACCAGCAGAAATCGATTGGAAGAAAATTATGATGTGGCAGTTGTCGGAGCCGGACACGCAGGCTGCGAGGCAGCACTTGCCTGTGCAAGACTTGGACTTGAGACCATCATGTTTACCGTAAGTGTTGACAGTATCGCAATGATGCCCTGCAATCCGAATATCGGCGGAAGCTCGAAAGGGCATTTGGTGCGCGAGATTGATGCGCTCGGCGGCGAGATGGGAAAAAATATCGACAAGACGTTTATTCAGTCCAAAATGTTAAACCAGTCAAAGGGACCGGCGGTGCATTCTCTGCGTGCGCAGGCAGACAAGGTAAATTACAGCATGGAGATGCGTAAAACCTTGCAGAATACAGACCATCTGACCATCCGTCAGGCGGAGGTTTCCGAGATTGTCACGGAGGATGATAAAATTACAGGTGTGAAAACATTTTCCGGTGCGACGTACCACTGCAAGGCAGTTGTACTTTGTACGGGAACCTATCTGCGTGCACGCTGTCTCACAGGTGAAATGATTACTTACACCGGACCAAACGGTCTGATGGCGGCGAATCATCTGACGGATTCGTTAAAAGCACATGGAATTGAAATGTTCCGTTTTAAAACAGGAACGCCGGCACGTGTGGACAAGCGTTCCCTGGATTTTTCAAAAATGCAGGAGCAAAAAGGGGATGAGCGTGTTGTGCCGTTCTCCTTTACGACAGATCCGGAGAGCGTACAGATTGACCAGGTTTCCTGTTGGCTGACTTATACAAATGAAAAAACGCATGAAATTATCCGTAATAATCTTGACCGCTCCCCGATTTATGCCGGAATTATCGAGGGAACCGGACCGCGTTACTGTCCGTCCATCGAGGACAAGGTGGTCAAATTTGCCGATAAGGACAGACACCAGATTTTTATTGAGCCGGAAGGCTTAAATACCAATGAGATGTATGTTGGCGGAATGTCTTCTTCCCTGCCGGAGGATGTGCAGCATGAGATGTACCGCACCCTGCCGGGACTTGAGAACGTAAAGATTGTGCGCAATGCGTATGCCATTGAGTACGACTGCATCAATCCAAACCAGCTTTACCCGTCCTTGGAATTTAAGAAAATCAAAGGACTTTTTTCCGGTGGACAGTTTAACGGAAGCAGCGGTTACGAGGAGGCTGCCTGTCAGGGACTTGTTGCGGGAATCAATGCGGCAATGTATCTCCTTGGAAAAGAGCCGTTCGTATTGGACCGTTCGGAAGCTTATATTGGCGTGCTGATTGACGATTTGGTGACAAAGGAAAATCATGAGCCTTATCGTATGATGACATCCCGCGCGGAATATCGTCTGCTCTTGCGCCAGGATAACGCGGATTTGCGTCTGACCAAGAGAGGCTATGAGGTCGGACTTATCTCAAAGGAGCGCTATGACTGGGTTTGTGAGAAGGAGCGTTTGATTGACGAGGAAACAAAACGTGTTGCAAAGGTCAGAGTCGGCGCAAACCAGGAAGTGCAGGCACTTTTGGAGAGCTACGGAAGTATCCCGCTTAACACCGGCGTGACACTGACGGAATTAATCCGCAGACCGGAGCTTGATTATGCAAAGCTCGCACCGATTGACCCGAACCGCCCGAAACTTCCGGATGAAGTGACCGAGCAGGTAAACATTAACATTAAGTATGACGGTTACATTACCCGTGAGATTAAGCAGGTAGAGAAGTTTAAGAAGTTAGAGCAGAAAAAGATACCGGAAGATTTTGATTATGATGAAGTACCGTCTCTTCGCATTGAGGCACGTCAGAAGTTAAAAACCTATCATCCGATTTCAATCGGACAGGCATCCCGAATCTCCGGGGTATCTCCGGCGGACATTTCGGTATTGTTAGTATATATGGAACAGTTGTATTACAAAGAGCGGCAGTAAAAGAAAGGCGAAAATATATGGCGTATCAGCTTGATAAATTTGAAAAAGGACTGGCAGATTTGGGGATTTCGTTAAACGAAACCCAGATAAAGCAGTTCTTAGATTATTATGAGCTTCTTGTGGAAACTAATAAGGTGATGAACCTGACAGCAATTACGGAATTTGATGAGGTGATTGAGAAACATTTTCTGGACAGTCTTTCCCTGTGCAGAATTTATGATTTGAACCGTGAAATCCGTGTGCTGGATTTGGGAACCGGAGCAGGATTTCCGGGTGTTCCGTTAAAAATTGCGTTTCCACAGATTCGTCTGGTGCTTGCAGATTCGCTCAACAAGCGGATTAAGTTTCTGGAAAATGTCGTAGGAGAACTCTCTTTGCAGAATGTTTCCTGTGTTCATGGAAGAGCAGAAGAAATGGGCAGAAATAAAGAATATCGGGAACAATTTGACCTATGCGTGTCCCGTGCCGTGGCAAATTTATCCTCTTTAAGTGAGTACTGTATTCCGTTTGTAAAAGAGGGTGGAGCCTTTATTTCTTATAAATCCGGTGAGATTGAGGAAGAGGCAAATGCTGCAAAAAAGGCAATTTCTGTTTTGGGCGGTGAATTAAGAAAAATCTACAAGTTTGATTTGTATGAGCAGAAACGTTCTTTTGTTATCATTGATAAGAAGAAGAAAACGCCGAAAGCGTATCCAAGAAAAGCAGGGACTCCTACGAAGGAGCCCCTGTAAAGAAAATCTTATTGTTCTGTTAAGAGCATCTGAATCACATCATATAACCGTTGCGGAACTTCCAACTGCGGAAGCAGTTTGGCATTGGAAACAGAAGCGGTTTCAATATGAGAGTTCTGTTTGATATAGGTTTCCGCGTTTGCAGCTGCATAGGAAAGCCCCCGGCTTGTGATAATCGAAAGCGGGCTTTCCATTTTCTTTAATGCATGGGCAATTGCGTTGTCCGTATAATTTCCCTCGATGCTTGCCATCAGATATTTGCCATGGCTGTGTTCCATATGGGATGCCTCAAAGTAGGCATCTATCATTTTGGAGGAGACAAGCTGTGGCTTTGCAAAATATTCGCTTGCAAATCTGCGTTCAATCATTTTCTCGTGTGTGCGCAGATTATAAATAAAAGTACCGACAATCGGGCTCTCCAATAAGAATTTGCGGATGGAGGAAGTCTGATCCGGTGTATGGTTAAATTCTCCAACAGCAGGCGGGTTAATTGCAATCACGCGATTAATCAGGTTTGTATTCATGTTGGAAGCAAGCACAACAAATGAGATGGAGTTGCCACTTGTGATGACATCCGTTTTCTCCCGGATAATATTCTGGATAAAATCGGTAACCAACTGCACATATAAATAATTGGTGTAAGTCAGGTACGGTTTTTCGGAGCGTCCGCAGCCTAAGAGGTCAAGCGTGTATACCGTATGCTGCTTTTCCAGTTTTTTTATCATGCGATTCCATTCATAAGAGGAACTCATCGGGTCGAGTTCGTGAATCAGCAGGACAGGGGAACCGGTTCCGCGCTTCGTATAATAAATCTCTCCGTTTTTCCAGTCATAAAAATTGCCGTTTTCTGATTTTAAAATATTTTTTAACTCCGCAGCCATGTCAACCACACGATTGAGTACGTGCACGGTTCCGGCGGCGAGTGCTGTCAGCAGGAAAAAATGTCTGATATTTTTGGAAATATGATGTTCGTTATTTTTCATGATGATGCCCCTCCCACTTAATTCATAATCAATTGTTCCAATTCACATATCTTACTTTTATTATAGCCACTTTTGACGTCAGATACAAATTAAATTTTTCTGTAGAGAAATTTAATTTGTCAGATGGTAAATTTTGCTTCACTTTCCATTATTTTTAGTATAAAATAAAAATGGTGTTTCATGGAATAATATAAAACATATGTTCGAGAGGAATCTATGATTAATTTTTTGGAAAAACTTCAAAATGAATACCTGGAAGAAAAAGTTGCAATTGAAAAGGAACTTGGAAATCTGGAGATACGCCGAAGAGAAAATATAGAATTTATCCGTCTCCTGGAAGAAAACAGTGACTCGACATACGAATCTTTTACACCCAGAGAGGTAAACGGGGTTAATAAGAGTCGTATGATGGAGCTTAAGGAGGCTGAAAAACAACTGACGGAGCAGATAGAATCTGTAAAACAGAGATATCAGAACTGCCTGGACAAGCTGGATGAATTGTCAGCTGTAATCAAGGAGACAAAAGAGCAGCTTGGGGAGAAAAAGGAACAGGAAGAAGATGAATTTTATCGGCTGACGCTGCTGGAAACGCAGGAGAATGAGAGACAGCGCATTTCAAGAGAACTTCATGATTCCACAGTGCAGAATCTCACAAGCCTTGTCCATAAGACAGAGCTTTGCAGTAAGCTTGTAGAGCTTGATCCGATTCGCTGTAAACTGGAATTGAATATGATGTCAAGGACACTGCGTGATATTATCAATGAGACACGCGAGATGATTTATAATCTCCGACCAATGTCATTTGATGATATCGGTCTGGATGTGACAATTGAACGGGCATTGGACAGGTTAGAATCCAGCGAATCAAAGAAAATTAGTTTTTCTGTGGAGGGAACACCGTACCAGATTAATCCGGTCATTGGAATTACCATTCTTCGGATTATTCAGGAGGCGTGCAGTAATTCAATTAAGTATGCGCAGGCTTCGTTGATTCAGGTGGTGCTCCGTTATGAAGAAAAAAAGATATGTGTTTCAATTACAGACAATGGAAACGGATTTGATATAGAACAAAATGATGGAAATCCAAGACAAGATAATTCCGGATTTGGATTGTCTATGATGAAAGAGCGGGTTTATCTATTATCAGGAAATATCAATATTAACTCTAAAATAAATGATGGAACAAAAATTGTGGTGGAAGTTCCGATTGTCAAAAAGGAGGCAAATTAATTATGGCAGTAAAAATTATGATTGCAGATGACCATTCAATGATTCGTGAGGGATTGAAGCAGTTGTTGGAATTAGAAGGAGATTTTGAAGTAATTGCAGAGGCATGTGATGGAGTTGAATGTCTGGAAAAATTACTGACGGTAAAACCGGATGTATTACTTTTAGATATCAATATGCCAAATATGAATGGACTGGAAGTCCTTCAGAAAATGAAGGACAAGCGAATGAAAGTAAAAGTGCTTGTACTCACTGTTCATAATGAAGTAGAGTATCTGTTAAAGGCAGTCAATATTGGTGTCAACGGATATCTGTTAAAAGATTCTGAGTCCGCAGAATTAAAGAAAGCAATTCTTGCAGTGGTCAACGGAGACGATTACATTCAGCCAAGCCTGATTCCATTATTGAATGCCAAGATGATTGACATTGATAATGACAGTGTCAAAATCGAAAAGCTGACCAGAAGAGAATTGGAAGTATTAAAACTACTTGCAATTGGTAAATACAATAAAGAAGTTGCAGAAGAACTGGAAATTAGTGAGCGTACCGTTAAGAACCATGTATCAAACATCTTTAAGAAAATTGGTGTTACTGACCGTACCCAGGCCGCTGTATTTGCAATTCGCAATAACCTGATTACAATATAATTAAAAATAGAAAATTCCCCGAATGTTTCACGTGAAACATTACGGGGAATTTGTTTTATGTGAGTACATGTGGCATAAAGTAAATAAAAAATGTTTCACGTGAAACATTTTCTATAGCAATCTAGAGTTAAGCATGATATAATGTGTGGTAGGCAACGAGAAAATGCGAAGCTTTTTCGAGTTGGCACTGCGAGGTAACGCTTATATTATCGTAGCAACACAGGCAACTGCCCACTGCGAGTTTATTATTACAAAGACAAATCCAATTTATATAAAAGAAAGGTTACAAAATGAGTAGAATCATAGCAATTGCAAATCAAAAAGGTGGTGTCGGAAAGACAACAACCGCAATTAATTTGGCATCCTGCCTGGCAGAAGCCGGTGAGAAAGTTCTGACGATTGACTTAGACCCACAGGGCAACATGACCAGTGGACTTGGCGTAGACAAGAACGAAGTGGAGAACACCGTCTATGAACTGATGTTAGAGGAGTGTTCTATCAAAGAAAGTATGACCGATACAGTAGTAGAGGGAATGAAGCTTATTCCGTCTAATGTCAATCTTGCGGGTGCAGAAATTGAACTTCTTGGAATTAATGAGAAGGAATATATCTTAAAAAATGCTGTAGATTATATCAGAGATGACTATGATTTTATCATTATTGATTGTCCGCCGTCCTTAAATATGCTGACCATCAATGCCATGACAACCGCGGATTCTGTCCTGGTTCCAATTCAGTGTGAATATTATGCGCTGGAAGGATTAAGCCAGTTAATGCATACGATTGATTTGGTACAGCAGAGATTAAATCCCGAGCTGGAAATTGATGGAGTCGTATTTACCATGTATGATGTGCGGACCAATCTTTCCAACCAGGTAGTAGATAACGTGAAAACAAATCTGGATGCAAAAATATATGAGACATTGATACCGAGAAATATCCGTCTGGCAGAGGCACCGTCGCACGGACTTCCTATCAATCTTTATGACAGCCGGTCAGCCGGAGCAGAGAGCTATCGTTCACTCGCAAAAGAAGTAATGGAAAGGAAAGGAAGATAATATGGCAGCGAAAAAAGGTGGACTTGGAAAAGGACTGGATTCTTTGATTACAGATAAGGTAAGTAAAACCGTGGCTGCAAAAACAGAAGAAAAGAATGAAAAAGCAGCCGATGGAATTATGGTTAATATTAATAAGGTAGAGCCAAACCGTGAACAGCCAAGAAAAAATTTCGATGAGGATGCATTAGTGGAATTATCGGAATCCATCAAACAGTTTGGTATGTTACAGCCGCTCATTGTGCAGGATAAAAAGGATTATTATGAGATTATCGCAGGAGAACGCAGATGGCGTGCTGCAAAACTTGCCGGACTCAAGGAAGTACCGGTTATCATAAAGAATCTTACGGAACAGGAAGTTGTGGAGATTTCCCTGATTGAGAATATCCAGAGAGAAAACTTAAATCCAATTGAAGAAGCATTTGCTTATAAGAGACTGTTGACCGAATTTAACTTAAAACAGGATGAAATAGCAGAGCGTGTTTCTAAAAGCCGTACCGCTGTTACCAATTCCATGCGTCTTTTGAAGCTGGATGAAAAAGTACAGCAGATGGTAATTGACGATATGATTTCTACTGGTCATGCAAGGGCACTGCTCGGAATTGAGGATTTGGAAGTACAGTATGTGACAGCACAAAAGATTTTTGATGAAAAACTGAGTGTGCGTGAGACGGAAAAGCTGGTGAAGAAGATTCAGCAGCAAAAGCTGACACCGCCGACAATCAAGACCGAGAATGAAGATAAAAAGATGGATGCTATTTTCCATGACCTGGAAGAAAAAATGAAAGTAATTCTTGGTACAAAGGTTGCCATTCATCCGAAGGATGATAAAAAAGGAAAAATTGAAATTGATTATTATTCGATGGAAGAACTTGACCGCATTATTGATATGATGCGTACAATCCAGAAATAGAAGATTTGTTTACAAGGAGAATAAATAATGATAGAAAGATATTTAGGATTTGATTCCGATTACGTGATAATCGGACTTGTGGTACTGGTTATCATTCTTTTGATTGTCACCATTACAAACAGTGTGCGGATGAAAAATCTGAAGAAAAATTACAAAATTTTTATGAGTGGAAACAGCGCAAAGAATTTGGAGGATACCATTATCAAACGTCTTGAGCAGGTTGATTTCCTTCTGGATGCAAATGCTGCAAATGAAAAGAACGTGAAAATTCTTTCCAAGAAAATGAACCAGACCTATCAGAAAATGGGACTAATAAAATATGATGCGTTAAATGAGATGGGGGGCAAATTAAGTTTTTCTCTTGCAATGCTTGACGAAAAAAATGATGGCTATATTATCAACGCCATGCATACAAGAGAAGGATGTTATACTTACATAAAAGAAATTGTGGATGGAAATTCCATTATTGTATTGTCAGAGGAAGAACAGAAAGCATTAAATCGTGCAATGGGAAAAGAAACAGAGGAAGCATAAAAACCTGGGGTTGAGCTATCGGGAGAGTATATGAGGATACGGCTGATAAAATCATTAAAAGGCGGGGAGACTTTAGCAGAACCGGTCATTACAAAAGAAAAAGAAGTATTGATTTCCAAGGGGACAGTATTAAAACCGGAATATCTCGATTTAATGTCCTTTTTGGGAATTGATACCGTTTGCATCGAAGACCCATATGAGAGTTATGAAGAAGTACATCAGATATTAGACAGAGAAAAAATAAATAACTACATTAGTAAAACACAGGCAATTTTAGAGAGCCATATTTATCATGGAGAAAAGTCATTAGAAAAAATGAAGCCGTTGTCGGAGGAACTTGTAAAGGACATTTTAAATGCAGAGTGTTCCACTGTGATCGATATGGGCGAGCGGAGCGGCAATCTCTATGAGCATACAGTGATGGTGACAATTCTTGCGTTATTGCTTGCAAAGAAGCTGAAGCAGAAGGAAGATGTGCTGTACCGTATTTCACTGGGATGTCTGCTGCATGACCTGGGAATACGTTATATTACGGTACCATATCTCAACTGTGATTTTACAAACAGTTCATCCGCGCAGACCTTTGAGTTTAAAAAGCACACAATTCTGGCTTACTCGGCACTCGAAGGGGAGACCTGGCTTGGACCAATCGAGAAAAAAATGATTTTGTCTCATCATGAACGAAAAGATGGTTCCGGTTTTCCACTTCGACAGAAAACAAAAGAAACAGAATGTAATATCTTACAGGTCTGCGATGCGTTTGACTGCATGATTTCCGGAATGGAGTGCCGCAGAGTGACTGTACAGCAGGCGTTAGAGTATCTGGTGGAAACATCGGATGTCCTTTTTGAAGCAAGGATTGTAAAAATGCTGCAAAAGAGCGTGGCGCGCTATCCGGCGGGAACGGTGGTCAGACTAAATACCGGTGAAATGGGAATTGTTGTTTCGCAGAGTAAGGACCCCATCCGCCCGGTGGTACTGATTCTTGATGAAGCGGGAAATGTGACAGAGAAGCGCCACTATCTGGAAAAAGAAAAAGATACGGCGATTATCCATATCGAAGAATAAGAGTTGCAAAATAAAAATACTTATTATATAATGAATTGTTTTTATGACAGTTAGAAAGGCGAAAGGAGGAGCGTATATGCACAAGTTTTTAAGAGCAGTCGGATTTTCGGATATTTCCAAAGAAGAAATGACAGAGCTCATCGAAAAAATTGTGGAACATCCTACAACCGAGAAGATTTCCAGAGACTCCGAGGAAAATGATTTTGCAGAGATTACGAAGGAGTTCGGAGAGATGTTTGGCATTTCACTTCGTGGTACGTACAATGAAGAAAATGTATTTGAGATGGAATATTACTATCCTTTCTTTTGCGGAAGAGAGATATCCACGACAGAGATTGCAGATGTGGAAAAGCACGCGGAAAAAGAGTCTTATGCGGGAGTATGCGATGAGGTTCGGATTGGCGTAACACTCATTTTTTATCTGCAAAATGTGGTAGACTATCTGGCAGTCAGGGGAGATAAGGCATACCGGAATCAACAGCAGGGCATTATTCTGGGTGCGTTATCCACAGAGGGAAAAATTCTGCTTCCCATCAACAAGACGGAACACCGCCAGGCACAGCCGCTTGAAAACGGCATGGACAGAAATCGTCTCATTGCGGCAGCACGTGACGGCGATGAGGATGCAATCGAGAATCTGACGCTTGAGGATATTGACACCTATTCGCTTCTTTCCCGTAGAATTACGCACGAGGATATCTTAAGCATCGTGGACAGCTATGTGATGCCATATGGAATTGAGAGCGACCAGTATTCGGTTCTCGGTGAGATTATGGATTGCAGAAAGTGCCAGAACGAGCTGACTGGTGAAAATGTTTATGTAATGGACATTTTGTGCAACGATATCTATTTTGGGCTTTGCATGAATGAGAAGGATCTTGTGGGCGTGCCGGAGGTCGGCAGACGTTTCAAGGGAAATATCTGGATGCAGGGCAGCATAAATTACAAAGATTAGCTATGGCTTTTTGTCATATAATATGATAAAATAAGTGATAGTGTTTGTTTCCTTAGTTAAATGGATATAACAGCCCCCTCCTAAGAGAAAGCCGAGGCATTCCCCAAAGGGAAAAAATGAAAAACAACTTTCAGTTCGAATCTATTCTGAAAAATGCTAAGGGTGACAACAAAGCATTCCCCAAATTGGGGAGCGTTCTAATGTTACCAAATCGAAAAAATCTGTAGATTGACAACTCGAAAAAGAGTTGATAATCTTATATATGGCCGAAGGGAAAAATCCCAGAAACCCAGTAAAATCAAGGGTTTGCGGCATGTGTCGTCATAGCTCAGCTGGATAGAGCACTCGCCTCCTAAGCGAGGGGTCGGAGGTTCAAATCCTCTTGGCGACGGGCTTCAAAGCGTTCGAAAATGTTAGCTGGATTAGCTGACAACGAACGCTTTTGTTATTTTCTAATCACGTTCGTGACACAAAATTCCATTCAAAATGATCAATTTCCAGCTAACGCAATCCGATTTTTGTTAGCTGACAGCTAATCAAAATTACCGGTTTGCAAACATGGGTTTTAAGAAGTCCAGCTAACATTTGGGTTCCGCTCTGTTGTCACCTCTTATTCGGGGATGTAAATCAGAGAAAAGGCGGGAAAAGAAACAATCTCTCCCAAACCTGCAAACATAAATTAGCTGAAACAGTATTCAATTCTATTAGCTACAGCTAATGGTCAAACAGCAATGTCTGTTTGGAACTTTACTATCTATAAAAGTTCCAGGCAGGCATTTTTTATTTCCTGAATCCTGGAGGAAAGGAGTCAAGATGACTGAGCCAAACAGACAATCAGGAGAAAAAGAAGAAAGAATCATAGAAATTGAGATTGAGCGTCTTCGCCCTTTTAAGGAACATCCATTTCAAGTAAAAGATGATAAGGAAATGTTTCTTCTGCAGGAAAGCATTGAGAAGTATGGCATTTTAAATCCGCTGATCGTCAGACCAGTACCGGATGGTTACTATGAGATCATATCCGGCCACAGAAGAAAACATGCTGCGGAGAAACTGGGATATCGTAAAGTACCAGTGATTATCCGGGTATTAAGTGAAGATGATTCCATTTTAAGTATGGTGGATTCTAATCTTCACAGAGAACGGATCAGCTACAGCGAAAAAGCTTTTGCTTACAAACTGAAGAATGACGTACTAAAAAGAAAAAGTGGTCGAAAAAAGAGCCAAGTTGACCACAAAACACCAAGAAAACGATCGATAGATATTATCAGTGAGGATTGTGGTGATAGCCCAAAACAAGTGCAGCGTTATATATCACTGACAAAGCTTATACCGGAAATGTTGCAGAAACTGGATGATGAGATTATTTCTTTTTGTCCGGCAGTAGAGATTGCTGCATTGAAAGAAAATGAACAAAGAGAACTGCTTAAAGCAATGGATTATGCACAGGCGATTCCGTCACTCTCACAGGCTCAGCGGATAAAGCAGCTGAGTAAAGAAAAACAGTTATCGCTGGAAAAGATGGAAGAAATCATGTGTGAAGTTAAAAAAGGTGAGATCACCAGAGTAGCATTTACCAATGAGCAGCTACACAAGTATTTTCCAAATTCTTATACACCGGCAATGATGAAACGGGAAATACTGGCACTGCTAAAATTATGGAAAAAAGAATCATGGGAAAGTTAAAGGAGGAAGAAATCATGTGTAAAGTTATATCCGTAGTAAACCAGAAAGGTGGAGTCGGCAAGACCACCACAACCGTAAATGTAGGTATTGGACTGGCAAGAGAAGGAAAGAAAGTGTTGCTGATCGACGCGGATCCACAGGGAAGTTTAACAGCAAGTCTTGGGTATGAGGAACCGGATGATCTTCGCATCACACTGGCAACGATCATGATGGATGTCATCAACGAAGAAGAAATCTCTTTAGAAGATGGGATCTTACATCACCAGGAAAATGTAGATCTTCTTCCGGCAAATATTGAGCTTTCCGCATTGGAAGTAACGATGGGAAATGTTATGAGCAGAGAAATGATCATGAAGGAATATATCGATGCGATAAGATGCCGATACGATTATATCCTGATCGACTGTATGCCGAGCCTTGGTATGATGACGATCAATGCACTGGTCTCTTCTGATTCTGTTCTGATACCTGTGCAGGCTGCATATCTGCCTGTTAAAGGACTTCAGCAGCTGATCAAGACCATTCTTACAGTAAAGAAAAGACTGAACCGGAAACTGGCGATAGAGGGCATTCTGTTGACTATGGTAGATTTCAGAACCAATTACGCAAGGGACATTGCATCGAGAGTACATACAACATACGGAAGCCAGATAGAAGTATTTGAAAATGTGATTCCGATGTCCGTAAAAGCAGCTGAGACCAGTGCAGAGGGAAAAAGTATCTACATGCACTGTCCGAAAGGAAAAGTTGCTGAGGCATATATGAAATTGACACAGGAGGTTTTGAATAATGAAAAATAGAAGTGGCGAAAAGATTAAACTGGCTAGTATTGATGAATTGCTTGGTGTGGTAAATGAAGAATCTGCAATGGAGATAGAGATCAGTAAGATCCATCCATTTAAAAATCATCCGTTCAAGGTGCTGGATGATGAAAAGATGCAGGACTTGGTAGAAAGCGTAAAGATTAATGGAGTGCTGACTCCGGTACTGCTTCGCATGGATGAAAATGAAGAATATGAAATGGTATCCGGTCACAGAAGAATGCATGCAGCACAGCTTGCAGGACTCACAACTATTCCGGCAATCGTAAGAGAATTATCAGATGATGATGCCATTGTGGCGATGGTGGATGCTAACATTCAGCGAGAGGAACTGTTGCCCAGTGAGAAAGCCTTTGCTTATAAGA
>CATZIT010000019.1:0-45635 GCA_958420225.1 uncultured Roseburia sp. | reverse complement strand
TACACGATTACCTATAATACAAACGGTGGCAGTCAGATAGCAGAGGAAAAGCAGAAGCGCTTGCCAGATCCGCTGCCAGCTACGACGAAAGATGGATATGAGTTTGCCGGCTGGTATACAGATGCAGATTTTACGACGATTGCGCAGCCGGGACAGGCACTTACTGCCGACACGACTCTTTATGCAAAGTGGGTAGAACACAGGCACACATTCAAGAATGAGTGGAGCAGCAATGATACGTCCCATTGGCATGCTGCCACGTGTGAACACACCACAGAAAAAAAGGATGAGGCAGCTCATGTTTATGGAACAGCAGGTGCGGAAAGATATACCTGTAGTGTCTGCAAATATGTAAGTGAAACAAGAAAAAAGAAAGCTGAGGCAACAGATAAAAAGAATACGAAAAAAGTAAAAAGGACGGAGGCAAATGATGCAGCATTAAATTTGAAATTTAATGTAGAAGCAGGAAAGAAGATCAAGGTAACCTGGGGGAAAGTTAAAAATGCTGACGGCTATGATGTGTATATGGCATACTGCGGAAAAGACAGGGAAAGAGTTGTAAAGTCCGTAAAGGGAGCAAATAATTTATCTGTTACAGTCAGCAAATTAAAAGATAAACAAATCAATCAGAAAAAGAACATAAAATGTCGTGTCCTTGCATATAAGAAGGTGAATGGTAAGAAAGTAATCGTTGCAAAATCTATCATGATACATGTGGCCGGAAAGAAGAATGAATCAGTAACGGATGCAAAAAGTATTAAACTGAACAAGACTTCTTATGTATTGACAAAAGGGAAAAAAGCTACCATAAAAGCTTCGACTGTTAAGAAGGATAAGAAGCGTACGCTCATTAATCATACACCGGAATTCCGATATGCTACAACAGACAGTAAAGTAGCAGTGGTGTCTGAAAAGGGTAAGATTACAGCGAAAGGAAAAGGTTCCTGTTCTGTATATGTATATGCACCAAACGGATGTGCACAAAAAATAAAAGTTGTGGTGAAATAAGAGAAACAGGTATATCGTGAAAATGAGCGTGTAGGAGAAGAGCTGCCGATGATATTGATAGTATCATTCGGCAGCTTTTTATCGCAAAAAAAACAGATATCGATTTCCTTTTGCATTTGATGTATAATGGGCAGGAGAATAAAGTGAAAGAGGAAATAACATGAATCTGATTAATATAGAGAATGTGACAAAGGCTTATACCGAAAGAAAGCTGCTTGATGGTGCATCATTTTCATTGCAGGATGGGGAGAAGGTAGGTGTCATCGGTATCAATGGCACGGGAAAATCAACCCTGTTAAAAATAATTGCCGGAATCGAGGAACCGGATGAGGGAAGCGTGGTGCGCGCCAATCATATTGTTGTGCGGTATCTGCCGCAGAATCCGGTGTTTGACGGAAATATGACGATACTCGAATCCGTGCTTTCCGGTGCGGATGTCTCGGATTCCTGGACGGTGGAAAGTGATGCAAAGTCACTTCTGACAAAGCTTGGAATTACTGATTTTACACAGAAAGTCGGGGAACTCTCCGGTGGACAAAGAAAGCGCCTTGCACTTGTGGCGGCAGTTGTTGTGCCGTGTGATGTACTGATTTTGGATGAGCCGACAAACCATCTGGATTCGGCCATGTCAGACTGGTTAGAGGATTTCCTTAAAAAATGGCGCGGTGCGCTTGTGATGGTAACCCATGACCGCTATTTTTTGGATGCAGTGTGCAGCCGCATTGTGGAGGTTGACAAGGGTGCGGTTTACAGCTATGACACGAACTATTCCGGATATTTAGAGCGGAAAGCCGCAAGGGAAGAGAGTGCTGAGGCAAGCGAACGCAAGAGACAGAGTATTTTACGCAAAGAAATCGAGTGGATGAAGCGCGGTGCGCGTGCGAGAAGCACAAAGCAAAAAGGGCGCATCAAGCGTTTTGAAGAGATGCAGGGCGAAACGGCGCCACAGCAGGACGGACAGGTGGAAATCGGTTCGGTCAGCACCCGGATGGGAAGAACGACGGTAGAGTTAGAGCACATTTCCAAAAGCTATGGAGAGCGCGTGCTAATCCGCGATTTTTCGTATATTTTCTTAAAAGCGGACAGAATCGGTTTTATCGGGCCAAACGGAAGCGGCAAGACAACACTCATGAAGATGATTGATGGAAGAGTAGTGCCGGATGCCGGAACGATAACCATCGGACAGACGATTAAAATCGGCTATTACACACAGGAAATCGAGAATTCAAAGGATGCCGGAATTGCCTATATGGACCCGGAGGAGAAAGTGATAGACTATATTCGTAATACGGCGGAATATGTGCGGACAACGGAAGGACTTGTCTCTGCGACGATGATGTTAGAGCGCTTTTTATTTCCATCCTCCCAGCAGTACAGCCCGATTGGAAAATTATCAGGCGGAGAGAAGCGCAGACTAAATCTTTTACGTGTGCTGATGGAGGCACCGAATGTGCTGATTTTGGACGAGCCGACAAATGACCTCGACATAAAGACACTTACGATTTTAGAGGATTATTTAGACAGCTATGACGGAATCGTGATAGCCGTTTCCCATGACCGTTACTTCCTCGACCGCGTGGTACGCAGAATTTTTGCATTTGAGGGGGATGGAGAAATCCGTCAGTATGAGGGCGGTTATACTGATTACAGGAATCGTCTCGAAGAAGAGGGCAGACAGATGCCCGGCATGAGCCAGAGTGCGGCGGCAGAGAATGGCACGCAGACCAATACCGCACCGGATTCTAAGGCGACCTGGACGAGCGGGAAAAAGCTCAAGTTCAGCTACAAGGAACAGCGGGAGTATGAGACGATAGAGGATGATATCGCAGCCCTCGAACAGAAGGTGGAAGATTTGGATAATGAGATGGCTGCAAATGCCACGAATGCGGCAAAGCTGCGGGAACTGATGGAAGAAAAGGAACAGACAGAAGCGGCGCTGGAAGAAAAGATGGAGCGCTGGGAGTACTTAGAGGAGCTGGCGGCAAAGATTGCAGGGCAGTAGACTATTCAAAAGAGCATGAGGTAGAGAAAAACTATAAATAAAACGCATTCAAATTCTGAATTGGGTGCAAAGCGTTATCTTTTTCGGTGCAACGATTGACAGCAGATAAAATCATGTGTTATATTTCATGACGGTTAGCCGAGACTAACACATGCCGTTACAAAACTGAAAAGGAGAGACGAAATGAGAAAGAAATTATTAGTAATAGTTTTAGGAATGACTATGCTGGCAGGAGCCCTTGCCGGATGTGGAAGCAATTCCAGTGATACAGCTCAAAATAACATGACGACAGAATCAGAAACAGCTTCCGAAACTGTTTCCCAGGATACGGAGATGGCATCGGATGAAACACAGTATCCAATTACAATTTCCCATGCATATGGTGAGACGATGATTGAAAGCAAGCCGGAGCGTATTGTTACGTTGGGATGGGGCAATCAGGATACCGTTCTTGCACTTGGAATGGTTCCGGTTGGTGTTTCCGCAGCAAACTACGGTTATGTGACAGAGCACCAGTTACATGAATGGACAGATGAAGCCTTTGCTTCCTTAGGCGAAACGAATCCGAATGTATTCGATGACACAGACGGATTCGACTATGAGGCAATCAGTGATGCGGCACCGGATGTCATCCTTGCAGCTTATTCCGGTATGACGGAAGAAGAATATGAAACACTTTCTGCGATTGCACCGGTAGTTCCTTTTGAAGAAACTGCCTGGAAAACAAGCTGGAGAGAACAGACCATCCGCAATGCAGAAGGAATGGGAATGAAAGAAGAAGGGGAGTCATTAGTTGCGGATACAGAAGCATTGATTGCAGAAAAAGTAAGTGAACACCCAGAATTTTCCGGTGTGAAAGCAGGTTTCTTCTGGATTAATGCAGATGATTTCAGTACCTTTTATGCGTATCTTCCTGCGGACCCGAGAGCTTCTTATTTGCAGGATCTTTGGTTTGAACTTCCAGACAGTATCAGGGAACTTGCAGGAGACGGTTCCGATTTCTCCGTAACCTTAAGCCGTGAGAATGTAGAAGCACTTTCCGATATTGATTTGATGGTTGTATATGGAGATGAAGCGTTGTTAGAGGCATTACAGAAGGATGAATTAATGTCAGAGATACCAGCTGTCAGAAACGGTGCCGTTGTACTGCTTGATAGCACTTCCCGCCTTGCAGCGTCTACAACCCCAAGTATTTTATCAATTCCGGCAACCATCGATGACTATCTCGATGCTTTATCAGAGGCTTGCGGTAAAATCAATGAGTAAAAGGAGAACGTTTTTTGTAGGCTGTATGATGGCAGTTTTACTTCTTTTTTGTGCATTTTTATCTGTTGCCTGCGGAGTTAAATCCGTGGGCATTCAGAGTGTCTTAGGTGCGTTTATTCCTAATAATGCACCTGCACTTGACGTCAATATTGTACTTGCAAGAGTACCAAGAACGGTATTCGGTATGCTTGCAGGAGCGGCTCTTGGCATATCAGGACTCCTCATGCAGTCCATTACCAGAAATCCGATTGCAGATCCGAGTATTCTGGGTGTAAACACAGGAGCATCCCTGTTTGTGGTGTGTGGGATTGCTCTTTTTCATATCCAGAGCGGAAATCAATATATCTGGCTTGCATTCGGCGGAGCAGCACTTGCGGCAGTTCTTGTTTATGGACTTGCTTCTATTGGAAATGGTGGTGTGACTCCAATCCGCCTGGCACTGGCAGGGGCAGCGGCCTCAACAGCATTACAGTCTCTGGTAAATACAGTAATGCTTCCAAATACACAGGTAATGGATCAGTTCCGGTTCTGGCAGGTAGGAAGCATCAGTGGTGCATCCTGGGAGGATATCAGGTTGATGAGTCCTTATCTTGCTGTCGGCTTTTTATTGGCATTTTTATTGGTGCCTTATTTGAACACACTAGCATTAGGGGATGATGTGGCAACAGGGCTTGGTGTAAACGTGACAATGGTGCGGGGACTGGCAGCACTTTCCGGTGTCCTGCTCTGTGCATCTGTGACTGCACTGGCGGGGCCAATCAGTTTCATTGGGCTTATGGTTCCACACCTGATACGTGCACTTGCCGGTCCCGATTTAAAAAAGATAATGCCGTTATCCGCAGTCTGTGGAGCATGTATCCTGCTGATTTCCGATGTCCTTGGGAGAATCTGGGGAAGACCCGGGGAACTGGAATCAGGAATTATCACTGCTTTAATCGGTGGCCCTGTTTTTATTTTTATCATACGAAAGGTCAGGGTGCGCTCTTTATGATGAAAAGAAATACGATTTGGGCAGGTTATTACAAAAGAAAGAAAAGATACTGGCTTGCGGTCTGTGTTTTACTTTCACTTGTCATTTTACTAGCCTGTATCATGATGATCTATGGGAATACCATATATACACCAGGCACAATCTTAGAGGTATTAAAGGGAAATGAAACAAAAGGTGCAGCTTTTACCATCAAAACACTTCGTCTGCCGCGTATGCTTGCAGCTATTTTTTGTGGAAGCGCTTTTGGCCTTGCGGGAAATACCTTCCAGAAATTATTGGGAAATCCGCTTGCAAGCCCTGATATTATCGGTGTGACCTCCGGGGCAAGCGTTGCCGCCGTATTTGCAATTCTTATATTAAAGTGGAGCGGAAGCATGATATCAATTCTGGCGGTCTTATCAGGATTACTCGTTTCTATTGCGATTTATTTCCTGGCACAGGGAGATGGTTTTTCAAATGGAAAATTAATTCTGACAGGAATCGGTATGCAGGCTTTTTTAAATGCCCTGATTTCCTGGATGTTGTTAAAAGCCTCGGAATACGATGTGTCGAGTGCACTAAGATGGCTGAGTGGAAGCTTAAATGGAGTATCGATGGAGCAGATTCCACGGCTTATGGTGGTGGTTCTTTTCTCCTCGGGCGCGATTTTTTACCTAAACAGACACTTGGAAATCTTGCAGTTGGGAGAAGCGCACGCCAGAGTTCTTGGCGTACGAATCACACTCGTGCGGTTGGGACTGATTTTATGTGCTTTACTTTTGATTGCGTTTGCAACATCTGTAACCGGACCAATTGCCTCTGTCGCCTTCCTTGCCGGACCAATTGCCGCAAGAATTTCCGGTGGTGGAAAAAGTAATCTGATGACTTCAGCACTTACCGGCTGTGTGCTTGTAATGGCTTCCGATTTGATTGGCCAGTATGCATTTCCATCCCGCTATCCGGTGGGAGTTGTTACAGGTATCCTTGGTGCGCCTTATCTGATTTATTTATTGATTCGCATGAACCGCACGGAAGGATAAGAGCGGATTTTACGTACACCTTTTATACTTGAAAAAACAGGAGTGATAACATCATGAATGATTCGATTTTAACGGCAGATCATATAGATGCCGGTTATAATCACAAAACCATTGTTTCAAATGTCAGCGTGACCATTCCGCAAAATAAAATCAGCGTTATTCTTGGTGCAAATGGTTGTGGAAAGTCAACACTGCTGAAAACATTTGCAAGATTGCTGCCTGCGCAAGGCGGACATATACTATTGGATGGCAAACAGATTTCTGAAATTCCATCCAGACAACTGGCAAAAACACTTGGTCTTTTACCACAGTCCCCCGTTGTACCAGAAGGAATCCGGGTGATGGATCTCGTTTCCAGAGGCCGTTTCCCATATCGGCAGTTTTTGAAAAGTATGACCAAAGAAGACTTTGCAGCGGTGGAAGAGGCAATGGAAATTATGGGAATTACAGAACTGGCAGACAGGGCTGTCGATGAACTTTCCGGCGGACAGCGCCAGCGCGTCTGGATTGCCCTCGCATTAGCACAGCAGACAGATATTTTGCTTTTGGATGAGCCAACAACTTTTTTGGATATTGCTTATCAGATTGAAATTTTAGATATGCTTACGGATTTGAATCGGAAATATAAAACTACAATAGCAATGGTACTGCATGACATCAATTTATCTGCAAGGTACGCAGATTATCTGTTTGCCATGAAAAAGGGAAAACTGGTAGCGGAAGGAACACCGGATGAGATTATTACGCCAGAATTAATGCAGGAAGTCTATGGTTTAGCGTGTGACGTTATAACAGACCCGGTATCCAAATCACCAATGATTCTTCCAAAAGGAAGACATTATGCGTCCTCAGCAACCTGAGTGCGGAACTGACCGGGTGTCAGCCCGCACCAGTTTTTAAACATATTTGTAAATGCTGCGGGACTCTGATAACCGACCCGAAGTGCAATCTCGTTAATATTGCAGCCTGTATCGCAGAGCAATCTTGCAGCCTGATTCATACGCAGATTATTTGCATAATTCCAAATAGTCTGTTGGTACAATTCTAAGAATCCTGCTTTTAATTTTTGTTCGCTAATCTCAAATTTCTGACTCAGCTCGTAAATGGTAACAAAAGAGCCGGCATCTTTTTCAATCTGCTCATGAGTCATTCTGACTTTTTCAAAATCAGTCGGTGTCATCTTTATTTTCCGATTACCGACATGAAGATAGCGTGTATCACTGTCTGCCGGAATTTCTGACAGACCTTCTTCCCTCTGGTTTAAAAGATGCGCCAGAAATTCCATGCAAAGTGCCCGTTGCAAGGCCATGGTCATCGTTTTTTGATTCAGCAGTAGTTCTATTTTGGATAGAATCTCACGCAATTCCTGTGACAGATTATGGTAGCGGACGTTTGGCTTGATAAAATCCAGTGCATTTTCGGGATATCCAAGAAATGGAAGCATATAATCCCTTAAGTAGTTCATTCGGATAGAGACTTCTACTCCCCGGAAACGTTGCCCATGCTTCCAGCAGTTGATACCACCGGCAGATTGCTCTGCTGCTAGAAATGCAGAAGGGTGTGACAACGGTGACAATTTCTGGTTCACGAGAGAGTAAGTGATTCCTTCATAAATAATTCCAAAATGAAGAAAGGCGGATTCATAATCGAATTCTGCGAGCAAATCAGCCGGAATCGTATAATCCCCGGTTCCACATTGGATTTCATCGAGAGAACCATAAATGTGGATTGTACCAACATCCGAATTTGTCCAGATTTGCTCGTTATCTTGTTCAAAAGTACAGTTTAAGCCAATTTGTTTATAAAAGTAAAGACCATAGTCTTTCGGATTTGTTGTTTTATAAAAATTCATATTGCTTATTATAACCTGTAATAGTGTGATTAATACATGAGTGCGAAGGTTAGTTTAAACTAATCAATTTTATTTTAACATACAGAAATTGTAATGTCAAAATTTTGACGATAGGAGCAGTTATCTTGTTTTATGGAATGAAAAAAGATTTGACTTTTCCCAAAAAGAAAAATATAATAATTCTTGAACGAGTAGCAAACTAGCGTAAATCCAGTTTTGCTGCTCGTTTTTTTGTGCAGAAAAAAGGAGGAAAAAGAAGGATTTATGGAAAAAGGTAACAAGATGAGGGAAATGCCGGTGAATAAGCTCATGGTTCAGATGGGAATACCGATGATTTTATCGATGGCATTGCAGGCGGTCTATAATATTGTGGACAGTGCCTTTGTTGGAAACATGAAGGCGGGAAGTGAAGCGGCACTTAATGCACTGACACTGGTGTTTCCGGTTCAGATGCTTATGGTAGCAGTTGGAATCGGAACAGGTGTGGGAACAAACGCGCTTTTAGCGAGGACACTCGGACAGGGAAATACGAAAAAAGCAGCGAAAGTAGCAGGAAATAGTTTATTTCTCGGAGTAATTATTTATGTAGTGTGTCTGCTGTTTGGAATTTTTGGAGTAAAAGCTTATATTTCATCGCAGACAGTTGACCCGGAAGTTATTTCGATGGGAACAGGCTACTTAAGAATATGCTGTGTGATTTCGTTTGGAATTATCTTTTTTTCACTATTTGAAAAGCTGTTACAGGCAACCGGGCGTTCCCTTTACTCTACCATCGGTCAGGTTGTGGGTGCAGTCATAAATATTGTTCTTGATCCGATTATGATTTATGGTATCGGACCGGTTCCTGAAATGGGCGTGGAGGGTGCCGCCTATGCAACGGTAATCGGGCAGGTGGCATCAGCGGTATTATTATTCGTTTTCCATGTAAGGTTAAATAAAGAGTTTGAGCACGGAGTAAAATATCTGAAACCAGATGCCGGAATTATGAAGGAAATCTATGCAATCGGACTTCCGGCAATTATCGCGCAGGCGCTGATGTCCATCATGGTTTATGTGATGAATCTGATTTTAAAATTCAGTCCATCCGCCCAGACTGCATACGGACTGTTCTATAAGGTGCAGCAGTTTGTATTATTCCTTGCCTTTGGACTGAGAGATGCAATCACGCCAATCATCGCCTTTTCCTATGGAATGGGCAGTAAAAAGCGGATAAAGGATGGCATCAAATACGGGCTGATATATACCGCAGCTTTGATGATATTCGGTATTCTTATCACTGAAATTTTTCCAGGAGCCTTTGCTACACTCTTTAATGCAGGACAATCAAAAGAATATTTCATTGGAGCAATGAGAATTATCTCCATCAGTTTTCTTTTTGCAGGAATCAATGTAGCATATCAGGGGATTTACCAGGCACTAGGCGGCGGTATGGAGTCACTTGTAATTTCGCTGCTCAGACAGCTTGTAATCATATTACCGCTGGCAGGAATTTTTTCCATTTTTGTTAGAAATGGTCAGATGGGAGTTTCACTGATTTGGTGGGCATTTCCAATCACAGAGTTTATCGCATGTCTGGTAGGATATGTATTTTTAAAGAGAATCCGAAAGAACAAGTTGGAAAGTTTAAGTTAAGGAGGAAGCGGTTATGGCAAAGAGAATCATTACAATCAGCAGAGAGTTTGGAAGCGGCGGACGTTTTATCGGTGAGGAAGTGGCAAAGAAACTTGGAATGAAATACTATGACAGGGATATCATCGCACAAATTGCAGAACAGTCAGGATTTTCACCGGAATATATTAAAGAAAATGCGGAATTGTCGCCAAAGAAAGGATTGTTCGCATATGCTTTTTCGGGTCGTGACAGTACGGGAAAATCCGTGGAAGATATGGTGTATGAAGCGCAGAGAAAAGTGATTCTGGATATTGCAGAAAAAGAAAGCTGTGTGATTATCGGAAGAAATGCAGATTTTATCTTAAAAGACAGGGACGATGTGCTGAATGTTTTTATCCATGGAGATATGCCGGAAAAAGTGAAACGTATCTGCAAATTATACAATGTTACGGAAGCTGACGCTGTGAAAATGATAAATGATACAGATAAAAGGCGCAGAACCAATTACAATTTTTATACGGAGCAGAAGTGGGGGATGGCAGGCAATTATACGTTGTCTTTGAACAGTTCACAGTTGGGGTATGACAGGTGTGAACAGATGATAATGGAGTGTGTAAAATAGATAAGAATTAACAGGAAAGATGGGAGATTTGAACTCCCGTCTTTTACAATCTAAGCAACAGACTTATGGTGTTGTTTGGCAATTTGTCCAAGAATGTCATTACAGAATAAATTGTCTGCCCCGGCAGCAATGCTGCCAAAGTATTTCAGAAATCTTTTTTGTAAACTACCATGTCAGCGAAAATTCAACCAGTTCCGGCGTTTCCGGATTGCCGATGAGCGGCTCTTTTTTATCTAACACAGAAAGTGCTGCCATTTCGTCAGTGGTCAGCACAAAATCAAATAGGGCAAAATTTTCGCGGATATGTTCCGGCTGCGTGCTTCGTGGAATGACGGCAATCCCTTTTTGTCCATCCAGCTGCGCTGGCAGTAGAGATTGGTTTCAATCTGATTGACTGCCGCAATGATTTTGTTGTAGGCAATCAGGTCAAGCAGTTGGTCCGGCTCAAAGTTGGAAACACCGATAGCCCGGATTTTACCATCCGCATACAGCTTTTCCAGACTGCGCCATGCCGCATAATAATTTGCAAATGGCCAGTGCAAAAGCAATAAATCAATGTAGTCGGTTTGCAGATTTTCTAACGACTGCAAGACGGTCTGTTTGGTCTGCTCATAGGATTTAAAATTTACTTTTGTGATGAGAAATAACTCTTTTCTGTCAATACCGGATAGTTTGATGCCTTCGCCCACTTCTTTTTCATTTCCATAGGCTTCTGCGGTATCAATCATGCGGTAGCCATTTTTGATTGCAGAAACAACTGCGTTAGTACAGGTTTCTCCGCCAAGCAGAAACGTACCAAAGCCAGCAAGTGGTATTTGGATGCCGTTATTTAATGTCAGATATTCCATAATGAGTCCTCCGTAAAATCATAAATTGAATCATCCGATGATTCGTGTTAATATGATTCTAACAAGTTCGAGTTACACGAAGTCAAGAAAAATTTTAGGGGGATGGGGTAAAATGTAATACTAAATTCTTGATTCACCGACTAAATTCGTGTTTGACGATTTTCAATGAGAGTTTAAGGGAGATTGGAGGACAGCCATGTACTACACAATCAAACAGATGTCAGAAATGTTCGATGTCACAGAGTATACACTGCGTTTTTATAATCTGTCAACTGGATGCAGGGCATCAAATGTCTGAAAGGCTGTGGTGCGTCCATTGAGGATATTCAGGAATATTGCCGTCTGTGTTTGTTGGAGGAATCAGAGGAAAACCTGCGGGCACGGTATGCAATCATTTTAAAACAGCGGACGGAAGCTTATAAGCGGGTGGAGGAAGCCAAAGCCACTGCGAAATATATGGATGAGAAGGTGGCACACTATGAAGCTATTCTTGCCGGACTGGCACCGGATGACACCAATCCGAAAAACTGGACAGCGGAAAATCGGCCGAAACACTGACCATAGGTTGCCATGATTGGAAGGAGAAAAATTTATGAATCTGGATGTTTTAGGACTGTTTGCAGCATGTTCCTATGCGTTGGATTGTGTGGAAAGTGAACTGGTTCATGTGACAAATAATCATTCAAAACGTGTTGCCTATATGGGCGTCTGTATTGCAGAGCAGATGGGCATACAGGGCGAAGGGCTACAGGATTTAGCGGTATGTTCATTGTTGCACGATAATGCATTAACGCAATATATACAGGAAGAGCTTCAGAATGATATTTCACATTTTGCTGCCACACAGGAAGCGCCCAGATTGGAAACGCATTGTTCTTTGGGTGAAAAAAATATTCGGAAACTTCCCTTCCATACGGATGTTTCCCATGTGATTTTGTATCATCACGAAAATGCCAATGGCAGTGGCCCTTATGGAAAAACGTGGCAAGAGATTTCTCTTTTTTCACGAATCATCCATCTGTGTGATATCGTAGATGTAGCCTGCCGAAATAAGAAGTTTGTGGCAGATCCATGGAATACGGCAAGGCAGTTTATCCAAAAATCAAATGGAACGCTGTTTGACAAAGAGTGTGTGGAAGCATTTTTTGATGTTTTTTCGGAAACTTCGTTTTTATCGCTTGAAAATGAAACTCTTGAGTCCAGGCTGTGGGATAAAATTCCACGGATAAAGCAGGAACTTGATTTTTCACAAATTAAGGAACTGGCAAATTTCTTTGCCCATATTGTAGACTACAAATCGCCGTTTACCAGTACGCACTCCATGGGCGTGGCAAAAGATGCGGAAAAATTAACACGTTATATGGGATTTGAGGAAGAGACGGTTCAAAAAATGTATCTTGCCGGGGCGTTACACGACATTGGAAAAGTAGCGATTGAAAATGAAATTTTAGAAAAGCCGGGAAGACTGACAGAGGAAGAATTTGGGACGATGAAGCATCATGCGGCGTATACCTATTATATTTTGTCAGAGATTGATGATTTTGAAGAGATTCGTGACTGGGCAGCGTTTCACCATGAACGTCTTGACGGTACCGGATATCCATTTGGCAAAGCGGCTGCTGAATTAAACACGCAGGAGCGTATGATGGCATGTGTGGATATCTATCAGGCATTAACGGAAAGCCGCCCCTACAAACTGGGAATGTCACATGAAAAAGCGTGTGGTATTCTGTGTGATATGGCAGGGAAAGGCTGGATTGATGGCGAGGTTGTCAGGCAGGTGGATTCCTGCTTTGCATCCCATTTTACGGGAATTTCAGTCCATTAGATGAGTGCATTTATTTTATATGGAATATCTGCATAGCACCATAGGTGCGCGGCAGGTTCTGGAACGGAGATTTTCTGGAAGGACAGGAAAAATTCTTGCAGGCTGCGCAGGTATCACATAATTGTCTGAGATTTGCGTGTGGTTTTGTATCCAGATGCAGGATAAGTGCTGCTGTTTTAAGGGGCCTTAGCATTTGACCTTCGGTAAGATGGATGCCATCTGGTGTGAGGCACGCATGGATTTGTGGAAGAAGCTCAAGGGAATAGGTATCTCCCAGAAAAGATAATTCAACAAGATGCAAATTACTTTGAGTTTCTACCACCTGTGCAAACTCTTCATAGGCTTTTGACAAGAGCACAAGGCTGATGCAATCCACAATGTAAGCTTCCCCAATCTGCTCATGATTCAGATATAGTTCTGACAGCTCATCAATCCCATTTCCAAGCGTCACAAATCCATAGGCATAGTGGGAGAGAGAAACCGCATCCAAATCCTGATTCAGGGAGTAATACGCATAAGATTCCACCAGTGGGAGAAGTGCAGTATAAATCGCCTGGATGCCTGGCAAATCAGACGGAGGAAAATGAAAACGGCTGCAAAAGTCATTCCAGTCACCGGAAGATAATCTGGGGGTAAGTTTACATTTCATGAGATAGCGTCTCCTTTTTATTTTGCCTGAAGTTATTACTTTACGCAATGATAACATATCCAAACTTCCAGGGCAATCTGTCCTTTTTCAATAACTATGAGAAAGTTAAAGACAACACAGTTATTGAAAGAGATGAGTCAAAAGGGTATGATAGTAGTTGAG
The DNA here is from genome assembly GCA_958420225.1 of uncultured Roseburia sp. Taxonomy (GTDB): domain Bacteria; phylum Bacillota; class Clostridia; order Lachnospirales; family Lachnospiraceae; genus Roseburia. The sequence continues at coordinate 31,777 of CATZIT010000019.1, read as the reverse complement.
GGCAGGGGAAGAAAATCATTTTAATAAATAAAGGGATGGAGAAAAAACAGGACTATGAATACAACAGGTTTACTATTAGTAGGAATCAGTGGAATTTGCTGGACGATTGTCTATATCGAACTGATAAGAAATGGAATAAAAGATAAAGCATGTGGAATGCCATTGTTTGCATTGGGCTTAAATATTGTGTGGGAATTTTTGTATTCTATTGACGGATTCTTTATTTCTAAAGAATTTATGATGGTACAAAACATTGCGGACCTGGCGTGGGCATTGTGCGATGTATTTATATTGGCTTGCTGGTTCCGGTATGGGAAGCAATATTTGCCGGAGCGGGCAAGAAAGTATTTTGTGCAGTTTACAGTACTGGCATTGATTGTATGCGTGGGAATGCAGCTTGCGTTTTATCTGTACTGTGATACTGCAACGGAGGCTTCCATATATTCGGCATTCGCACAAAATGTGGCAATGTCGGTAATGTTTTTAACCGCGTTATTTCAGTGTGGAAATGCAAAAGGGTTTTCGTTGTTAGGAGCAGTGTGTAAATGTATCGGAACACTGACACCAACAATCTGGGGGTGTGTAGAAGCTGGCGGAATCCAGATTTACATTTTTATCACCGGAATGTTATGCTTTATCGTTGATATCATATACATATATTTTATGCTGCAAATGGAGTGGAAAGAAAATGAGGATTGACAAGACCAGATGGCTTTGCTAAAATACGACTTCGGAAGAAAAATTAATTGAATATGATAGGGCGCTGATGTTTCAGTGCTACGGTCGGACATCCATAATCCATTATTTTCGGAATATGGATGTTTTTGTTATGTGACCAGTCAGAAAGGAAAACTATGGAAAACATATTATTTGAAAAAACATCGGTGCCGAAAGCGTATATGAAACTGGCACTCCCCGTTGTGATCAGCATGATGGTTTCGCTGGTCTATAACATGGTGGATACCTATTTTATTGCATTGACAGGCATGCAGGAGCTGGTTGCCGGAGTGTCACTTGTGGTTCCGGTATTTACGATGATGATTGCCTTAGGGGATATTTTTGGACTTGGAGGAAGTTCCATTATTTCACGTTTATTTGGAGAAAAACGAGATGAAGATGCGAAACGTGCCAGTGCATTTTGTGTCTGGGGTGCAGTAGCATTTGGTCTCTGTGTGACGGTGATTCTTTTTCTATTTCAAAAACAGGTGCTTGGGATTCTGGGGGCAGATGAAACGACATGGCAGTATGCGTCTGATTATTATACCTGGATTGTGGCAGGCTCTGTATTTATCATTTTCGGTCTTGTGCCGAGCAATATTTTGAGAACGGAAGGGCTTGCTGCGCAGGCAATGTTTGGTTCCATACTGGGCTCCGTTGTAAATATCATTTTTGACCCGGTATTTATTTTTGGACTGAAACAAGGAGCAGCAGGAGCGGCAATCGCGACGGTATTGGGAAATGTTGTTGCGGATATTTATTACATCTATGCCATTGTGAAAAAAGCAAAAAGACTTTCGGTTTCTTTTGCGGATGCAAAAATTCCGGGGACGATGGTACGGGATATTTTTGTGATTGGAATTCCCGCTTCTATTACAAATCTGATGCAGAGTTTCATGGTCATGATGACAAATCATTTCCTGATTGGTTATGGAACTGATAAGATTGCGGCAATGGGAATCGCATTAAAGGCAAATATGATTACTGCACTGATTCTGGTTGGATTTGCATTTGGTGGGCAGCCATTAATTGGCTATAATTTTGGTGCAAGGAACAGGGAAAAATTAAAAGAAGTTCTAAAATTTGCATACCTTCTTGAGATGGGATTAGGACTTGGATTTGCAGTAATCATGAACATATTTGCGCCTGTAATCATAGCTGTGTTTATGAAGGATTCAGATATTATCGCAAATGGTGCCATGATGCTTCGATGTCAACAGGCAGGAATGATGTTTATGGCAGTCACTCTGGTATCGACATGCGTCTGCCAGTCGGTGGGAAATGCAGCCGGGGCATTTGCATTATCAATCAGCAGACAGGGAGTCCTGTATTTGGCGGCATTGCTTGTCCTTTCCAAAATATTTGGATATACCGGTGTGCTTGTCTCACAGGCATGTGCGGATGTGGTAACAGCAGTTTTAGCAGGATGTATTATCTGGAAAACGATAGGGAAGCAGCGGTGATATCCATAAGAGGATGAGCTGATTAGCGGTATTCTTGAAATTGCAAAGCAAAGCATTGACAGCAGTCCGGATAATGAATACGGGGAGGATTTTGTAAAGGAGAAATTCACTGAGAAATATAATTAAAAGCAGTCAAAAAATCAATCGTAAAAAATACGATTGATTTTTACTGTAAAACATTTAATTCCTGATTTCTGCAAGTGCTTTCTTAAACTGAACTGCAAATAAAACGGAGGTAAAGGTTACCGCAATAACATCTGCGATTGGCTCTGCCATATATACGCCTGCGGTTGGATTGGATACAACATGAGGCATAATATAGATAAGCGGAAGCAGTAATACAAATTTACGGACAACTGCAACAACAATGGAGTTTACTGCTTTGCCAAGGGAAGTAAAAGTCATCTGGCAGGCAATCTGGATGCCGAACAGGAACAGACCGCCCAGATAGATTTTTAACATCGGTGCAGTAAATGTAACAAGACTCGCATCAGAAGTAAAAATGCTTACGAATACGCGTGGAACAAGCTGTACAGCAGCCCAGAGTGATACGGAATATGCGAGACAGGTAATCAGAAGTAACCGGAAGGTTTTCTTTACCCGGTCTGCATTTTTAGCGCCATAATTATAGCTGGAAATAGGCTGTGCTCCCTGACCGATTCCCTGGAGGGGCAGCATGGCAAACTGCATGACACTGGTTAAAATAGTCATGGCTCCGACTGCGATGTCGCCACCGTAACGAAGCAGGGAGGAATTAAAGCAGACGGTTATAACACTTTCACTTGCCTGCATAATGAAAGTAGCAAGTCCAAGTGTAACGCAGGGAATAATAACCTTAGATTCCAGACGCATATATTTTTTCCGAAGATGAAGCTGTGTCTTTTTTCCGCAAAGGAAAAGAACTACCCAGACGGTGGAAACTGCCTGTGAGATAACGGTTGCCAGAGCTGCACCTTTGACACCCATATGAAAAGCAAAGATGAATATGGGATCTAAAGTAATATTGCAAATAGCACCGATAAGAACGGAAACCATGGAAATGGTTGTGAATCCCTGTGCAGTAATAAAAGCGTTCATACCTAGGGTCAACTGTACAAACAGTGTCCCAAAAGCATAGATACGCATGTAATCGGTTGCATAACGGATGGTATTTTCACTGGCGCCAAATGCCAGTAACAAATCCTCGCTCCAGATCAGCAAAACAGCAGTCAGAAGAAAAGAAATAATCACCTGGAGAAGAAAACAGTTGCCAAGTATTTTTTCTGCAGACTCATTGTCCTGTTTTCCCATGCAGATAGATGCTCTTGGCGCACCGCCGGAGCTGATGAGTGCCGCAAAGGCAGAGACAATCATGATGACTGGCATACAGACGCCGACCCCGGTAAGAGCCAGACTGCCGTCACCGGAGATATGTCCGATATAGATTCTATCTACAATATTATAAAGCATATTGATAAGCTGGGCGATTACGGTCGGGATAGACAGCTTGAGAAGAAGTTTTCCAATAGGTTCTGTACCTAAGAAATTTTTGTTATCCTGCATGGATGATAACCTCCTTTGGGTGTTTTGTGTTATTCATTTCGCATCTGGCGTGCATTCACTGCCATAGATTCGGTGATTTCCCTGTAGATGTTCATGTAATCTTCCGGAATATTCTGTGTGAGTTTCTGATTGAAATTCTGCTGCATTTTAAGCCCGGCTTCAAGAATTGACTGGGCTTTTGGGGTACAGGAGAGTAAAACTTTTCGTCTGTCTCCGGCAACCATTCCTCTTTGCAGATAACCGGCAGTCACCAATTTATCAACATGAACAGAAACCAGATTCTTTTTTATATTCCGGAATTCGCTTATTTGCTGGGCAGTGCATAATTCCGGATTATTTTTCAGAAACATTAAAATATCAAAAGATACCTGTGGAAGGTCAAACTCATGAAGAATAGGTTCGCACATTTTATTGTAAGCACTTAAAGCATCATGAAAAAAAGATACAAATGTAGATGGACTCATAGATGCACCTCTTTGAATAGTATTTATTTGAACTGTATTGAATAATACAATGTGTAATGGGAAAAGTCAAGACTGTTTTGGAACATCGTATTGCAAAGAAGTCTGATATATGAAAGCATAATGATGATGATGGTACAAAAAACATGGCTGACCTGGTGGAATCAGGATATACTTAGAGGATGGAAAAATAACAGCTAGTATGAGCGATATGTGGATGGTGTCATCCCATATCGCTTTTTAAATACTTTCACAAAGTAATTACTGTCAGGATATCCCACGTACATTGCAATTTCCGCAATCGAAAGCTTAGAAGTTTTTAAGAGCTCGGCGGCTTTTTTAGTGCGCAAATCTCTTATATATGTAGTCAGTGTAACACCCAGTTCTTTTTTAAACAGACGGGACAGGTGCTCTTCACTTACGTGGTTCCTGCCTGATAATTCATGCAGGGAAATGTCCTGTGTATAGTTAATCAAGATATAGTCTAAGACATCCCGGATAACAGGAGAGTATTGTGCCATATGCTTTGTATCCTGGACAGCCTGGGTCAATCGTATCAGCATCTCTTTTTGAATCTTATCCAATTCAGAAACGGTTCTTGCAGAAGCAAATTGCTGGATACTCTCCCGTGTGATTTCATCTATTTTTACTACAGGGCAGCCGCCATACTCAGCCGCCTTTCTGGCAAGGGTTCTCAGTATGGCAAAACCATTCCAGTCAGTAGAATACAGGGAACGCTGTGACTGGGAAGTGTTGGCATAATAGCTGCTTGCAATACTCTCAAAGGCCATACGGACTCCGGCGACATTCCCATCTGATATTTTTCTGAGAAAATAATTTTCCGTTTCATATCTGTCCATTATCTGATAATAGGTATTATTTGATTCCAAAACCAGCTTATCGGTCTTGATTTCCTCATGGAATCCTGTCAGTTTTCGATAAGAATATTCAGGAGTATTTGGGAGAAATGTACGCATAGCGGCAAGTAACGTACCGTGAATCATGGAATAACTAAGCTGGGGAAACTGATTGTAGTATAGCTTTAGTGATAGTAAAATGCTTGCAGGGAGCTTGTGGGATGCTAATAATTCCTGCATTTCCTGTGAGGAAAAAGCATTTTTTACATAGGGTCCTAACAGGTAATAGTGATTGTCAAAGCAAAACAGAAGCAGATTTGTATCCAGATAATCTGTAATCTCATAGAAAACATCTTTTTTGACATTCTCCAGCAGATAACGCAGATATTCTGCTGTGTACATCGGCTGAAGTGTTTTATCAAAACAATTTTGCTGCTCAAAGGAAGTAAGAGAGGTATTATCTCCTGAGATACTGCAAATCTGGATGCTTAGGATGTTTGTGATAAATCCCATGAAAATTTTCTCGTTCATTTGATATCCCCTATCTGATATTGGTGCAGGAAGTGTGTTGCAATTTTATAAATATATCAAAATAATACTACTTAAATCAAATACATTCTAACTATATCATAAGCCATATGTTATTGTAAATACAGATAAAAAAACATCTTTAACGCAAAAGATAGATGGAGGATTTTATGGGGAAAGAAAAGAAATTAACACAAAGTGAAATTGACGGTGTACAGTATCGTCATGCAAAACTATGGCAGATTATTCTGTTTTCATGTAATGCAATGGTGGGAATGTCAGTATATTCATTAATTGGCATGGCAAGCTACAGTGCCAGTGTGGGATATGGTATTTCAACAGCAATTATTGGAATCATTCTGACATGCACACGTATTTTTGATGGAGTAACAGATCCGGTATTAGCACTTATCTATGATAAGGTAAACACAAAATTCGGAAGACTCAGGGTACTTCTCATTGGAGGATTTATTATTGAAGCAATTGCACTCCTTGCAATGTTTGATGCATTTTCATCAAAGGGACATGGAATTATTGTATTTACATTGCTTTATGTCATTTACGTAATTGGATACACAATTACAAACATAACAGCACAGACATTACCGGCAATCATGACAAATGACCCGAAACAGCGCCCTACGATTGGAGTATGGCAGACAGCATTTAACTATCTGGTGCCGATGGTTATGACAGTTGTGCTTAATATGTGGCTGCTTAAAAAATATGGTGGTACCTACAATCAGGATTTCTTATCAGCAGCAGTTCGCATCTGTATGTTTGTAGCAGCAGTTGGTATCGTACTTGTCTGCATTGGTATCTCAGAATATGACAAGCCGGAGTACTACCTTGGAATCAAGAAACAGGAGCCGCTTAAGGTGAAGGATATGCTTGAGGTATTAAAGGGAAATAAACCATTACAGGCATACATCGCAGCGCAGGCATCTGACAAAATTGCCCAGCAGACAGCATCACAGGCAGTCATCACAACGATGCTCTTTGGTATCATTATTGGTGATATGAGCCTTGCAACGATGCTCTCTGTAATAAGTATGCTTCCATCGATTGTATTTGCAGGATTTGGAGCCAGATATGCCGGAAAATATGGCAGCAAAAATGCAATTGTGACATGGACAAAAATCTGTATGGTGGTTGCAATGATAACACTTGTTTTCTTCATTGTAATCGACCCAAATACAATTTCCACATTTGGATTTACAATGATAGCATATGTGGTGCTCACGCTTGTATTAAATGGAGCAAAAATGTGTGTTACCACAGCGGATGTGTCATTTATGGCAGATATCGTAGACTATGAGCTTGACAGAAGCGGCCGATATGTACCTGCTGTTATCACAGGAACTTACAGCTTAATAGACAAGCTGATTTCTTCCTTGTCGGCATTAATCGCGACAGGTGCGGTTGCAATTATTGGATATACAAACAGCATGCCTCAGCCAAATGAATCACTCACAACACCTATTTTTGCAGTGACAATGATAGTATATTTTGGATTGCCATTAATTGGATGGGTTGTGACCCTTATTGCAATGAAGAATTGCAAGCTTACAAAGGAAGAAATGGTTGAAGTACAGAAGAGAATTGAGATAAAGAAGAAAGAGATGAAAGAAGAAACAATAAAGGAGTACGTGTAAAATATGAGAAAAACAATCTTGTTTCATGATAATTATGTGTTTGAAAAGGAAGGAGTCACTGAAAAAGTGACTCTTCCGCATACCTGGAATGCAGTGGATGGACAGAGCGCATCCGATTATTACAGAGGTGAATGTACTTACACAAAGAAATTTGCAAAACCGGAACTTAAAAGTGGAGAACAGCTATATCTTGAAATCAACGGGGCAAATTCATCATCAAAGGTAAGTCTGAATGGAAAATTACTTGCATCACATGATGGGGGCTATTCTACCTATCGCGTGAACCTGACAGGGGAGCTTTTGGATGAAAATGAACTTCAAATTAAGGTGGACAATTCACCAAATGACCATGTATATCCACAGAAAGCGGACTTTACATTTTATGGCGGCTTATACAGGGATGTGAAGCTTATCACGGTGCCGGAAAGCCATTTTGACCTTGATTATTATGGTGGAAAAGGTTTTTATGTGACACCGGAGATAAAGGAGGATGGCAGCGCGGAAGTTCAGTTTGACGCATATGTACGTGGTGACGCAGATGAGGTTCGTGTCGTAGTGGATGGGGATTTGGGTTCGCAGAGTGTAACACTTGATATTCCGGAAGATGATACCCAGACACTGTATGAGGAGAGCGCACTTTATGGAGTCAGACATTTTACAGGAAAGCTTATCATTGATCATCCGCATCTGTGGAATGGATTAAAAGATCCATTTTTATACAAAGCGACGGCAGACCTTAAGAAAAACGGCGAAGTAATAGATGAAGTGACAACAAAATTTGGATGCCGAGGTTATTCCTTTGATCCGGAAAGGGGATTTTTCCTGAATGGAGAAAGTTACCCGCTCAGAGGGGTCTCCCGTCATCAGGACAGGCTTGGTGTTGGAAATGCCCTCACAAAAGAGATGCATGAGGAAGACATGGAACTGATATTATCATTGGGAGCGAACTCCATCAGGCTTGCACATTATCAGCATGACCAGTACTTCTACGATTTGTGTGATGAAAAAGGAATCGTAGCATGGGCTGAGATACCATATATCACAGTACATATGGACGGAGGAAGAGAGAATACAATTTCCCAGATGAAGGAGCTGATTGTCCAGAACTATAATCATGCTTCCATTATTTGCTGGGCAATCTCGAATGAGATATCGCTGCAGGGTGTGACAGAGGATTTATTGGAAAATCACAGAATCTTAAACGATTTAATTCACAGAATGGATAAGAGCCGGGTATCTGCAATGGCAAATCTGTTCATGCTTGAGACAGACAGCCCGCTTGTAAGCATTCCTGACATCAGAGGCTACAATCTCTACTATGGATGGTATGTGGGGGAGATGGAGGACAATGATACATTTTTTGACCAGTTCCACAAGGAGCATCCCGACACCGTTATCGGACTGACAGAGTATGGCGCTGATTCCGTCATTACATTGCAGTCACCAAAGCCACAGAAAGGTGATTATACAGAAAGCTATATGGCAGTATATCACGAACATATGCTTGAGATGATTTCCAAAAGACCATATCTGTGGGGCACGTATGTATGGAATATGTTTGAGTTTGCGGCAGCCGGACGGGATGAGGCAGGCGACCCTGGTAAAAATCACAAGGGGCTTGTTACCTTTGACAGGAAAGAAAAAAAGGATGCCTTTTATATCTACAAGGCATGGTGGAGCGACGAAGCCTTTGTACATCTCTGTGGAAGAAGGTACGCAGACCGCATAGAGCCGGTCACCGAGGTGAAAGTGTACTCGAACCAGAGAAAAATTGCTCTTTATGTAGATGGAAAACTTTTTGGAGAACAGGAAGGTGAGCATATCTTCAAATTTGAGGTTCCGATTCGAGGAGAGCACGTTATAAAAGCCGTTTGCGCAGATAATGAAGCATTAAGTGACGAAATGACAATCAAAAAGGTCAGCGAACCAAATCCTGCCTATTTTATGGATGCCACAAAGGTTCACAACTGGTTTGAAGAGCCGAAGGAAGAACCGGTAAGCGAAGAGGGAGAGTATCTCTCATTAAACAGCACAATGGCAGAAATTCAGGCAACAGAAGAGGGGGCGGCACTTCTTGCGCAGATGATGAAACAGATGCAGGGCTCAGTGGCCGGTGGTATGGGTAAGAATGTAAAAATACCAAAAGCAATGATGGCTATGATTGCCAGACAGCCGCTTAAGAAGCTTTTGGCACAGGGTGGAATCGATGCTGAGGGAGAGCAGGCGAAAATGCTTGCAGCAGCACTTGGAAGAATCCGGAAGAAGCAAGTGAAATGAGGTCAGATAAAATGAGCAGATTTCCAGATAAATTTATGATTGGTGCGTCAACGGCGGCGCACCAGGTAGAAGGCAACAATATACACAGCGATTATTGGGCAATGGAGCATTTGAAGCATACAAACTTTAATGAACCATCACTGAATGCAGTTGACCACTATAACCGCTATGAGGAGGATATCCGCCTGATGGCGGAGGCAGGTCTTAACACGTATCGTTTTTCCATAGAGTGGGCGCGTATAGAGCCGGAAGAAGGAAAATTTGACGAGACACAAACAGAGCATTATAGAAAGGTGCTCAAATGCTGCAGAGACAATGGAATAGAGCCGGTTGTCACCATGATGCATTTTACATCTCCGGTATGGCTGATACAAAAAGGTGGATGGGAAAGTGAGACAACCGTAAAGTATTTTGCAAGATACTGCGCATATGTGGCAGAAAAGCTTGGAGACCTCATGCATTATGTCATCACAATCAATGAAGCCAATATGGGACTTCAGGTAGCTGCAATTGCAGAACGCTACAAACGTCAGATGATGGCGAAGCGCAAGGAAGGAAAAAAGAGTAAAAAAGATAAGGACATGGAAGGCACCGCTCAGGTTGGCATGAATTTTAATAAAATGTTGAAAAACATGTTCTGGCAGAGATTTGAGAATAAAAAAGTATTCGGGACAAGTAAACCACAAAATTTTGTGAGTGCAAGAACTCCAGAGGGAGATATCCTTGTGATGCGTGCACATCAGGTGGCAAAAGCGGCAATGAAAAAGGTTCATCCGGAACTTCTGATAGGACTGTCATTGTCACTTCATGATATCCAGGCTGTGAATGGCGGGGATGAAGTGGCAAGGCATGAGTGGGAGGAGGAATTTACACATTATCTTCCATATATAAAGGAGGATGATTTTTTCGGACTGCAAAATTATACCAGAAGCCTTATCGGACCGGACGGAATATGTCCTGTGCCCAAAGGAGCTGAGACGACCCAGATGGACTATGAATTTTACCCACAGGCATTAGAGCACGTCATTAGAAGAGTGCATGACGAATTTGCGAAAGCCGGCAAAAAGGAGATACCAATTATGGTTACAGAAAATGGCATCGCAACAGAGGATGATACCAGAAGGGTTGCGTTTATTGATGAGGCAGCAAAGGGTGTGGCAGCATGTATTGCAGATAAGATACCGGTGATAGGATACTGCCACTGGTCGTTAATGGACAATTTTGAATGGCAGAAGGGCTTTTCAATGAAGTTTGGACTGATAGCAGTAGACAGAGCTACCATGAAGCGTATGCCAAAAAAAAGCCTTTATTTTCTGGGACAAGTGTAACCTGGGAGGAAGTATATGAGGTATTATTGTAATCCGGTCAATATAAATTACAGATATCAGTTTAATGCGGATCAGAGAAAAAACAGAATCGCTATCTGCCGTGAAGCAGCTGACCCCTCAATGATAACCTTTAAGGGCAGATATTATATATTTGCATCCATGACGCTTGGCGTGTGGGTTTCAGATGATTTGGTAAAATGGGAAAACCATAAACTCCCATCAGAGCTTCCGTTGTATGATTATGCGCCGGATGTGCGTGTGATGGGAGAATATGTTTACTACTGTGCTTCCAAAAAAGGAGAAAAATGCGACAGATACCGCACAAAGGATATCTTAAACGGCCCCTATGAGAAGATAGAGGGAACCTTTGATTTCTGGGATCCGAATCTGTTTGTGGATGATGATGGAAAAGTTTATTTTTACTGGGGGTGTTCCAATGAGACTCCTGTCTGGGGAGTGGAGCTTGACCCACAGACCATGAATCCAAAGGGAGAGAGAAAAGAACTGATATACGCCAACCCCTACAAATATGGATATGAGCGAATCGGTGATGATAACAGCAAGCTGCCGCGCTCAAAGGAAGAGGTGGACGCCTGCTTTGACAACTTCATGAAGTCGCAGGGAATGCCCGTAGAGCAGATTCCAGCCATGTATATCCCTATGATTCGGGGGATGTTTACAGATAAGCCTTATGTTGAGGGTGCCTGGATGGATAAACATGAGGGCAGATATTATTTACAGTATGCTTTTGCGGGTACACAGTACAATACCTATGGTGATGGGGTATATGTTTCAGACAAGCCATTAGGACCATTTACGCCTGCAAAAAATAATCCGTATTCCTATCACCCGGGCGGATTTATGCCAGGGGCAGGGCATGGCTCTACAATGGAGGATTATCATGGAAATCTGTGGCACACTGCATCGATGCGAATCAGCGTAAATCATGATTTTGAGAGAAGAGTCGGTATCTGGAAGGCTGCATATGATGAGGAAGGGGAACTGTGCTGTAACCAGAGGTATGGAGACTGGCCGACTGGTGTGCCTGACAGGAAAGAACAGGATATATGGGCAAATCCAGACTGGATGCTGTTATCATATAAGAAGAAAATGACGGCATCGTCATGTACGGAGGGGCATGCACCACAGCTTGCAGCGAATGAAAATGTGCAAAACTGGTGGCAGGCAGCATCATCCGACAGAAAAGAATGGCTGATGATGGATTTGGGAAAAACTATGGATGTGCGGGCTGTCCAGATTAATTTTGCGGATGATGAAATCCATATCCCTGTTCCAGGCCAGATTAGGGGAACAACACAGGCGAGATATATCGAGGAAGCAGAGATGGTAACCCGGTATCTTTTAGAGGGCTCTGTGGATGGAGAACATTTCTTTGCATTAGAAGATAAGACAAAAGCAGATACGGATTTAAGCCATGACTTTTTCGTATATGAGAATGGCATAGAGGTTCGTTACATAAGACTGTCTGATATGAAAGTGCCTTATGGTCAAAAACCATGTATCAGTGGACTCAGAGTGTTTGGGAAAGGCAGTGGTGACTTGCCAGAGCAGGTCTCATATGTAGTGGAAAGAATTTCTGGAACAGATATGGAGGTTGTGATGAAATCACAGGAGAAAGACGCTGCAGATGGGACGACAGGATACAACATTCTCTGGGGACTGAAACCGGATAAGCTGTATCACAGCTATCTCACATACGACACGAAAAAAAGAATAGGAGCTCTTGTTGACGGAGAATCCTACTATGTGAGAGTGGATGTATTTAACGAAAATGGAATTACGGAAGGAAGACTTCAGTTTGTAGAAAGTTTGTAAGATAAGAAAGGCAAGGAAGAATTCATGGCAATCAAAGCAGTACAACAGATTATGCTTGGAACAGTGACAGGCAGTGAAGCAAAGGCAAGAGAGACATTACAGGCAATGGTAAATGCCGGATATAACGGAATAGAACTAAACAGCTTTATGGTTCATCCAACCCCGTTTATGGTACGGATGCTCACAAAGGCTGCGGGTATGCCGACGGGCAATGGTGGAAAGCTTGACTGGGCAAAGCTGGTGAAGGAAGCAGGGCTTTCGGTTGTCAGCCTGCATAAGGATTTAGGTGGTATTGAGAGAGAACTTACGGAAACTGTGAGAGAAGCAGAAAAATATAATACTACAAATATTGCTGTTACAGGAATGTACCGCTTTGATTATCGTGACAAAACACAGGTTACAGATTTGTGTAACAGACTTAATGAAGCCGGAAAAAAATTAAAGGCAGAGGGCATCCAGCTCTTATACCACAATCATAATTATGAATTTCAGAAGGTGGATTGCAGACAGAATGCGTATGAATATATTATTTCAAATACAGACCCGGAGTATGTAGGGTTTGAGTTTGACTCCTACTGGCCGACAGAGGCGGGGGTATGCGCACTGGATGTCATGAAGATGCTGGGTGACAGACTGAAGCTGTATCACATCAATGACAGAGGCACAAAACTTACGAGGCCCATGATGACACCGATTCTTAAGTCTGACAGCTGTGAGCTTGGGTATGGCAATATGAATCTGGAAGCCTTATGCCGACAGGCGTTGTCGGTTGGCGTGGAAGCGATTGTGCTGGAAAGTCACAAAAACTGGATTGATAATTCGCCGATAAAATCGTTTGAGGCATCTGCAAAATTTATGAATGAACACGTTGGAACAGTTTAAAGATACCGGAGAAAAACTATGCAGGCAATTAATTTAAAAACAGAACATATGATAAATCCAATCGGAATTGATAGAAAGAATCCCTATCTGTCGTGGAACTGCGTAGATGGCAGGAGGCAGACTGCGTATGAAATTGTAGCCATGGATGAAAATGGTGTGATTTGGGACAGCAGCCGGGTAGAGTCTGACAGTATGCATGCAAGCTGTCCTTTTAAAGGAAAGAGCAGACAGCGGATTTCATGGAAAATACGTCTGTGGGACGAAAATGATGAGGCAGGTGCGTGGAGCGAAAACGCTTTTTTTGAGATGGGGCTGTTAGATAAGACTGACTGGAAGGCAAAATGGATAAATCCGGAGCTTCAATGTGACCCGGGAGCACACAAACCAGCCAGTTATCTGAGAACAACCTTCCAATGTGATGCAAAAAGCCGGAATCAAAAGGCAAGATTATATGTAACGGCTCATGGTTTATATGAAGTCTGGATAAATGGAAAAAGAGCTGGTGATTTTGTGCTTGCACCAGGCAGTTACAATTATGATAAGAGGCTTGCGTATCAGACTTATGATGTGTCAGGACTTTTGTGTGAGGGCAAAAATGAAGCAGCGGTAATCCTCGGTGATGGCTGGTATCGAAGTGTCTCCGGAGTAGACGGAGACAGGAATCTCTACGGAGAGGATATCGCACTGCTGTTTCAGCTTGAGATAGATGGCAGAGCAGTCTGTGTTTCGGATGAAAGCTGGGAGGCTTCACAAAATGGTGCAATACGTGAAAACGATATGCAGCAGGGTGAGATTGTTGACGCAAGATTATCTGAGGTGTCAGAGTACCATGAGGTGAAGACAGAGAAATTTTCTCTTGATAATCTGATATGCTCTGATTGTGTCCCTGTATGTGAGATGGAGCATTTTAAGGGAAAACTGATAATGACACCAAATGGGGAGACCATAATAGATTTTGGACAGAATCTCGCGGGATATGTAGAGTTTACGCTGAAAGCTCATGAGGGAGATATCATTGTCCTGACACATGGGGAAACGTTAGACGAACATGGCAATTTTACGCAGGAAAACTTTCAGGACAGAAAACGTCATAAAGAAGGTGGCACAAAGCAGCAGGTTGTGTATACATGTGCAGAGGGAGAAAATCATTATAAGACGAAGTTTTCGATATGGGGATTCCGGTATGCAAAGGTTGAGACTACGATTGACATTTCAAATGCAGTATTTACAGCAATAGCGGTGTATTCAAGGATGGAACAGCTGACAACTTTTGAATGTGGAAATGCTGATGTAAACAGGCTTGTACAAAACAGTATCTGGAGCCAGAAATCGAATTTCTGTGATGTCCCTACCGACTGTCCGACAAGAGAGCGTGCTGCCTGGACTGGGGATATGGGGGTGTTTGCCCATACAGGACTGTATCTTATGGATGCATATCCGGTAATGAGAAAATGGCTTGCAGAGTGCAGAGCATCCCAGTTTGAGGATGGCAGAATTGCAAATATTGCACCAAGGAATAACAATCCGTCCTTTTTCTCGGGGATTCTTGCAGGTTCGGTAGGCTGGGGGGATGCATGTATGATTGTCCCATATGAAATGTACAAGCGGTATGGTGATACAAGGATTTTATCCGAAAATTATGAGATGATGAAGAAATGGTATGCATTTCTCGAGATGCGTGCTAAGAAGTCGCCAATGAATCCTGTCAAGAGATTGAAACGAAATCCATATCGCAGATATACGATAGAAACAGGAATCGACTATGGTGAGTGGTGTGAGCCTGATGTTGAAAGTACTTCCGCTATGCGTACCCCACAGGGAAAGGTTGCGACAGCATTTTTTGCACATTCCGGACAGATGATGGCAGAGATAGCAGCGATTCTTGGAAATGAAGAAGATGCTGCTCATTATCGTAAAACAGCAGAGCTCGCAAAGAAGGCATGGCGTTTTATTGCAACTGAGAATGGAAAGATACACTCAGACAGGCAGGCTGACTATGTGAGAGCACTTGCGTTTGAACTTTTGGAAGGGGAGGAAGCAAAGCAGGCAGCTGCCAATTTGAATGAACTGGTGAAAAAATGCGATTATCATTTAAACACCGGATTCTTATCTACTCCTAATCTGACAAGAGTGCTGTGTGATTACGGGTATGAGGATACTGCATATAAGCTGTTGCTGCAGGACACCAGACCGAGCTGGCTATATGAGGTGAAAAAGGGAGCGACAACGGTCTGGGAAACATGGGATGGAATAAATGAGAAAGGCGAAGTCAAAGCCTCTCTCAATCATTATTCATATGGTGCCATCTGCGGATGGATTGTAGACAGTGTATGCGGAATCCGGGTAGAGGATAATAAGGTTGTAATAAAACCTCATCC
Source organism: uncultured Roseburia sp. (assembly GCA_958420225.1). GTDB lineage: Bacteria > Bacillota > Clostridia > Lachnospirales > Lachnospiraceae > Roseburia. The sequence goes on along the minus strand of CATZIT010000019.1, from coordinate 15,853 downwards.
GGATAAAATACTTGGCTTTGCAAAGGCAGCTTATCATTCGCCATATGGCAGAATTAAATGTGGCTGGAAATATGATGGGGATAAGGTGATTTATGAAGTCGAGATTCCATCGAATGTCAAAGCCGAAGTCGTTTTACAGGATGGAAGAAGTGAAATGTTAGAGGCGGGAAGCTACAGCCTGTGATTTTGGAAAAAATAAATATTCGCACAGACTATCTGGATTTAAAACTGATAGGGGCTAAAAGCGCCGCCCCAGGGCGTTAAACCAGCTTTGTGGCAGTGCAAAACCGAACAGGATGCCAAGAACGATGGCACCGGCAACCTTGACGGTGTCCATGCCAGCCTGTCCACATAAATCCATCTGATTCATGATAAAATAATACGAGGTATAGTAAATGCCCGCACCTGGAACCAGTGGGAATATCCCACAGAGCAGATAGATGGTGGCGGGTTTTTTACGTGCTGCGGAAAAAAATCTCGCGACAAGTGTAAGCGTAAGCGCCGCAATCAGGTTTGCTATCGGTTTTCCGGTGTTTGCACCAAGACACGCAAGGTAGACAATCCAGCCGAGTGCGCCGGTGATTCCACAGAAAACCAGCTCTACCTTCGGAGCGCTGAATAGCACCGCAAACGAAAGCGTGGCAAATAATGAAACCACAAACTGAATGAACATCATAACAGGGCACCTCCCATCACAATCCGGTAGATGGTCATGACAGCACCCACCCCTACCGCGATGGAAAAGGAAGTGAGCAGCGCATCAATCATATGGATGGTTCCGGACAGGTAATCGCCGTTAAAGAAATCCCGGATGGAAGTCGTTAAAGCGATACCGGGCACGAGCGGCATGATAGCACCGATAATCACCTTGTCCGTGTGAATGGAGAGTCCTGTGATAAGAAAAACAAGGCTCACCGTAGTCACAACGGCGCTTCCGAGAATCTGCCGGATGAAGCGGGGGGATTTGTGGCGCAGGGCATAAAATAAAAAAAGCTGCAACAAAACACCGGCAAAGAAGGAAATGCAGCTGTCTAAGACATTTCCACCAAACAGATAGCAGAAGCATGCACTGCCAAGTCCGCAAAAAAAGACCTGAACCCATGGTTTTGCCTCCGGAATATGCTTGCAGTCCTCCAGACGGGTCCAGGCGTCAATTAAAGAGCATTCGTGGGAGCAGATTTCGCGGGAAAGCTGGTTCAATGCGGAAACTCTGCCAAGATGCGTGGAGCTGAGCGGAACGTGCCGGATGACGCTGCACGCATCTTCTGCACCTTCGTTGGCACTGGCAAAAATGCCGTTGGAAAGCACATAGACATCATAGTCTTCTATTTCATACGCATTTAAAATGTGGGTGACGGTGTCCTCGACACGATAGACCTCTGCACCGTTTCGCAGCAGGGCATCGCCGACTTCCACAGCAAGCGTCAATACTTCTTTGGTTACTGCCATAAAAATCTCCAATTCCAATTATAGTTCTTATCAAAAATTACCACGTTTTATTTGAAAATGCAATCTGATACATAATATTTGTTTATTTTGCCATAATAATTCCCACAGATAGAAAAAACAGGAGGAAATGGTGATGAACTGCAAAAAATACAGAGCGTACCTTGTAGGAGTGGTGGTGTTTGCACTTGTGCTTGGAATCTTTCTATATGCGAATCATGGAAAACAGGAGGAGGCACCTGCAGACGGCGTGCTGGTATGGGAGATAACCTCGGAGGAAGCAGACGCATGAGCAGCCAGAATCAGACCGTTTATCTGAAGGTCGGTCAGAATGTCCTTGTGACAGACCGCCATGTGACACTTTCGGATATTGCAAAACTTGAGTGCTCCGACCAGGCAATCCTGCGCCAGCTCAAGCAGAAAAAAATTTTCAGTTTCAAAGAGGCAACGGAAGGAAAACGAAAAAAGCAGCGCGTCGTTTTCTCGGTTTTAAAATTAATTGAGCTGATTCATGAAGAGTATCCGGGTGTGGATATCACAAACGAAGGGGAATCAGATTTTATTTTAGAATATCTTCCAAAGCCGGAAGAAAGCCCATGGATAACAACTACAAAAACAGTAATACTAAGCATCATCGTATTTTTCGGGTCGGCATTTACAATTATGGCATTTAACAACGATGTTTCCGTCGGGGATGTCTTTTCAAAGCTGTATTTTCAGGTGACAGGAGAGGTCTCAAACGGTGTGACGCCGCTTGAAATCTGCTATTCCATCGGGCTTGCGGTTGGAATCTGCGTGTTTTTTAACCATGTGGGACACAAGAAAATTACGCCGGACCCGACGCCGATTCAGGTTGAGATGCGCAAGTATGAGAAGGATATTGACACGGCATTTATCGACAATGCGGGCAGAAAGGGGCATAACATCGATGTTAGTTAAGGAAATCTTTCTGGGCTTTATCGGGCTTACGGCAGGCTTTGCGGTGTCGGCGGGAACCTTTGCGTTCATGATTGTGCTAGGCGTTCTGCCCCGCATGATTGGAAAATGTAACCGTGCCGCGGAGACGCTTCATTTTGAAAATATGATTATGCTCGGCGGAATTTTTGGAAATATTATCTCCGTATTCTTAAATCTGAAGCTCCCGTTTGGAACCTGGTTTTTATACCTTTATGGGTTCACAGCCGGGATGTTCGTGGGATGTCTTGCCGTCGCACTCGCAGAAATCCTCAATACATTTCCGATTACGTTCCGGCGGTTTCATATCAAACAGGGACTTGCATGGATGCTTTTTTTTATGGCGATTGGAAAAATGAGCGGCTCGCTGTACTATTTTTTAAATTCGATGCCTCCTGCAATGGGAAGTTGACAAGAAAAGCACACCGGCGGTAGAATGGATGGAAAGAAAAATCTGGAAGGAAGCGGAAGGAAAAAGTATGGTTACCTCCATTGCACGCCAGAGCGTGATTATCAAATGTAATATGAAAAAATCAGTTCTGACCGGAAACTACGAATTTTATTATGCGGCAGGTCTGGTGTCTAAGCTGTCCGGGATTTCCATCGACGATGAGATACATCCGGCGGAGCTTTTGGAGCTTTTGACAAAAGAGATTCCGGGACTTACGCCCTCGGATGAAAAAGAGGCATATCTGTTTCAGATGATTTTAAATTACAGACCAAGTGAAGAATGGGATGAGCAGATGAAAGAGCTGTTGCTCTGGGGCAAGAGCGAGCAGTATCTTTGGACTGTGACACTGCCAAATTAACTACAAAAGCAGAAAAGGAGAATACAAACATGCAGAAAGGGAAGGGAATTGCAGTGCCGGCTATTTTAAAGGTTGGCGAGGGAACGTTAAAGAAAATTGGAACATATCTTAAGGCAGAGCAGATAGAACAGGTCGTCATCTTTTTTGGAAACGGTCTGATTGATTTATTTGGAATGGATGTGATGAATTCCTTAAAAGAAGAGGGCATTACGGTACTCGAATATAACGAGTTAGACACGGTGGACATTGACGACATCATTACGCTGGCATTTGCGATGCCGAACCGCACGCAGGCGGTCATCTCCATCGGCGGCGGAAAAGTGATTGATGCGGGAAAATATGCGGCGTTTCTGCGCAATCTTCCGTTTATCAGCGTTCCGACTTCAAGCTCAAGCGACGGTTTTTCAAGCGCGAGCGCATCCCTTTATGTGCACGGAAAAAGGACGTCCGTTCCGGCAAAGCTTGCGTACGGGATTGTCGTGGACACCGGAGTGATTAGGACAGCACCGGAAAAGTTTATCTATTCCGGCATCGGCGATATGCTCTCGAAAATTACCGCCATATACGACTGGATTTATGAGGAAAAATGCGGTTATGGAGAGGTCAACGATTTTGCAGTCATGATTGCAAAAAAAGCAGTAAACAGCTTCGTGCGGACACCTTATGAGAGCATCAAGGATGAACTTTTTTTAAAAGAGTTAGTGGATTCTCTTGCAATGAGCGGAATTGCCAATGAAATTGCGGGCAGCAGTGCACCGACAAGTGGCAGTGAGCATCTGATTTCCCATGCTCTCGATAAAATCCTTGAGACGCCGCAGCTCCACGGAATTCAGGTGGGAATTGCGACCTATATCATGAGTAAGGTGCAGAATCACCGATACATAAGAGTGCAGACGGTTTTGGAAGAAACCGGATTTTTGGCCTATGCAAAGACACTTGGAATGAGAAAAGCAGATTTTCTTGAGGCGATTGAATTAGCGCCATCCATCAAACCGCACCGTCATACCTACCTTCACGAGGAGCAGTATCGCGAGGCGGCAAAAAAACTTGTACTTACGGACGAAGTGTTAAACAAGATTCTGGTGGAATAATCGACGGACTTTTTTGCCATACTAATCACAGGAGGAAGAATGGTAATGGCAAATAAGGAAGCGGAAAAACAAAAAAAGCTGGATGACACTTTATATGGAGAGAAGAAAGAGGAACGGGAGCAGGCGTACAACGAATATGTAAAGAATGTGACACCGACGCACAATCTTGCGGCAAACATGGCAAAAGCGTTTGTGATGGGCGGTGCAATCTGCTGTATCGGGCAATTTTTCTTAAATACGGCAAAAAGCTATGGGCTGGATTCCGATACCGCCGGAGGCTGGTGCAGCATGCTCCTGATTCTTCTGTCGGTGCTTTTGACCGGATTTAACATTTACCCATCGCTTGCCAACTGGGGCGGTGCCGGAGCGCTCGTGCCAATCACAGGTTTTGCAAACGGTGTGGCGGCTCCTGCGATTGAGTTTCAGAAGGAAGGGCAGGTTTTTGGGATTGGCTGCAAGATATTTACGATTGCAGGTCCGGTCATTTTGTATGGAATTTTTACGAGCTGGGTGCTTGGACTTTTGTACTGGGCAGGCACGATGCTTGGGATTTTGTGAAAACAGTCTTAAACAAATATCATGGAATTGCTTCAGGTGGACTTAGGTTCACCTGTTTTGCGTTTTGATTGTAGGAATCATATATTGACGTTTGAAGCAGTAAGGCTGTATAATTGTATTGAAAAAAAGTTGGCATGGAGACTAAATTTTCAATAGAGGTGAGTTGTTTTATGAATATCTGCTGCAATCTGGTGTGGATAAAGAGCATATTATAAAGATTGCGTTGGATGATAGAATCAATAAAAAATATCGCGACCCTGATGTACTGTGCGAATATGTTCATAATGCAGTGAAAGATGATGAAATGTACTATGTTTTGCTTGATGAAGTGCAGATGGTCTCAGAGTTTGAAGATGTATTAAATAGTTTTTTGCATTTAAGAAATGTAGATACTTATGTAACTGGCAGTAACGCAAAATTTTTATCAAAGGATATTATCACAGAATTCCGCGGCAGAGGCGACCAGGTGCATTTATTCCCGTTGTCTTTTGCGGAATATATGCAGGGAAGAAATATTGACAGGCAGCAGGCGTGGCAGGAATATACAATGTATGGCGGTTTACCGAAAATACTTGAAATCGAAAATGAAGAAGATAAAGTTGCGTATTTGAGAGATATTTTTAAAGAAACTTATATCAAGGATATTTTAGAAAGAAATGATGTAAGAAATCCGGCTGAAATGGAAGAACTGTTAGATTACCTGGCATCAGCGATTGGTGGATTGACGAATCCAAAGAAACTTGCCGACACATTTAGGACAGTGAAGAATGTTTCAGTGCATCCGGATACGATAAAGACATATTTGGAATATTTTGAGGATTCATTCCTGATTAGCAGAGCAAATCGGTATGATGTAAAAGGAAAGAAGTATATTAGTACGCCGATGAAGTTTTATTTTACGGATTGTGGTTTGAGAAATGCCAGAATTAATTTCCGTCAATATGAAGAAACACATATTATGGAGAACATCATCTACAATGAGCTTCTCGTACGAGGATACAATGTTGATGTTGGGATGGTTGAGTATAACTACAGTACTGCGGATAAGAAAAAAGTCCAGAAACAATTGGAAGTAGATTTTGTATGTAATCAGGGATCTAAGCGACTATATATCCAATCTGCGTTGGCTTTGCCTACCTGGGAAAAGGAGGAGCAGGAACAGTTATCGCTTCAAAATATCAATGATTCATTTAAGAAGATTATTATTGTAAAGGATGGTCCGACACATTATAACGAATCTGGAATATTGATATTGAACTTGTTTGACTTCTTATTGAAGGAGAATAGTTTGGAATATTAGAAATTTAAAATGGAATTAAAATAAAACACACATGATAATCATCAGATAAATGAGATTATCATGTGTGTTTTATTTTTTATTGCTTCTTCCCACCAGATAATCAAGCGAAACATGATAGTAATCGGCAAGAATGACGGCATAAGATAAAGGAAGTTCCCGGACTCCCTTCTCATATCTTCGATATACTTCCCGCTGACAATGTAAAATATCAGCGATATTCTGCTGTGTTAAATCACGGTCAATTCGTAAATCTTCCAGACGCTTCAGATACATACTTGTCAAAGGAAAGACTTATAAGAACAAGGCAGCGGTTAAAAATCTTACAACTGCAAATGGAAAAACCGTTACCCTGTATGCACAGTGGAAACTGAAAGAATATACCATCAGTTATGAATTAAATGGCGGAAAGAACAGCAGTAAGAATCCGACCGTTTACACGATGAAGACCAAGACGATTAAGCTTGCAAAGCCGACACGGAAAGGATACAAGTTTAAGGGCTTGTACTCTGACAGCAAGTTCAAAAACAGAGTAAAAACCATCGAGAGCGGAAGCACAGGAAATGTGAAACTTTACGCAAAGTGGGAAAAGAATAAAAATAAATAAGATTACGGCAGAATGCTGAAAAAAGGTGGAAATCCGAAAAAGGTGTCCACCTCTTTTTTTTATCATATACTTGTTTTTGCAAAAAGTAAAACCTATAATGAAAAATGATGTATAACGATACTTTAGGGGACTTAAAGCAAAGTTTTCTGGAGGTGTATAAGGGATGAGTACGAAAAAACCAATGATAGGAATTGTCCCGCTTGTGGACGAGGAGAGAGAAAGCTACTGGATGCTGCCGGGATATATGGAAGGCATCACGATGGCGGGAGGAATCCCGGTGATGCTGCCGCTTGTGAGCGATATGCAGGATATCCGTCAGATGGCAGATGGATTTGATGGGTTTTTATTCACGGGAGGGCAGGATGTAGCGCCGGAGTGTTATGGGCAGAAACGTCTGCCACAGTGCGGGCAGACCTGTCCCGGACGGGATCAGATGGAAGCACTTTTGTTAGAAGAGGTGTTAAAGCGTGATAAGCCGCTGCTTGGCATCTGCCGTGGAATCCAGTTTTTAAATGCCATGCTTGGGGGAACCCTTTATCAGGATTTGCCGAGTGAGCATCCGTCGGAGTTAAATCACCACCAGACGCCTCCTTATGACAGACCGGTGCATGAGGTTGTGATGGAGAAGGATTCCCCGCTTTATAAGCTGCTCGGAAAAGAACGGCTTTCGGTCAACAGTTATCACCATCAGGCGGTGAAAACGCTTTCATCAAAACTTTCTGCGATGGCATATGCGACAGACGGGCTTGTGGAAGCGGTCTGGATGCCGGAAAAACAGTTTGTGTGGGCAGTTCAGTGGCATCCGGAATTTTCTTTCCGTGTGGAGGAGGACAGCCGGAAAATTCTGGAAGAACTGGTGCACGAAGCCGGGAAATCTTGGATTTTTTGAAAAACAATGTAAGCGATTACAAAAAGAATGTTGAATATCTGGGGCAGGACGTGTTATAATAAAAGAAATTTGAATTTTGGAAACGGTCTGCCGGAATCCTGGAGACCAGAAAATGGAGGAAAACGATGAATTTAAATTTAAGACCAGCAAGTGAGTGTAAATTTGATGCAGTTTCTTTGGGCGAGGTTATGTTACGCCTTGATCCGGGCGAGGGCAGAATCCGTACCGCTCGTTCTTTCCGTGCATGGGAAGGCGGCGGAGAGTACAACGTAGTACGTGGACTCAGAAGATGCTTCGGTATGAATACCGCTGTTATCACCGCTTTCGCTGATAACGAGGTTGGTATGCTGATGGAAGACTTCATTCTTCAGGGTGGAGTAGATACTTCCCTTATCAAATGGATGAAGACCGATGGTATCGGAAGAATCTGCCGTAACGGATTAAACTTTACAGAGCGTGGATTTGGTATCCGTGGTGCCGTTGGATGTTCTGACCGTGCCAACACTGCAATTTCTAAAGCTACACCGGCTGATTTTGATTTTGATTATATTTTTGGCGAGCTTGGAGCACGCTGGTTACACACCGGCGGTATCTACGCTGCATTATCTGAGCAGTCCTGCGAGACCGTTATCGAAGCAATCAAGACTGCAAAGAAATACGGAACCATCGTTTCTTACGACTTAAACTACCGTCCGTCCATGTGGAGCGCAATTGGCGGTCAGGCAAAGGCACAGGAAGTAAACAAAGAAATCGCAAAATATGTAGACGTTATGATTGGTAACGAGGAAGACTTCACAGCCTGCCTTGGTTTCGAAATCGAAGGAAACGACGAGAACTTAAAAGAGTTAAATCTTGACGGATACAAGAAGATGATTAACGAAGCAGCAAAGACTTACCCGAACTTCAAGGCTGTTGCTACAACCTTACGTGAAGTTAAGACTGCTACTGTAAACGACTGGAGCGCAATCTGCTGGGCAGACGGCGAAATCTACAAGGCAAAGGATTACAAGGGTCTTGAGATTATGGACCGTGTCGGCGGCGGTGACTCCTTCGCATCTGGATTAATCTATGGTTTAATGACCACAGAGAACGCAGAGCTCGCTGTAAATTACGGTGCAGCACACGGTGCACTCGCAATGACAACTCCGGGCGATACCACAATGGCAAGCAAGAAAGAAGTAGAAGCTATTATGGGCGGCGCAGGCGCACGAGTACAGAGATAATTGAAAAATTAAGAGAGAAATCCCGGAACCACGGAAGATGTGGTTCCGGGATTTTTGCGTTCAAAATACAACACATAGTTTTTAAAACTACATAAAAGCATTGACAACGTCAATGAAATGTTATACTATATTTTTGGCAGAAATATGGGGAATTTGGAATGAAAAAAGAGCAGAAGGTCATTTACTACAGGGATGAATTAAACGATGAATTTGCGGGAGACAGCATTGTCGCAAAGAAGATAGATGGCAGTTATGAGTATGACAGAGACGGATTATTCGGACGCATCTGCCATGTATTCTGGTATCGGGTGATAGCGACACCGCTGGCTTTTTTGTATATGAAGTTGTATTTTCACCATAGAATTGTAAATAAGGATGTTTTAAAAGCGGCGAAGGGACAGGGATATTTCATGTATGGGAATCACACGCATAATCTGGCAGATGCGCTGATTCCGACGATTGTAAATATGCCGCGCACCGTTTCGGTAATCGTGCATCCGAACAATGTGTCGATGCCGGTGTTAGGTGCGATTACGCCAAGCCTTGGTGCACTGCCGCTTCCGGATGATATGGATGCTGCGAGGAATTTTATGCGGGCAGTCGAACATAGAATAGAGAAGAAACATTGTATTATGATATATCCGGAGGCACATATCTGGCCTTATTATACGGGAATCAGACCGTTTCGGGAACTATCGTTCCGGTATCCGGTGCAGTATCAGACGCCGGTGTTTTGCCTGACCAATACCTATCAGAAGCGGAGATTTTCCAGAAGACCCCGGATTGTCACCTATATCGATGGACCGTTTTATCCGGATGGTATACTTTCGATGAAGCAGCAGAAGCAAAAACTGCGGGATGAAGTGTATGAGAGGATGAAGGAGCGCGCCGGAAACAGTAATGTCACTGTCATCCGGTATGAGAAGGAAAAAGAAAATGATTAATCTGTTATTTTGTGGAAATGGACGGGTATTTGACGGAGTGCTTACCTGTATGCTGTCCATTGTAAAGCGAACCACGACGAAAGAACCGTTTCGGGTATTCCTCTTTACGATGGATGTAAGCCATATCAAACCGGAATACACGGTGATTACAGACAGCCGGGTGCGGTTTTTAGAACAGGTGTTAAAGGAATATCATCCGGATAACTGTGTGGTTCCGGTTGATGTAACGGAGCTTTACAGACAGGAATTTGCAGGCTGCCCGAATGAGAGTGCCTATTGTTCGCCGTATACGCTGATTCGTCTTCTGGCGGATTTGATTCCGGAGATACCGGATAAGATTTTATATCTGGATGCGGATATTTTGTTTCAGAGGGACATTACGCTGCTCTATGATACGGAGCTTACCGCATATGAATATGCAGCGGCAAGAGACCATTATGGGAAATATCTGATTCAGCCGAATTATATCAATGCGGGTGTGCTGCTTTTTAATATGAAGGAAATGCGAAAGACCGGACTGCTAAAACGCGCAAGAGCACTGCTTCGGGAAAAGAAACTCGTGTTTGCAGACCAGAGTGCGATTTTACGCTGCACGACACGCAAAAAGATGCTGCCGCAGCGGTTCAATGACCAGAAGTTTTTACATAAGCACACGGTGGTGCGTCATTTTTCCAAGAGGCTTTTTTATCTGCCTTATCCGCACACCGCAAACATCAAGCAGTGGATGGTAAGCGATATCCACCGTATTTTTGGTTACTATGTGTTTGACGATATTTTGTATGAGTATATCTATTTGAAGAAGAAATACGAGAGTGAAAATAGAGGAGAATTGTGATGAAAGACAATCAGAAAATCATTCCTGTTTTTTATGCCTGTGATGATAATTTTGTAAAATATACCATCGTCTCTTTGAAATCTATGATGGAAAATGCATCAAAAGAATATCAGTACCGGATTCATATCTTAAATACAAATATCTGCGAAGAAATGAAACATGCAGTCAGCGATATGGCAGATGAAAATTTTGAAATCTGTTTTGAAGATGTGACGGATTATTTAAGGTCAATTAACGATAAGCTGCCGTTGCGTGATTATTATTCCAAAACAACGTATTTCCGGATGTTTATTGCAGAGATGTTCCCGGAGTATGAAAAAGCGATTTATATCGACAGCGATACCATCGTGTTAGGAGATATTTCAGAACTTTATCTGGAAGAATTAGGAGACGCTTACGTGGGAGCTGCCCATGAACAGGTCATGATTCAGGTGGATACTTACGGGGAATATGTCGAAAAAGTGCTCGGAATAGAGCGGAATAACTATTTCAATGCGGGGCTTTTGGTGATAAACTGTAATCAGTTCCGGGAAAATAAAGTGCTCGACCAGTTTATTGAACTGCTGCATGTTTACAACTTTGTAGTAACACAGGATGAGGATTATCTGAATCTGATTTGCCACAATCGTGTCCACTGGCTTATGCAGCAGTGGAATACCGAGGTGTTCGGAGAGATTGCCTATCCGATTGAGACGGTGAATATGCTGCACTATATCATGGTTTCCAAGCCATGGCATTATGAGGATTGCAGACTGGGAGAACATTTCTGGAAATATGCGAAGAATACGGTAGTTTATGACGAAATCAGACAGATTCTTGCGGATTATACGGACGAGGAGCGGTATGAGGACAGCGTTTCCTGCGACAGGCTGCTACAGACTGCAAAGGACGAGATTGCCAAAGAAAATAACTACCTGAATTTGAAAAAAAATGGAAAGCTGAAAGCAAAGGACAGGTTAGAAGTGCTTGAGCGGATTGCGAAGTTAGAGAGAGAGGGACGCTTTGATGTGGACGTGGAGGAAGACCCGCCTACAAAGGAGCTTCACCCGGAGGATATCGACTATCTGCGCAAGAAAATCACAAGTAAGATTAAAAGAAAGCTCACCTATACGGTAGCGAGAAGTTTTCTCAATAACATCCTCGAAAACAAGCAGATGATTGTAAAGGATATTAAAGGGATTGAGAATTTCAGCAATCTTGACAGTGGAGCAATCATTACCTGCAACCATTTTAATGCATTTGACAGCTTTGCCATTCAGATGGCTTATGAGGCATCCAATCAGAAACGGCGCAAATTTTACCGTGTCATCCGGGAAGGAAATTATACGAATTTCCCGGGATTTTACGGTATGCTGATGCGTAACTGCAATACATTTCCATTAAGTTCTAACAAGGATACCATGGAGAAATTTATCCGCTGCATGGATATCGTGTTAAAACGGGGAGATTTTGTTCTGGTATATCCAGAGCAGAGTATGTGGTGGAATTATCGCAAGCCTAAGCCATTAAAAAAAGGTGCCTTTACCTTCGCAGTGACCAGCAGTGTACCGGTACTTCCCTGCTTTATTACAATGGAAGACAGTGACATTTTAGGGGATGACGGCTTTTATGTGCAGGAATATACGATTCATGTGGCAGAGCCGATTTACCCGGATCCGCAGAAGAACCGGGCGCAGAATGTCAGAATGATGATGGAAAAGAATTTTGAGGTCTGGAAGCAGATTTATGAGGAAACCTATGGTGTCCCGCTGACCTACAGCTGCGATAAACAGGAAGTAGGATAAAAATCGGCGAGTTCCGACAATATTTTCATCTTTTTTGGGGTATGCTGTTTTCGTATCCAATAAACATGGGGAGAATTAGGACGAAGGATGGAAAGGAAGGAACCGTATGGAAATGCGGGAAAAAGATAAATTTTACCGAATTTTGAGAAACGCATTGGAGAATCAGGAGTTTGAGATGTATTTACAGCCCAAGGTGAGTCCGAAAACTGCTAAAATCGGTGGAGCGGAAGCCTTAATTCGCTGGAACAATCCTGTTTATGGAATGCTTCCGCCGGATCAGTTTCTGCCGATGTTAGAACACTCCGGTCTGATTGTACAGGTGGATCTTTATATGTTCCGGAAGGTCTGCGGACTGTTGCATCGCTGGGAGTGCGAAGGCATTGAACCGATTGTGATTTCTGTCAATGTGTCGAAAGCGGATATGGAATATGACGGGATTCTTGCCGAATATGACCGGATTATGGAAGAGACCGGTGCACCTGCGCAGTATTTAGAACTGGAATTTACCGAGGATATGAGCTATTCTGATATGCCCAAAATGCAGCGCATTTTACAGTGGATTCATGAAAAAGGTGCGCACTGTGCGATGGACGATTTTGGAAAAGCGTACTCGAATTTAAATGTGATACAGGAGCTGGAATTTGATACGATAAAGCTGGACAAATGCTTTTTTAAAGAAGATTTCCCAAATGAGGAGCGCGGCAAAAAGATTGTCGGCGGACTGCTCGAGATGTTTCAGGCAATCGGTGTATCTGTCGTGGCGGAAGGCGTTGAGACGAAGGCACAGAAGCAGGAGCTTAAGAAGATGAACTGCGAACTGATTCAGGGATATTATTATTCAAAACCACTTCCGGTTGAGCGTTTTGAGAAGTTCTGGAAAGAGCGGGAGGAAGCCGTGAACCTTTTACTTGGAACGGCTTAAGAGAAATCTGTCATTTAAGCATTGACTTCTGAAAATCCTAGTATTATGATAGGAAAAAAGACAGATGCCGGAAAGGTTTGGTGAACGCAATGGGAATTCAGAAAAGAAGCGTTGGAATTATCGGATTGGGACATGTAGGAGCACATTGTGCATATAGTCTTTTGGTACAGGGGATTGTGGACGAGCTGATTCTTGTGGATATGAATGAGAAAAAAGCAATCAGCGAATGCCAGGACTTAAATGACAGTCTCGCCTATATGCCGCATAATTGCAAAATAAGAGTTGGAAGCTATGAAGATTTGAAGGATTGCGATATCCTTGTAAATTCAGTCGGACAGATTGAGATGATTGCTTCCGGAGACCGCGTGCTTGAGATGGAATTTACCATTGCGGCAGTCAACAGTTATGTGAAGAAAGTCGTGGATGCCGGATTCCATGGCATTTGGATTAATATTACCAATCCATGTGATATTGTAACAAGACAGGTCGCATTGCTTTCCGGACTTCCGAAGGGACATGTATTCGGAACCGGAACCGGACTTGATACCGCGCGTTTAAAGACTGTATTAGCCGGGCTGACAGACTATGACCATAAGAGCATTAACGGATTTGTACTCGGCGAGCACGGAAGAAAACAGATGGTTCCGTGGTCAAATGTTTCCTTTGGGGGAAAGAGCCTTGATTCTATGGCTGCTTCTGATGAGAAGTTCCGGTTTGACAGAGAGAAAGCAAAGAACATGGTTCATGATAATGCATGGGTGACCTATAATGGAAAGCACTGCACCGAGTATGGAATCTGCTCCACACTTGCGCGTATGGTAAGCATTATTTTCCACGATGAGCGTGCGATTGTTCCGGCAAGTATGCTTCTTGACGGAGAGTATGGCGAGCATGACATTTATGTGGGAGTTCCGGTACTGCTTTCTGCAAATGGTGTTGAGAAGGTCATTGAGCTTGACCTGACACCGGAAGAGCATGATGAATTTATCGCCTGCTGTGAGGGCGTTCGTCAGAATATGGAGGATGGCAGAAAACGGGGCATTGAGATTCTTTAATAACAGATTTTAAAAATCAATCATACAGTTCAAAAACCACCGCATTCGGTAAGAGTGCGGTGGTTTTTTCACCTATTCATCACATTTCCCTCAAATAACCATGAAGTTTCCCTGCTAGAATCTCCTTAGAATACGAAATGGATATCGTATGGAAAGAGGAGAACTATGGTCGGGAAGAAGAAAAAAATTACAATAGCCGCTGCATTGGCAATGACTGCTGTACTTGCAGCAGGAGGAGCCGGATATACGGTTCTGCGTGCAGAACAGACGACAACATCAGAAACAGCATATCGGGAGACAGCAGTACAGTCAGGAAATTTAAAACTTACATTTGAAGAAGAAGGAACAACACAGGTGTCCGCCGTGAGCCAGATACCGGAATTTAACGTCGGAACAGTCAAACTCATTGTGGATGAGGTCTACGTGGAAGCGGGAGATACCGTGGAAGAAGGAGACGCTCTGTTAAAACTGACGAATGAGAGCGTAGAGGAAGCGACTGCCTATTATGAAAAAGCAGTTTTATCGGCAGAAAGTACACTTAAGACAGCACAGGCAGATTATGAATCAGGAAAGCTGGATGCGGAATATGACAGACAGGACGCCACACTTGCATTAGAGAGCGCAGAGACAACATATAATACCTCCATCAGCGACCTTGACATTGATTTGGCAGATAAGAAGGAGGCATATGAGGAGGCATCGGAATCCTTAGAAACCTATCAGAGCAATCTCGATAACAATACTTACTATACAAATGCAGGAATTGAAGATAAGGAGACTGCCATCAGTGACGCAGAGGAAGCAAACGAGAAGGCACAGAAGGCTTTTTCAGAGGCGGAGAAAGATTATCAGACTGCGACAGACGCATTTGAATCATTGTTAGATGAATTAGAGGACAGCGAAGCGGAGAAAGTTTCAGAGCTTAGGTCTGAAATTGCGGAGCTTGCCAGCAGATATAAGACGTTACAAAGCGTGAGCAAAACATATGCCTCTGCAGAACAGGCCGCAACTGAGGCAGAGACGACATTGCAGCAGGCAAATGAGGCTTTGACGACGGCTCAGAAGGAATATGAAGAGAACCAGGCAGCGGCGGAAGCAAAGGTAACAGAGTTAAGCAGCAGTGTTACGGAATTAGAGCAGAAATACAATAACGCATTGCTTACCTATGATACCGAAAAGCTTGCAATCCAGAATACGTATGATGCAGCAGTACTTGAGGGAAACAATGCCGAAACCGTTTATCAGGCAGCATTAGCGGAATTGCAGAAGACGGTTGATGAGGCGCAGGAAACACTTGATGATTTGAAGGAAGAACAGGCAGCGTTCCTTTCACTGGAAAATGGAGTTATCACAGCAGAACAGGCAGGAACACTTGCATCTGTTACCTATGAGGCAGGAGATACCCTGTTTTCCAACGTTGCAGCCGTCAGCTATTACAG
>CATZIT010000018.1:0-49120 GCA_958420225.1 uncultured Roseburia sp. | reverse complement strand
TCACACCTAACCTCCCTCCAGTTGCGTATTGTGCATATTCAACTGTTTGGGTAATCTTCATTGCACTATAAATCATTATAGCACATTTTTTTTGTCCGTCAACTGTTTTTCGTACATTTTAAAAATTTCAGACAATTTGCCCAAAATAAGTCTTATTTTAAGTTTATGCAATCTGACCTTCTAATGCAGTTTTTGCTTCTGCAATGGCATCTTTGATACCAGCCGGATTCTTTCCGCCTGCCTGTGCCATATTCGGGCGTCCACCGCCGCCTCCGCCGACTTTTCCTGCAATGCTCTTAATCAGATTTCCTGCATGGGCTCCTTTTGCCATTGCGTCATCCGTTGCCATTGCAATGAGGTTTACCTTGCCGTCACAATCAGAAGCAAGTACCACAACGCCCTGTCCAAGCTTTTCTTTGAGCTGGTCTCCAAGCTCACGCAGGCCATTCATATCGACGCCGGATACGCTTGTTGCAAGAAGCTTGACACCCTTTACATCTACAACCTGATCCATAACGTCGCCGAGTGCATCCTTTGCTGCCTTGCTCTTTAAGGACTCATTCTCGCTCTGAAGTGCCTTGACTTCTGCCATCAGCTTCTCTAAACGCTCGGTAAGGTTTGCCGGAGTAGATTTTACAATCTTTGCAGCGGTCTCAAGCTCTTTTTCCAGCTTTGCATAGTAAGCAAGCACGTTGTCTCCGGTCAATGCCTCGATACGGCGCACGCCTGCTGCAACACCGCTCTCGGAAATAATCTTAAATGCAGCGATATCGGAAGTATTCTTTACATGAGTACCGCCACAGAATTCCTTGGAGAAGTCTCCCATGGAAACGACACGAACCTTCTCGCCGTACTTCTCACCGAAAAGTGCCATTGCTCCGGTCTTCTTTGCCTCATCGACTGTCATCACATCTGTGCGAACCTCTAATCCCTCTGCAATCTTGTCGTTGACAATCTGCTCCACGCGGGCAATCTCATCCGGTGTCATTGCAGCGAAATGAGAGAAGTCGAATCTGGTGCGCTCGCTGTCCTGATAAGAACCAGCCTGCTCCACATGCGTTCCTAAAACTTCACGGAGTGCCTTCTGGAGCAAATGGGTTGCGGAATGGTTGCGGCAAATCTTTGCACGGCGCTTCTCATCAACGGAAAGGGTAACCTTCTCGCCGGTACGGATCATTCCCTCAGAAACATATCCGACATGTGCATAACGGTTGCCGACTACCTTCACGGTATCCTCTACCACAAAAGTTCCGCTCTCAGAGGTAATCGTACCCTTATCACCCTGCTGTCCACCCATCGTTGCATAGAACGGGGTAGCCGGAACGATGATAGAGCCCTTTTCACCATCAGAAAGTGCTTCCACTACTTCTGTTTCTGTGGTAAGGAATGCAGCTTCTGATGTATCGCTTGTCCGGTCATATCCGGTAAATTCGGTCGTAACCGGTGAATCAATCTCATTGTATACATTGGCATCTGCACCCATATAATTGGTCTCTTTGCGGGCACCACGCGCAGTGGCACGCTGCTTCTCCATACATGCGGCAAAGCCTTCCTCATCATAGGAGAATCCCTTCTCTTCAAGAATCTCCTCGGTAAGGTCGATTGGAAATCCATAAGTATCATAAAGCTTGAATGCATCCTCTCCGGAGAGTTTCTTGCTGCCCTCTGCCTGCATCTTTTCTTCCATATCTGCTAAGATGGAAAGTCCCTGGTCGATTGTCTTTGCAAACTTCTCTTCTTCCTGGGTAAGTACCTTTAAGATAAAGTCCTTTTTCTCCTCTAACTCCGGATATCCGTCCTTGCTCTCGTTGATTACAACCTGTGCAATCTTTGCAAGGAATGTACCTTCGATTCCGAGCATCTTTCCGTGTCTTGCTGCACGACGGATGATACGGCGGAGTACATATCCTCTTCCCTCATTGGACGGCATAACACCATCGGAAATCAGGAATGTGGAAGAACGGATATGGTCTGTAATCAGACGGATGGATACGTCATCGAGCGCATCGGTCTCATAAGTCTTTCCTGACAGTTCACATACCTTGTCACGGATTGCTTTCATCGTGTCAATGTCAAATACAGAATCTACATCCTGCATGACAACTGCAAGGCGCTCAAGTCCCATACCGGTATCAATATTCTTCTGCTCAAGCTCCTCATATCCGCCATGTCCGTCTCCGTTGAACTGGGTAAATACGTTGTTCCATACTTCCATGAAACGGTCACAGTCACAGCCTACCTTACAGTCCGGTTTGCCGCAGCCGTATTTCTCACCGCGATCATAATAAATCTCAGAACACGGTCCGCACGGTCCTGCACCATGCTCCCAGAAGTTATCGCACTCTCCGGTCTCCGGGTCACGGTAGAAACGGGTAATACGGTCTGCCGGAACACCGATTTCCTTATTCCAGATTTCAAATGCCTCGTCATCCTCGCCATAGATGGACGGATAGAGTCTGTCCTCCTCAAGTCCTAATACCTTGGTTAAAAATTCCCAGCTCCATGCAATTGCTTCGTGTTTGAAATAATCTCCAAAAGAAAAGTTTCCAAGCATTTCAAAGAATGTCAGATGTCTTGCTGTCTTTCCTACATTCTCAATATCACCGGTACGAACACACTTCTGGCAGGTTGTCACACGTCTTCTCGGCGGGATTTCCTGTCCGGTAAAATATGGCTTAAGCGGTGCCATTCCCGCATTGATAAGTAATAAGCTGTTGTCATTGTGCGGTACCAATGAAAAGCTGTTCATGCGCAGATGTCCCTTGCTCTCAAAAAATTCCAGATACATCCGGCGCAGTTCATTTTCTCCGTAAAACTTCTTCACGACGATATCCTCCAAACTCCTATTTGTTCCTTTTTATTTCTGTTCTTCTGTCGCTTCTGCCGCACTCTTTTTGTCCTTGCGGTCCCGCAGCTTCTTTCCTGCGAAGATTCCAAGCCCTGCGATTGCAGCCAAAACTATTAAAATGATTACATACTGAAGAAACGACCCCAAAAATGCCATTGCTTTCCCTGCCTTTCTATCCACTAAGTAATGATACCTAAAACCTTCTTAACTAATTAAGTATATCGCAACTGATTTCCTATCGTCAAGTAGGAAATCTTACTGCACATCAATTGGAACCAACTGATTCTCGTGGTACAAATCCACAATCCGCTCTGCCATCGCCTGGTTGCTGATTCTTCTCTTGTACTCTGCAATCCCGGAATAATCCTGCCACATGTGCATCGGGAAGATATAGTCGGCATCCGTCTGCTGCATAAAATAGTCAATGCCGAGGAACTGATACTCTCCCTGTCTTGGATCCATCGGGAAAAATGCAAGATGAATCTTCTTGTTGCGCAGCATCTTAATCTGTGAATGAAAGCTCCGCTCCATATTACCATTTACAAGTTCTCCGGCGCCATCCCACTTCCAGTCGTTTAAATCGCCGGCATGGAAGCAGCTGATGCCGTGGCTCTCCACATAAAATGCCACACCGGCATCCGTGGAGCGGAGCGTCTCAATATTCAAATCGCCGACCCGGTATTTTGCATTTGCACCCACGTAAGTGATTTTCTCCGTGATATCCGCCGGAAATCCGTGCCGCTTTAAAAAGCCGCCTGTCATCTTGCAGTCCTTTGAAAAGATAAAATGAATATTGCGATACTTTTCTGCCAGATGCAAAACATCCATATCAAAGTGGTCCCTGTGCTTATGGCTTGCAAACACATACACCGGCGTGTCCGCCTCGTACTCCGGAAGCGTTCCGCGGAAGGTATACCCTTCCACGCGGTCTCCTGCAAACCAGTCAAAAATCAGTACTTTTTCATCCAATTCCACCACAAAGCAGCTGTGATGTATAAAAATTACACGCATTCTACATTCTCCGAATAATCGCATTTGCCTTTGCGTAAATCTCTGCCGGTTCAAATCCAATCTCAAACCGGTTGTCCTCGTAAAGGATTCTGCCGTTTACCATGGTCATTTTTACGTTCTGTTTGCTTCCGCTGTAAACAAGATTCTTCACAATATTATTCTCCGGCTGCATGTTCGGCTGCTGCAAGTCAATCATGATGATATCTGCCTTCTTGCCAACTGCAAGGCAGTCACAGTCGTCTAATAACATTGCCTTTGCGCCGCCTGCGGTTGCCATATAAAGGATTTCATCGGCTGAAACACACTCTGCATCCATCTCACGCACCTTTGCCAGTGTGGAGGTCAAAAACATCTCGCGGAACATATCCAGACAGTTGTTGCTCGCCGGCCCGTCTGTACCGATTGCCATGGAGATTCCCTCATCCACAAAGCGTTTTACCGGGCAGATTCCGGATGCAAGCTTTAAGTTCGACGCCGGATTCGTAACGGCTGTCAGTCCTCTCTTTTTAAAGATTTCAAAATCGCCGTCCTCTACCCAGACACAGTGGTAACCGCCGCCGCCATACTGATACATTCCAAGACTGTCGGTCAATGCGGTCGGGGTCATTCCCCAGCGCTCTTTACACTCGTCTACTTCTAACTTTGTCTCTGCATTGTGCATCCATACCGGGGATTTTAACTTGTCCGCTAATTTTGCCACACCTTCCATCAGTTCCTTTGAAGTGGTGTACTCTGCATGGAATCCTACGATAAATGTGGTAAGGTCGCTCATCTCATTGACCTTGTGATAATTCTCCTCCATCAGCTCTACCGTTCCGCCAAAATTGTTTAAGCCGCTGGTCTGAACCGTACGGAAGCCTGTATCTGCAGAAGCCTTTGCATCTACCGGTGGGAAGAAATACATATCAAAGTTTGAGGTGATACCGCTTGTCAAATACTCCATGATTCCCAAAATATTTAACCAGTATACATCGTCCTCCGTGAGTTGTCCCTCTTTCGGGAATACCTGCCTGGTGAGCCAGTCCTGTAACGGAAGGTCATCCGCATAGGAACGAAGGAAGGTCATTGCCGTATGGGTGTGGGCATTTTTAAAGCCCGGCATCAAAAGATTTCCCTTTACATCAATCTCGCGGTCCCAGACGATAACGTCCTCTCCCTGAACAGATTTTCCTGCTTCCTTTGCGGCACCTAAATAGCAGATGGTGTCTCCCTTTACCCAGAGCTCTCCTTCGATGATTTCAAACTTATGCTCCGGCAGAAGTGTTAAGATTTTAGCATTGTAAAAACGAATATTCATACTTTTCTCCCTCTGTTACATTCTGATGATACTCTCTGTCACGAGTTTCTTAAACTGCGGTGCCACGCGGTCAGCCGTCTCCTGTACCTCCTCATGGGAAAGCGGGATTGGATAGATTCCTGCTGCCGTGTTGGAGATACAGGAAATACCGACAATTTTCATTCCCATATGGCGTGCTGCAATCGCTTCACAGGCAGTACTCATTCCGACTGCATCTGCACCGAGCGTTCTGCACATCGTAATCTCCTGTGGGGTCTCAAACTGTGGACCGGAAAGCTGCATATAGGTTCCTTCCTTTAAATCAATGGAAAGGTCAAGTGCTGCACGCTTTACAATTTTCTGCAAATCTTTGTCGTAAATCTGGCTCATATCCGGGAAACGGACACCGAGTTCATCGATGTTGGCGCCCCTGAGCGGAGACGGAACAAAGCAGCCAATCTGACCGGTAATCAACATAAAATCGCCTGCCTGCATTCCCTGCATGATACCGCCGCTGGCGTTTGTCAGGAATAAAATCTCTGCACCCATCATTTTCATCAGACGGATTGGAAGGACTACATCTGACATATCATAACCTTCATAGTAGTGAACACGTCCCTGCATACATACGACCGGAACCTCTCCCACATAACCGAAGATAAATCTTCCTGCGTGTCCCGGAACGGTGGATACCGGAAAGCCCTCCAGCTCATGGTAGTCCAAGGTTGCCTCCACTTTAATATCCTTCGCATAATCGCCCAGTCCTGAGCCTAATACAAGTGCCACCTTCGGAGTAAAATTAATCTTTGCGCGGTAGCTTTCATAACATTTTACTAATTTTTCATAAACCGGATTCATTCTTATTCCTCATTTCTTTAAAATAGTGGTTGTCTGTATTATAACAGCTTGTGCCATTTTTTCCTACTGTAAAATTCCATTACACCTTGATAAAACGGCTGATTTTATTGCCTACAAAAGTAATTACAGGCCCCAATGTAAAGCCCATCAGAATCGTCACAATTCCAATCTTTGCCCCGAAAATCCATGCGATGATAATGACAAGGATATCGTATACAATGCGCACGAACCGGAATGGAACCTTCGGAAGGTATTTTGCCACGATAAACGAAATTGCATCATACGGCGAAGTTCCAAGCTCCACATCCATGTAGACGGATGCTGCAAAAATAAACACAATCAGTGCCGGAAGCAGTACGAGTGCCCGCAGCAGAAAAGACGCCTCAAAATACGCCGGAATTCCGAACTTTGCCCAAAGCCAGCTGAAAAAATCCAGTGAATAGCCCACGAGGAACATATTCGCAAGCGTTCCAAATCCGATATTTTCCCTTCCAAGAAAAATTACGAACACAAACAGGACGCTGTTAAATAACGCCTGCCAGTTTCCGATGGACATTCCAAGCTTTGCCGAAATTGCAAGATTCATACTCGTACAAGGGTCTGTTCCCATGTCCACAAGCACCAGCCAGGACAAAGAAAAGCCCATGGTAATTACCGCTAGGATAACTGCCACAAGCCTTCCCCAAAAATTCTTCTTCTGATACATTCCCTGAATAAATTCTTTCATTCTTAAACTCCTGCTTTATCTGTTAAATTTTGACTTTCCCTTCTGCTGCAAGTTCAAGAAACCGGGTATCACGCAATCTCCATTCTTCTTTATGCATCGCAAGATTCGACGAAATCACTTCTTCGATGGTTTCCCACACCGGATGGAAGCCCTCTCTGATTTCGGAATCCGTCATTTCAAGCGGCGCTGTCTCAGGAAGTACATCACAGCTGTAATACATTGAATGACAAATGTATTTTTGTCCGCTGCAGTGCAAATCCTCCCGCATTTCCAGGATTTCTCCAAGCTCTCTCACCGTTGAAACATCCACAAGCAATCCTGTCTCTTCCCGCACTTCTCTGCAAAGCGCCTCAATATAAGTCTCACCCGGCTCCACTCCGCCGCCCGGTATCTTATATTCCCCGTGTCTGCTTTTTTGCATCGCATAAAGATTTCCCCGCTTTATGATTCCGCGGACAGTAAATTTTTCAAAAACAGGCATGGCATCCGTATAGTTCTTCTCATCAAAGATCCGCAAAGTCTGCATCCTTTTTTCTCCTTCACGCAACAATCAGGGTTTTCATCATACACTGATTATAAACGTTGGCTCCCCATTTTTCAACCGCGACTCTTCCCTGTTACGCTCTTTTTTCCAAGTGCCAGATTCCACAACACAACGACAAGGCTTATCACAAGAAGCAGATAAAAATTTAACCCGCGCACGGCAAGCATGGACGGCATTAAAAGATTTACCGGAAAGACCGTTGCAAAGACGCTTTTATACATCAGCTCGGTGATTCCCTGTGCGCCTGGAATCGGAAGCATGTCCACTGCGATGTAGACGGCAGCCTGTAACCAGAGCACACTGAAGGCGCCGGTTCCCTCCAGATGAAATCCGCGGTAAACAAGCCAGGTCAGAAAAAACATGGAAAACCGCTGTAAAAATGTTCCAACAATCACAAGAAGCACTTTTCCTTTGTGCTGCACGAGAAATTTCACCGAGGCACGGTAGCCGTCCACAAACCCGTTTATCTTCCCTGCACGCTCTGCGGAAGGCTTTAGAATATGAATTTTTTCCAAACCAGATGCAATGCCATGAATCAGCTTCGACGCTGTATCCGGAATTAACATCACAAATAACAGCAGTGCCACAACCACTGCATTGATGACAACTCCAAAAATATAGAGCGCCAGATAGTTTCCGAGATACTGCTTTAACGAATGATACCAGAATGCAAAAATTCCGATTCCGGTCAGTGCAAGCACCAGCTTATAAATGACCGCAACCGTCATCAGGACAACCGAGCTGTCCGACAGCCGGTTTCCGTCTTTTTTCATATAATAAAGCTGCATTGGCTGTCCGCCTGTTGCGGACGGCGTGATTCCGGAATAAAAAAATCCGATAAAAGAATACGCAATACAGCGGAAAATTCCGGTTCTTTTGTGTGGCAGCCGACACTCTTTATGGATAGATGCCAGCAGATACCAGATCATCATGCCCTCCGCCGACACGAAAAAGGCAGCGCAAACTGCCGCTGCCGCAAGATACCACGGGCTCATCCGTGCCAGTGCCGCATAGATATCAGAAAGCTGTGTATTTCTAAAAAAGGCGAAAAATGTCAAAACCATCACTGCGAGGAAAAACAAAACCGATATTCCCATATGCTTCGGTGCTGCCTTTTCCCTCTCACGCTCCATAGAGTGCTTCATGCCACATTCCTCCTCCATTGCAGAATTCCTCGAGCCTGCCCTCAAAGATTTTCTTTTTATACGGGTATTCCATGAAATCCCGCGGTGTCACCATCGAAAAATGCTTTTCACTGATGCCGATTCCATTGTCCTCTAACAGTTTTGCCACATAGGAGGAACAGGTAAAATGATTTTTCTGGTAAAACGGGATCTGAAACAGGATAAACGGCAGACCGATGATTGCATAGTGATAGGAAAGTCTGTGCTCCATGCAGTCGTGTAACATCGTACGGATGCGTTCCTTCTGTTCTGCGGTGCAGGTCAGTTCACAGACCATATAGCGCGCCGTCGGAAATACTTTTAATATTCTTTCCTTGTCTTCCTTCTCAAAGCCTGCAAGAAGCGGCACCGCCGGGTTACGTCTTCCGACGCTGTAAGCCTCCTCTAACTGACTGTCCATGGAAATTACCACATGGATGTAATCCTGACGGATAACCCGTCTGATAATTCCGGCAAAAAAGCCGGGGGTATCTACAAATGCAATATAAATATGTTCCATCATAGGTGTCGCACTCCTTTTTCCTTAGTTAAAGCGGTAAATCTGTTTTGCCATCCGGTAGCCTGTCAGGGTAAGCCATCCGCCGACGTGCCCTGGCAGATAGGTAAAGCCGGAAATCGTTCCGTAGCGGATTCTGCGGTAAAGTCTTCTGTCGTACTCGTCTAGTTCCTTCCACATTTTTTTCCGCTTTGCGAATGCCTCCGCTGTTCCGATTAATAACAGATGAATGGAGGAAATCGACAGCATGATAGAGATATTGCGGCGCATATAGGATGCTAACTTTGGAAAATGTGCCTCCACATCGTCAAGATCCACGCACCGCGATACAATCTTTGTCACCTTAATCTGCTGGTCAATACGGCGCATTAACACCTGCTCATTGACCGACTGGTCATCCCTGCCGAGGAAGTAATGGTAAAGTCCGATGTCCATGTAATATAAATGTTTCGCATAGGGAAGCGGCTGATACGAAAAAATATTGTCAACATAAAAGGTATGCTCCGGCAGCTTCACACCGGACTCCCGCAGCACTTCGGTGCGGAAAATCAGCGCGTGCATCACAAGGTACTGTGACGGGGAAAAGTTTCCGATTTCATTCCAGCCACACATGGTTTCCTCCGGAAATACATTGCGGTAGCGCATCTCTTTTGCAGTTCCCTCATACAGATGGTCATAGATGTAATTGCAGATAAATAAATCCGGTATCGTCTCCCAGTCCTTTGACACAATAAAGTGTTCCAGACGCTCCATGAATTTTTGCAGCGCTTTATCGTCTAACCAGTCATCCGAATCGACCACCTTAAAGTAAACACCCTCCGCCATGGAAAGCCCTAAATTCACACCGGAGCCGTGTCCCCCGTTTTCTTTATTAACCGCACGCACAATTTCCGGATGCAGCCTCTCATATTCCGCTGCGATCTCTCCCGTCGCATCCGAGGAACCGTCATTGATGATAATGATTTCTGCCTTGTCCCCTGCCGCTAACAGGGAATCAATGCACCTTCTCATATAACTTTCTGAATTGTAACATGGTACTGCAAATGTAATGTATTTCATAACCTTCTCCTGTGTTTTTCTGATTGCTTTTTCTTTTTCTGTTATTATAGTAATACCATCGAAAACCCGTCAATATCATGGGATTAACCTTAAAGAAGTCTTAATATTATCTTTTTGTTTTTCTTTGTTTCTTACCCGATTCTTACTTTTTTATCATAATCTTTCGAGAAAAAACGTGCCATCGATTCGGCTTACAGATTCCTTACATTTTTGTAAGAAACTACTTTTATATAATGATGCAGACCATTCCCCCGTTGCTGTCGTTGACAATCTTTTGCATCGTATCCTGCAATTTCATCTGGCACTCGTCATCCATCATTGCAATCTTGCTGCGGATGCCGTCTTCCATCAGCTCGCCGATGGATTTTCCAAAAATGTTTGTGTCAAATGCCTCGCCGCTCTGCTGGTTCTGTCTGATATAGGCAATCAAATCGTTTGCCTGCTCCTCGCTTCCGACAATCGGCGCAATCTCCGTCTCAATGTTCGCCTTTATCATATGGATGGACGGGGAAGTTGCCTTCATTTTCACGCCGAATTTGTTTCCATGGCGGATAAGCACCGGCTCCTCCATATGGATATCGGATAATCCCGGATTGACGACGCCATAGCCCTTTACCTGTACCGCCTCAAACGCATCTGCCACCTTTTCATAGGATTCCTTGAGCTTTGACATCTCCTTCATCATACTGATTAACTCATACTCGCCATCAATCGGCACACCGGTAAGCTCACTCATGTTTTCATAATAATATTTCTCTGCAATCTCCATGGATATTTTGACGCATCCACTCGCCAAATCCACCTCTTCGGTCTTTATCTTGGAAACGTAGTGCTCCGGCGTGTAGGTCTGCCGGTATACGTCCTTTGTCTTATACATTCCGTCTAAGATTTCCGATGCAGTCTTTATGACCTCTGCCTTCATCGGATGGTCGCCCGGCAGCATCTCCGCCCATTTCGGGATATAAAATTCCACCCTTGCAACCGGAAATTCATACAAAATGCTCTCAAGAATCCGGAACACATCATCCTTGCGGAGCTGCTCACAGTTGACCGGGACGACGGCCGTCTTATACTTTTCACGCATCTCCTCCGCAAGTTTTACCGTTTCTTCCTTATAGGGCCACTTGGAGTTTAGCACGATGACATACGGCTTTCCGAGCGCATCGAGCTCCGCAACCGTGCGCTCCTCCGCCTCGATATAGTTTTCCCTGCCTAACTCTCCGATGCTTCCGTCCGTTGATACCACGATTCCGACGGTTGCATGGTCCCTGATGACCTTCTGCGTGCCGACAGACGCTGCTTCCACAAACGGTATCTCATGGTCAAACCACGGTGTTTTTACCATCCGCTTCTCATTTCCTTCCATATGGCCGGACGCACCGTCCACCATAAAGCCCACGCAGTCGATGAGCCGTACTTTTACCCGGGTATCATCCTCAAGCCGGATTTCCGCCGCATCCTTGGGAATAAATTTGGGCTCCGTTGTCATAATGGTCTTTCCCGCTGCCGCCTGAGGCAGTTCATCAATGGAACGCTCTCTGCTATGTACATCTTCCACAAAGGGAAGCACCATCAATTCCATAAACCGTTTGATAAACGTGGATTTTCCCGTCCGCACCGGGCCTACCACACCGAGGTAAAGCTCACCCGCCGTCCGGTTCTGGATATCTTTGTACAAATCGAACTCTTTCTTTGTACCACTGTCCATAAAAAATACCCCTTCCATACTTGTGTCGTGTATTTTAATACAATGTATGAAAGGGGTTTTCTATTTATCACTTTTTCAGTAAATTTAATGCGCCGGGAATACAACTGTATTCTATCTCTGTCACGTCTCCACAGTATTCACCGTCCGCATGAAGCACCATCGGCTTCTTTAAATGTACGGTAATGCTTTCTGCGTCATTTACCTCGATTCCACGATGTCCAAGGTGCTTGCCCGCAACCAGAAGCGGTAACAGGAAAAAGGTTCTCCATTTCAGGATGCCGCAGATGCTGCACACCGAGAGCCTTCCGTCAAATGCGTCCGCATCCGGCGCCATCGGAACACCGCCGCCTTCTTTGGCAAAATTCATCGCAGAAACACAGATGGTTTTTTTCTTGGGAATCCAGGATGTCCCCGCGCCAAACCGAACTCTGCCATCCGCGGTCTGAAGCGTAAATAACGACTGTAGTGTCAACAGCACATAGGTAAGTTTTCCTAAATGCATCCAGTTTAAAGTGTCCTTTAAGCGGGATTTTAACGCCTTCTTGCAGACTAATGCATCAAGCCCTACACCGGAGCTTATCGCAAAAAGCCGGCTTTCCGTTCCGTGGTTCCAGCTCACTTTGCCCAAATCCATGGATGGCGTCTCACTCTCTGTGGCAGCAAGAATCTGTTCTATCAGTTCTGATGGCGTTCCCTTGATGCCAAGCCCCCTGCAGAAATCGTTGCCGGAGCCGGTCGGAATAACACCAAGCCGCACTTTGGAAATATCCGGGATTCCGTTTATCACCTCGTTAATCGTTCCGTCTCCGCCCACTACCACAATACAAACAGGCGCAGTTTCCTGCGCCTCGTTACATATGGACACGGCGAGTTCTCCGGCATGCCCTTCATGCCCGGTCACCCAGGCACGGTATGGAATGTTCTTTGTATGCAGAACTTCCATTACCTCGTGCCATACGCTCTGTCCTCTGCCGCTTCTTGCCTTTTTATTTACAATAAAATATAACATTTCTTCCGCCTATTCCTCGGCTGCTGTTTTCTCCTCTGTCTCATCCACACGAAGACGTCCGTACATCTGCATATAACGGTAGAACCGTTTGGAAAGAGCCGTTGTAATCTGGTCTGCTGTGGCTCTCCACTCCCAGTTGCCGCCCAACGTGGATGGTGTATTCATACGCGCTTCGGAGCCTGCACCGATAAGATCCTGCATTGGAACAATTGCCAGTTCCGCTACGGACGACCATGCGCCGCGCATCATACCCCAATTATAACCCTCTTCCTCGGTGAGGTTCAAGTATTCTTTTGCAAATTTTACGCTGCCCTTCGGCGCTGTCTTCATCCAGCCCATCACGGTATCATTGTCATGTGTTCCTGTATACACGACGCAGTGCACCGGATAAGTGTGCGGCAGATAATCACTGCCCTCTCTTGAGTCAAATGCAAACTGGATGACTTTCATTCCCGGGAAACCGGAATCTTTCAGTAATTTATGTACAGATGGTGTTAAAAATCCAAGGTCTTCCACGACGATGTTTAACTTTCCAAGGTTCTTCTCCAGCGCCTCGAATAAGTCCATACCCGGTCCCTTCTTCCAGGAACCGTTTCTTGCGGTCTTATCCTTGCCCGGAATTGCATAGTAGGAATCGAATCCGCGGAAGTGGTCAATTCTTACAATGTCATATAATTTTGACATTGCTGCAATTCTCTTCGTCCACCAGGAATAACCGTCTTTTTTCATCACATCCCAGCGGAACAGCGGATTGCCCCATAACTGTCCATCTTCTGAGAACGCATCCGGCGGGCATCCTGCCACGTCAATCGGATTCAAATCGGCATCCAAATAGAACTGGTCCGGATGTGCCCATACATCGGCGCTGTCTCCTGCCACATAAATCGGAACATCTCCGATGATTTCAATGTTTGCCTCATTGACATATGCTTTTAAATCCCACCACTGTTTGAAAAACAGATACTGGAGCATCCGGTAGAAATTAATGTCCTCAGCGTAGGTTTCTCTTGCCTTCTTTAATGCTTCCGGCTTTCTGGTCTTTAAATCCTTATCCCACTCAAACCATGCAGCACCGCCGTTTACATCCTTCAGTGCCATGAAAAGTGCATAATCTTCCAGCCAGTCTGCCTCTTTCTTACAGAATTCTGCAAAGTCCTCCGGCTCTTTTTTCATGAAGCGGGCATATACCTTTTTTAATAAGGAATATCTTGAAGCGTACATCACGCCGTAATCCACATAATGCGGATTGCTTCCCCATGGGTATGACTCACACTCCTTTTTCGTTAAAAGTTTGTCTTTGCACAGATATTCCAAGTCAATAAAATACGGGTTTCCCGCAAAGCTCGAAAATGACTGGTACGGGGAATCCCCATAGCTGGTCGGACAAATCGGAAGTATCTGCCAGTACTTCTGTCCTGATTTTTTCAGAAAATCTGTAAACTTTCTCGCTTCTTTTCCCATTGTTCCAATCCCGTACGGGGATGGCAGGGAGGAAATGTGCATCAATACACCACTGCTTCTCATAAATAATTCCTCATTTCTGTTATAGTTTTTTTATACTCTCTCCTCTTACAAATGTAAACGGGATTATTTCATGCACGGGGACGAGATTTACTTCCCCGTTTCCCGCCTGCTCTGCCTGCGCAATCTGTGCAAGCTTCTCTAAAAGGATTTCCATACTTCTTGCCGCAAGCGTCTGACACTGCTGTTTAATGGTTGACAGTCTCGGACTGTAATACTCCGCCATCTCTGTCCCGTCAAATCCGATGACAGAGATATCCTCCGGCACCGAATACCCCATATCAAGCATCGCGCGGATTGCACCGATTGCCATGATATCTGACATTGCAAAAATTGCCGTGATATCATCCGCCTCGTTTAACAGATGCTTTGTTCCCTCATAAGCACTCTCATAGGAAAATCTTGCCTTTTTATAATGCAGATGTTCCTCCGGGTCCATGCCATGTTCCCTCATGCTCTCCTCGCAGCCGCCAAGACGCTGTCTGCTGGTGTAAGAGCTTAAAAGGTCTCCTCCAAGCACGCCAATCCTCTTATGTCCGGCATCTAAAAGCGCATCGACCGCACATTTTGCAGCCTCTACGTCATCGGTGGCAACGCTCGAAAGATTCCGAAACTTTAATCCGTCTGCCCGGTTTGTCACGAGCACGGACGGCACATGAATCTTGCCAAATTCCTGTTCAAAATGCGTGGGATTTCCCCCTAAGAACAAAAGTCCAAGCGGCTTTCTGTCCCTGCATAGGTAAAGTGCCTGTTCCACCTCATCTGCCTCCTCATCTAAGTAAGAGACCGCTAACGTGTACTCGGTTTTTTCCACGCGCTTTTGTATCTCCTCCACGATGTCTGCAAAGAGCAGGTTGGCAATTCCCTTTACGAGAACGCCGATACATTTGGAGTTGCTCTGCTTTAAATGCTTGGCATTGTTATTGGGAACAAAGTGGAATTTTTCCACCACTTCCTCAATGTGTTTTCTCGCATCCGGACTGACATCATTCTTGTGATTTAACACTCTCGAAACAGTACTGACAGAGTATCCTGATTCCCTTGCTATATCCTTTATCGTAACCATAATTTCTGTTCCTGTCCACTATTATTTTCGTATTTTTTCGTAATTTTTTTATTTTTGTTAATTTTTAACAAAAAAACGTCTGCGTTTCCGGTAACGTTTTCATAAGTAAATTATAACGCGCTCTGTTGTGAAAGACAATCCCAAATCTTCCTCTTTTCTCCAGCGGTATTGTAAATCCGTCTGCGAGATGTTAAAATTTATCTGAGGAGTCTGTTAAGAAAGGAATCGTTATGAAAGAAATCTATAAACATAAAATCAAACACAATCTTATCCGTCTTAGAACGGCTGTCAAATGGGTCATTTTTTCCATTCTCTCCGGTATCTTAGTCGGAGGGGTCGGAACCCTCTTTTACCTTGGAATGTCCCTTGTGACCTTGACCAGAAGCAAATGTCCGTGGCTGCTTTTTCTGCTGCCAGTCGGCGGAATCGTTATCGTTGGATGCTATAGGCTGCTCCACGATGAAAAAGACACCGGCACCAATCTGGTGCTCTCCGCCATCCATTCCGGGGATGAGCTGCCGCTTCGCATGGCGCCGTTAATTTTCCTCTCCACCTTAATCACGCACTTATTCGGCGGTTCCGCCGGAAGAGAAGGCGCCGCCTTACAGCTTGGCGGAAGTATCGGAAACGGACTTGGAAGGCTGTTCCGCTTCGATGAAAAGGACAAGCACATCATGATTATGTGTGGCATGAGCGCCGCTTTTTCCGCACTGTTTGGTACTCCGCTCGCCGCGGCAATTTTCTCCATGGAGGTTGTAAGCGTCGGCATCATGTATTACGCTGCCCTCGTGCCTTGCGTGATTTCTTCGTTGATTGCCTACGGTATCGCCCAGTCGTTTGGCGTCGGTGCCGAGCATTTTGTTATCAATGCGATGCCGAAATTTACCGTTTCCTCTGCCATCTATATCTCAGTGCTCGCCATTTTGTGTGCACTCGTGAGCGTGCTGTTTTGCATCATGCTGCACCAGTCCGAACATGCGTACAAACATTTTTTCAAAAATCCATATGTGCGCGCATTCGCAGGTGGCTGCTTTGTCATCGCACTGACCCTGCTTGTCGGCGACCAGCGCTACAACGGAACCGGTATGGACATGATTGAAGGCTTTTTCCAGTCGGAATCCGTCGCACCGGAAGCTTTCTTTTTAAAAATGCTTTTTACCGCCGTCACGCTCGGTGCCGGATTTAAGGGCGGTGAGATTGTTCCTTCGTTCTTTACCGGAGCAGCTTTTGGCTGCCTGTTCGGCAATCTGACCGGCTTCTGCCCGGATTTGTGCACTGCCGCAGGCATGACCGCAGTCTTCTGCGGGGTCACCAACTGTCCCATCACCTCCCTGCTCATCAGTTTTGAGCTGTTCGGTTTTGATGGGATGCCGTATTTCCTGCTGGCGATTGCATTCAGTTATATGTTGTCGGGATATTATGGCTTATACAGCAGCCAGAAGATTGTCTACTCGAAATACAAGACAAACTACATTAACAAGAAGACGCATTGAGTTTCAACTGCGCAACAAGATTTTCATAGCGGCAGAGTCCCTGTTTTCTCCAGTAACATCTGCCGCAGCTTTTTAAAAATGCTTCCTCTGTCATCCGGTCAAGTGCCCGCTCACAGAGTTCGCGATAAGTATAACTGCCGCCCTCTTCTAACTGTAATACAGTTAAAAGCTGGCGGTCTTTTTCTGCCACATGGTTGGCATCCTGTTCACATTCATTGTTTTCCGTCCGGTTCGGACAGTTTTCACAAATCATATCCGGCTCTGCCACTAATGTCAGCGGCTTATCTTTATGGCTTTGCAGCCATTCCACGATTGCCGTCATATTTTCACAGAATGTTCCACTGTAGCCTTTTCCTTCATATAATGAGGTGCAAAGAATGTGATGTACGCGAAATTTTTGTTCCATGGATTTTTCCTTTTATAATGCGGTTATTGCCGCTTTGCTGCTAGGCTGCTACGCGGCTGTCTTCCAAAATATGTCCGGCACGAAGTGCTTTGCGCACTGCAAGTCCCACTACATAAGCTCCGACAACAGAGATAACATCCTTTATCAGATACGGAACGGATACTAAAAGGAAGGATGCTGTAAATGTGGTGGACGCCACGACTGCATACTGGATAACACCCAACAGATGGCAGATGGCAAGTCCGGCGATTCCAAGTACTACTGAGATAACCGGGTTCTTCTGTGCGCCTCCGATGCCGCAGAGTAAAGTCAGGAATAAAAATCCCCAGATAAATCCGCCTGTATATCCAACCAGCACAGATGGTCCTGCTGACATTCCGGCAAAAATCGGTACTCCTACGGTTCCAAGCAGGATATAAATTGCGGTGGATGCGGTTCCCTTCTTCCATCCGAGCACATATCCGCAGACTGCCATTGCAAATGTCTGCAAAGTAATCGGCACACCGCTTGGCATCGGAATCTGAAGAATCGACAGTACACCAAGCACCGCGGTAAACATACCAATCATTACAATTGTCTTTGTTGAAATTTTCATAGCAAAAAGCCTCCTTGAATTTTAAGCATAGTGGTATCATATACGGTTTACTTTCAATTGTCAACCTTTTTATTTTCAAAGGTTGACAATTGAAAGTGTGCGAACGGTGCATCCTGCCTAAAATGGAAAAAACCGGAAGCACTAGCACTTCCGGTTTTTTCCAAATATTAAATCATAATTGATGTTTTTGTAGAAAATGTCCTCAAGCCGCTCCTGCTCTCCCGGGAAATTTCCAAGTATCCACATGGTCTTTGCAATGACAGATTCTAACGTCATATCATATGACTCAAGGAAACGGCAGTTCTTTTTCATGTCATGCCCTACCTCATAGACCGTCATATCACTGCCCTCATGTGCCACCTGGGTTGCCATCACAACGAGCTTATCCGGATGCTTTTGGCAGAGCTCATAAAAAGCGTCCGCAATGGAATGTGGGATTCCACCGACTCCAAAGCTTTCCACAATAATACAGTCGTAGTTTTCAAAAATGCTGCTTAAAACACGCGGTTTAATCCCCGGTATCAGCTTCATCAAATAGATATTTTCATCTAACTTCTCATAAAACCGGACATCTTCCTCATAGGGAATCATCGGAATGTACCGCATGATATTCAAATCCTGTATCACGGCAAGGTACGGATAGTCGATACTGGAAAATGCGTTGTAGCTCTTAGAGCGCACCTTCTTGGCACGTGTTCCGGCAATGACCTTTCCGTCAAAAATAATCGAAACGCCCTGGGAAGCCGCATCTGATGCGTACAAAAAGCTGTCAAGCAGATTGGATTTGGCATCTGTAATCTCCAAATCAATCGGCTTTTGTGCCCCGGTAATAACAATCGGCTTTTTCGAATTCTGTACCATATAGGAAATCGCCGCCGCTGTGTATGCCATGGTATCTGTTCCGTGTGCAATGACAAATCCGTCGTAGGCTTCGTACTGCTCTCTTATGGTGTGCACGATGAGTTTCCAGTGCTTTGGCTCCATGTTCGAGCTGTCAAGATTTAAAAGCTGGATTGCCTCAATCTGACAGATATCCTTCACCTGTGGAATGTATTCCAACAGTTCCTGCGGTGTAATCTGCGGTTTTAATCCGCTGTCTGAGCGGCGTGACGCGATGGTTCCGCCTGTCGCGATAAACAAAATTTTTTTCATGCAGTTCTCTTTCTACTGATTCGAGCATCTTATGAGTTCTTCTAATTTCTCATATGCCTTTCCGGAATCAATGGTGTCCGCTGCTAATTTTACACCAGCTTCCACCGATTCTGCAAGCCCTCCGATATAAAGAGTTGCTCCGGCATTTAAAAGAACGATATCCCGTTTTGCTCCTTTCTCAATTCCTTTTAAGATATTTTTTGTAATTTCTGCATTGGTTATATCATCGCCGCCCTGTAAATCTTCTAATGTGCAGGGCTTTAATCCAAACTGCTCCGGTTTTACTTTATACGTGGTAACTGTTCCGTGATTGATTTCTGAAACAACGGATGGTC
The DNA here is from genome assembly GCA_958420225.1 of uncultured Roseburia sp. Taxonomy (GTDB): domain Bacteria; phylum Bacillota; class Clostridia; order Lachnospirales; family Lachnospiraceae; genus Roseburia. Next base: position 29,832 of record CATZIT010000018.1, on the reverse strand, counting down.
CGGTCAGCGTAAATTCATCCATATGGTCAAGTCCGCTGACCACGAATCCGCGCTCAACGCCAAGTCTGCTCATTGCCTTTGCCACATTCTCGGTCAGAAGCGGGTCATACACACCAACCACCATATTTTTTGCACGGGAAGGGTTTGCAAGCGGTCCTAAGATGTTAAATACGGTGCGGATTCCCATTTCCTTGCGCGCCTGACCAACATATTTCATGGATTTATTGAAAAGCTGTGCAAACATAAATCCGATTCCAACCTCATCCACGCACTTCTGCACAACGGACGGTTCCGCCATAATGTTGACTCCAAGTGCCTCAAGCACATCGCCTGCACCGGATTTTGAGGAGATGGAACGGTTTCCGTGCTTTGCCACCGGAAGTCCGGCTGCCGCTACAACAAACGCAGAGGTCGTAGAGATATTAAAGGTAAAGGTTCTGTCTCCGCCGGTACCCACCAAATCCACATAATTTGCAACTGCCGGCTTTATTGTATCTGCCTTATCCCGGAGAACGGAAGCAAATCCGATTAATTCCTCAAGGGTTTCGCCCTTCATCCGAAGTGCGGTCAGAAACGATGCAATCTGTGCCTGCGTTGCCTCACCGCTTAACATCAGCTCCATTCCCCTTTTTGCTTCCTGTTCTGTGAGGTCATTTCCATCTGTAACTTTTGCAATCAGTTCTTTCATATATTTAATCTCCTTTTAACTTTTCTATTTTACATTTCATTTAACGTCTTTTTAAAGGTACTGCAATATTCTTTTGCCGCTTCTGTGCTATAGTTGTTTTCTTTCATCAGCGTGATGAAGTGTGACCCTACGATTGCTCCGTCGATAATGTCCTTCATCGGTTGCACATCCTCCGCCGTCCGGATTCCAAATCCCATCATAACCGGAATTTCTGCCACTTCTTTTACTTTCTTTAAATACGATATAACTTCTTTGTGGAAGTCTGCACCCTGTCCGGTAACACCCATCGAGGACACGCAGTAGACAAATCCCCTCGCATTTTTCAATATCATCGGAATCCGCCTGCCGGACACCGGAGAGACAAGCTGAATTAAGATAGTGGTCTCCTGCCCAGCCAGACAATTGCTTAACTCCTCCTGCTCCTCAAATGGAAGGTCCGGAATAATCAGTCCATCCACACCGACTTCCGCACATTTTTTTGCAAATTCTTCCACTCCGTAGTGCAGTATCGTGTTGTAATACATCATAAAGACAATCGGTACGGTGATGCCGTCCTTACGCATCTCCTCCATCGTTACAAAGATTTTTTTCAAGGTTGTTCCGCCGCAGATTGCTTCGTAGGAAGCGTCCTGGATGACAGGTCCGTCCGCTACCGGGTCAGAAAACGGAACCCCAAGCTCGATGACATCGACACCTGCTTCCTGCTGTGCACGGATGATTGCTTTTGTGTGCTCCAAATCCGGCAATCCTGCTGTGATATAAGTGATAAACGCCTTTTCGCCGCGCTCTTTTAACTGATTCATTCTCTCTTCAATACGATTCATGCTTCCCCGTCCTCCTTAATTCAGATATCCTTTTCCGTCTAAATAATCTGCAATCGTGTTTACGTCCTTATCACCTCTTCCGGACAGACATACGATTACGGTATCGCCCGGATGCTCTTTTGCGTATTTCGGCACATATGCCATCGCATGTGCACTCTCAATTGCCGGTATGATGCCTTCAAGCTCACAAAGTTCCATCAGGGCATCCATCGCTTCCACATCCGTGATAGAAACGTACTCGGCACGTCCGGTCTGCTTTAAATATGCGTGTTCCGGTCCAACACCCGGATAATCGAGTCCCGCGGAAATCGAATGAGCTAACGTCACATTACCGTCCTCATCCTGTAACAGGAAGGAACGCATTCCGTGAAGCACGCCCGGTTCCCCTTTTGCCATCGCAGACGCATGCTCTCCGGTCTCGATTCCCTTTCCGGCAGCTTCCACGCCGATAAGTTTTACGCCCTTCTCCTCAATAAAATCCGCAAACATTCCGATGGAATTGGAGCCGCCGCCCACGCACGCCATCACGGCATCCGGCAGTCTGTTTTCTACGGCAAGAATCTGTTTTTTTGCCTCACGGCTGATGACACTCTGAAATTCCTTGACCATCTTCGGATACGGGTAAGGTCCTACGGCAGAACCGATGACGTAAAAGGTATCCTCCGCTGTTTTTGCCCAGGTGCGGATTGCTTCATTAGTGGCATCCTTTAAGGTGTTGCTTCCCGAGGTAACGCTCACAACCTTTGCGCCGAGCATCTTCATACGCATCACGTTTAAGGACTGACGCTTGATGTCCTCGGCTCCCATGTAAACCGTACATTCCATTCCAAACAGTGCTGCTCCGGTTGCCGTTGCCACACCGTGCTGTCCGGCGCCGGTCTCTGCAATGACCTTTTTCTTTCCCATCCGCTTTGCAAGAAGAATCTGTCCGATGACATTGTTAATCTTGTGTGCGCCGGTATGATTTAAATCCTCCCGCTTCAGATACAGCCGGATGCCGTACTTCTCGCTGAGCCGCTCCGCATAGTATAACGGTGTCTCTCTGCCGACATACTGTTTCAGATAATAGTGATACTGCTTTAAAAATTCCGGGTCGTGGATTGCCTCCTCAAATGCATTGTCTAATTCCTCCAATGTATTCATCAGCGACTCCGATACATATTGTCCGCCAAATTCTCCGTAATAAGCCTTTTTATTCATTGTCTCGTTCTCCTTTTTAATCTTGTTTTAACTTTCTATCATATGTTCTATAAATTCCAGTATCCGTTTCCGGCTTTTCTTTCCATCTTCCCCTTCCACGCCGCTGCTGACATCCACGATATCCGGGTCAAAGAACCGAATCCCGTCCCCGACATTCTCCGGTGTCAGTCCGCCTGCCAGAAGAAAAAGTCTTTTTTCCTCCCGCATCCGCCACCGAAATCCCAGAAAGCGTGTACGCTCATCGTCCTGTGCGTTTTCCCAGCCAAAGGTTTTTCCGCTTCCGTATCCCGGCGCATCGACCAGTACCGCCTGTATCTTCTTTGTGGTATCCCTCTGTAACTGTGCATCCGCCGCTTCCAACATCTCTGCTTTTTCCAGATTCACCGCAAGCCATACCGGAATGGAAACCGTATCAAGTACTTCCTGCTTTAAGTTCTTATGTGCCTGTAGAATATCAAATCCGGCTTCTGTCAGGCTCCCCGCAAGTACTCTGTCCGGTTCCACCGTTACTGCGACTTTTTTTATATCAGGATTTAATATTTTAAAAATCTTTTCTGCCTGTTCTATCGAAACATTCCGCTTGCTTTTTTCATAAAATACAAATCCTGCGTACATCTGCGCTTTTTTCTGTGAGTTCTTCTCCGCAAGCAGTTTCTGTGCTTCATTTAAGTATTCCGCTTCCTGTTCCGTTGTGATTCCGCATATTTTTACTGTTGTCATGGCTCTCATTCCCTTTTACAATGCTTTCCAGTGTGCCGCCACTTCTTTTGGATGCTCTGCTTCCATCAATGCCCTGCCAATTAGAAATCCATCGACCTGACAGTTCTTTAGGAAGAGGACATCCTCATCCGTCAAAATCCCGCTTTCTGAAACAAAGCAGCACTCTTTTGGCACCAGCTTCCGCAACCGCTCAGTTGTCTTTAAATCAATAGAGAAATCCTTGAGGTTTCGGTTGTTGACTCCCACAATCCCTGGAGACAGTTTTAACACCCGCTCCATTTCCCGCTCATCATGGGTTTCAATCAATACGTCTAACCCCAGCGCTCCCGCAAGCTGATAGAAGTCTTTTAGTTTTGCATCGTCTAAGATTGCCGCAATCAAAAGCACTGCGTCCGCCCCTATTGCCTTTGCCTCGTAAAACTGATATTCCTCAATCATAAAATCTTTTCTTAAGATGGGAAGCCCGCTCAGTGGTCTGATATCCCGCAAATCATCTGCGCTTCCAAAAAAGTGGTCTTCCTCTGTCAGACAAGAGATTGCATCCACTGAATCGTTATACTCTTCAATTCTATCTAAAATATTAAGTTTACTTTTAATATGTCCAAGACTTGGGGAACCTTTTTTGCACTCTCCGATAATCGAAATTCCGGGCTTTCTTAACGCTTCCTCGAAGCTGTGGTGTTCATTTTGCGATTCCTCTGCAAGCCTTCTCATTTCTGTAAGCGGAATCTTCTTTTTATGCTCCGGCAGTTTTCTTTTTTTATCCTCCACAATTGTCTCAAGTATCATCCCCTGGTCTCCTTTGCTCCGTTGATAAAGTTTTCAATCATCCGCTTTCCGTGCTCCGTATAGATGGATTCCGGATGAAACTGAAGCCCGACCACCGGATATTCTTTATGACGGATTGCCATGATTTCGCCGTCTGCCGTACGGGCAGTCACCTCTAAGCACTCCGGTAAATCATCTTCCTGCACTGCCAGTGAATGATACCGTGCCACCTTCACCGGGGAAGGAATCCCCTCAAAGATTCCGGTTCCGTCATGGGAAATCTCAGACTGTTTTCCGTGATACAGGCTCTTTGCATAGCTTACGGTTCCGCCAAACGCCTCGCCGATGCACTGGTGTCCCAGACAGATACCAAGAATCGGCACCTCTCTATAAAACTCTTTTACCACGTCCATACAGATTCCGGCTTCCGACGGGCTTTTCGGTCCCGGCGACAATACAATTTTTTCCGGGTGCATCTGTCTGATTTCTTCCAGGGTCACTGTATCATTGCGCACAACGCGGATTTCATCGGTAAAGGTGCCAAAATACTGATACAGGTTATACGTAAATGAATCATAGTTATCAATCAGCAAAATCATAAGTGTTCCTCCTTCACCAGTGTCTTTGCCAGTGCCATCACTTTATTACAGCATTCGTTGTATTCCATTTCCGGTACGGAATCTGCAACGATTCCGGCACCCGCCTGCAAATAAACCCGGTTGTCTTTCTTTATCATCGTACGGATGGTAATGCAAAAATCCATATCACCGGAGAAATCCACATAACCTGTAGCGCCGCCGTAGAGTCCCCGTTTCACGCTTTCCAATTCCTCGATAATCTCCATCGCACGGATTTTCGGTGCCCCGCTTAAGGTTCCCGCCGGAAGAAACGATGCCACCAAATCGAGTGGATGAAACTCTCCTTTTTTTCTTCCCTCTACCATCGAAACGATGTGCATCACATGCGAATATTCCTGTACGCGCATAAATTCTGTCACCTTCACTGAACCGAACTCCGAAATTCTTCCCATATCATTGCGCGCCAGGTCTACTAACATCACATGTTCTGCACGCTCCTTCTCATCTGCAAGGAGTTCCTTTTTCAGTCGTTCATCCTCTGCCTTATCCTTTCCTCTCGGTCTTGTTCCTGCAATCGGACAGGTAAATATGCGCTTTCCCTGCTGTTTGACGAGCATTTCCGGCGAGCTTCCGATAATTTCAAACTCCCCGAAATTAAAGTAATACAGATACGGAGAAGGATTCATTTCCCGCAGTTCTTTATAGAGAGAAAAGCCATCCCGCCCGGTTTCAATCGTCCAGCGCTGTGAAAGCACTGTCTGAAAAATATGACCTTCCCGGATATAATGCTTGATTTTCTCCACCTTTTCGCAGTACTGCTCGAGCGTATCCGACTTTTTCACGATGACACCCTCATGTGTCCGGTTCTCTTCTTTTCTTTCTGCCGGATGCTTTGCTGCCACAATCAGCTCTGCCGCTTTTTCTAACGCCTTCTTCTTCCCTTCTTCCCCCGGTTCTCTTAACACGATTGCGGTCAGCGTCTCTGCCACATGGTCAATCATGATATATTCGGTCATCAGCATCATCTGGATGGTTCCGATACCGATTTCGTCCGGGTTCTCCTCCGGCAGCTTCTCACTGTACCGGACAAAATCATATCCAAGGCTTCCAACCAGTCCGCCGGAAAAATTAAGCCCTTCCTCCTCCTTGTGAATTTCAAAACTACTGTAGTAGTCTTTTAGCAATTGTAATGGATTGCCAATCCGCTCTTCCTTCTCACCGTTTCGTTTCTCAATCACCAGCGCATTTTCCTTCGAGGTGATGATTTCCTCCGGCTCGACACCAAAGAATGTATAGCGGTCATAATTTTTATCGTAACTCTCTAACAGAAATCCCTTCTTTTTTCCTACAAGGTTCTGATACATTTCAACTGATGATTCATTTACGATGCTGACTGTCTTCCGATAAACCTGTAATACCCGTTTCATAATAAAGCCTCCTTAAATATAGGATTTTCCCGTAAATTCAAAAAATCCCTGACCAGACAGATTCCTGCCTGGTCAGGGACGATGATGATTATTCGTGGTACCACCCTGTTTTCATGATTGAATTGTCTATAAATTCAAAAAGCGGATATTTCCATACACTGGAAATATCCGCCACCAATCATGTTCTCTTATCCGATACTGAGTCCTGCTCTAATATCTTCCCCCTGTAACGTGAGGACACGGCATCCGCTACTTGGAAAATCCGTTCGCTTTGCTCTCGCAAATCCATTCCTATCATACTATCCTGCCTGCTCCCACCAACACAGACTCTCTGGGAAGAATCATATGAAGTACTACTTTTGCTCATTGATTTGTTCATTTTTGATTATTGCTAGTTTACTACGTTGATGCGGTAATGTCAACAGGATTTTTAATTTTCCGACTTTTTCGTCAAAATCAGTCCTGCAACAAGTGCCGTAAACGGTGCGACTGTCACAAGTCCAAAGCTTCCGGCAATGGTATCGAGCACTTCCGCCGCTACATATTTGTAATTTAAGATATGATTAACCGGCGTTCCCTGTGCCATAAAAACCATTAAAAGTGCCACGCAGCCGCCGGAATACGCGAGCAAAAGTGTCGTGGTCATTGTTCCCATTGCAGCGCGCCCCACATTCATCCCTGATTTTGCCGCCTCAAGCCATCCGATTTCGGGCTTTTTCTCCACAACCTCCGACACGGCTGCCGTAATGTCCACTGCCAAATCCATCATCGCACCGGACGCCCCGATAAAAATACTGCTCATAAAAATAGCGGTGAGGTCCAAATTTTCATATCCACTGTAGAGTAACGACTCGGAATTTGCCATCACTGCTCCGTGAATCTTGAATAAATCCGTAAACACGATTCCAAGCACACAGGTGGTCAGAACACCCAGAAGGGAACCCATCGATGCAACAAGTGTTCTTTTTTCGATTCCATACACAAAATATAGAATGACAACTGTTAGAAATGCTGTGAGCGCAATTCCAACCCACACCGGAGAATATCCCTTCAAATAACAGGGAACCAGAATTTTCCAGATGGAAAGCACCGTAATCACAAAGGAAAAAATCGCCTGCACACCGTTTTTCCCTGCAAAGAGAATCAGAAGAAGCACAAAAAGTACCGCAAGCACTGCCTCTTTATCGAGTCTGTAGTGGTCGGACATCACCGCTGACTTCACCTCATCCCCGTCATAACTGATGGTCACAAGCGCCTTGTCCCCCACTTCGTAAATCTTATCCTTTTCCAGCGAACCGCTTAAAAAGTTGACCCCCGTAATCTCTCTGCCCGCAAACAGCCCTTTTCCAATGGAAAGCACACAGGTCTGCTCTCCGGACTGAATCAGCCCGGAAGAAATGATTGCGGAATTATCCGCTGCCACCACCGTCGCCACCGCACGTTCTGTCCCCTGATAAATCAGGGCATCCTCAAAGCCCGTTGGAAGGCTTATAAGGATGCCCGTCATCACCAGTCCGACAAAAAGCATGCGGAAAAATTTTTTATTTTTTTCCCAAAAGCTTCTCATCGTGATTCCTCTCTGTTTTTATTCCACACCGGTCAATTCCGCTAATTTCTCGTAAATCTGTGTGTTGTCGTAGTAGCCTTCAAACTTCTCTGCACCGACACCGGACACTAATACTTCAACCGGAAGTCCCGTATGTGCGTAGGAACCAAAATTAATACCGCTCTTGTTGTTTAAAATATGGGTGATGGTCACGGTAAGCGGCTCGTAGCTTCCATAAAGAATATATTCTTCCTGGGAGAACTCGCTCTCCTCTCCGGTACGGCTCATCGTCTCATCATAGGCAGCTTTTAACAGTCCATACTCATAGGCAGTCATCTCAAGCGCACCGGTATTCTCAGACTCCGGGTGCAAATCTGCGCTGTCCTTCTGCTCGGTCTTCTCTGCATTTTCATCCGCCGGTGCTGTCAGTCCGAATAACTCTGTCACATCCTTCATCACCGTTTCAAAATCCGTCCGGTTCTCTTTGTAAGCAGCGACATAATCCGAATCGAATTTCGCATAGGAAATCTTCTGATTGTCAAAGTTTGTTAAAAATGTATCATAGTCAGTTCCTGCATAACCGATGGTCAGACCGCCGGTTTCGTGGTCTCCGGTGACAAGAATCAATGTCTCGTCAGGATGTTTCTCGTAAAACTCCACTGCCTTTGCCACTGCATCGTCTAAAGCAAGCGTATCGCTGATGGTGGAAACCGCATCATTTGCATGACACGCCCAGTCAATCTTACCGCCCTCTACCATCATAAAAAATCCGGTCTCATTCTCAAGTACTTCGATGCCTTTCTCCACATAATCAGCAAGAGACCACTCATCTGCGGCTCGGTCTACCTCGTATGCCATCGCATCGCCGTCTGCAAGGTGCTCATCTATCACGATTGTCTTTCCGTCTTCGGCTGTAAGCGCCTCTGCCTCCACCTGTGTCTTTACCACCTTATATCCTGCCTCTTCTGCAAGCTCATAAAGATCCGTCTGGTCTCCGTCACTTCCGGTCGTTTTCTTTAAGCCGCCGCCTGCAAAATAATCAAAACCGCTGTCGATTAACTCCAGACCAATCTCATAATAGCTGTTTCTGGATGCCTGATGCGCATAAAATGCTGCCGGTGTCGCATGATTTAAGTTTACACTTGATAAAATTCCAATCTTGTAACCCTTCTGTGCCTTTAACTTCTCTGCAATCGTCTCATATTCTTGGGAAAAATCCTCGCTCACATTGATACTTCCGCTCCAGGTTTTATGACCGGTTGCAATGGAAGTTGCAGTGGATGCAGAATCCGGTGCAAATGAAGTGCTGTCATAGGTCTGTGCAGAACCGGTCACCTCAAGATTCATCATATTTAAGGAATTGCCGCTCTTTAATACGGTTTTTTCCTCACCGTCCACTGTCACGCCCTCATTGCCGGCTGCCGCATTCAGATAATAGTTTGTAAGCTGAATTTGTGGATAGCTCATTCCATCCCCGATAAAAAAGAAAATATATTTCGGTACGGTATTCTCTGTCTCTTCTGTTTTGGTGTCTGCTGCACTTTCTACCTCCGGTGTTACATTGGCAGACACAGTCTGTACCGGGTTTTCCTGCTGACCGCCCTCCGCTGCTGTCTGCTGTGAGTTTCCACATCCACTGAGCACCGATAAAATCATCATTCCTGTCAGTAATAACGTTACTGCTTTTTTCTTCATTTCCATAGTCTCCTTTAAGAATTGTTTTCTGCCCGTCTCGACAAGAACAATCCTATCAGTGCTCTGTAAAATCTGTTACAGGCACCCTGCAAAAACTATGTAAATTTAGAAATTTATTTTTCAGACATTCGTCATAAGAGTAAGCGCAAGTTCTCCGCTCTTCGCAAGCTCGCTTTCCGTTGTAAATTCCTGTTTCGTGTGCACATTGCTCATCGCACATGCCACCACGATTCCCTTCATTCCGTTCTTCACAAAATGGTTGTTGTCGCTTCCGCCAAAGGTCTCAATCAGGTTATCTGTAAGCCCGTTTTGCGCACACGCTTTCACAAAACGTTCTACAACCTCATGCTCCTTTGGAATCCGATAAGCGCGCACTTCCTCTTCTATCTTTACTTCCACACTTCCGCCCGCTTTTTTCGCTTCTTCTTCAAAGGCTGCCCGGATTTTATCTGCCTGCGCAAGTGCCTTCTCGTGGGTCATGCTTCGCACTTCGCCGGTCACCGTGCAGAGGTTTGGAACGATATTGTCCGCATTTCCACCGGTAATCTGTCCGAGATTTACCGTGGTCTCCCCGTCCACATGACCGTTTGGAATCTGCGCAATCGCTTTTGCCGCAATCAAAATCGCATGTACACCCTCTTCCGGCGCAAACCCTGCATGGGCGCTCTTTCCGTGCACCGTGATGCGGACCGATAAAATCGTCGGCGCTGCAATTGCCGCTGTTCCCACATCACCGCTCAAATCCAGCACATACGCATATTTTGCATGGATGTTCTCATAATCCACAAGGCGGCTTCCCTGTCCGTATGCCTCCTCTGCAACCGGAAACAGCACTTCGATTTCAGGATGTTTTAAATGCTTCTCCTCAATAACGGTAAGCGCCTCAAGAATCGATGCGATTCCGGCAGCGTCATCTGCTCCAAGCACCGTATTTCCCTCTGACGTAATCGTTCCATCCTCATGAAAAACGGCGCGTTTGCCCTTGCCTGGGTTTACCGTATCCATGTGGGAAGAAAACAAGAGCGCTTCTCCGGGACAGTTGCCTGGAAGTCTTCCATAGATATTTCCCGCTGCCTTTGACAATTCAATCCCTTTTGTCTCTGCCAGGCGTTTTCCTGCATCGTCCTCTGACACCAAAAGGCCTAAGTCTCTTAAACGCTCCGTCAGGTAATCTGCCATGGTGCGTTCCTCATAAGATTCCGCGTCGATTTCTACAAGTGTCTTAAATTCTCTGAAAAGCCGCTCTTTGTTTATCATCACATTTCACCTTCCTGTTTATTTTGCAAGCTCTAACATCCGGTTTAACGGCGTAAACGCCCTCTCGCGCAATTCCTCCGGCAGTTCCACCTCCTGCAGTTCCTCTAAATGCTCTAATACCGCTTCCACCTTCTCGAGGGAAATCTTTTTCATATTCGGACAGAACTGTCTGTGTCCTACCGAGTAAAACTTCTTATTCGGATTCTTCTGCTCCAACTCAAAGAAAATTCCCATCTCGGTACAGATGATAAAGCTGTCATGACTGCTCTCTGTCGCATAATCAATTATTTCTGAAGTACTTCCGATAAAGTCTGCAAGTTCCAACACATCTCCGGTACACTCCGGGTGCGCTAACACGAGTGCCTCCGGCTTTGCTTCTTTTGCGAGCAGCACATTTTCTCTGGTAATGCTCTTATGTACGTGACAGAAGCCATCATGGAAAATAAATTCTTTCTCCGGCACCTTTGAGGCAACATATCTGCCGAGGTTATTGTCCGGAATAAAGAAAATCCGTTTATTTGGAAGCGCACGCACCACACGCAGTGCGTTAGAAGATGTCACACAGACATCCGAGTACGCTTTGATTTCTGCCGTAGAATTGACATAGCATACCACTGCCACATCCTGATAGTTTTCACGCACTTCTTTAATCTTTTCGATTTCCACCATATGTGCCATCGGGCAGTCTGCCATCGGGTCTGCCATATAGACATGCTTGCCCGGATTTAAAATCTTTGCGCTTTCTCCCATGAAAGAAACCCCACAGAAAATAATGTTTTTCTGTGGGATTGTGGTGGCAAGCTTACTTAAAAAGTAGGAATCCCCCACGTAATCCGCAATCTCCTGTACGGCTCCATCTACATAATAATGTGCCAGAATCACTGCATCTTTTTCCTGTTGTAATTGTTTAATTCTTTCCGTATTCATGTGCCTGCTCCCGTAATTCATATCTTTTTTATATGAATCGTATCATAGCACTGTTTTACTGTCTTGTCAAAAGTCTTTTCACTGTTGTTTACAGTTCCTGCTGTTCCATAAAATAAACTCTCGACGCAAAATCCGGGAAATGTCTGGTCTCCTCGTTATAGCCAACCGCCGCAAACGCCTGTTTTAACTTGATTCCACCATACATTAACACATCCCCGTAAGCCGTTCCGTCCTCGGTTTCCCCGTCCATCTTCACAAATTTTGCAACCATGTTGTGTACCAGGGAATCCTGTCTGATATGAATCGGTGCCACCGTATTCACAAGGTCGCCAAACTCTTTTACATTATATTTGAGCTTCCGGTTGTAATAGTGATAACGGATTTCCTCTGAAAGCCCCTTCGCGTGATAATTTGCATACTGCACATTTGGTGATACGAACTTCTGCATCAGAAAACCGACTGCCTTCTTCTGTCCCGGTGCCACGCAGGTCCACTCGGTCAGATTGCCGGAAACCGGGGCAAGCACGCTTCCGTTTCCACTCTCATGAAAACTTCTGCCACGGTAAAAGTCCCCGAACTGTAAGACTTCCCGCCAGCTCTTATAGAGTGCAATCTGCTCTTTTACCGCCTCAAGCTCTTCTTTTTTCATGTCGTAGAAATTACATTCGTAGCCGCAGATACCAAACGACGCCACCTGAAATCTTGTCTCTAACGGCGTCGTGCGCAGCGTCTGATGATTCGGGCAGGACGAAACATGGGCGCTCACCACCGACATCGGATAGCCGTAGCTGTAGTTTGTCTGTATCTCTGCCCGGCAGAGCGCATCCGTGTCATCGCTCGCCCATATCTGTGGAAAATAGCACAAAATTCCAAGGTCAAAGCGGTTTCCGCCCGCCGCACAGCCCTCAAATAAAATATCCGGGAAACGCGTCGTAAGCTCCTTCATACAGCGGTAAAGCCCTAACACATAACGGTGCGAAAGCTCGCCCTGCCGCTCCGGCGGAAGCGCCCTGGAATAATAATCGGTAAACGTGCGGTTCATATCCCATTTTACATAGGAAATCTCTGCGGATGCAAACAGCTCACTCATTGCAGAAATAATATAATCCTGTACCTCCACGCAGCTTAAATCCAGGATGCGCTGGTTACGCCCCTCGGAATGTTCCCTTCCCGGAATCTCAATTGTCCAGTCCGGGTGTATTTCATAGAGTCTGCTTTTTACATTTACCATCTCAGGCTCCACCCAGATTCCAAATGAAAGTCCCAGTGCACGTATTTTTTTGCAGAGTCCGTCGAGACCGTTTGGCAGTTTCTTTTTGTTGACGGTCCAGTCCCCTAAGGACTGGGTATCGTCATCCCTTGTTCCAAACCAGCCGTCGTCCATGACAAAAAGCTCGATTCCCGCCTCTTTTCCCGCCTTTGCAAGTGCTAAGAGTTTCTTCTCGTCAATGTCAAAATACGATGCTTCCCAACTGTTTAACAGTACCGGGCGCACCTTCTTTTTCCAGGTTCCTCTTACGATATGCTCCCGCACAAACTGATGCAGGCAATGGCTCATGCCGTTTCTTCCCTTCGGGGAATAGCACATGACCGCTTCCGGGGCAAAAAAGTCCTCACCCGGCGCAAGCGTAAAACAAAAAGACTGCGGATTAATGCCGGAGACAAACCTTGTCTTTCCATAGCCGGATGCCTCCACCGCCTCATAATGGTTTCCGCTGTAGATTAAATGAAAGCCGTAGCAGTCCCCTGCATCCTCTGTCGTCTCCGGTCTTGCCAGCATCACAAACGGATTGGCACGGCTTGAGGAAGTCCCGGTATAGGAAGCATTGACATGTTTTCCGGCAAGCACCGGTGTATCGGTGCGCTTCATTTCGCGCGCCCATTCACCGCCAAATGTCGTAAAAATATAACCGCTGTCTTCAAAATCAAGCTGTGTGCTCATAAGCCTTGTCAGCTTTACCGTCTCGCCGCTGTCATTTTTCAGTCTTGCACTCCTTGCAATCACATCACACTCCGGGTACACATAATAATGAAGCTCCAGTGTCAGTTCGTATGCCTTATCCCGAAGGGTCACACATAGGTGCTCCACCTTTCCGCTCTCATCATAGGAGCCTGGCAGTCCGCCAGCCTCCGCAGGTTTCTCCTCGGTAATCTCAGCATGGTCAAACAAAAAATCCGACGTACTGCTGCCGTCTGCATGCACTACTTCCACAAACGGCTCCCTGATATCGCCCTTCCCATAGGAGGACATTTCTAAACAGATGTCCTCAAGGGAAAAGTTCTTGTGTGCCGCATCATACAGATTCGTATTTCCGGGTGCAAATGCCTTCTTTTCCACCAGTGCATCCATACCGCCTGAAACGTTTATTTTTCTTCCATAATAAAGGTGCTCTAAATGTCCCGTTTCCATCACACCAAACAGATAGGATGTGTGCTCTGTCGACAGGACGTATACTCTGTTTTGTTGCTTTAAAAGTTCTATCATACTGCTTCTATGCCTCCGCAGACCGTTTTTCCTTTACCTTCTGTGCAATCTCTTCGACCTTTTCCTCCGTGAGGATAAACTTCTTATAGAAAACAAATACTGCGATTAAAAGTCCCGCAATCGGCAGAACAGTCATCGTCATGCGCAGTCCTACAACCGAAGAGCCTGCCACACTTTCTGCTACCGCCTGTGTATCGGATGTATCGTTGCTTAAATGGAACAGTTCAAGGCTTGCTGCGGTAATCATTGCTGCCACACCGGATGCCAGTTTTACTACAAAAGTCTGCATTGAGAAGATGACACTTTCATCTCTGCGGTTGTTTTTCAATTCCCCATAATCCACGGTATTTGCCAGGAATACGGTTGTTAAAATCGAAAGCATTCCGTTAGCCGCGAAGATAAAGAATCCCGGGATAAATAACAGGAACACGTTTGACATATTGGTAAATGCCAGCACAAGTAAAACCACATATCCCACGATTGCCATTGCAAAACTTACATAAAATACCTGAATGGTGCTAAGTACCTTGCGAAGCAGCGGGAATAAAATCATCATGGAAAGAATCTGCATTGCTCCGCCGAAGATGTTAAAAAGCGTATAGCTGTTATACCAGCCTGCACCGCCAAAATCATATTTAAAGAAGTAGATGACAAGGTTTGAGGTCGTATAAATCGAGCAGTTAATTAAAACAATGGTCACAACAACCGTCATTGCCTGGTCGTTTTGTAACAGTGCGCGAAACATTTGCTTTACGGAAGGCGCATCCACGGTTACGGTCGATTTTTCCTTGATATTTAAGCAGGTAATCGTGATAAATACCACAAACAATGCTGCCACAAGCAGGGCAAAATACCGGAATCCCAGGCGCTCATTTCCCTGTCCGAAGACATAGACGCATTTCATTGTAATGACAGTTGTAATCGCAGAACCGATGCCAGCGCAGGTACGTCCCAGGGTCGATAAGCTCTCTCTTTCCTTACCGCCCTCTGTAAACGCCGGAATCATCGACCAGAACGGAATGTCCATCATCGTATAGGTAACGCCCCACAGAATGTAGGTGATTGCCGCATAGGCAATCAGACCGCTTCCGTCCAATGCAGGCGGTGCAGAAAACATAAAATACAATACCACGGCGTTTAAAATCGTACCAATCAAAAGCCACGGGCGGAACCGTCCCCATTTTGTCCTTGTCTTTGCCACGATAACACCCATAATCGGATCATTGAACGCGTCAAAAATACGTGCCGCCAACAGGATAAAACCCATCGCAATGGCGCTCACCCCGAGCAGATCCTGATAGTAGTAAAGAATATAGCTTGCCGAAAACATATAAACCATATCCTTGCCCACTGCACCTAATCCATAAGATACCTTTTCTTTTCCTGATAATTTCATCGTTTTCCTCCCTTTACTGCCAGCTCGACTACTCTATATGCCCCATCGTAGATTCCGGCAGATTTGTTTGCTACAATACAGTCACACATGGATGCAAGCATCCCCTTCTCTTCCATAAATAACCCAATCATCTGTAAAGTGTGTGCAATGTCTCTGCACTCGAGTGTTCCATCCCCGATTTCTGCGGAATGAATTGCGCCCCACTGCTCATGGCCACCCACACGCTTGATAAAGAGCTTCGGAACCGGATAAAATGCAAGCTCGCTCGGCTTTGTCACAAGCACATCACAGCTTCGCATCAGAAGGTTCGTACAGTAAACTGCCTCAAAGATATTTTCATGCCAGAAACCGTGGATTCCTGTCACCCCGGTATCATCCAGCAACGCCTTCCCGGCAAACTGTTTTGTCTTCTCCCACTCATTGAAATGTTCCACTGCAAGTTCTTTCATTTCCGGGATTTCTTTTTGCAGCTCTTCCCACACATTGCGGTAATCTCCGACATTGACATAGAGCGCCGCCTGTTTCTTTCGGATTGCCGGAATCAGATAACGGATGATTTCTGCAAAAATTTCCTTCTGTGCCCCCGCGCCGCCGATGGTAAGTAAAAAGCGCATCGGACGCTTCTCTTCCATCCGTTTTTTACGTGCCGCGCAGTCTGCCTCGATATTGCTCACTAACTCATGGTCAATGTAATGTCCGGTGTAAACCAATGCATCCTCCGGCATCGGCTTTAACACTTCGTTTTTCTGCATGCCGTTTAAGATACGGTAACCCTGGTACGCATAATGCGTCTGAATCGTATGAACACTTCCCTCGGAGAGATGCAGTGCCATCGGCCAGTTGTCCGGAATTGCGTTTACGACACTCTTCATCCCCGCATGAACAGCTGCCTGTGCCGGCCAGACATGTGTGGCAACCACCGGAATCTCCTTTGGCACATTGCGGTATACCGGTGCCATCAGCTCTGCATTTTTCTGGTCGGATGCATTATAGGAAAGCTTACGGAATCCTTCGTAGTTCATCGGCTCCCACACCAGACGGTTAAACAGCCTGCTCTTAGAAGAAAGTCTTGAACCGAGGGAATACAGGTCATTTTGTGCACTGATTACCTTCGTGCAGGTCGTATCCGGATAAGAGTTTAAATCCATCCAGTACGGTGTGTAACCCATCGCATGCGCCGCGGAAGCAATCGCCATCGAAATCCGGTAATGTCCAAAGCCCATACGGATATTTCCCACGATAATTCCTTTTTCGGTGTCAAAGGAAAGACCATCGGAAATGCCCTTTGCACCTTCGCCGACGCGGATATCCACCACGCCCAGTTCTTCCCCGATATGTGCATTTTTGATAAGTGCAACCGGGTAGTTTACATTGCTGTCATCTCCAAATTTTTTTGCAAATTTTCGTTTTGATGCCACTGCCTTTTTGTAGACACGCTCCGGCATTTTGTTTCCAAAAATTTCTCTTGATTTTTCGTTCATATCCTCTCACCCTCTTGTTTTTTTATTTCAAAGAAAAGTCTCTGCTCTTTTGCCTGTGACATCTTTATGATAAGAACTCCTTTTCCTTCCTCTCCTGTGGTGCGCACGAAAGTGCCGCCCATGCCGCCCTGCAGGGAACTTAAATCCGGGCCAATCAGTTCGATTGCTCCTTCAGTCTCAAGTGTCACCGCATCGTTGCAGAAGCTTAACACATTTCCATGTTCATCCTCTGCCCGAATCCGCACTGCCGCCACATCATAGGATTGTTTTTCTGTTAAAAGCATATGGTCTGCCTCTGCGGCAAGATGTATCTCATGCATGGCATCCTTTTTTACCGATGCGACAACCGCACCATCTTCCACCGCATCAAACCGGTAGGAAGTGGAGGCACCGCCCCAGTCTCCGATATAGCGGTTATAGAGCCCGACCGCCTCCGAAGGCTTCATATGATAAAAAAGCACCAGCTTTAACGCCGTAACATACACAGATTTTGGCAGATTGGATAACCCATACCGCGCCGTCGCATTTAAAATGTACTTGACGCCCGCTGCCTGCGCCGACTTCATATGCTCCTGTTTCTCAATGGCATCCCCGATGAAATCATCAATGATGATAGGACCGTGCGAAAGGTTCTGATAGGGGGAACCGCTCTTATCGTATTCCTTGATAAAACGGTCGTTTTTGTACATCCGTACTTTTGACGCGTTTGTAAAAAGATACGTTGTGCCACGGTTACAGCCCGGATGCTCTCCGATATCCATTGAGGAACTGATGGTAAGCACCGGATGATTTTCCTGCTCACACGCATAAACTGCCGCTGCAAGCTTTGGATTGCGGAACATATCCATCACACCGTGGTAACAGATCCGGTCCCCGCTTCCAAAATCCTTGTGCGTATTATAGTCAAACATACACCAGCCGAAGCTTCCTGCAATATCTTCTTCCCCTGCAACCGCATCAAGCACATTCGCGTGGCGGATGGCATGGGAAACACGGTGTTCCTCGTTGTCATACGTTTTCGTCGGATACATATGCCCGTTGTATTCGCTGACAAGATACGGCTTTGACATATCGGACGTCACATCTTTTTTCTTCTCACAGCCCTTTTTCCCTCCGTCATGCACAAAATCGTTGTATGTATATACATCTTCAAGCAGGCTGCTTTTCTTATGCGCCCGGACACCTCCGGTCTGCCGGTAAGGGTCTGCTTCATGTGCTGCTTCATTGGTACGGCGGTAAAATGCATCGTCATCGGCTGACTCATTGATGCGCACGCCCCAGAGAATAATCGACGTGTGATTCCGGTACTGCGTCACCATATCTTTTACATTTGTAATTGCCTGCTCTTTCCAAGTTTCATCGCCAATATGCTGCCAGCCCGGTATCTCCGTGAATACCAGAAGTCCGATTCTGTCACACTCGTCAAGAAAATAATGCGACTGGGGATAATGGGATGTCCGCACGGCATTGACGCCAAGCTCTTCCTTTAAAATTCTTGCATCGCGTCTCTGCATCGACTCCGGCATCGCATAGCCCACGTAAGGATAACTCTGGTGACGGTTTAAGCCGCGGATTTTTATTTTTTCTCCGTTCAGATAAAAACCATCTGTCCGAAATTCTGCACTTCGGAAGCCAAATGTTGTAATGGTTTCGTCAAGCACCTTATCCCCCGACAAAAGCTCTGTTTTCAGCTCATAGAGCACGGGGCTCTCCAGTGTCCAAAGCCTTGCATCAGGCACCGGAAACTCCATCCGGCAGGAAAAATTTTCTTTTGGGGAACCGCTTTCCCCACTGCCTTTTAACTGGATTTTCTGTTCGCCGGGCATCCGGCTCTCCGTCTGTCCAGACACCTTAAGGCTCTGTCTTACGGTAAATTCTTCCAATTCTGCTGTCCCCGAAATCTCGGAAACAACGACACTTGCCTTTCCTGCTTCCACCTGGGTGTGCACAAACACGTCAGAAAGATAACTTTTTTCTGCCACCTCCAGATAAACATCCCGGTAGATGCCGCCGTAAGTCATATAGTCGACCACGAAGCCAAACGGCGGGATGTTAAGCGTCTCCCTGCTGTCTAATCTCACGCAGAGCACATTTTCCTGACCGTACAACAGCAATCCGGCCAAATCAACCGTAAATGCCGTGTAGCCGCAATGATGCTCCCCGATTTTCGTTCCGTTTAAATACACCGTGCTCTCATGCGCCGCGCCCTCAAAGGTCAGCGAGATATGTTTTTCCTTCCACGTATCCGGAACCATAAGATGTCTTCTGTAACCGCTCACCATCTGATAAATGGATTCATCAAAATAGTGAAGCGGCGTTTCCACGCAGGTATGCGGCAGACGCACTTTTTTCATATCGTTTTCATCGTATGTCGTTTCTTTTATCTCATCCCGGTAGTCTTTTGTAAAATACCAGTCATCGTTCAGATAAATCCGTTTTGCCATTTTATTCTCCCCGTACCGCAATTCCGTTCACAAGAATTTCAACGACCTCATCGAGCGCCTGCGCATAAGATATCTGGTTGCGGATTAAAATGTCCCGCTGGAAAAACTGCTCAATTGCCGCCTCAAGCATCAGCTTGACAATTGGAATGTCCACGCGTTTTATAACGCCCTCTTCCATTCCCTGCTCCATCAGACCGATAATCGTCTCCCAGCCGCTCTCTAAGCGTTCCTCCACCCGCTTATAAATCTTCGGGTATTTGTCTCTTAACAGATAAAGCTGTCTGAAGTCGATATCCTTATAGCCCTCCGGCAGAACACCGAGCACTCGGCGGATTTTTTCGACCGTCGTAAAGCTCTCGTCCCTTAACACCTGCCGCTCGCTCTCCTTGATGGAATCGAACATATAGTCAACCATTGCAAAAAACATCGTCTCTTTATCCCGGAACACCGTGTAAATCGTTTTTTTACTCATTCCAAGCTGACCTGCAATGTCATCCATCGTAAATTTCAAGCCCTTCCGGTTAAACGCCTGTATTGTTCCTTCCAGAATCGTCACCCGCAGCTTTTCTTTTTCTTCCATCTGTACGCCTCTTTTCTCTATCGGAAACTATTTTTCTCATTTCAGTTTCCTATATTGTAACATTCTACTTTCTTTTGCACAAGAAACCAGTTTCACAAAAATAGTTTCCGCTTTTTGGCAAAAACTACTAAAAAGCTGGATTTATTTGCATTTCCATGGACGCTTTTGTATAATGAAATCCAGAAATAATACTTCCATTGATAAGAGAGGCTTTACTTTTATGGAAAATGAACATATCAGACAGATTTTAGATGCGCTCGCCGCCGGAACCATTTCCTCCGGCGAGGCATATGACCAGTTAAAATTAGCTCCTTTTGAGGACCTTGGCTACGCGAAGGTCGACCATCACAGACCTGTTCGCCAGGGTGCCCCGGAGGTTATCTACGGTGCCGGAAAGACCACCGAGCAGATTGCAGGCATCGTGACAAGCATGCTTTCCCACAGCCCGGACAATATCCTGATTACAAGGCTCTCGGAGGAATCCGCCGAAGTGCTTGCCACCCAGTTTTCTTTCTTTTATGACAGGCTCTCCCACATCGGTATCGTAAACCGCAAGCCATTTGTCTCCGCCAAGGGAACCATTGTCGTTGCAACCGGTGGGACAAGCGATATCCCAGTGGCGGAGGAAGCGGCTCTGACCGCAGAGGTTCTCGGTAATTCCGTGACAAGGCTTTACGATGTGGGTGTTGCCGGGCTTCACCGCCTGCTCTCCAACATGGAAGTGGTCTCTTCCGCTACCGTCATCGTCGCAGTTGCCGGCATGGAGGGCGCTCTTGCAAGCGTTATCGGCGGTCTTTCTGACTGCCCCGTCATCGGAGTGCCTACAAGTGTCGGATATGGTGCAAATTTCCACGGACTTTCCGCACTGCTTTCCATGCTCAATTCCTGTGCCAGCGGTGTTTCGGTCGTCAATATCGACAACGGTTTCGGCGCCGGATATCTCGCAAGCATGATTAATCACATAGGAGGTTAAACATATATGAAAACGCTGTTTTTTGAATGTAACATGGGTGCCGCAGGCGATATGTTAATGAGCGCACTCTATGAAATCTATGAACAGAAAGATGTGTTTTTAGCGACCATGAACCGGGTGTTTGCGCCTTATCACATCACACTCTCCGCAGAGTCCGTCACCAAATGCGGTGTTCTCGGAACCTCCCTTCATGTCTCCATAGACGGCGAGGAAGAGCCTCCGGAAGGGCATCACACACACGAAGATGCTCATGCAGACACACCAGACTCTCATGAACATACGCATCATCATACCAGCTACGCCTCGATTCTTTCCGAGATTGATTCCCTTGACCTCCCGGAAAAGGTGCGTACCGATGCCAAAGCCATTTACCATCTTCTCGGAGAAGCCGAGGCAAAAGTGCACGGCAGTACCTTAGAGCAGATTCATTTTCACGAAGTCGGCTCCTTAGACGCTCTTGCGGACATCACCGGCTGTGCACTGTTACTTTCCATGCTTGCACCGGATGAAATTCTCTGTTCTCCGATTCATGTCGGAAGCGGTTTTGTGCGCTGTGCACACGGCGTTCTTCCGGTTCCGGCTCCTGCAACCGCAGAACTATTAAAAGGAATTCCGTTTTACACCGGCGCTATCGCAAGTGAATTGTGCACGCCGACCGGCGCCGCCATTTTGAAATACTATGTTTCCCGTTTCTGTTCCATGCCTTCCTTGCAGACAGAGGCGGTCGGCTATGGCATGGGACACAAGGATTTTGAAATTGCAAACTGCGTCCGCGTTTTTTCCGGCACCCCATTTAAAGAAAACACTCCCGCTCCTTCCGCAGAATCCCCGGAATCTACGGATGACTATGATTTTCCGGACGATGACTCTGTCCTTTGCATCTCCTGCAATCTCGACGATATGACCGGAGAAGCGTTAGGACTTGCCACCGAAATTCTGATGGCGGCAGGCGCCCTTGATGTCTTTACGATTCCAATTCAGATGAAAAAGAGCCGTCCCGGCATCCTGCTCTCCTGCATCTGCAAACCGGAGGAAAAAGACAAGTTTACAGGACTTTTCTTCCTGCATACTTCCACCCGCGGTGTCCGCTACCAGACCTACAGCCGTGCCAAGCTCGAATCTACGTTTGAGATGCGCCCTACCGCCTACGGCGATATCCGCATCAAGAAAAGCTCCGGCTACGGAATTGAAAAGGAAAAGGCCGAGTTTGAGGATTTAAAATCTGTAATTCTGAAAAATCACTGTTCTCTTTCCTTTGAGGAACTGAACCGGAAGATATTGCATCAGTAATGAACACAATAATATAAAAGAAACGAGACAGACCACACGTAATGTGTAGTCTGTCTCGTTTTATATGTGCATTTATAGGCGCAATGTCAATTTCCTGTCCACAATTATTCTGCTCTGGACATTGCTTCATCGAAGTCTTTTGTTCCAACCCAGATTTCGTTCTTGTATGGGTTCTTCTTCTGCTCGATAGAACGTTTGATAATCATGGAGATGCAGATTACGTTCGCAACCAGTGCAAGGATGGAAATCACACCCTGTGCTGTGGTATAAGGAGCGATAGAATTCATCTGGTCTGCTGTATAAGATGCTAAATCAAGACCAGTTGTAGCTTCTGCGTTCTTGTAAAGAACCGGAAGTACAGAGAACTTTGTTCCGATCTGGAATAACGGGAATACCTGTGCAAACATACACCAGGTTGCAAGTGTGTTGGCACGGTTCTGAATCCAGCCACCTTTGTTCCAGAAAGCTGCAGCAAAAGTAGGAGCTAAAAGCAGAGCAACACCACAATACCAGGTATGAGTCGGCAGATTGTTGTATGTATAAGCGAAGTTCCAGATATCATATGCTACGATAAACCATACTGTCATATCCGGCCAGAGCATATCGGAATGATTCTTGTCCTTTGAGGTGTAGATGCTCCACCAGCCAGTCATACAGAAGATATTGATGATACCTGCGATACCGTTTACCCAGTTCCACCAGCCACCGCAAAGCCATACTTTCTCGTTGGAGAACCACCAGCCATATGCGGTCTGTGCACCTTTGATTGCTGACTCGAAATCAGAACCTACTGCGATTAAAATGTTGATTGCAACAATTACAAACGGAAATGCTTTAAACCAGTTCTTTTTACCAATTCCGCAGTGATACTTTAACAGCATGAAACCGATACATCCGGCTACTGCTGCGTAAAGTTTTGCGTAATGGAACCAACCGTTCATGTACTGATAAGTCTGGCTGTTCAATGCCCAATCAGCACCGTTTGCAACACCGATCTGAATCGCTACAAAATATACGGTAAGTGCTGCGAGGATTACTCCGAAGAATAAGATTCCTCCGAACTTTGTGCGACGCTCGATCTCATTTGAGATAACTAAACCGGCGAATACCAATACCCAACCGAGAAGCTGGTACATTGCATGATCGCCATAAATCTGGAATAACATAACTTTTTCCTCCTTTGTCTTATTAATGTATGATACTCCCAGACTGGTTCAACCAGTTCATCTCATATTTTAATACTTTTTTTATATTTTTTCAACAGCGTTTCCTCTTTTTGTCTGTTTTGTCTAATTTTATTCCTCTTCGATGATTAAATTTCCCGGTTTTACATCGAAAGATACGCTTGAAGGGTCTGCTTTATACATAGAAAGCAACAATTCCCAGAGCGTTTTTATCTGTGCAGCCAGCACAGGGGATGCTTTGAGTGCATACGGCATCAGCATATGGAGATTAAACACCCGTACGGAAAGCGGCGGAAGGAAAATCAGATTGGTCGTGGCAACCTTTTCTCCTGCTGTCTTAATCATTTCATAGGTAATCATGACAAACTCTTTTCCCTTAAACGTACACGTATAGGAAACATAACACTCATCCACGGTCCAGGAAATCCCGTCTTCCTTCTCCACCGGTTTTTCCTCTGGCGGATTTACCTCCGTCGTCATCACTTCCACACTCCAGTGCAATTTTCTCTCTTTTGTCAGCTTGGTCATTTCCACCAGTTCACGATATAATTCTTCCGGTTTTTTCATCCTGATACCCTCTTTCTTACTTCCTTTGTGTCTATTCTCTGACGTAAATGTCGGAAAGATTTTCAAAAATTGCCGCTGCAATGTCCGGCTTATTCATGGTGTAAATATGTACATGATTCACGCCGTTTGCAACCAAATCAATAATCTGCTCTGTCGCATAAGCGATTCCCGCCTGGCGCATTGCCTTCGGATCATCCTTAAACCGGTCCACAATCGCAAGGAAACGCGGCGGCACCATATTTCCGGACAATGATACGATTCTCTTAATCTGGGATGCGTTCGTCACCGGCATAATTCCCGCTACCACCGGGACGTCGATTCCGCGCTTGAGCGCTTTATACATGAAATTATAAAGAATGTTGTTGTCAAAAAACATCTGTGTCGTCAGGAATTCACATCCGGCTTCCACTTTTTCTTTCAGATGGTCAAGGTCTTCAAAAATCGTCTCTGCCTCCGGGTGTCCCTCCGGATAGCAGGCTCCGCCGATGCAGAAATCGCCCTGTGCGCGGATTTCAGAAATCAGCTCACTTGCATGATGATACTGGTTTGGCAGTGGAAAATCTGCATTCGCCGGGATATCCCCGCGCAGTGCCAGAATATTTTCAATTCCTTTTTCTTTTAACTCCGCAATCACAGAAGCAACCTTCTCCTTCGTGGAGGAGGCGCAGGTCAGATGCGCTAACGCCGGAATATGATTCACATTGCACACTTCATTTGCCAGTTCCACCGTATAATCCGAAGTACCGCCTGTAGCGCCGTATGTCACGCTCATGTAAGCCGGCTTTACCTGTGCCATATCATGCACAATCTTTTTGTAGTTTTCAAGCTGTGCACCCTGTTTCGGCGGAAACAGCTCACAGGAAATCGTCACCTCGTCTGTCTTTAATAATTCTGAAATTCTCATATTTTAATCTCCATTCTTGTATTTTAGAAACTGCGCAGTTTATCTGTGCCATCATCTACGGTATTTTCAATCTTCCTTATTACTACATAATACGAATAGTCATCGTTTACGGAAACCTCCACGCGGTCTCCGACCTTATGTCCCAAAAGTGCGCGGCCGAGTGGCGATTCATTGCTGATTAAGTTCTTTAAAGAGTTTCCACGGACGGTTGTGACAATCTTATAGACCTCTTCTTCGTCATCCTCCTCGAAGTATACCGTCACCGTATTGTTCATTCCGACCTCATCCTCCGCAGAATCCGTCGAAATAATCTTTGCAGTCTTAATCATGCGCTCTAAGTAGCGGATACGGCTCTCGTTCTGGTTCTTATCCTTTTTGGCGGCATGGTACTCAAAATTTTCGCTCAAATCTCCGTGTGCCCGCGCCTCTTTGACTGCCTCAAGTGCCTGCTTACGGACGACAAGCTTCCGGTACTCGATTTCCTCCTCCATCTTCTTAATATCCTGTTCTGTCAATTCATCATACATCTGAAAATTCATTCCTTTCTGACCGTTTTAGATATCACATAACTTAACCTCTGCAACGTTAAGCGGCTCTTTTTTCTGGCAGCATACAGAAGTATAAAACCCTTCCGGAACCGGAATACTCTGATAACAATATCCCTCTTTGTCACCGTCCAAAAGCACGCAAAAAGAGTCAAGCGGAATTCTCATTCCCTCTCCCACCGCTTTGATATAGCTTTCTTTCCGTGTCCAGATCCACGCAAAACGTCTCTGCCATTCTTCTGGTTCATCCAGTGAACCAGCGAGCATTTCCTGTTCCTCTTCCGTAAAAAAGCGTTTCGCAACCGCCGCTTTTTCCCTTCCCATCTGCTCAATGTCCACGCCGACCGGCGCATCTGCAAATGCCGCCACCGCATAATTTCCGGCATGGGACAGATTAAAATACCAGGGATTCCCCTCCACATACGGTTTTCCATGCGCATTATAACCGAGAACCGGCGCCTCCTTAACATGAGAAAGCCTCTCCCAGCCATAGTAAAAAAGAGTCCACGCTGCCAGCGAGCGCTGCATATCGACCTGTTTATGGCAACGCAAAATACGCTCCCGTCTGTCTTTCGGGAGCTTTAACAGCAATCTTTGTGCAAGTGCTTCGTCTTCGAGTTCCTCTATCGCAGCATAATATACTTCCATCATTTTTCCTTATTCTGCTTCTTTTAACATCGTACGGAATGTCTCCCGCGCCGCAAGAAGCTCCTTATAATAAGGAAACAGATTCTCACTCTTTCCGGCACGAAGCGGCTCCACAAGCTGTACGGTAATGGCAAGCATCGGCTCTAACCCGAGATTTGCCAGCACACCTTTGAGGCAATGTGCCGCTTCAAATGCTTCTTTTACATTACCGGCCGCAAGGTTCTCTCCGAGTTTCTCAAAGGACGGCTCCTCACACGCTGTGTGCAGACACTCGATATAAAGCTCTTCATCCCCCAAAAAACGGTCCATGGCGCCTTCAATGTCGCAGCCCCAGTTTTCTAATCTCTTTAACAGTTCCATATCATTCTCCATCTCTGCTTACTATTTTTTAGGATAACAAAAAAACAGAGGTTTTTCAAGTAAACCTCTGTCGAAAATTAGATTTATCCTTTGACTGCTCCCTGCGCCATCCCATTTACCATATCCTTCACGAGAAAGAAATATAAAATGATAATCGGCAGTGCAATAAAGACGCTTCCCGCCGCAAATCTTGCAAACTCCGTCTCATCTAAACTCATAAGCCCTACCGCCACCGTGTAGAGATTGCGCTCCTTTAACAGAAGCTTTGGCAGAATAAAATCGCTCCACGGCCAGGTAAACGACGTCAATGCCGTGTATACAAGAATCGGCTTTGAGAGCGGCAGATGGATTTTCGTAAAAATCTGAAAGCTGTTCGCACCGTCTATACGCGCCGCCTCGTCGATGGCTTTGGGAATCGTATCAAAAAAGCCTTTTTGCGTCAGATAGCCCATCGGCGCCCCTGCACTGTAAATCAGAATTAACCCCCACAGATGATTAATCAGGTTAAACTGCGTCATTAACAGATACACTGCCACCATCCCCATAAACGATGGAAACATTCCAAGCACCATCGTAATTTTCATCATCGGTTTCCTCGCCCGGAATGTAAAACGGGACATCGTGTACGCCGTCAGAATTACAAGTATCGTTCCGACAATGCAGCTTCCCGACGCCACAAACAGGGTATTTAAAAACCACTGCGGATAATTATATAACGAAGTGTCCGTAAACAGTTTTTCAAAGCTTGACAGACTGTACTCGTGTGGGAAGAATCCGTCAAACGAATAGATGGTTCCCGACTTTGAAAACGATGCCAGTATCAGCCAGAGGCAGGGAAAGAAAAAGACAAATGCCACGGCGATTAAAATCACATAGGTAAATGATGTTTCCACAATCGTTCCGATTGAATATTTTTTTCTCATTGGAAGGTATCCTCCTCTCGGTAAGATGGCGATTTTAAATAAATCGTCAGGGAAAGAATCGACGTAAACAGGAAAATCACAATACTGATGGCTGCCCCGATACAGTAATAGTTATTGTCGATGGACAGGTTGTAAAGCCAGTTAATCAAAAGGTCTGTGTCGCTGGCAAGAAAATAACCGTCCAGATAAAGTCCCCCTCTTAAGAAATAGAAAATACCGAAATTATTGAAATTTCCAATAAACTGCCCGATTAAAACCGGCATCGTGGAAAACAGGATAAACGGCATCGTAAGGCACCGGAACTGTTTCCCTCTGCTCGCTCCGTCCATGCGCGCCGCCTCAAACAGCGACATATCCCGGTTGGAAAGATGCCCCGTTGCAAGTAACATGATAGACGGCGTGCTAATCCAGCAGTTGACAAGCAGTCCGATAAGCCTTGCACTCCATTTCGCATCCAAATCCAGAAATCCGACTGCCGTTCCCCCTGCTGCCGTAATAAGCTGGTTGATAGGCCCGCCGTAGGAAAACATAAATTTAAATGCTAACAGCGTAATAAACCCCGGAATTGCATAGGCAAGCACCGGAAATGCCCGCCAGAACGCTTTTCCCTTCACGCACTCCTTATTTAACAGCAATGCAAGAAACAGTCCCGCGAAATAATTGAGTGCTGTCGAGACAACCGCCCACACGAGATTCCAGCCAAAAATCTTAAAAAATGTCGGTGCAAACTGTGATAAGGTCACAAGCCTTTTAAAATTGGAAAGTCCTACCCAGTCAACAAGCTCCGGCGGTACAATCGTTCCGCCGTAATTGGTAAATGCAATCAAAATCATAAACACAATCGGCAGAATATTAAACACACAGACGCCCAGAACCGGAATTACAAGCACCGTTGCATAAAATTTTCTATCCAGAAGCTGTGCCAGATCCTCCTTAAACGTTGCAAGATGACGCCCCTCTTCCACCCGCTTTTGCATCCGGTAGGCATCCCGGATGCTGCTTACATATAAAAACACTGCGGTCAAAAGCACAATCCATGCAAAAATTCCCATTAAAAGCATGACAACCGAATTATCCCCGGCAATGCCAAGCCAGGTATCGCCCTTTTGTGTTCCAAGGGTAAAAAAACCTGCAAGGTCTGCCGCCCCTCTTCCGATGAAATACCAGAGAATCATCACTTCCGCAAACAGATAGCAAAGTCCCTTTCCGGGTCTTTTATATGCGAACTGTCCTCCCCCCATGAAAAGAAACGACAGCTTTACTTTACCGGACGCATCCTTCCAAAAATCCGAACATTTTGTGAAAACCTTCACAATATCACCTCTCTCCGTTTTCCCCATTCTCTTATTTCAGTGTAAAGATTGCATCATAAATCTGCGCATCCACCTGCTCTAACCCCTGCTTCATGGAATCCAAATCCTTGTATTTCTTTTCCGAATCACTGCGGAACGCATCTTTTGCCAGGTCGGTAAAAAAGGTCTGTCCCGGCGTCCAGATTTGTGCCACTTCCTGAATCGACGGCATCAGCACAATGTTTCCTTTTTCAAGTGCACTGTAGAGAAGACTTGCCGTACCGCCTGCCGCCTCCGCCGCATCCTCTCTCGCCGGCGCAATTCCAAGCAGTTCACTGCGCATCACCATCATCTCATAGCTGGTGGCAAAATCGATAAATGCAAGGCAGGCATTCGGCGCTTTCGTGTAGGCGCTGATGGCATAGCCATTGATTCCGCCCATGCTGTCCATCTCGATATAGGTCGGATTTTCCTCGGTCAAATCCCCGCTCTCCGGCAGCTTCGGAAGCGACGTCATCACAAGATTCTGTTTTGCCTGCTCCTTCGCATCCCCTGCGCTCACTCCCTGCGCTTCATAGGCAGCCGCAAGCTCATCCAGAAACGTGGAATACATATCCGGCGTCGTGATGGTTGCAAAATAGGTTCCGTCTGCCAGTTTACTGTAGGCATTTGTCGTAATCGCATCATCAATACATTCCTCATTCATCACCGTGGCAAGCTGTGAAAGCACCCAGGCGCCCTTCTCGGCCTCCCCGGCGGAAAACCCGATATCTGAAGGGTCGGTATTTCCGTTTCCAAACACATATGCGCCGTAAGAAAACAGAAAGCCACTTGAAAAATACACATCATACAGAGATTTCATGTAACCGTACTGCGCTGGATTTTCCTCGTGCCGCTCCATGGAAAACGCATACATATCATTCCAGTATTCCGCCATATCCGGCACCTTATCGCCGTCTGCATCCCAGGTTTCCTCCCAGTCCTCCGGCAGCAAATCGGTGCGGTAATAAAGCATCGGTGCCTGCACGTTGACCGGAACACCGCAGTAATAGGTCGTTCCATCCACCTCTGTCTGATACGCCTGCCATGCCGCCTCTGGAATCTGGTTATAACACTCTAGCTGCTCCACC
>CATZIT010000017.1:0-58637 GCA_958420225.1 uncultured Roseburia sp. | reverse complement strand
AAGCAAGCTGTTGTCGATGTAGTTCTCAGCGACAGCTTATTTACTATATCACAGTTGAACTCGTTTGTCAACAACTTTTTATTTTATTTTTTTGAATCAGTCATTTGTTTCGACCGTTTCATGTTGTTACTGTCTTTCGTTCGCGACAGCTTGTTTATATTATCATCTGAAATACAAAATGTCAACAGGATTTTTGCTTTTTTTCAAAAAAGTTTTTTGCTTACGCCAGATAATCCATTGCGTCTTTCACCGTGCGCACTCCAACCAGCCGGATTCCCTCCACGGGTCTCATAGACTCCCTGCTGACCTGTGGCAGAATACAGGTGGTAAATCCCAGTTTTTTTGCTTCCAGCACGCGCTGTTCTGCCATGCTGACTGCACGCACCTCCCCGCTTAAGCCGACCTCCCCAAAACAGATGGTCTTTTCATCAATCGGCCGTTCCTTATAACTTGATACAATTGCAAGGACGATTCCCAAATCGATTGCAGGCTCATTCATCCGGATTCCGCCGGCAATATTTACATATGCGTCGCAGTCCGAGAGTTTTAAACCAAGACGTTTTTCCAAAACCGCCATCAGCAGATTCACACGGTTATAATCGGTTCCCGCCGCAGTACGCCTCGGCATTCCGAAGTTCGTGTGACACACCAGTGCCTGTACCTCAAGAAGAATCGGTCTTGTTCCCTCCATCGAACACGCAACCACGGAACCGGATGCCCCCTCCGGTTTTCCGCTCAGCATATATTCAGAAGGATTTTTGACCTCACGCAACCCCTCCTGGCACATCTCAAATACACCAATTTCATTTGTAGAACCAAAACGGTTTTTTACCCCACGCAAAATCCGGTAAGCTGCGTAACGGTCGCCTTCAAAATACAACACGGTATCTACCATATGCTCAAGCACACGGGGCCCTGCCACAACCCCTTCCTTTGTCACATGACCTACAATGAAAATCGTAATATTCATGCCTTTTGCAATCTGCATCAGCACAGAAGTTGCCTCACGCACCTGTGAAACACTTCCCGGCGCAGAGCCTACATCCTCGCTGTACATCGTCTGGATGGAATCAATCACCACAATCTGCGGTTTTTCCCGGTCAATTACACTTCGTATCGTGTCAAGATTTGTCTCACAGAGAAGATGCAGGCTGTCCTCAAAAGATCCAACCCTCTGTGCACGGATTTTTATCTGCTGTAAGGATTCCTCCCCCGAAATATAAAGAACATCTATCTTTTGTGCCGCAAGATTTCTGCATACCTGTAACAGCAGCGTAGACTTTCCTATTCCCGGGTCTCCGCCCACAAGCACCAGAGAACCCGACACGATTCCACCGCCCATGACACGGTCAAGCTCGCTCATCTGTGTGCTGATACGCTCATCTGTGGATGCCTCTATCGCAGAAAGCGGCACCGGTTTTGTCTCTGATACAGCGGCACGTGTTTTTCCCACACTTTTTTTGTCCACTGTTTCTTCCACAAATGTATTCCATTCTTTACACCCCGGACACTGTCCCATCCATTTCGCAGATTCATACCCGCAGGACTGGCAGAAAAATACGGTTGTCTTTGCCTTTGCCATAGTTCCTCCATTCTGTTTTTGCCTATAACAGCACAGTGCCAACTCCCCTTTCGGTTCTGTTGGCACTGTCTCTGTAACGATACGTTCTATTTGCTTCTTAATTGCACTTTTTGATTGCAACTTTTACCGGATGGTCACCGAGTTCTACACTGACGCTTAATTTGCCGCCGAGATTGGTTGTCATCTTGCCAACTTCCGCGTCGTCGACTGTGATATCGTATTCTGCTTCTTCCTCAAGCTCTACGGTAACCTGTGCGTCCTCAAATCCTTCTACTTCAAATGCAATCCCGGTCTCTGTCACGTTCAGATGTGACACTGTAGTTCCCGGAACTGACTCATAGACAAACATTCCATTGCGCTCTAACTTGGTAATCTCACGGTATGTCTTTACCTTGTATACATCTCCGCCGTGCTCGAAATTATCGTGTTTCGCCTTTGTGTCTAATGTGTAATCCC
This sequence comes from uncultured Roseburia sp., assembly GCA_958420225.1. Classification (GTDB taxonomy): domain Bacteria; phylum Bacillota; class Clostridia; order Lachnospirales; family Lachnospiraceae; genus Roseburia. The sequence goes on along the minus strand of CATZIT010000017.1, from coordinate 56,599 downwards.
CAAAACTGATGGTTCCGTCTGCTTCTGAACGGATTAATTCACGAACAACTGCCATTTTATCCTCCTGTGATGCCGCCTGTACCAGGCTCTCATCGTAAAATTTTTGTAAATCCATTATATAATAAGCCCGGTTTTATTTCCAGTGCTTTCCCACACATTTCATGTTTTTTTAACTTTTGTTTTCACTGTCTGCGCGTTTCAAATATCACTGCGTTTTTGCGGAGTGTCACCACAACATCATCCCCGTTCTTAATTTTACCGTCAAGAATCTGTTCCGCCAGTGCATCTTCAATTTCATTCTGAATTTTTCTGCGCAGCGGTCGTGCCCCATATTTCGGATTATATGCTTTTTCCACAATGTGGTTTTTCACGCTGTCACGGACGGTAAGCGTAATGTTAAGTTGTGTTTTGCAGCGGTTTGCCACATCTTTTAGCATCAGAGTGACAATCTGCTTCATATCTTCCTTATTCAGGGCACGGAAGACAATGGTCTCATCAATCCTGTTTAAAAATTCCGGTTTGAAGATACGGCGCACCTCTTCCATCACACTGCTCTTCATCCGCTCGTAATTCTGTTTCTCGTCATTTGACGAAGAAAATCCGAGTTTTTTCGGTTCCACAATCGCCTGAGCACCTGCATTCGACGTCATGATAATAATCGTATTCTTAAAGTCTACCTTGCGTCCCTGTGAATCGGTGATATGCCCGTCATCGAGCACCTGTAATAAAATATTGAACACATCCGGATGTGCTTTTTCAATCTCATCAAACAAAATGACAGAATAAGGATTTCTGCGCACCTTCTCACTGAGCTGTCCACCATCCTCATGTCCCACGTATCCTGGCGGTGAACCAATCATCTTAGAAACGCTGTGTTTTTCCATATACTCGGACATATCAACACGAATCATGGACTGTTCGCTTCCGAATACTGCCTCCGCCAATGCCTTGGAAATCTCTGTTTTTCCGACTCCTGTGGGTCCAAGAAACAGGAAGGAACCAATCGGGCGCTTCGGATCTTTTAATCCGACTCTGCCACGGCGCACTGCCTTGGCAACCGCAGTCACCGCATCCTCCTGACCAATCACACGTTTATGCAGCGTCTTTTCCAGTTTTTTGAGACGGGTTGCCTCTTCTTCTGCGAGTTTTTTCACCGGAATCTTGGTCCAGCCGGAAACAATGTCCGCGATATCATCCTCATCCACACACAGATTTTTTCTGCGCAGTTCCCGCTTACTCTTTGCCGAAAGTTTGGACAATTCTGCTTCTAATTGTTCTTTCGCCTGTTTCTTTTCTCTTGCCAGCTCGATATCACACGCACGAAGTGCCTGTTCCATCTCCTCTTCTGTCGCTGCAGCCTTACGTCTCAGCTCTGCTGCCTCACCGGAATGAGTGCTCACACCAAGGCGTACCTTTGCCGCTGCTTCATCCATCAAATCGATTGCCTTATCCGGCAGGAAACGGTCATTGATGTAACGTGCAGACAGGCGCACTGCTGCCTCCACCGCTTCATCTGTAATCTGCACCTGGTGATGCTTCTCATACTGGAAGCGAAGTCCCTTTAAGATTTCCACTGCCTGCTCTTCCGTCGGCTCTTCCACTGTAACCGGCTGGAATCTCCGCTCTAACGCAGCATCTTTTTCAATATGTTTTCTGTATTCTTCAATTGTAGTTGCTCCAATAATCTGGATTTCACCACGCGCCAGTGCCGGTTTTAAAATATTGGAAGCATCAATTGCTCCCTCTGCTCCGCCTGCACCGATAATCGTATGAAGCTCATCAATAAATAACAGGACATTTCCCACTCTGGTGACTTCCTGAATTACCTTCTTGATACGCTCCTCAAATTCGCCACGGTACTTAGACCCTGCCACGATTCCGGACAAATCAAGTGCTACCACACGCTTTCCAAGCACGGAATCCGGCACCATCCCGGATACGATACGCTCTGCAATTCCTTCTACAATTGCAGTTTTCCCAACTCCAGGTTCACCGATAAGACAAGGATTATTTTTACTGCGCCGGCTTAAAATCTGAATTACACGGTCAATCTCGCTCTGACGTCCGACCACCGGGTCAAGTCTCTCCGCACGTGCTAATTCCGTCAAATCTCTGGAATACTGGTCAAGCATCGGTGTTCCCTCATTACTCTTTTTGCGTCCCGGTTTTCCGTTCTGAAAATCCTCTTTGTAAAGGCTTGCATCTGCCCCCATGGCAACGAGTGTATCCACGTATACCTTCTGAATATTCACAGAGAGGGTATTTAAAAGTCTTGATGCCACACAGTCCGGCTCTTTTAATATGGTAAGCAAAAGATGCTCTGTTCCGATTTTTTCCATCTGAAAGCGCGCTGCTTCCCTGGCAGCTCCCTCTAATACATGCTTTGCACGCGGGGAATAACCGTCCGGTTCCGCAACTTCTACCGGAGAAGACGGTGCAATCAGTTCCTCAATCAGCTCAAGCACCTTGCTCTCTTCCACTCCGTTTTCCTTTAAAACCTGGGCTGCCACTCCGGTTCCTTCGCGCAGCAGTCCCACTAAAATATGTTCCGTTCCGATATAATTATGATGCAGCGATTTTGACATCTTTCCTGCAATGTCAATCGCCTTTTTCGCTTTCGCCGTATATGGTGTCTGCATGATTTCCCTCCTAAAGACAGAAAACCTTATAAATCATTAAAATCTATGACATCTATGTTTTCTTTCTTCGTTTCTTTCTTATTTTGCTGCTTTGGACATTCATCGAAAGGCTCGTCATCAAACGGTTCGTCCAAATCGCCATCTAACACATCATCCGGTCTCTGTAAGAAAAGATTTCCTTTTGCCTTTTTCTGCTGCGGTTTTACCGTCTTTGGCTTTGACTCCTTCGGCTCTGATTTCTTCGGCTCTGATTTCTTCGGCATTGGTGTCTTTGGCTTTATCGTTTTTCCCTGTAAAAGCAGATTAATAATAACCACAATCAGTATCGCAATCACAAAAATCAGTATTGCCATTACCGTTCTGGAAAATGTTTTTTCTTTTGCATAAGTTTCAGACAAGGCGGTGTACTCCTGTCTAAGATATGTCATGCTATCGTCTTCCTCTGTATCATCTGTTTCGTCAGTCGCTGCAGAATTTGCAGAAGAAGTGGAAAGAGCTGAATTTAGCCGCTGATACGTTCCCTCTGCTTTATCGTACTGATACCAGCCTTCCGTTCCCTCGTGATTGATTCCGTAAAACAGATAAAAGTCGCTTCCATCTTCTGCATCAATCTGATATGCACTGATGGTTTCTTCGCCCACCGATGCAGTTGTCTGAACATAGTTGTCCGGAATTGTTTCATTTACAGGTGCATAGAGCGCAATCACGTAACTGTCTCCTGCCGTAAGTCTTACAAACGGATAAAAACAGTCTCTCGTCTCATCGTAGATGAAAAATTTTCCACTCGAACTTTCTGCCGTATCTGCCTTCACCAGATATAACATCACCTGGGTTCCGTGGTTATAGACAAGTCCTTTATAAGATTTCTCATGATAAGTGACGGTTGTCTCTGCAAAATCTGCCGGAATTGTCTCCGCTGCAAAATTTTCCACTATATTATATGAAACATTGTCAACAGAAATGCTCTCTCCTGTTGTATTTTCTGTCTCCGTCTCTGTTTCCGAAGATGGTGTCTCGTCCTTTGTCTCACTGCCCGTGGTACCAGAATCCGCAGAAGCTGCTTCACGGGTAACCGTTACCGTATAAGTTGCCGTCACCCCGTTTTCTGCTTTTACTACAATTTTAATTTCATTTGTTCCAACCACAAGGTCGGTGTTTCCCGTCACCGATTCCACCGTTGCCGCCTTGTTTGAAGCAACCGCTGTCACGGAAAGGTTCGTCACACTGTTTGGCACCGTCGCGGTATATTTTACCACATTGTACTGAAATGCCGGTGACAGTGTTCCTGCGGAAAGTGTCAATGATTGCAGGGAATTGTCAGCAGATTTTGCAGTGTCTGTGCTGGTATTCGTATTGTCACTGCTGCTGTTATTATCACTGCTGTTGTTTGTGTTGCTGTTATTGTTGCTGTTATTGTTGCTGTTATTACTGTTATTGCTGTTGGAATTTCCATTATCCGAAGCAGAGTTATTAACTGTCACAGAGGTGCTGTCCGATGACATGGAGTCAAGTTCCTCCGTGCTGCTGAAAATAACGCCGTCTGTTCCCGAAAGTGAGATTTTGGATTTGCCTGCCGCAACGGCTTTTAATGTCACGGTAAAAGAATCTCCCGTCACCGTCACCGTGTTGCCGCCACCGCCATAAACGGAACTGCTACAGCTCTGGAATTGCAAAATATCTGAGTCAAACGTCAGCGTCATGGTTGCCACTGCCTGCTCACCCGATGGTCCTGTTGCTTTCGCTGTGATTTTTACCGTGTCTCCGATATTTACCGAAGTGGAGGATGCCGAAACTGACAGCTTTCCGTCTGCCGCAAAAACTGTCTCGGTTGGTGCGAGCACTCCGCACAGAATCAATAATGTAAACAAAAAGATACTGATTTTTTTTATGCTAGCTTTCATTTTTCTTCCCTCTTACTCTACTGACTGATGGTTTCTATCCCAAGAATATGCTTCTGCAAAAGCACTAAATCCTTATTGGATACACCGCCGCCTTTGCTGACATCCGCTGCTTCAAGGTAACTGCCCTCTAACGTGGTAATCCCAAGAATATGCTTCTGTAACATTACCTGGTCAACATTCGATATCTTTCCATCACCGTTTATATCACCATAGACTACAATCTCATACTGGCTTATCACCGTTCCATCTTTGTCATAAACGGTTAGAAGGTCTCCGGTTTCTACCTTTCCTTCGTTTGGAGTTCCCTCTTTCTTTAAAACGCCAACCGTACAGTTCTTTGTAGCAATCCGGGCAACTACTTCCGAAGCCTTCGTCTCCGGTGCGATTCCCGTCATATAGGTTGCCACTGTATATGGAGGTGTAATGCTGACTCCGTCTGCAATCACAAGTTCTTCTCCGGAAACCGGATATTTTCTTGATACCGTTATCTTATAGGTGCGTGAAGAGCCACTCTGGGAAACACAGGTTACTTTTATTGTATTATCCCCATATTCAAGCGTATAATTACCGGTTCCACTGACAGTCGAAGTGGATGCCACCGCCTTTGCTGATACCTTGATGGAGCCTACATCTGCGCCTACAACAATCGTGTAGTCTTTCTTGCTTCCACTGAAGGAAGGAGTCAGGTCCTGACCGGATACGCTTAAGGAAGACAGCCAGTTGTTCGCATTTCCCGTATCGGTAAAGGTTACTGCACTCTCCGGCATATTCTCATACACCGGAATCCGGAATACAAATGCCTGATTCTTATCCGTATAGGCAGAACCGGAACTGCTTCCCTCACTGATAGCTGCCATTACATTTGTCATATACTGATGACTGTACAGCTTGGATGTATTTGCAACATTAAATTTCTCAAAGTAGATGGTATTCTGTCCTTTTTTGATGTAATTGTCTGCCACTACTGCAGAGCCGCCCGCAATTGCCTTATAGATAGAATTCCAGCCCTCATTCTTTGCCTTGGCAAGTCCGTTTACAACCTTATCGGCAGATGCTGTCGTATAAGCTCCGATATTGAAATAATTGTAATACCCTTCATATCCCGGATATGTTCCGCTGATAAGCTGGCTGGTTCCGTAGATTCCCTGCTCCTGCTTACAGCGTGCCGCAAGATGATACGGGCTGACGGACAGACTTTTTCCAACTTTCACAAATGTATCTGCGTATTTGTACTCTTTCTTATTCGTGTCTTTATATTTTCCCGACATGAATGTATTGGAAAGGATACTGCTTACTCCATCCTTCGTCTGATACTTTGCATATTCCAGCGTCTCAAACTGAAAGATATAGGTTTCATTCAAAAAGTTTCTCGGATCCATACAGTATGCAATGAAGTCGGAGGAAGCACAAACCCAGTCCGCTCCATCAAATCCGTACCACTTATTCGTACTCCAGTCATATGCATAACTCTCTGTTGACTTTCTGGAATCGTTGACAATGCTCTGCACCAGATTCACACCCGCCTTGCTTTCCTGCTCCACTGCTGTTTTCCAGTCAAGTCCGGTAAGAACCGGTTCAAACACCCAGGCGTTGTAGGTTGCATGCAGTTTTTCCAATGCACTGCAATAGCTGTCCGGGAATCCCAGTTTCTTTAGCGATGTGATATAATCCTCATCCACCTCTGTATCATCGTCATCCGAAGTATCCACACTGTCTACCTTAATATAGGTAGAAATAATCCATCCTGTGTATTCCTTTTTGTCTTTTGTAAACTTTACCGCATACCATGCCGTTCCGTTTACGTCCTGTTCCCCGGTAATCGTGACCGTCTGTCCTGTATTGACCTGAATCCCGATTGTTGCGTAAGAGGTTCCGGCGCCGGAACGCACATTTACATTGTTTGCTGTCACGGAACCCGTTCTTGTCGCTGTCGCCAAAAGCTGCACATCATCCACAGTCGGCTCTTCTGCATCATCCCCTGTCGTTTCTGTCTCCGTCACCTCCGTGACTTCGCTCCCTGCTGTCTCACTTTCTGACGTTTCACTCTCTGTCATCTCGGTCACCTCTGTGACTTCCTCTGTTCCGACGGACTCGCCTTCTTCTGTCGCATAAACTGCTGCCGGTGCACTGATTTCGGAAATGCTGATAGCTGCCAGTATCGAGCACACGGCAGCCATCCTTCCTTTCTTTTTCAATCCTTTATGTATCTCAAACCTCATGAATCTCCTCCAAAACGATAGTTTACCACTATTCAGCCTATATTATATGAGATTCAATATTACGCGTCAACACAAATATGCCATTTTCCACAAGGATACGACGTCATTTACGGTCTTTCGACATCCCGTTTCTGTGAAAAAGCAACAAATTTCTATTCCTACACCCCGGTGCAGTCAAAATCCGGGATAAAACTCTCCTCCGCTGTTTCTCCTTCCTGGATAAAGCCATGCTCCACCCCAAGTTCTATCGCATAATCAACGACTTCATCGTATTCCTCCGGTGTCACTTTTCTTGCAAGTTCCGGATAATTTTTAAGCCCCGGCATCGGGGTAAACTGATTCATCATGCTTATGTATACAGTATCCCCATATGTTTCGTAAAGATAACGGATCACCTCTTTGGAATCTTTTGTATGCCCCGGCAGAATCAGGTGGCGCACAATCGTTCCGCGCTTCATCAGCCCGTCTTCGTCCCCGTCAAAAAATTCTGCCGCACCGGTCTGACGCACCATCTCGGCAATTGCTTTCTTTGCCGTCTCTACGTAATCCGGTGCATGTGAATATTTCCCTGCAAGCGAGGTGTCCATATATTTAAAATCCGGAAGATAGATATCCACAATTCCTTCCAAACTTCTGATACTTTCCACATTTTCATAGCTGCTGGTGTTGTATACAATCGGAAGCGTCATCCCCTGCCGTCTTGCACGCTCCACCGCCACAATAATCTGCGGTACAAACTGCCCCGGTGTGACCAGATTAATATTATTGGCTCCTTTTTCCTGCAATTCCAGAAAAATTTCTGAAAGGCGTTCACCGGAAATCACTTTTCCAACTGTTCCGTTTGCAATCTCTTCATTCTGACAGAACACACAGTGAAGGGCACACCCCGAAAAAAACACAGCTCCGGAACCGCTCTCTCCTGAAATACAAGGCTCCTCCCAGTAATGCAGTGCCGCACGCGCTACTTTTAGTTCCTCTGTCTGTCCACAGACCCCTTTTTCTCCGGCTGCCCGGTTTACGGGACATTTTCTTGGACATAATGTACATAGTTTCATCGTTTTCCCACTTTCTTTCCATATGTTTTTTATCTTGAAAGACCTGTTCATTTCCGTTATTATTCAGTATGGAATAAATCTGTATTTTAAGGAGTTTATTATGAGTGTCAGAAATTGTATCGTTGCACAGTCCGGCGGTCCTACGGCAGCCATCAATGCCAGTCTCGCCGGTGTCATAAAAGGTGTCAGTGAATCTGGAATGTATGATACCGTCTACGGTTCCCTGAATGGAATTACCGGTATTTTAAATCAGAATCTGATGAATCTTTCTGAATTAATGGACGGTCACCCGGAATACCTCGACCGTTTAAAAGTAACCCCTGCCATGTATCTCGGTTCCTGCCGTTATAAGCTTCCACATTATTTAGACGACGATTCTTCCTACGTTTTTCTGTTCAAACAGTTTGAGCAGTATCACGTAGAAGCGTTCTTCTACATCGGTGGAAACGACTCCATGGATACCGTATTAAAATTATCCGAATATGCAAAACGCATCGGAAGCTCTGTCCGTATTATCGGAATTCCAAAAACAATTGACAATGATCTCTGTGAAACCGACCACACACCCGGTTTTGGTTCTGCTGCAAAATATATTGCATCTTCTCTTTTAGAGATTGCCCATGATACCTTTATCTACGCAGTCAATAGTGTTACAATTGTAGAAATCATGGGACGTGATGCCGGCTGGCTGACCGCTGCTGCCGCTCTTGCAAGAAATGAATACAACACTGCGCCACATCTCATTTATCTGCCGGAAGTTCCATTTGATCCGGACGATTTTATTCTCGATGTAAAGCGGCTGTTATTTGAGCGCAACAACGTCATCATTGCCGTATCCGAAGGCATCCGCGATGCTTCCGGCAATTACATCAGCGCCAGCACACAGTCTGTTGACAACTTTGGGCACAGCCAGTTAAGCGGTGCCGGAAAAGCACTCGAATTTCTGGTAAAACAAAAACTCGGTGTCAAGGTTCGTTCCGTGGAAATCAACGTATTGCAGCGCTGTGCGGCGCATCTTGCATCCGAAACTGACCTTTCCGAGGCATTTGAACTTGGCAAAAAAGCTGTCGCACTCTCCGAAGAAGGTGTAACAGCTTCCATGGTTACCATGAACCGTGTTTCAAATGACCCTTATACCATCGAGTACGGCTATGCAGAGATTAAAAACATTGCAAACGAGGCAAAGTCCGTTCCGACCGAGTGGATTAACGCTGCCGGAAACGACATCGAACAGCCGTTAATCGATTACCTGACACCGCTTATCCAGGGTGAATCAAAGGTAACCTATCAGAACGGTCTCCCGGTCTATATGGATGTCAGTCATTTGTCAAAACACTGATAAATTTTCCAATCTCAATCCACGCTCTTTTAGATTCCGGCAGCATTTTTGCTGCCATCTGAAAGATGTGGAACATCCCTTCATAAATACTCAGTCTTACCTTTACTCCCTGCTCTCTCGCCTTTGCCGCCACACTGACGGAATCGGATAACAGCATTTCATAGGAACCCACCTGTAAAAGCATCGGCGGAAATCCACGAAAATCTCCAAATAAAGGTGAAATATAGGCGTCCATTGGGTCATGCTCTCCCACATAATCCTTGTTATAAATCAGGCTGTCCCTTGTTCCGCCAAACAACGGATCCTTGTCATAATTTGTCTCATAAGATTCTCCGCTTGCGGTTAAATCCGTCCACGGAGACATTGCAATGATTCCGCACGGCACCTGCATCCCATGGTCTTTCAGATAATGGCATAACGCCATCGCAAGACCGCCACCCGCGGAATCTCCTGCCACAATAATCTGCTCTGAAAACCATCCCTGCTCTAACAGCCAGCGGTATGCCGCCACCGCATCCTCCAATGCCGCCGGATATGGATTTTCCGGTGCCACGCGGTAATCAATCGTAAGGACACTCATCCCGTGGCTGACTTCACTGTAAAGCCCTGCAAACATCCGATATGCGTTTCGCATGGCACCTACATAGCCGCCGCCATGAAGCTGTAAAATTATCTTATCCGTATTCGGATTCTCCTTCTGTTCGAGGAGTTCCATCTGAAACTGCTCCATCGAAATTTCGGTCAGTTTAAAACAGTCTGGACACTTCCAAGGTGGTTCCACCTCCCCGATTTTTTTTCGCAGTTCTCCACTCTTTAACTTTCTTCCAATCAGGTTGTCATGGCTTGCATGCGCAATTAAATCGCGCATAACCTTTCCCCTGATACTCGCTTCGCTCTCGTGCATTTTCGTACTGTACCTCTCTACTGTTTTTCCGGTTGCCTTTACTTGATATGAAATCTCCGGTATAACTCGATTCTTGCCCGTCTGTCACCGATAATAACCGTTCCAAGGAACAAGAATACGGATGCCGCCATCGGAAGAATGGATAAAATCCGTACCGTTTCAATTCCCAGATGCCCTAAAATCAGTGGAATCACGCTACACAAAATCATTAAAATCTGCCACATCAGATAACTCTGCCAGTTCCTGCGATTGATAACCATCAGAAGCAGAATTCCTGCATCAATCAGAAGGATTCCCGCCGGGAGTGCATAGTTCACCGACCATCCACGATATCCTACTACAAAGTCAATTGCAATAACCATCAAAATAGCAATTAACGTCAACAAAATCGTCTTCATACGGTAACCGGATTTGCCAAGGATAGCAAACCGGATGACCATATATCCATACAACAGGGACAGTCCTGTGATACTGCACCACCAGATTTCCGATTCTGTCACAACATTGATATAAACAAACATCGCCTCAAGCAAAATCGCACAGAATAAATAAATTCTGCTGATACGCATCATCAGTCTTGAACGCACCCATACATTGGGATACATATTTTCCATCTCAACCGTCTTATCCAGCACAGAATGACACAATGGACAGCGGTCTGTCTCATCTAAAACTTCTACTTTACAATTTCTGCATCTACTCATATAATACTCCGTTACTTTCTATTTCTATTTCAAGGCCGTCTTCTGTCAGCCGGCGGAAAAATCCCCTCTGTACAGATGGGTCCACAAGGTCAAAGCTGAAGGTAAACACCAATGTATCTCCATAGGAACAGATGGTTCCCTTTAAATGCTGTCCCTTTGACATGGCAAGAAACGCATGGAACATTTCCACATACGGTTTGTATTCCTCTGCCACTGAAATATTTCCGATATTGGTCACTGTCGCCGTGTTTGCAAGCGCTGACATGGTATACACATAACGCATCGCAAGATTCTTTAAGAACAACGGCACCGCACGGGCAGCCAGATTCTTTTCATTCGATACATTGTAAGAAAAAAGTTTCTCAAGATGTTCTCTGTTAATCTGGCTCTTTAGGCTCTCTCTCACAATCGAAAGCACTTCCTCAAACGTGTAATCGTCCTTTACCGGATGAAATTCTGCTGATACCATCACAAAGAAATTCTTTGTCGTGATGGAGTTAAAATACGGGCGCAGATTAACCGGAACCGCCACCCGAATCGGACGTTTTGATGGCATTCCGTGAAGACACTCTGTATACACGCTCCAGATATAGGCGCCCACCAGATACTCGTTGATGCTCACGCCATAACTGTGGCAGACTTTTTTGAGTTCCGGGATATTCATATAGCCGTGCATCACACCAAACTCACCTTTTCGCAAATGTTCCCCGTGAATCAGATATGCTTTTTTGCTCTGATAGCCCTTCTGGGAACTCGTCTTGTAATTCTTTAAAAAGCTGTCCTCCCTGTTTAAGGATGTATCACTGTTCAAGCCCTCTCCGGTTTTCTCTGCAATCTCCGGGTGTGCAAGGCGCAGGTACTGATACGTCAGCTCTTTGATGAAATTAATGCCTCCCATTCCATCGGTCAGCACATGAAACACTTCCAGATTAATTCTATATTTGTAGTATGTTACCTGGAACAGGTAGCTGTGGTTCTTGTTTGCCTGGATAAAGCGGCAGGGGAAATTGCTCTCCTCCCGGACTTTCGGAGCCGGTTTGCCGTTCTCCTCAAAATAATACCAGAAAACACCCTGTCTAAGGCGTAGGTTAAATCCGTCAAACTTTGGCAATACAATGTCTAACGCCTGCTGTAACAGTTCCGGCTGTACCAGTTCTGTCAGTGTGACGCTGATGCGGTACACATTGCTCATGCTCTCCCCCGCAATCACCGGAAACAGATGTGCAGTGTTATCCAGTCTGTCCCAGCGGATATCTTTTGCGGCATTTCGTTTTCCTTTTTTCGTTGTCTGCTTTATCGTTTCCTCTTCCGGCAGATGATTCTCTTTTTTCTTCATAAGCACTCTCTTTATTTTCAATATTTTACTTTCTGATTATAGAATAAGATAACCGAAATTACAATCTATGATACTAATTTCCCGCCCCGGTTAATAGAAATTTTATTTGATTTTTCCAAATAGAGCGTCTAAAATAAAAAACGGATACTGGTATGACCAGTATCCATGAAAGGAGTCAGAAATCCTATGGAATTTAAAAAATTAAATACTCCAACCTTAAAGGAGCTTTTTATCTCTGAAATGGAGGGCATGATTCTTTCCGGCAAATTAGAAGTCGGAGAAAAGCTTCCTCCCGAACGGGAACTTGCAAAATCCATGCAGGTCTCCCGCGCTGTTGTCAACTCCGGCATCGCCGAGCTTGAAAAGAAAGGTTTCCTTGTGGTCCGTCCACGCGTTGGCACCTTTGTAGAGGATTACCGCAAAAACGGCACCGTGGAAACACTGGTCTCCATTATGCACTATAACGGAGGAATGCTCCGTGAAAAGGAAACCCGCTCCGTATTAGAAGCACGCATCATTTTCATGAATGCAGCCGCTACACTCGCCATCGACAATGCCAGTGACGAAGAAATCTGCGGTCTCGAGCCGTATGTGGATGCCCTCCGCACCTGCACAGACCCGGAAGAAGCCTCATCGCTTATCTTTAAATTCAGCCATGAGATTTCCTATATCAGCGGAAACTGCCTGCTTCCTCTGTTCCTTATCAGTTTTAAGGACCTTGTATGCAACCTCTGGGTGCGTTTTTCCCGTGCTTACGGCGTTCCCGCTCTCTATCAGAGTGCCTATGATATCTATCATTTTCTTCTCGCAAGAGATAAGGAAGGCGCCGTAAATTACATCACTTCTACAACGCAGGAAAGTATCAGTGGAGACCGTACTTTTTACCAGGTGCACTAATGTGCAAACTGGCTGTTGTACAGATTTGCATAGAATCCGTTTTTCGCAAGCAGTTCTTCATGATTTCCCTGCTCGATAATGCTGCCGTCTTTCATCACAAGGATGATATCTGCTTCCTGAATGGTGGAAAGACGGTGCGCAACGATAAAGCTGGTACGTCCCTTCATCATCTTTGCAAACGCATTCTGAATCTTAATCTCTGTTCTGGTATCAATCGAAGAGGTTGCCTCGTCTAAAATCAGCATCGGCGGCAGGCACAGCATAACACGCGCAATACACAAAAGCTGTTTTTGTCCCTGGGAAAGATTTCCACCGTCCTCCGCAATCACCGTATCATACCCTTCCGGCAGACGCCTGATAAAGCTGTGTGCATGGGATGCCTTTGCCGCAGCAATCATTTCCTCTTCGGTTGCATCCGGTTTTCCCATACAAATATTTTCACGAATCGTTCCGCTTCTAAGCCAGGTCTCCTGTAATACCATTCCGTAATTATCACGCAGACTCTTTCTTGTAAGTTCCTTCATCGGGATACCGCTGACTTTGATTTCGCCGCTTCTCACATCGTAAAAACGCATCAGAAGGTTAATTAAAGTTGTCTTTCCGCATCCGGTCGGGCCTACGATTGCGACACGCTGTCCCGGTGTCACGGCAAGGTTAAAGTCCTCAATCAGTTTCTGTTCCGGTGTATAAGAGAACGACACATGGGATAACTCCACTCTTCCGTCTGCCATTTCAAGTGTCCTGGCATCTGCTGCATCCGGCTCCTCAACCGGTTCCTCAATCAGTTCAAACACTCTCGCCGCACAGGCAAGTGCATTCTGTAACTCTGTCACAACACCGGAAATCTCGTTAAACGGCTTTGTATACTGGTTTGCGTAACTCAAAAGACTCGCAAGACCACCGACTGTGATTCCCCCTGCAATCGCAGTGAACGCTCCGACGATTCCAACCGTTGCATACACAAGGCTGTTTACAAAACGGGTTGCAGGATTGGTAATGCTTGAAAAGAAAATCGCACGCAGGGAACATTTCTGTAATCTGCCGTTAATCTCATCAAATTTCTCCAACGCTTCTTTTTCATGGGAAAATGCCTGTACCACCTTCTGGTTTCCAACCATCTCCTCGATAAATGCCGTCTGCTCTCCCCTTGTCTCTGACTGCAGCTTAAACATGGAGAATGTTTTCTTTGCAATAAAACTTGCCACAAACAAAGAAACCGGTGTAATCACAACAACTGCAATTGTAATTTTTACACTGATTGTCAGCATAAAAATCAATGTTCCGAATATCGTAAGGATTCCAGTGAAAAACTGGGTAAATCCCATCAAAAGGCCGTCTGCAAACTGGTCGACATCCGCAATCATACGGCTGACCACTTCCCCATAGGAATGGGAATCAATATATTTGAGTGGAAGATGCTCAAGTCTTTCAAACGCTTCCTTCCGGATATCACGGATAACATTGTACGTAATCTTATTGTTGCAGGCGTTCATCACCCACTGTGCTGCCGCCGTCACGATGATAATTGCACCTATCAGCTCTAACACATGAAGCACTCCGGCAAAATCAACAGCTCCCTTTCCCACGATAAAATCGACCGCTCTACCGGTTAAGATTGGGATATAAAGTGTTCCTGCCACGGTCACAGCCGCCAAAACGATGGACAATCCGAGAATTACCCAGTATCTGCGGATATAATGCAATACTTTTCCAGGGGTTGCCTTCTGTTTGTCATTCATTGGTTTTTTCATGCCTGTCCACCTGCTTCCCGCTTAAACTGTGAATAATAAATTTCCTGATATACCTCACAGTTTTGTAATAATTCCTGATGGGTTCCCATTCCGGCAATATGACCGTCATCAAGTACGATAATCTGATCCGCATACTGTAAGGATGCTGCACGCTGGGAAACAATAAATACCGTCATTTCGCCTTCCATCTCCCGGATTGCCATCCGAAGCTTTGCATCCGTTGCAAAATCAAGTGCTGACGCACTGTCGTCTAAAATCAGAATTTCCGGTTTTTTTACGACGGCTCTTGCAATCGTAAGTCTCTGTCTCTGTCCACCGGAAAGGTTTTTACCACCCTGCTCGATTTCATAATCCAGTCCGCCTTCCTTGGTGTCGACGAACTCTTTTGCCTGTGCAACAGCAAGTGCCTGCTGCATCTCTTCCTCAGTTGCATCCGGATTTCCCCACTGTAAGTTTTCGCGGATGGTTCCCTTAAACAATACTGCCTTCTGTAAAACCGTTCCAACCTTGCTGCGTAGGTCTGATAACGTGTACTCCCTGACATCTTTTCCGTTCACCTTCACGCTTCCGGATGTCACATCGTAAAAACGCGGAATCAGGTTTACAACAGAGGATTTTCCGGAACCGGTTCCTCCGATGATTCCGATGGTCTGTCCCTTCTTCACCGAAAAATGAATATCGGTCAGTGCTTCCTCTTTTACCTTTCCATAGGCAAGTCCCACATGATCAAATTCAACCGCATAGGAACTGTCCATGGAGCTATTATTCTGTGCGGATATTGCTTTTTCATCCGTCACGGACGGCTGTAACTCTAAAATCGTCTGAATGCGGTTTCCACAGGCAATTGACTTATTGATATTGATAATCAGATTTGCAAGCTTTACAAGTTCGACCAGAATCTGTGACATATAGTTGACTAACGCCACAACCTCGCCCTGTGTGATAAATCCATTGTCCACACGGATAGCACCTTTCCAGATTAATACCAGTGTTGCCATGTTTACAATTACAAATGTAACCGGATTCATTAATGCTGAAATTCTTCCCACATAAAGCTGGATTTTGGTCAGCGCATCATTTTTCCCATTGAACTTGCCAATTTCGGTCTCTTCCTTATTAAAAGCACGGATAACCCTGCTTCCGGTGAGATTCTCTCTTGTAATTCCAAGTACCCCATCAAGTGCTCCCTGCACTTTCTTAAACAGTGGAATACTGACTAACATGATGCCAAACACTACAATCGATAACAGCGGAATTGCAACGACAAACACCAGTGCCGCTTTCACATCCACCGTAAATGCCATAATCATCGCGCCAAATACGATAAATGGGGAACGCAGCAACAGACGCAAAAACAGGTTGACACCATTTTGTACCTGATTAACATCGCTTGTCATACGGGTCATCAGTGTGGAAGTTCCGACCTCATCCATCTCTGCAAATGACAGGCTTTCAATGTGTTCAAACAGTGCATGACGCAGCTTTGTGGAAAATCCGACTGCCGCCTTTGCTGCAAAATACTGTGCCGTGATGGAGCAGATCAGTCCGATGACAGCAAGCAACACCAATACCAGGCACATTTTCATAATGTATGCCTTGTCTGCATTTTTTACACCGGCATCAATGATTGTTGCCATTACAAGCGGCACAATCAGCTCAAAAGATGCCTCTAACAGTTTAAACAGCGGTCCCAGGATGCTTTCTTTTTTGTAATCCTTTAAATAAACCAGTAATTTTTTCATTTTCTTACTATTATCCTTTAATTTTTTTCAAAAGCTGCATTCCGACAATCACAACACCGCCAATCACAAAAAACAGGATGGAGAACTGTTGAAGTCCCATAGCCGCCTGCGGAACTTCAAGTGTTGTCGGTCCCATGATAACCGCATAGATAGATCCAATCATCAGCCCGATAATCAGATATACAGTCTGGGCGCGGAAGCACTCGAGTGCCCGCCTGATCAGACGTACTACCGAAAATACACCAACCAACACCCCACAGCCAAAAATAAATACCATCGGCAGTGTGGAAAAATCCAGATGTAAAATATCTTTTACCGCCGTGATAACCGGAAGATACACTCCCATAATCAAAAGAATAGTCGAACCGGAAATTCCCGGCAGTACCATACAGGAAATCGCAATCATCCCTGTGACAAACACATACAGTGCAAGTCCCGGCTGAAACTGTGACAAATTCACGCTGTTTCCACCGGATACCGGATTAAAGTAAGTAATCGCTGCCACAAGCAGTGCTCCCGGCACGATGAAAAGTGCTGCCGCTTTCTTTTCGGTCAGACATTCCTTTTCCTCTTTTACCACAAGTGGAATTGCAAAAATGATAAATCCGATAAACAGAGAACTAATCGCATAAATATGAGATTCAAACACCCTGCTCAAAAGAAGGATTGCCAGTATCATTCCTGTTACCCAGCCAATTCCTAATTTTACGAGAAAAAGAAGCGCGCTCTTTTTCTTTTCCATATTCCCCAGAAGAAGGTCATCTATGGAATCAATGAATCTGTCATAGAATCCAAGCAGAAATGCCACCGTTCCGCCTGACACTCCCGGTACGCTGTCTGCAAGTGCCATACAAAATCCTCTTACAAATTGAAGTAACCATGTCATACGTTTTCTACCTCATTTTCTTTTTTCTGGATTTTTTACCCAGTAATCCCTATTATAGCCTTATTACCCTCCGTTTGTCTATGTCTTACCCTAAATTTTAAAAAGGAAGCACCCACCGGTGCTTCCCTCTTTCGCTTTCCTATTTATTTCATATACTTGTCAAGCTGGTGTGATACATCTAACACATCGTTTAACAGAGACTTTGTAGACTCTGCATTCCCCAGGTTCTTCACGCTTAACTCCGATGCCTGTGAAGAAGACGCTGTCACCTCTTCGGTCGTTGCGGAAAGATGCAGAATGTTTTCTACAATCTGGTTATTTGCATCGGCCAGATTATTTAACATCTTATCAATCTCTCCGATATCACCAATCAGTTTATTGACGTTTTCATTCACCTCTTTGAAGCTTACAGACGCATTTGCAATCATTTCGTCCTGGGCGCCTGCCGCAGATACCGATTTTTCCACTGCTGCTGCGGCTGTCTGCGCATTGTCAGAAAGCTGGTCTAAAATACTTGCAATGCTCTCGGTTTCCTGTCTGGTCTTTTCTGCAAGCTGACGGATTTCATCTGCCACAACTGCAAATCCTCGTCCTGCTTCTCCTGCTCTTGCACTTTCAATGGAAGCATTCAGTGCCAGAAGGTTGGTCTGGCTTGAAATGGAAAAAATCGTATCGGCAATGCTCTTGACTGCTTTGGTGCGCTCCTGAAGCAGATTCATCGCCTCTGCAACCTTTGCATTTGTCTCTGTGATGACAACAGACTGCTGTCTTAATTCATTCATAATCTGCGCACTCTGATCATTCAGCTCGCTGGAATGTTTTGCTACCTGCACCATCTTCTGGGAACGCTCTAACGTTGCTCCGATGGAATCCTGAATACTCTGTGTCATCGTCGTCTGGGTCTGGATATTCTCTGCCGTGCTTAATGTACTGTCTGAAATATCCTTCATTGCTCCGTTTACTACTTCCGTAGAGCTGTTCAAATCATTGACAATGCCCATGGCATTCTCGGTTCCCCTGCGCACCTGGTCTGCCACTGCAATAATATCATCCATCATCTTCTGCTGCGCAGCCTCTTTTGCAGTCAGACTTAAAATGGTATCCTGGTTGAACTTATATCCAACACGTGTCATGAGATAAACTAATGCCATAAGTACACAAATTGCACCGGTTGCACAGATATGGTCAAGTGCTTCCTCCCCTTGATATGCCTGTATAACACTGATTTTTAAAAATGTCATTAAAATATTCATCGCCGCCATCAGGGAACTTGAAATTGCAGCAAATTTTGTATCAAAGAAAATGATGCCTGCCACAAGCGGAATTGCAGCCATAAAACGCACATAATAATTGTCAAATGCAAAGGACATAAAAAACGTTACTACCAAAAGTCCGACAATCGCCATATAACGGATTTTATTGTCCTTCCTGTTTCGCAGAAACATTACCACTGTCACAAGAATTGAAAGTACAATAATTGTGCTGAGCATCGCCGTATAACCCACGGTACGGATATGTCTGATGCAGGCGGTCACCACTACGACCATTACGAATGCGTAGAATACAAGGAATCCCAACACAAGAAAGCTGTTTGCTTTTTTGAGCTGTTCCTCTCTGTCCGCATACCGATACTTGTTTTCTTCCATATGATTTTTGTTTTCCTTTCTCTCTGCCGGCTGATTTCCCCATAAAAAAGGGATAGTATCCTATTCTTATCGACATTATACCATCCCTTTTGCCAAAAATCACTAATTTTTACATATTTTTTACAATCCGCCATGAGACGAGCATCTTTTCCAGTAAATCCTTGTCACTTTTCTCCTGCAAAAGAATGTCAAAGAAGACACCATCCTCCGTCAGCATAAAATAATGAATTTCACTCGTATTTTTCTCGCCCTTTATCTGCTGTGCCGCAGATTCCTCACACAAGAGCTCCACCTTTTGAAATGATTGTCCCTCTTTTGTCTCAAGCACACTCTCTTCTGTTATCTGTGCACTTTGTCCAATCCAGTTCACCACAATGCTCTGTAAATCCGCTCCATAGGAAAAATCCTCTTCCACCTGAATCTCTGCGACAGGAGCTCCCTGATACAGCACTTTCCAGTTCTGGTTTTCCCCTTCCTCAATGGAGACACCGGATTGCAGCTCCATGGAAAAGAAAGCATTTTGATAAACTGTTTCCGCCTCACGTTTCCCACATGCCGTAAGAACCATCCCCAGAAAAAGTGCCATACCTACCACCATTACAATCCATTTTTTTGCTTTCATCACGCTTCTCCTGTTCCCTCATATATTTGTTTTGACGCACAGTAAACCTAATAATATTATCGCAATCAAATTTTAACAAACTATTTCTATCGTTTGAATAAATTGTAAATTTACATTGGAAACTTACTTTTGTCCCTTTGTCACAATTCCCCGCAGCATCCAGAGCCCGATAATATTCGGAATCGCCATAAAGGAATTGAATAAATCCGCCATTCCCCACACCAGCTCTAACGAAACGACAGCGCCGAGATACACCGAAAACATATAAAGGAAGCGATAGATGCCAAGTGCCCTCTCTCCCCATAAATAGCGCACGGCACAGTCCCCGTAAAAATTCCAGCCAATCATCGTTGCAAAAGAAAAAAGCGTCAGGGAAACCGCAAGCATCACATCCCCTGCAAATGGCAGCTCCCCGAATGCGGCAAAACAAAGCTCCTCGCCCGGAATCTGCACATATTTTGCCGGATTTCTCACCATACAGCTCACAATCGCAATGCCGGTCACCGCACACATCACAACCGTGTCCCAGAACGGTCCCGTCATCGAAATAAGCCCCTGCTTCTCCGGTGAAATATTTCCGGTCGACGCCGCCGTCATCGGGATAGAGCCGAGTCCTGCCTCGTTTGTAAAAAGTCCGCGGGAAATGCCGGTGCGGATTCCGGTCATCACGGCTGTTCCCGCGATACCGCCGCCCACCGACCGGAACGAAAATGCAGATGTTACAATCATGCGCATCGTTTCGGGCAGAACGCTCCTGTTATGAAACATCAAAAACAGACAGCCGCCCAGATAAAATGCGCTCATCACCGGCACCAGCCAGGTACAGACGCCCGCAATCTTTTTCCCGCCACCGGTAATGACAAGCCCGACCAGAACACCCGCCACGATGCCAACCAGATGCGGTGATACATTTGCTTTTGTCGTAATTGCTGCCGCCATGGAGTGCGACTGCACACTGCTGCCGATTCCAAAGGAAGCAAATATGGTAAAAATGGCAAACGCCACCGCAAGTCCCCGCTGTTTTAACACCTGTCCCAGCACATACATCGGTCCGCCCTGATAGCTCCCGTCCCGGTTGCGGATGCGGCATTTCACCGCAAGAAAACACTCCGCATAACAGGTCGCAATTCCAAATACGCCCGTCACCCAGCACCAGAACACCGCCCCCGGTCCTCCGATAGCAATCGCTGTGGAAACCCCGATAATATTTCCGGTTCCGATTGTCGCCGCAAGTGCGGTCGAAAGTGCTTCGTAAGGGGACATTCCCGTATCCGTGCGCTCCTTTTTGGAAAAACTGAGCCGGATGCCCTCCGGGATTTTCCGCTGGATAAAATGCAGACGCATTGTAAAATAGATATGTGTTCCGAACAACAGCAAAAGCATCGGAAAACTCCAAAGATACTCCTGAAATGTTGTCACAAAAAAAAGAAGCTTCTCCATCAAAAAATGTCCCGACACTGAATGTATTCCATTCAGTATATGGGACATTTTCTGCTCTCATACCTCTACCTTCTACTGCACTGACAGATAGGAATAACCCATCAGGCTCTCATCCACTTCTCTGGCTGCCTCTCTGCCCTCCCGGATTGCCCATACGACAAGGGACTGTCCTCTGTGCATATCACCCGCGGTGAACACATTTTTGACAGATGTCGCATACGCACCGTTTGCGGTTGAGACATTTGTTCTCTGGTTTAACTCTACGCCAAAGGCATCTGCCACATACTGCTCCGTTCCAAGGAATCCTGCTGCAATTAATACCAGATCCGCCTCTAATTTCTGCTCTGAGCCGGCTACCTCTGCCATCACCATTCTGCCGGTTTTTTCATCCTTTTTACTCTCAAGCTTTACGGTGATAAGACCGCACAGATTACCGTTTTTATCCTTTAAAAATTCCTTAACGGTTGTCTGATAGATGCGCGGGTCATGACCAAAGACGGCAATTGCCTCTTCCTGACCGTAATCTGTCTTACAGACCTTCGGCCACTCCGGCCACGGATTGTTTTCCGCACGGGTATCCGGTGCCTTCGGCATCATCTCAAGCTGTACCACGCTTGCACAGCCGTGACGGATGGAGGTTCCCACACAGTCGTTTCCGGTGTCACCGCCGCCGATGATGACCACCTTCTTTCCTTTTGCAGAAATATAGCGGTTATCCTTTAAGTCAGAATCTAAAAGACTTTTTGTCGTTGCCTTTAAGAAATCCACTGCAAAATAGATTCCCTTTGCATCTCTTCCCGGTGCCTTAATGTCACGCGGATTCTTTGCGCCGCAGGCTAAAACCACACAGTCGTATTCTTTTAAAAGTTTTGCTGCCTTTAAGTCCTTTCCGACATCCACACCTGTGACAAACTCGATTCCTTCCTCTTTCATCACTTCGATTTTGCGGTCAATGACCCATTTCTCCAACTTCATGTTTGGGATGCCGTACATCAAAAGTCCGCCTAAACGGTCTTCTCTCTCATATACCGTTACGGAATGTCCGCGTTTGTTCAACTGGTCTGCTGCCGCAAGTCCGGAAGGGCCGGAACCGATGACTGCAATTTTCTTTCCGGTGCGGACTCTCGGCGGCTTTGCAGCTGCATAGCCCTGTTCATAGGCATTCTCGATGATTCCGTGCTCGTTTGCCTTGCAGGTTACCGGGTCACCCCAGTGACCACAGGTACATGCTGCCTCGCAGAGTGCCGGACATACCCTTGAGGTAAACTCCGGGAAATTATTGGTCTTTTTCAGACGGTTATATGCCTGTTCCCAGTTTCCTGTATACACAAGGTCATTCCACTCCGGCACCAAGTTGTGAAGCGGACATCCGGAAGTCATTCCGCAGATATTCATTCCCGCCTGGCAGAACGGCACACCACAGTTCATACATCTTGCAGCCTGCGTCCGCTGTTTTTCCTGTGAAAGCGGAATATGAAATTCTTTAAAATTCTTAATACGCTCTTTCGGCTCTACCGCTTTGGCGTTTTCTCTGTCATAATCCATAAATCCTGTTGGTTTTCCCATATCTATTATCCTTTCCTGGAAGAACTAAAAACCTGTCGCCTCAGAGATTCCTAATCCCTTGTATTTGCATAAAATGCTTCAATCTGTGCCTGTTCGGAAGAAAGACCTTTCTCTTCCATCTGAACGATTGCCATGAGCATACGGTTATAATCATAAGGAATGACTTTCTTAAACTTCGGCAGATAAACGCTGAAATTATCCAGAATTTCTTTTCCTTTTTCAGAGTTCGTCAAAGAAACGTGCTCTGTAATCATGTCCTTTAACTCCATGACATCGTACTTATTGGAAAGTGCCTCGGAGAATACCATCTCCTTGTTGATTCTTGTATACAGGTCATTGTCCTCATCCAGCACATAAGCGATACCGCCGCTCATACCTGCTGCAAAGTTTTTACCAGTCTTTCCAAGGATGACCACACGGCCTCCGGTCATGTACTCACATCCGTGGTCGCCAACGCCCTCTACCACCGCAGAAGCACCGGAATTGCGGACACAGAAGCGCTCTCCTGCCACGCCGTTGATAAAGGCTTTTCCGCTTGTCGCACCATAAAGTGCCACGTTACCGATAATAATATTCTCATCCTTTTTATATTTGACGCCTGCCGGTGCATATACAACTAACTTACCACCGGAAAGTCCTTTTCCAAAATAGTCGTTGGAATCTCCAACCAGTTCGAGAGTCAGTCCCTTCGGAATAAAGGCACCAAAGCTCTGTCCGCCTGCACCGTTACATTTTACAATAAAGGTGTCTTCCGGAAGCCCTTCTCCGCCGTAGCGTTTTGTTATCTCGGAACCAAAAATAGCACCAAAGGAACGGTCTGTGTTCGTCACTTCCACATCAATGCTTCTCGGCTGTTTCTTCTCAAGTGCGCTGCCAAGCTGCTTTAACAGTACCGTGATATCCTTCGT
This sequence comes from uncultured Roseburia sp., assembly GCA_958420225.1. Taxonomy (GTDB): domain Bacteria; phylum Bacillota; class Clostridia; order Lachnospirales; family Lachnospiraceae; genus Roseburia. The sequence continues at coordinate 33,044 of CATZIT010000017.1, read as the reverse complement.
CTTCTCAAGCTCAAAATCATAGGTATGCTTCGGGTCAAAGGTTACGCGCTCTTTCGGTCCTGCAAACGGGTTATTCAAAATCTTGCTTAAATCAATCTCATTTTCTCTGCCGGAAAGGTCTGCTCTCACGCGGAGCAAATCGCTTCGTCCCACCATCTCATCGATTGTGCGGCAGCCTAATTTTGCCATGTATTCCCGTAGTTCTGCTGCAATGAAACGCATAAAGTTTTCCACATACTCCGGTTTTCCTGCAAAACGTTTGCGCAGTTCCGGATTCTGGGTTGCAATACCAGCCGGACAGGTATCAAGGTTGCAGACACGCATCATTACACAGCCCATCGTCACAAGCGGTGCTGTCGCAAATCCGTATTCCTCTGCACCGAGCAGTGCTGCGATTGCAACATCACGTCCGCTCATTAACTTTCCGTCTGTCTCGATTCTTACCTTGTTGCGCAGTCCGTTCATAATCAGGGTCTGGTGTGTCTCTGCCAGTCCAAGCTCCCACGGAAGTCCCGCATTGTGGATAGAACTTGCCGGTGCCGCACCGGTTCCTCCGTCATAGCCGGAAATCAGTACAACCTGTGCGCCTGCCTTTGCAACACCTGCCGCAACCGTACCAACACCTGCTTCTGAAACCAGTTTTACGGAAATTCTTGCCGCACGGTTTGCATTCTTTAAGTCATAAATCAACTGCTCCAAATCCTCGATGGAGTAGATGTCATGGTGCGGTGGCGGAGAAATCAAGGATACACCCGGTGTGGAAAGTCTTGTCTTTGCAATCCATGGGTATACTTTCTTGCCCGGCAGATGACCGCCTTCGCCCGGTTTTGCTCCCTGTGCCATCTTAATCTGGATTTCTTCTGCGCTGACTAAGTACTCACTGGTCACGCCGAATCGTCCTGAAGCCACCTGTTTAATCGCAGAACAGCGGTTTACCGGACTGTTCTTGCTTGCAATACGCTCCGGATTCTCGCCACCCTCTCCGGTATTGGATTTTCCGTGGAGACGGTTCATCGCAATTGCAAGTGTCTCATGTGCTTCCTGGGAAATAGAACCGTAAGACATCGCGCCTGTTTTAAAGCGGGTCACGATAGAATCAACACTCTCAACTTCCTCAAGCAAAACCCCTTTCTTCGGGTAATTGAAGTCCATCAATCCACGCAGAGTAATCTCCCGCTCCTCGTTATCCACAAGGTCTGTGTACTGTTTAAACATTTCGTAGTCGCCGCGCTTTGTGGATTCCTGTAACAGATGGATGGTTGCCGGATTGTAAAGGTGTGCATCCGCGCCGCTTCTCATCTTATGGCGTCCTCTGCTGTCTAACGTAAGATCTGTCTCCAAACCAAGCGGGTCATAAGCAGTCGAGTGAAGCTCATTTACATCCTTTTCAATGTCCTTTAAGGTGATACCGCCGATACGGCTCACAGTATTTGTAAAATACTTGTCAATCACATCCGCATCAATTCCGATTGCCTCAAAAATCTTGGCACCTTCATAGGACTGGATGGTGGAAATACCCATCTTGGACGCAATCTTTACGATACCGTTTAAGATGGCTGCATTGTAATCAGCCACTGCCGCATAGTAATCCTTGTCAAGCATGTGTTCGTCCACAAGCTGTTTTACGGTCTCCTGTGCAAGATATGGGTTGATTGCGCAGGCACCATAGCCAAGCAGTGTTGCGAAATGATGAACCTCTCTCGGCTCTCCGGATTCCAGAATCATTGCCACTGCGGTACGTTTCTTGGTGCGTACCAGATGCTGCTGCAATGCGGATACCGCAAGCAGTGACGGAATCGGCACATGGTTTTCATCCACGCCTCTGTCGGAAAGAATTAAGATATTGGCGCCGTCCCTGTAAGCACGGTCTGCCTCTACAAACAGTCTGTCGATTGCTTTCTCAAGGCTTGTGTTCTTATAATAGGTAATCGGAAGAACCTCTACCTTAAATCCTTCCACCTTCATTGCCTTAATCTTCATTAAGTCCGTATTGGTCAGAATCGGGTTATTAACTTTAAGTACCTGACAGTTAATAGCCTTTTCTTCGAGAAGGTTTCCGTCCTCGCCAATGTAAACGGTTGTCGAAGTTACGATTTTCTCACGGATGGAATCGATTGGCGGGTTTGTAACCTGTGCAAACCGCTGTTTAAAGTAGTTAAATAACGGCTGATGGTCACCTGCAAGCGCCGCAATCGGAGTGTCGGTTCCCATCGCAGAAGTTCCTTCCGCACCATTTCTTGCCATCGGAAGAATATTGTCACGCAGGGATTCGTAGGTGTAACCAAATGCCTTCTGCATTTTCTGCCGCTCCTCCTTGGTGTACTCCGGCACACGCTGGTTCGGAAGCTTCAAATCTGACAGATTTAACAGATTTCGGTCTAACCACTCACCGTAAGGCTGTTTGCTCGCATAGCTTTCTTTGAGCTCATCATCGTCAATGACTCTTCCTGCAATGGTATCAACAAGAAGCATCTTGCCCGGACGAAGACGTTCTTTTACCACAATCTTTGTCGGGTCAACCTCTAAGACACCAACCTCGGAAGATAAGATGAGATAATCGTCATCCGTAATATAATATCTGGAAGGACGAAGTCCGTTCCGGTCTAAGACCGCACCCATGATATCTCCATCGGAGAAAAGAATGGACGCCGGTCCGTCCCAAGGCTCCATCATGGTCGCATAGTACTGATAAAAATCTTTTTTCTTCTGGGACATGATGTTATTGTTTGCCCACGGCTCCGGAATCATAATCATGACTGCAAGCGGCAAATCCATTCCGCTCATCACCAGAAATTCCAGTGTATTGTCAAGCATTGCAGAGTCAGAACCCTCGGAGTTGATGACCGGAAGCACCTTCTGCAATTCGCCTTTTAAGTGCTCGGACTCCATGGTCTCCTCGCGCGCCAACATCTTGTCGGCATTTCCCTTGATGGTATTAATCTCGCCGTTGTGCACGATAAAACGGTTTGGATGTGCACGCTCCCAGCTCGGATTCGTGTTGGTAGAGAAACGGGAGTGCACCGTTGCGATGGCAGACTCATAATCCTTATCCTGCAAATCTGCAAAAAACAACCGAAGCTGTTCTACCAAAAACATTCCCTTGTATACAATCGTCCTGCTCGATAAGGACGGCACATACGTATCATCATTGGACTGTTCAAAAACACGGCGTGCCACATAAAGCTTACGGTCAAAATCAAGCCCCTTCTCCACATCTGCCGGGCGTTTTACAAATCCCTGCATAATGTACGGCATACAATCGACTGCCTTCTGTCCAAGCTTTGTCGGATCAATCGGAACCTCACGCCATCCGAGGAATTCCATCCCTTCCTTGTTTACAATAACCTCGAACATCTTCTTCGCCTGGTTGCGCTTTAACTCGTCCTGCGGGAAGAAAAACATTCCGACACCGTAATCTCTTTCCTCTCCAAGTTCAATTCCAATCTGTTTTGCAACCTTGGAAAAGAATTTGTGGGAAATCTGAAGCAAGATACCAACACCGTCACCGGTTTTTCCCTCTGCATCCTTTCCGGCTCTGTGCTTTAAATTCTCTACAATCTTAAGTGCATTCTCAACCGTAGCGTGGGTCTTGATACCCTTAATATTTACCACTGCACCGATACCGCAGTTATCATGCTCAAACGCCGGATCATACATTCCGTCCGCATCCACCTTCTGAGGCGCTACTGCAAAACGATTCAACTTATCCCGCTTCGCCTCTTTGTTCTCATACTGTTCTCTCATTTCTACCTCCTGTGGACTGTCTGTCTTTCCTGGAAAGACACTTGTGTTTCCGCTTTGTTATTTTTTAATATACAACTTTCTGTCCCTCTTGTCTACCTGTTTTTTTCTGGAATTGTCTGATAATAAGTTTATTTTTACATACTTGTAATATTTTCTGATAACAGCAATATTTTTCTGTTCATTTTTTCTTCTCTGATACAATTCAACGTAAAAACAGGGTGTAAAAAAATTTCAGCAGAAATCTTTTTACACCCTGTTTTATTGTTATTTTCTAAATTGTGTCTGAATTGTTTTTCCAAAGTAAGAATACTGTGCCCGCTCCAAGCAGTGCAAACACAAGCGTCACTGCCACTCCTGGTACGCTAAGACTGGATGAAACACGGAACAAATCGGTATGGGCACGCACAACTGCCGCCATATTCGCCGCGATATGTCCGAGAATCGCCGGATACAGGTATCCGGTCCACTCCACCAGCACCGCTAAGAACAGTCCTAAAAGCGCTGCATACAAAAACTGTACCAGATTCACATGGAAGATTCCAAAGAGGAGTGCAGAACCGATAAGCGCCGCTCTCCCACCAATATAAAGCTTTAATCTGCCATACACCACGCCACGAAACAGCAGTTCTTCGGCAATGGGAATCATCAGACAGGAGCCAAGCAGCTCAAATGCAATGCTTCCGCCGAAAAATGCCTCATTGGCACTCTGAAATCCCGCTGATTGCTGCATCAGGGGTGTCACCGCCAGAACATTGTTGACCGCCATGCCAAGCGCTGCGGCGGCAACGACAGACAGCAGGATATTAAAAATCTGCTGTTTGTCCGGATGAAACTCCTGCTTCCCATACACTGCCTGCTTTGCCATCTTATCCTGTCGGTAAAACGAATAGATAAACGGTATCGTAACCGCTGCGCAGATCAGCTGTCTTTGCATATAGGTTTCCGTCGCTTCTCCCATTATCATCGCAAGTCCAAAATAACAAAGGCTTGAAACTACATAATAAATTCCAACAGGATACAAAACCTGCCAGATCTTAAATCCCCAGTTCTGTTTCAATATAAGCCTCCACTTCCTTAATCCGGTCAAATACTGCCACCGCTCCGGCATTTGTCAGTTCTTCTCTCGTACCGAAACCGTAGGTAACACCGACACAGTCGATTCCAAATTCTTTTGCACCCATCGCATCAAATTTCGTATCTCCAATCAGGCACATATCCTTCTTTTCCATCCCCTGCACTTTGGCACGGCGGTAAAGTTCCTCCAATACCTGCTGTTTTGTGCTGATAGAGCCGTCTAACGTAGAACCAGCCACCTCATCAAAGTAAGGAAGCAGTCCAAAATGCTCGAGAATCCGTCTGCATGCCTTCTCAGGCTTTGAAGACGCAAGTGCAATCATATAACCTTTTTCTTTTAATTTACGGATACAATCTGCCACCCCATCATAAAGATGGCACTCATAGATGCCCTTCACATCATAGCGTTCCCGATATTTGTGGACTGCCTCCAATGCCTCTTCCTGTGACATCTTATATTTTTCACGAAATACAGGGTCTAATGGTGGTCCGATAAAGCACAGTAAGTTCTTCAAATCCGGCTCATGGATTCCCTGCGCATCCAGTGCATACTGAACGCATTTTGTAATTCCTTCCTCCGAATTGATGATAGTTCCATCCAAATCGAATAGAATTGCTTTCATATTGTTAAATTTCCTTTCCTTCTGCCGATTCTCTCAAAAGTGCCGCCTGATAGAGTTCTTCCACGGTCTTTAATAAAATCGGATGTCTGTAATTCGGGCATAACTGCATCAGCGGCTTTAACACGAATACACGGTTTGCCATATCCACATGCGGGATGATTAACGCGTCATCCTCATAGATTTCCTTGTCATAAAAAATCAAATCCAAATCAAGCGTGCGCGGTCCCCAGTGTATCTCTCTGGTTCTGCCCTCCTGCTGTTCCGCCTCGTGCATCACAGCAAGAAGTTCCGACGGTGAAAGCAGTGTTTCCACATGGATTGCCCCGTTTAAGAAGGAATCCTGTTCCACTCCGCCATACGGAAGCGTCTCTATCATGTCAGAAACTTTTATGACACGGATTGCCGGATGTTTCTTCAGATAAGCAATTCCGTTTTCAATCGTCTTTCTCTTATCGCCCAGATTAGAGCCAACCGCAAGATAAGCCGTATGCCAGCTCCGCTCTATCGTTACCGACACATTTTCAAACGGCAGTCCAATCGGCGCATGAGGTTTACATAATTCTATTTTTACTCCCCAAAGCCCCCTCATCGAGAGAAGCATCGCCTCCGCAAGCTGCTCTGCGGCTGCCTCTATCAGTTTGTAGGTATGCTCTGTTAAAAACTTCGTGATAAAAGCGCACACTTCCCCATAGTTGATGGAGTCTTCCAGACAGTCACTCATTCCTGCCCTACGGCAGTCCAGTGATAACCAGGCATTCACATAAAAATCCTGTCCATCCCTTGTCTCCTCCGGGAACACGCCGTGATGCGCAAATACTTTGAGATTTGTGATTTTAATTGTGTCCATTCAAAATTGCCTCCGCCATCTTTATTGCGCGGTAATTCTCCTTCACATCATGTACCCGCACAAATGCGCAGTGCTTTTCTACCGCCATGACTGTTGTGACTAACGTTCCTTCCACGCGCTCTGCTGCCGGAAGGTCCAGTGTCAGCCCAATCACAGATTTTCTGGAAGTGCCAAGTAAAACCGGATAGCCAAACGAATGAAGCAGCTCTAAATGATGGATTGCCTCAAGATTGTTTTCGTAAGTTTTCGCGAACCCAACCCCCGGATCAAGGATAATCCTGTCCTCTGCAATTCCGGCTTTTTCTGCAATTACAACCGTCTCCCCAAGGTCTTTTAACATATCATCTAAAAAGTTCTCATAATCCGCCTTTGCGCGGTTGTGCATCAGGCAGCATGCCGCACCGCTTTTTGCAATCACAGACGCCATCTTATCATCGTATTTTAATCCCCAGATGTCGTTGATTAAATCGGCACCGGCATCCAGTGCCGCCTCTGCAACCGCACTCTTATAGGTATCAATGGAAACCGGCACGTCAAAACGCTCCCGCAGTGCCTTAATCACCGGCGCTGTGCGGGCAATCTCCTCCTCATCAGATATCTTTGTATAACCCGGTCTTGTGGATTCCCCACCCACATCAATAATTGCCGCTCCATCTGCAATCATCACCTCTGCATGGCGAAGTGCCGCATCTATCTGGTTATATTTTCCGCCATCCGAAAAGGAATCCGGTGTGACATTTAAAATTCCCATCACATACGTTTTGTTTTTGGTGTCAAATTCCTTTGTTCCTATTCTCATCCTGCTATCCATCCCTCTTCGTATTCTACTTTACCAGTGCAAAGAAACGGTTCTGTAATGCTTCATTTCCTTCAAATTCCCCTCTTGCCGTAAATGTCACCGTCTTACTGCCCGGCTTCTTAACGCCGCGCATCGTCATGCACATATGCTCCGCCTCAATCATGACGATTGCCCCCTTCGGGTTCAGATATTCCATCAGCGCATCCGCAATCTGTGCCGTAAGCTGCTCCTGTAGCTGTGGGCGCTTTGCATAAACCTCCACGGTGCGTGCGAGCTTGCTTAAACCGACCACTTTTCCGTCCGGAATATATGCCACATGTGCTTTTCCGTAAAACGGCATCAGATGATGTTCACAGGTCGAGTAAAATATGATATCTTTTTCCACAACCATCTCGTTGTCCTTCGCATGAAAGGTACGTGACAGCGGCTCTTTTGCATCCTGCTCAAGTCCTGCAAAAATTTCCTCGTACATTCTTGCAACACGGTCGGGCGTGTCGAGAAGCCCCTCCCGGTTCACATCCTCACCGATTCCTTCTAACAAAAGCCTCACGCCCTGCTTTATCTTTTCTTTATCTATCATAAATCCCACACCTTTCTGTGCGCGTCTTCCTGCCTTTTCTACTCATTGTTTACAGACACTGCCTGTCTTACCTCTGCCAGATAGGACAGAGAGCCGAATGCAAGTACAATTTCATCCCGTCCTGCCTGTTTTTGCGCAGTTTCCACCGCTTCCTCCACAGAGCTGCACGCCATCACCGATACTTTTTCCGCGGAATGATATCCGGCAAGAATGTTCTCCGCCGTTCCCGCAAGTGCCTCTGCCGCAAGCGCCCTCGGATTCTTCGGCGTCACCGTGTATACACGCTCTGCCGCAGGCAGCATGATTTTCAAAATTTTCTCATATTCTTTATCCGCAAGCACTCCTATTATATAAGTTATCCTGCGGTTTGTAAAATAATTTTGCAGTGTGGCATATAATTTTTCCGCGGCATCCTCGTTGTGTGCCCCGTCGATAATAAATAACGGCTCTTTTGCGATAATTTCAAATCTTCCGCTCCATCTTGCTTTTTGAATTCCCGCCTTTATGATTTCCGGGGAAAGATGAAGCACTTCCTTTAGGACAACGGCTGCAAGAAGGGAATTTTCAACCTGGTAAAGCCCTGTCATCGAAGTGGAAATTGTTCCGATTCCGGGACAATCATAGCTGCAGCCCTCCGGTGATGTCACAAGCTCTCTTATCTGTGCCCTGTCTGCCACAAAAAGAGGCGCATGCTTTTCCTCCGCCACTTTTGTAATTACTTCCATTGCCTCCGGTTTCTGGCAGATGGTGACAACCGGGCTGTCCGCCTTGATAATTCCCGCCTTTGCCCGTGCAATTTCTCCGAGCGTGTTTCCCAAAAATTTCATGTGGTCCATACTTATGGATGTAATGACAGCGCAGACCGGATGTGTCAGGATATTTGTGGCATCAAGTTCTCCTCCCATCCCGGTCTCAAGCAGGACATAATCACATTTTTTCTGATAAAAGAAGAGAAATGCCACAGCGGTTTCCACCTCAAATAAGGTGGGCTGCGACATTCCTTTTTCCGTCATCGCATCACAGGCACACTTCACCTGTGAAACGAGTGCTGCATATTCTTCCTGTGTGATGTTACATCCGTCCACCTGCCATACTTCAAGCGGGTCAAAGACTGCAGGAGACGTATAGCGTCCCACAACATAGCCAGCTTCCCTTAAAACAGCGGCAAGGTATGCTCCTACAGAGCCCTTGCCGTTTGTTCCTGCAATATGAATCACCGAAAGCTTTTCCTGGACGTTAGAAAGCTCCTGCATGAGATTTTCAATGCTTTCAAGCCCCAACACGCTTCCTTTTCCGGCAATCCGTGCACAATATGCCTTTGCTTTGTCATATGTCAATTCTATCATTTCTTTATCCCCTTGGTGTCACGGTTTCCGACGTGCAAACGATTCAGACTGACTTCTTTTCCCTTTACCTCGACACTCTTTGTATCCTCCGCTCCCAGAAGATAGATGGCAGAAAGTGCATCCCCGGCTCCAAGCTTCATTCCACGGACACCGACCGCCCCCTTCTTCTTCTCTGGAATCGTGTCTGTTTCAATTCGCAGGAAAAAGTCCTTCTCCGACTGCATGATAAGAGTTGTATTCTCTTCCACTGCATGTACCATCAGAACTTCATCGCCCTCTAACAGCTTGGTTGCCGCAGTCGTGCGCTTTGCAACGTTAAACTCTGCACCATCCACTAACTTTAACATGGCACTCTTTGTTCCAAACACCAGCCTGCTGTTGCAGATTGCCGCCAGGTTGATAATATAGATAAAGTTTTCCTCACTACTGTTGTAATTACTCAAATTATCAATCGGTGTTCCCTTATCGCGGAATTTCCCAAACGGAAGGTCTAACACCTTCAACAGATGCATCTGTCCCTTATTTGTAAAAATACAGATTTTGTCCGTGTTCTTACACTTAAGGACGTAGCGCTGTTCCGCATCCACTGCCTCTTTGTTGCGTTCATATGCCGCCAAATCAATTGTTTTGGCATATCCGAAGCGGTCCATTAAAAAGACAATGTCCATCTCCTCGAATTTCTTTTCTTCCACAACCGCTTCCTCAAGATTTGCAATCCGTGTTTTCCGCGGTTTTGCATATTCTTTCTTAAAATGCTCTAATTCCTTGATGATGACCTTTGCCATCGCACTGCGGTTTCCCAATATCTCCTGGTAATCCGCAATGTTCTTTAAGGTCTCCTCATGCTCTTTCATGAGCGCTTCGATTTCAAGTCCAATCAGGCGGTACAGACGCATCTCAAGAATAGCGGATGCCTGTCTCTCGGTAAAGTGCAGTTTTGCGGCATCCTTTTTGGACTGCTCGGACTTAAACTTGATTCCATCCGTCATTCCCTGCGTCAGACAAGCCTTTGCATCTTTTACGTTCTTACTGCCTCTTAAAATCTCAATAATCAGGTCGATAACATTACATGCCTCGATAAGACCTTCCTGTATCTCCTTCTTATCAAGTTCCTTGGCAAGCAAAGTCTGATACTTTCTTGTTGCAAGCTCGTACTGGAAATTTACATGATGACGAATCATCGGTACAATTCCCATGGTTTCCGGTCTGCCGTCCGCAACCGCAAGCATATTGACACCAAACGTATCCTCTAATTTTGTTTTCTTATAGAGGAGGTTCTTTAAGTTCTCGACATCCGCACCCTTGCGCAGTTCAAGCACAATGCGGATTCCCTCTTTGGACGACTGGTTTGTGATATCTACAATATCATTCGTCTTCTTACTCTCTACAAGCCCGTAAACATCATTTAAGAACTTTCCGATATTCGCGCCTATCATTGTGTAGGGAATTTCTGTGATGACCAGACGGTCTTTTCCGTTCTTTCCCTTCTCAAGCTCCACTTTTCCACGGATTTTAATTTTACCTACACCTGTAGAATAGATTGCCGCAAGTTCATCCTGATTGGCAATAATTCCTCCAGTCGGAAAATCCGGTCCGGGAATGTATTTCATCATCTGCATCGTGTTGATATCCGGGTTCTTCATATATGCGATGACCCCGTCCATCACCTCTCCGAAGTTGTGCGGCGGAATACTTGTCGTCATACCTACCGCAATTCCCTCGGCACCGTTTAACAGAAGGTTCGGCACCTTGACCGGAAGCACCTCCGGCTCCTTTTCGGTCTCATCAAAGTTCGGTACAAAATCTACCACGTCCTTGTCTAAGTCCGCAAGATAGGCTTCCTGGGTCAGCTTATGAAGTCTTGCCTCCGTATAACGCATGGCAGCGGCCCCGTCTCCCTCTATGGAACCGAAGTTTCCGTGCCCATCCACAAGCGGCTGTCCCATCTTAAAATCCTGTGCTAAGACAACCAGTGCTCCGTAAATAGAACTGTCTCCGTGCGGGTGATATTTACCCATCGTATCCCCGACAATACGCGCACATTTACGGTAAGGCTTGTCATAGCGGATTCCAAGTTCATACATATCGTACAGCGTTCTTCGCTGTACCGGTTTTAATCCGTCCCTCACATCCGGAAGTGCTCGTGCTACAATGACACTCATCGCATAGTCAATATAAGATTTCTGCATCAATTCCGAATATTCTGTATGGATAATCTGTTCCTGCTCGTTCATGTCTTTTCATTCCTTCCGCAGCACAAAGGCGCTCTACGCAATCGTATCGAGTTCTGCGTCCTTCGCGTGCTCATAAATATAGGTCTTACGGGGTGCTACTTCATTTCCCATCAAAAGTTCTGTGATATCGGATGCCATTCTGCCATCCTCAATCTCAATCCGTTTCAAAAGACGGCGGCTCGGGTCTAACGTCGTCTCCCAGAGCTGCTCCGCATCCATCTCACCGAGACCTTTGTAGCGCTGTAGGGTAAAACTTCCCTTGTGGGTCTTGCGGTAATTCTCAAGTGCCGCGTCATCGTAGAGATACTCTTCCTCTCCCTTTGACGGAATTGCCTTGTAAAGCGGCGGCATTGCGACATACACATGTCCTTCATAAATCAGCTCCGGCATAAAACGGTAAAATAAGGTCAGTAACAACGTGGAAATGTGTGCACCGTCCACATCGGCATCTGCCATGATGATAATCTTATCGTAGCGCAGCTTCGTGATATCAAAATCATTTCCATATCCTTCTGAGAAACCGCATCCAAACGCGTTAATCATCGTCTTGATTTCTGCGTTGGCAAGAATTTTATCGATGCTCGCCTTCTCCACATTCAAAATCTTACCACGAATCGGCAGGATTGCCTGGAAATTGCGGTCTCGCGCAGTCTTTGCAGAACCGCCTGCGGAATCTCCCTCCACGATAAAAATCTCACAGATAGAGGCATCTCTGCTCTCACAGTTTGCTAACTTTCCATTGGAATCAAACGAAAACTTCTGTTTCGTCAAAAGATTCGTCTTCGCCTTTTCTTCTGTCTTACGGATTTTTGCCGCCTTCTCCGCACAGGAAATAACGGTCTTTAACGTATCAAGATTCTTGTCGAAGAAAAGCTGGATTTCATCGCCGGTCACCTTCGCCGTTGCGCGTGACGCATCCTGATTGTCAAGCTTTGTCTTGGTCTGTCCCTCAAAACGCGGGTCCGGATGTTTGATGGAAACGACAGCTGTCATTCCGTTTCGCACATCGGCTCCGGTAAAGTTTGCATCTTTTTCCTTTAAAATTCCAAGCTCTCTCGCATAGGAATTAATCACCGTTGTAAACACGGTCTTAAAGCCGGTAATATGCGTTCCGCCTTCCGCATTAAAAATATTGTTACAGAATCCCATAATATTTTCATGGAATTCATTCGTATACTGAAATGCTGCCTCTACCGTAATTCCCTCGGATTCACCCTTAAAATAGACAACGTCATGAAGCGTTTCCGTGTTGTGGTTCAAATCCTTGACAAATCCGCGGATTCCCTCTTCCTCATGATAGACGATATGCTCGACCTCGTCTCCCCGTCTGTCTTCATAGATAATCGTCAGCTCCGGGTTTAAGTATGCCGTCTCGTGCATACGGCTCTTGATTTCATCTTCCTTAAAACGGGTCTTTTCAAAAATTTCCGGGTCTGGAAGGAAATTTACTTTTGTTCCGGTCTTTTTCGTTTTTCCAATCTTCGGAAGCAGACCGTTTTCAAGCTCGACCGTAGGAACACCACGCTCATAACGGTCGTGATGGATATAACCATCCCTGCTGATTTCCACGTCCATATAAGTAGAGAGCGCATTTACGACAGACGAACCGACACCGTGGAGACCACCGCTTGTCTTGTACGCAGAATCGTCAAACTTGCCTCCGGCATGAAGTGTCGTGTATACAAGACGTGCCGCAGAAATTCCTTTCTCGTGCATTCCAACCGGAACACCTCGTCCGTTATCTTCCACCGTACAGGAACCGTTTGCCTCAAGCGTCACCCAGATGGTATCGCAGGCACCCGCAAGATGTTCGTCCACCGCATTGTCCACGATTTCGTAGATTAAATGATTGAGTCCCTTTCTCGAAACACTTCCGATATACATTCCCGGTCTTTTGCGGACTGCCTCGAGTCCCTCCAACACCGATATGCTGTGCTCATCATAAGATGTTTTTGCCATAAATCTGCCCAACCTTTCAATCTGCTTTCTGATAATTCATATGTGCCAGTACCATCATCGCAATCTTAAAGGTCATGGCATCATCAAATTTCCGGATATCGAGACCAATCGCTTTTTCCAGACGCTCCAGACGGTACACTAACGTATTGCGGTGCACATAAAGCTGTCTCGCTGTTTCTGAGATATTCAGATTATTTTCAAAAAATTTCTGGATTGTACCGGATATTTCTTCGTTAAAGACATCCGGCACTTCCTCTCCAAATACTTCATGGATAAACATTTCGCATAAACTCATCGGAAGCTGATAAATCAGACGTCCGATGCCAAGATAGCGGTATGCGATGGTCTCCTTATCCGCATAAAAAATCTTTCCGACTTCAAGTGCCATCTTTGCTTCCTGATAGGATTTTGCAATATCCGGCAGATTATTCACACGGTTTCCGTAACCGACGCGAACACGCACCATCGCCTCCGCGTGCAGGTTGTCCACAATCATATCCGCAAGCGTCTTTAAATCGTGATCCTCTTTCATATCTCTGGTATCTTTAATGAGAATAATACTGCTGTCATCAATCTCTGTCACAAAATCCCTGGTTTTGCTGGCAAAAAGATTCTTGACCAGTTCTAACGCTGTCGCATCCTTCTTATTCTCGAACCCTATCACATAAACAACGCGCTCTGCCTGTTCAATATGCAGCTTCTGCGCTTTATTGTACATATCCACAACCAGCATATTGCCCAGCAGGATATTCTGCATGAAGTTATTCCGGTCAAACTGCTCCATATAGCTGGAAACGAGATTTCGAATCTGGCAGACCGCAAGTCTGCCTACCATATACGCATCCTCCGCAGACGCTTTTGTCAGAAGGACATACTCCAGCTCGCCCTCCACCATAACCTTAAAGAAATGACAGCCTGCGACCATCTGGCTCTCCGCCATCGACTCTGCAAACGAAAGCACCGCATGTTCAAAATTCTCCTGCGGTTCAAAGGTTGCAGCCGTCAGCTTTCCCTTTTCTGTATAAAGTGCCAAATCAATTCTTGATATTTCTTTTATCTCGTCCAATGCGGCCTGAATCTTGTGTGTTGAAATCATCGAAACCAGTCCTTTCTATCAATACAGTAGTATATCCCCCTATCTTATACGAAGCTCCAGCGAAAATTCCTATAAGATAAAAAAGAATCTCGCCCGTGAGATTCTCTACCCGCTTTCATGTCTATGACCCATTTTACCGAATCTGTTTGAAATTGTCAATTGAGATTCGCAAAAAAACAGAACAAAAGTTCGTTTTTCTTTCCTATGAATTAAAAAGGCTGCCGCATTACTGCGGCAGCCTTTGTCGTTTCTTTCAACAAGACTAGTTTGTAATTGTCTGCTCTGTCTCTTTGTCAAATACGTGAATCTTCTCCGGATCAATTGCAAGTGTGATGTGGTCACCCATACGTGCAGTTGTTCTGGAATCAACTTTAGCGGTCATGTTAGCGCCGCCTGCCTTGAAGTATAATAATACCTCAGAACCAAGTAACTCGTATCCTGTGATATCTGCCTCGAAAGCACTGTCTCTGTGAGCTTCAATCTCGATTTCAGAATCAGCGATTGCTTCTGGTCTGATACCCATAACAACGGTCTTTCCGTCATATTTTCCATCGATTAATTTCTTAGCTTTTGCCGGAGGAAGAACGATTGTAGTCTTATCGAAGGTAAGAGATACTTTGTCGCCTTCTACCTTGCATGCTACATCTACGAAGTTCATCTGCGGAGATCCGATAAATCCTGCAACGAACAGGTTGTTCGGCTCGTTGTAAAGTTTCTGCGGAGAATCTACCTGCATGATAACACCATCTTTTAATACAACGATTCTGGTACCTAAGGTCATAGCCTCGGTCTGGTCATGTGTTACATAGATGATGGTAGCTTTTAATCTGTTATGTAAAGCTGCAATCTCAGAACGCATCTGTACACGAAGTTTTGCATCCAGGTTGGATAACGGCTCATCCATAAGGAATACCTTAGGATTACGAACGATTGCACGTCCCATGGCAACACGCTGTCTCTGTCCACCGGAAAGAGCCTTCGGCTTACGGTCTAATAATTTCTCAAGGTCAAGGATTTTAGCTGCTTCTTCAACTTTTTTCTTGATTTCTTCCTTCGGAACTTTTCTTAACTTTAATCCGAATGCCATGTTGTCGAATACGGTCATATGCGGATACAGAGCGTAGTTCTGGAATACCATTGCGATATCACGGTCTTTCGGCTCTACATCGTTCATGATTTTTCCGTCGATTCTGAACTCACCAGAAGAAATCTCTTCAAGACCTGCAATCATACGAAGTGTAGTAGATTTACCACATCCGGAAGGTCCTACGAAGATGATGAACTCCTGATCTTCTACTTCAAGGTTGAAATCTTTAACAGCTTCAAAGCCGTTTGGATATACTTTGCAAATGTTTTTTAATGATAAACTTGCCATTAGTGTAATACCTCCTGTGAAATGTTTACGTTTTAACTATACTTACTATACAAAAAAAACACCAAAATTACCATAGGTCAGCTCCACAAAGAATCGACATAATTCTTGTGAAATGTCACAGTCATTCTGGTGCTCTGTTTCTTTTTTCGTCAATGTGACAGGTTTTCCATCAAAAACCCGTCACATTGACGAAGCATCACTCCAAATAAGTTCCGGCTTTTTTTCCGACAGCCTTTTTCCACTTCTCAAAGGAACGGTATTTTTTGCCAAGATACACAAAACATGTATCATTTTTACTGCCGCCGTTCGCATAACGATTCTGCTCAAATACAATATTTCTGGTATAAGCATCTGAAAATTCTGAATAAACAACTGCTCCTCTTCCCGAATCATTGCAGAATACATTGTTGCGCAGCAAAACGCCGTCGCATTTTGCCAGTGTAAGGATTGCATTTTTCTTTCCATTATTCCTGCAGGTATTATCTGTAATCTGTACATCCTTAACCCATCCGAGCTTTTTTGTATAACCTCCGACAGTAATCGCGTTTTCCAGATTATTTTTCAACGTATTTCCAGTCACTGTGATATCAGAAGTCGCATACTTTTCCTTCGGCGGCTTTTCCTCTGCTCCGATTTCAATTCCACCACCACACTTAGAAACGCTGTTTCCCTGTATCGTAATGTGCTGTCCTCCATCCACGTAAATGCCATACGAAGTTGCCACCTTAGAAACACAGTTTGCAACTTTATTTTTATAAATCAGACAATTTCTTGGAAAATCCTTTGCCGGATTACTGCAATAACCATAGTTTCCGGAAAAATCAATTCCGATATTTCCTGTTTTGTCAATGTCGTTCTCTATCACGTTAATATTTGTACAGTTTCCCGTCACAGAAATGCACTCTGCCCATCCGGTCTCGCAGTCCGAAATATGGTTTCCATAAATCAAAATATCATGAATCGACTTTTTACTGTCATCTCCAAACAAAAGAATTCCATTTGCGCAGTGGTCTTTTTGTCTTGGATTCTGTACCTTAATCTGCTGAATACTGTTGTCTGATAAAATCACATGGTGGCTGCCGGGCGAAATTGAAATTCCGCAGGCATCCTGCCCCTTCGCATCTTTTAGTTCAAATCCCGCAATCCTGACATAGGATGCCCCATCAACCGTAACCAATACCGGACTCTTTTTGCCCCTCCCGCTTATTACGGGCTGCTCCCCAGGATAGCTGCAGACAGTGATATATCTGTTTTTTTTGCCGCTGCACATTTTCGGAATTACAACCGGTTCCAGATAAGTTCCTCCACGCACATAAAGCGTATCACCGGGCTTTAATTTTTTCAGTGCCTTTGCAAACGTGCGAAATGGCTTTTTCCTGCTTCCGTTCCCCTTGTCATTCCCCTTTGTGGAAAGATAGTAAACTTTTCCCTTTCCTGCTTTTGTCTTTTTACTCCGCTCCCTGCGAATTTCCTGTACAAATGATGAATCCCCACAATAAGAGGGATTTTCTGCAGCAAGGCAGTCCATCCCCCCTGTTGCAAGGATTCCATATAGTAAAAACATTACAATTAACCCAAAACGCAATTTTTTTCTCATAACGTCTCCCTTTATTGTGGTTTTCTCCACTCTAATAAGTTCCGGTTGAGCCAAATCCGCCTGCTCCCCGTTCTGTATCGTCAAGTGACTCCACCTCCTCAAATGTCATTGCAAGATACGGCTGCACGATAAGCTGTGCAATGCGTTCTCCCGGCTCAATTGTCTGCGGCTCAGTGGAATCATTGTGCAGTGCGACGATAACCGGTCCTCTGTAATCGGAATCAATGACCCCGGTACAGTTTGCCGGACGCAAACCACGCTTTGTCGCAAGTCCGCTTCTCGCATAAATTCCGCCAAAATAACCTTCCGGCAGGGCAAAGGAAAGTCCTGTTGCAACTTTTGCCGTTTCGTTTGGTGCAATCACAAGCGCTTCCGAAATATCCGCACACAAATCATACCCTGCTGCCTGCGCACTTCCCCGTACCGGAAGCACCGCTGTCTCTGTCAGTCTCTTTATTTCTACTTTCATAGTTCCTCCATTGTTTTCATGCCGTAAATATAGTCAGTCCTCTTCCCACACCAGACTGCTGTGCTCGGATTTGCGGTCGCGAAGCATCAGCTCTGTCACAGCTTCTTTTGCCGGTTTATCCTCGAACAATACCTGATTTACCGCCTCGATAATCGGCATGGATACTCCGTACTTCCCGGCAAGTGTAATCGCTGCTTTTGCAGAGTAGATTCCCTCTACCACCATCTTGACTTCCTCGGTTGCCTGCTTCATCGTATACCCCTGTCCCATCAGCATTCCGGCACGGCGGTTTCTGCTGTGCTTGCTGGCACAGGTTACAATAAGATCCCCAATTCCGGTCAAACCGTAAAGTGTCTCTGCCTTTGCACCCATTTTCATGGCAAGTCCGCTGATTTCCGCAACTCCACGGGTAATTAACGCTGCTTTTGTATTGTCTCCGTAACCAAGTCCGTCTGCCATTCCGGCTGCAAGCGCAATGACATTTTTGAGTGCCCCGCCAAGCTCCATTCCAAGCACATCCGGGCTTGTGTAAACGCGGAAAACATCATTCATAAAAATATCCTGCACGCCCTCTGCAACACTTCGTTTTCTCGCCCCGGAAACTACAGTCGTCGGTAATCCGATTCCAACTTCTTCGGCATGACTTGGTCCACACATCACCGCAACGGAAGCTGCCGGGATTTCCTGCTCCACGATATCGGAAAGGGTCATTAAGGTCTCCTCTTCGATTCCCTTTGCCACACAGACAATCACCTGACCTTCCTTCACAAACGGTGCCATGCTCTTTGCTGTGCTTCTTGTGAACACAGACGGTACTGCAAGAATCAGATAATCTTTTCCCGCAACTGCTTCTTCTAAATCCGTTGTAAAAATCATATCTTCCGGAAGCTTTACCCCCGGAAGTTTCTCTGTATGCTCATGTTTTTCTTTCAACATGGCAATTTCTTCTTTTACAATTGACCAGACTGTCACTTCCTGTCCGTTGGTATGCAAAACCTTTGCAAGGGCAATTCCCCAGCTTCCCGCACCGATTACTGCTGTTTTTGCCATTTATTTCGTCTCCTCTTTTTTTGTTCCGAATTTATTCTCTGTTCCGCTTAAGAGTCTTTTGATATTTGCACGGTGGCGCCACAGTGCCATCGCCGTAAAGCAGGCGCTGACAATATAAAATTCCACCAAGACTGCCCCTTCCAGATGCAGATATCCAAGTTGACCAAACACGATGACCTGTATCAGATAACTTATCACAACAAGAATCGAACCAAGAGATACATAGCGCGTAATTCCAACTGCTGCAATAAACAGCACCAGACAAATCGGCGCTGCAATCGGACAAACGGCAAGAATCATTCCTGATGTACAGGCAATTCCCTTTCCACCTTTAAACTTCAGATAAAATGGGAAGTTATGTCCCAGCACGGCACCAAAGCCCGCATATAATTCCAATATCTTTACGCTCTGCGGATACTGATTTCCAAACAGAATTTTCACTAAAAGCACAGCAAAAATCGCCTTGAACAAATCGCCTAAAAATGTTACAAGTCCTGCTTTCCAGCCCAAAACTCTTAAGGTGTTTGTCGTTCCCGCATTGCCGCTTCCCTGTGTGCGGATATCAACGCCATGCTTCTTTCCGTAAATATAACCGGTCTGAAACAGACCAAATCCGTATCCGATTACCAGTGCTATGATTCTCGCAACAATCATGACTGTTCTTCCTTCCTCTCACGTATGATAAATTTCAGAGCCGTTCCCTTAAATCCAAAGGTATCTCTGATTCTGTTCTCTAAATATCTCGTATAAGAAAAATGCATCAGTTCCTTGTCGTTTACAAAAATTACGAACGTAGGCGGTTTTACTGCTACCTGCGTCACATAATAAATTTTTAACCGTTTTCCCTTGTCAGAAGGCGGCTGCTGCATTGCGACTGCTTCTGCGACAATCTCATTGAGGACACCGGTTGCCACACGCATACTATTGTTCTCGATTACGGCATCAATCGTCTCAAACAGCTTGTTGATACGCTGTCCGGATTTTGCTGAGATAAAGAGGATTTCCGCATACGGCATAAAACTTAAAATCTGGCGGATTTTTTCGGTATGACGGTAAATCGTCTTATCGTCTTTTTCAATGGCATCCCATTTGTTGACCGCAATGATAATTCCTTTTCCACGCTCATGTGCAATTCCTGCAATTTTGGCATCCTGCTCCGTCACACCCTCGGTCGCATCAATGACAATGACGCAGACATCGGCACGCTCTACCGCTGTTACCGCACGGATGATACTGTAACGCTCAATCTCTTCTTTTATCTTATTTTTTCTACGCAGTCCTGCCGTATCAATAAAAACATATTCTTTTCCGTTGTATTTGATGTCCGTATCAATGGCATCTCTCGTTGTTCCCGCGATATCCGATACAATCACACGGTCTTCCTGAGAAAGCTTGTTAATCAAGGAAGATTTTCCGACGTTCGGCTTTCCGATGATGGCAACCTTCGGTCTCTCATCTTCCGCTTCGTCTTTTCCGTATTCCGGGAAGTGGGAAATGACTTCATCGAGCATATCTCCAAGCCCCAACATGGAAGACGCAGAAACCGGGAACGGCTCCCCGATTCCAAGGTTATAAAATTCATAAACATCTGCCATATACTTGTCAAAATTGTCGACCTTGTTTACCACAAGAACCACCGGTTTTCCGGAACGGCGCAGCATATCCGCCACCTTTGCGTCGGAATCCTGAAGCCCCTGTTTTACATCTGTAAGGAAAATAATCACATCTGCCGTCGCAATGGCAATCTCTGCCTGCTCGCGCATCTGGGATAAAATGACATCTCTGCTGTCCGGCTCGATTCCGCCTGTATCTATCATGGTAAACTGATGATCCAGCCAGTTCACATCTGCATAGATGCGGTCTCTGGTCACTCCTGGTGTATCTTTTACAATTGAAATCCGCTCTCCCGCAAGAACGTTAAACAATGTGGATTTTCCCACATTCGGACGTCCTACGATTGCTACTACTGGTTTACTCATAATTACCTCTCTTCTATTTAAAACAACATTGCATCCAATAAATCCTGACCGCTTGATTTTACAATATCTGTTTCCACTTGTAAAGCGGTTTTCAGTTCGGCAAGTGTCATGTCATCAAGGAATACTTCCTCCCCGCTTCGCAGCAGATTGCATGGTAAAAGAAGTCTCTCCCCAAGGTCTTTTTCCTTTAACTGCGCCACAAGGTCCTGACCGGTCAAAAGCCCGGAAACCGTAATCATTTCCCCGAAAAAATCGTTGCGGATGGCATGCACTTCAAGCTCGTAATTCGGGAATGTCTCCATGCAGGATGCCGCCATCTGGCTGATAAACGGTGCCGCAAGCCGTCCGGTTGCGAGTGTCCTCTTGTGATGTCCGGTCAAATCCGGGAGCTGGCTTGGATGGATTCCTTCCGGGTTTGCCACATCCTCTTTTAACTGTTCTAATGCAGCATAGAACTCATCTAATAACAACCGCAGCATGCCGACTCCGTTTTCAAGCTGGATATAGCCATCATAATTATCTGCATCCGGCAGTTCCTGTCCCGCCAGAAGATACCACTCGTCGCTCGCGTGGATAAAATGTATGCCATGGCGTTCCATACATACCTTCTGCCATTTATGGATGGTTTTTAAGACCTCTCTCGCATCCTCTTTTGCAAACGGCTCGAGCGGATAAAGTCCGTCTCTGTACTTAGAAAGTCCCACCGGAACAACTGAGACGCTTTCCATATAGGGAATGTATTTTGTCAAATCACGGATAGAACGCTCTAACTCCTCTCCGTCGTTGACCCCACGGCAGAGCACAATCTGTCCGTTCATCTCAATCTGCCCCTCATAGAGCCTGTCTATCTTTTTTAACGCTTCCCCTGCAAAACGGTTATTTAACATCTTACAGCGAAGTTCTGGGTTTGTCGTCTGAACCGAAATGTTAATCGGTGCTAACTTGTACTCGATAATCCGGTTTAAATCCTTTTCCTTCATATTGGTAAGGGTTACATAATTTCCCTGTAAAAAGGAAAGTCTCGAGTCATCATCTTTAAAATAAAGCGTCTCTCTCATTCCCTTTGGCATCTGGTCAATAAAGCAGAAAATACACTTATTGTGGCAGGATTTGTAATCATCCATCAATCCGTTTTCAAATTCGATTCCCAAATCCTCGTCATAGTCCTTTTCAATCTCAAGCTCCCACTCTTCGCCGTCCTGCCTGCGCACCAGTACCTCAAGATACTCGTCATGAATGAGATAGTGATAATCAAAGACATCCTCAATCTCCTTGCCATTGATGGCAAGCAGCACATCGCCCGGCACAAGCTCTAACTCTTCTGCAATACTGTCCGGCTCTATTTTAAAAATAACATGTTCTCTCTGACTCATTTTGTCTAAACTTCCTTTTCTTTCATCGTAACCCTAGTTTACACTAAAAATACGCCGCAGGCAACTCTTCTGCGGCGTATTTTGCAGGAATCCTATGTTCCACTGTCTTATTATTTCGTCAGATTTTCATACTCTTCCATCGTGATTAACTTCCATTCATCATCCACGGCGCCTATGTCATAAAGTGCCTGTACAAGATGACGACATTCCGGTCCAAATGAAGAGAGGTACATATTTCCGGTTACAACGGTCTCATACCTTTCACGTGATTCTTTATGGTTATAGTTTTCATACTCATACCACGTACCATACATATAATTCGTACCGCCGGTAAATTCCAGGCAGATAGAATTCCAATAGCCCGCAAAAACCTCGGTTCCAGGCTGATAAAACAGGTACTGATCAAAGTTTCCTTCCTCAATATCCTGGTTTGCAGCCTCTATCAACTGGTCAATCTGAGCCTTTGAAAACGAATAATTGCTGGTTGCACCTGTCTCGTCCATCCGCTCGATGTACCCGCCATAATAGTTTGCATTTTCACCATCACTGTTAAAAATCTGGTCTCTCACATTCTCCGGTCTGCTCTCAATGCTTCGCACAATTGCAGACGGTGTACCCGCATCACTTAACGCAGTTTCATCTATTGGAACACGGTATGATCTCTCAAACATGGTTCCGTCCTTCCTATAATAACGCAGGACAATCGTCGACACATAATCACTTTTTGCGGACAGGTTTGCATAGTCCGCCTTATGGGAAATCAGATTTTCATGCAGGGAGCGCATTTCATCCAAATCCTTCTCTACAACTGCATAATCCATGTTAATATAAGCACGTTCAATCTCATCTGCATCCGGTATCCGCTTTTCGATTCCAAATACATCAGCCTTTACAAGCGCAAGTGCAAAAACAGTCACCCCAACGCACGCCACGCACTCAGCCAGACAGCGTTTTGTAAAAATCCGGAATTTTTTCTGCAACAGCATCTCTGCCGCAAAAAAGCAGATGGCACCAAACAGAATGATAAACACAATAATGCATACAAACACATTGATTTCCATGTACTGCCGTAAAAACTGAAGCATTTCCTGGGTCAGCGCCACACCTCCACAGATGGCAACACCCCATCTGAAAATCGGTTTTATCGCTTTTACACTGATAATGTCCCCTGCCGTCTCAATTTTACGCATCCGGTACAAAAGATAGGCTGCGGCAGTCAGTACCACTGCCACAATCACATAAAAAATCACAAGTCTGTATCCTTCAAACGAAATCCCTGTGATATAATCCTGTGCATCATAATCCCGTTTCAGGTTTACATTATTATTAATATAGTACATTGGTGAAAGGATGCAGGAGCTATTCGGATTCCAGGTGTCTGAAATTCCATATCCGATTTCTGCCACCAGAAGGTGAAGCAGATAGTAGCACCCCACATACAGATAGTTTGCAACGGCATAGTATACCGCCATCGCAACGATGTTTCCTGTGAACATTGCAACAAACACTGCCATCGAAAATGCAAACACCGTAATTCCCATCACATTCAAAAGCCACCAGAACAGATACTGGATACAGGAAATCTGGTTTGCAAGGCAGACAAACACTGCTGCCACAAATGCCAACAACTCTGCCGCCAGCAAAAAGCCGATTCCCGTAATGTAGTTCGTGGCAAAAAGCTCGAACCGGTTGACCGGAAGTGCATGAATCATATTGGCACTGCGTGCAAAGTACAGATAGCTGAACACTGCCAGTGCCATGACACCTGCAAATGCAAATATCACAATCGGCTGTAATGCATTGTCAAGCGCATTGCTCATCACCATGTACTGTCTCGTGTTCTGCGGATATCCTTCATAATACATGGGCGCCTGTTTCGCCTCAAGAAACAGCCTCATCGGCAGCGCCACAAACAGATAACCGAAATACACCACCACAAGCAGCCAGTACTGGGAGAAATTCTTTTTGAAAATAGTACTGTTAAAACAGGATGTCTTTGATTTCATAATCGGCTCCTCCCATCTCGTAGATAAAAATTTCTTCTAAGGTAAGCGGAAGCACATCCACAATTACCGGATGACTGCCGTCCATACAAAGTGCCCTTTGTGCCTCATTTGGATTTCCTCTCACAATAAGCGTATAGACACGTCCTGTATTAGACATATGAAGCACTTCAAAATTTTCCGGAAGTTTCGGCACACCGCTCTGGCATGCCACCTGAATCTTGGTGATATTTCCCTGTAAATCTGAAAGGGAGCGTTCAATCAGTATTTTCCCATGGTGCATCATTCCCACATGATCACAGACATCCTCTAGCTCGCGCAGATTATGGGAGGACACAAGCACTGTCATCTCATGCTCTGCCACCTCAGACATAATCATGCTCCAGATTTGTCTCCGCATCACCGGATCAAGTCCGTCCACCGGTTCATCGAGAATCAGAATCTCCGGTTTACAGCAGATTGCAAGCCAGAATGCCACCTGTTTCTGCATTCCTTTCGATAAACGTCTTATATTTCGTTTTACATCAATTCCGGGAAAGTACTCCTGCATCCGGTAAAACAGTTTTTCGTCAAACGATGGATAGATTCCTTTATAAAAGCGCTTCATGGCAAGCGTATCTGCCTGCATGAAATAAAACAAATCGTCCGGAATGTAAGCCATTTTTTCTTTGATTTTACGGTTTTCATAGACCGGTTCTCCGTCAATTAGTACATCTCCCTCATCGGGACGATAGACACCTGTCATATGGCGGATAAGACTCGTCTTTCCTGCACCGTTTGGTCCGACAAGTCCATAGATTTCTCCTTTTCCAACGTGCATATCGACCCCGTTTAATGCCACAAATCCGTCAAACGATTTTTTGAGATGATTTACCTGTATCACTTATTTTCGCCCCCCTCCGCAAGATCTTCTACACGTTCCAAGAGTTTTTTCTTCTGTACGGAAAGAAATAATAATTCTTCCACCAGCTCGTCAAATTCCTCTAACAGCTCGTTTTGTCTTGTCTCAAAAATGTCTTCCCGTTCCGCCACAAAGGTTCCTTTTCCCGGAACCGTGTAGATATACCCTTCTGTCTCAAGCTCATGATATGCCTTTTGAATCGTATTAGGATTAATTGCAAGGCTTGAAGCCAGTTCACGGACGGACGGAAGTTTATCGTTCGGAGCAAGGGAATTGGTGATGACTAACTTCCGAAGCCCTGATTTGATTTGTTCATAAATCGGTTTGGAATCCCGGTAATTTAGCTGAATCAAATGTAAAAACCT
The DNA here is from genome assembly GCA_958420225.1 of uncultured Roseburia sp. Lineage (GTDB taxonomy): Bacteria > Bacillota > Clostridia > Lachnospirales > Lachnospiraceae > Roseburia. Next base: position 7,630 of record CATZIT010000017.1, on the reverse strand, counting down.
CCCATCTGTACTAACCGTACTATAAAATCTAATACAGTCAATATACCATGGGAGGCTTTCCTTTTACAAGGAAGATTATCCTAACATATTCTGAAGATTTTCTTAATTATTTACAGTACGCACACAGAAGGGAGAATGTATTTTTCACACCGTCCTTATGGCTGCGCTCATAGCCGTGGGAAGCATATACGCCCGCACCAATCAGACCGTGACGCACGTCATATCCCGCCGTAAGTGCCACATCCGCATCGGAACCATAATACGGATAAACATCCACTGCATAGTCAATGTCGTGTTCCTTTGCCGCTGTCACAAGGTTCGTCACCACATCATAGTTGTATGGTCCACGGCTGTCCTTTGCACAGATGGAAACCTGTGTCTCCTGGCAGGTTAATCCTTCCCCGACGCAGCCCATATCCACGGAAATCACCTCGGTCACATCCTCCGGTATGGATGCGGCACCGCCGTGTCCGACCTCCTCGTAAACCGTGATGTGATGATAAATCATGCGTTCCGGTTCTATATTTTCTTCCTTTAAATATTTGGCAAACCCAAGCAAAATACCGACACTCAGTTTATCGTCTAAGAAACGGCTCTTGATGTAACCGGATTTGGTCACAACGGTTCTTGGGTCAAAGCAGACAAAATCCCCTGCCATAATACCAAGTTTTTCTACTTCTTCTTTAGAACTAACCTTCTCATCAAGCACCACTTCCATGCCGTCATAAGATCTCTTTTTCTCATTGTAATCTCCATTTACATGGATGGATGCGTCGTTTAACTGGAAGGTTCCCTCGTACACGCCGTCAAACCGTGTGTGAATCCGGCAATTTTCTGCCTCTGCATTGTTCGGGTTCATTCCGCCGACCGGGGAGACTCTCAATCGTCCATTTGCCTTGATTTCTGCAACTACTGCACCAAGCGTGTCAATGTGCGCCTCAAGCATCAGTGCATCCTTTTTATTTTTTCCGCCAATTGCAACAAGAACGCCGCCCTTTACCGTCTGCTGTGGTTCGTATCCAAGTTGACGGTATTCCTCCATCACGAACTCTGCCACTTCCTTTGTAAAACCGGACGGACTGTCGATGCTTAAAATCTTTTTTGTTTCCTCTACCATGTAATCAACATATGCTTCTGTCTTCATTGTCTTAACTGCTCCTTCTTTTTTCTGTCTTTATTGTACTTCATTCGTTTTCTTCTTTCAATCTCAGAAATGCACCCAGGTTTCCGCGCTTTCCATGACTTGCTCTGTGTGAAAATAAAAGCTCCGGATTACAGCAGGTGCAGAGATTTGTCACTGCAAGATGACTCTTTTTCACGCCCGCTTCCAAAAGAACAATTTCGTTTGCCTTCCACAAATCAAGCTGATACTTTCCGTTTCCCTTGGCTTCCAGAATCTTTTCTTCCTGTCCCTTAAATTCTGCCGCAAATGCTTCTGCCACATCCTCACTTACCTCGTAGCAGTCCTTACAGATAGACGGTCCGATAGCACAGATTAAATCCTCCGGTTTTGTTCCGTATTCCTGCCCCATTGCAAGGATGGTCGCTCTTCCCATCCGTCCGACGGTTCCCCGCCAGCCGGAGTGGCTCATGCCGATGGCACGGTGCACCGGGTCCACAAAATAAAGCGGTACACAGTCCGCAAAGAACGTAGAGAGCACCAGTCCCGGCACATTGGTAATCAGTCCATCCACATCCTGATACGTTTTCGGTCTTGTCACGCCGCATCCGGCATCTTCTTTTGTTGCTTTCTTTACATTTGTCGTGTGTGTCTGGTCACTGCACACAAAAGCATCCTTCGATGCTCCCATGCACTGCGCAATCCGCTCATAATTTTCCTGCACGGCTTCCTCTTTGTCACCGCGCGTAAAGCTCAGGTTCATGCTTGTATAAATTCCTTCGCTCACACCGCCAAGTCTTGTCGTAAAGCAGTGCTCCACGACTCCCGTCTCCTCTAATACCGGAAAACGAAGTAACGGCACAATGGCATCTTTTATCTGTTGTTCGTCAAGCCGCAATACTTCTCTCTCATCTGTCCACCTGATGTTCTGATTCATTTTTACCATCCCTGATACTCAAACGCATTTTTTACAAGTACAATTTCATTTCCGCATACCGCCACCACATCAAACCGGCAGGGATAATTCTCCCCGTAACCGTACCGGTAACAGTAATATGCGGCTGTTTTGCTGATGACCCGCTGTTTTTTTGCATCCACTGCCTCAAGCGGGCTTCCTTTCGCCATGCTGCTGCGGTATTTGACTTCCACAAAGACAAGTGTTCCCTTCTCTTTTGCAACAATGTCGATTTCTCCCTGACGGCACCGGAAATTACAGGTAAGGATTTCATATCCCCGCTGCCTTAAATAGTCTCCGGCGAGCTTCTCATAAGACGCCCCCACAGCCCGCCGGTTAACATTTCGCTGTTCCATCCCCTATATTAATCCAGATTTCTGAAGTTTTCCTTTCATCTTATCCATATCGTCCACAAACACAAGAATTTCCGCCACCACATCGTAAAGCTCCGGTGGAATCGTATCTCCGATGCGGAGTCTTGAAAGGGTGTCCGCTAACTTATTATCCTGATAAAACGGCACGTCGTTTTCTTTTGCCGCCTCAATAATACGCTCTGCGATTTCACCCTTTCCCGCTGCAAGAATCTTTGGTGCCACATCACCCGGATTGTAGGCTAGTGCTACCGCTGTCTTATCCGGGTCTATCACTTTTTTGCTGTTCTTTGCCTTTCCCCAGAGGTTCGGGCGGAAGTCTTTTTCTCTCTCCATTGCCATTCCCTCCCTATGCCTTGACGTCAAACGAATAGCGGTGCAGTGTTGCCGCTGCGCTGTTTTCTTTTTCCCGGATGTTTTCCACAAAGTTTGCACTTTCCACCGGCTCTTTCGCCACTGTTACCTTGCAGAAATACCCCTTCTTCTTCAGATGCTTCTCGAGAATCGGAAGATGCTTTTCCACCAGTTCATAGGAAGCATCGTCATCCAGATAGAAATTTGCCGTCACATTTTTCTCTTTGAGCTTTATAGAAACATCTGTAGAACCAAGATGTTCCAGATCCAGATGCAAAAATGCGGTCAGCTCTCCATCCGGGTCACTCTGGTTCCTGCGGTTACGGTAAACATACAGCTCACTGCTTGCATTCTGCCCGGAAAGCCTGAGCGGAATCTGCACATAATTATAAACCTGATTGACCTGATTCATAAACTCAATATTGCTCTGCACATCGGCTGCCGCCGTATGAAAACTCTGCGCTTCTGCTCCCGCCGCACGGATTACGTGTTCCATCTGGTTCATCTGCGCTTCCAGACGGTCGTACAGCTCGCTTACCTTGTGCTCCTGCCGCAGTTCTTCCGGTTTAATGAGCCACTGCTGTTCCATCACACTGCGTAACGCCGTCTGGTACTCTTTGCTCGAAAACAGCCGCTTCACCCCGGCAAACCCGTAGATGCTGTTCTCCTCAAGCGCATTTCGCACTGCCGTCAAAAACTCGCCCACATTCATGTCTTTATTTAACACCGCCTTTGACGCCTCTTCCGGCAGGGGTGCTTCCTTTGTTCCCATGAAACTCTGTTCCTCGGGTGACATGGTATCTACAAATGTCTCATCCGGTGTCAGTCCCGGAAAAAGCTGTGTATCCGTTGCAAGTGCCGGAACACTCTGTAAAATCTTCGTCAGATGCGCAAGCTGCTCCTCAGAAAACAGGCTGCTTAATGGTTCGCCGGAAAGCGGCACTCTTCCCTCTGCAAGCGTCTGCACTGCCTCTTTCACCGAAGCATCCATCTGCTGTTCCGGCACCTTGCCGGCTGCCTCTCCCTTCAAAGGAATTGGCTCCGCTCCTGCCGCACCGCCCTGCTGCTCTGGCGCAGCTGCCGCCTTCTGCGTCTCCCCCTGCATTTCTTCTAATAAGACAACCGCTCTCGGATTTTCCTGTTCTAAAATGTCAAGAATCTTTTCATTGACCGCAAATGCCGCCTCTCCCGTCATCTCCTCATTTTCAAAGACGCCTGTAATCTGGTTGATTGCATCATCCATCTGCGAAAAAATTGTATGGCTGTCCGTGAGATAGTTTTCAAACTGTGCTGCTGTCTGGGCATTGATTGGAATCCCCATCTTTGTCATCTGCACAAGTGTCGGCACCTTTACATCCGGATTGGCATTTAAGACGCGCACCATCTCTAAAAGGCTCTGTTTTCCCACCGACATCTGTTCCTTCATCATGGAATCTACCATAACAAAATTGCGCTCTGTTGCCGGAAGCCCTGCTGTCGTGAGTGCATTTAATAGAATCGGATTGCCGGTATTCCCCGCACCGGTATACGGGCGGATTGCCACCGTCTCACCATCGTTGGATTTCACCTGAAAAAACATGGAAGAGCCGGGTGTAATATTTACCCTGCCATCCATCTGTGCCAAAACCATCTGGCCGTTTCCGAGCGCAAGCAATACCTTTCCGCCCCGCACGGAATTAACGGTTCCCTCGAAAATATTTCCAACTTCGAGTTCCCCCACAGAAGATACCATTTTTTGCATACCACGGGCGCTCTGCAATTCTTCCGCTCCGTTTCTCACATTCTGGCTGTACTGCCCCAGCATATCCGATATTTTCACTGTAATCCCTCATTTACTCGACAAAATTTTTGATAAACGATGCCCGGTGAATCGGTGACGGACCATAGGTCTTCAGTGCCTGTATATGCTCCGCAGAGCCGTAACCCTTATTGGAAGCAAAACCATATTCCGGAAAAACCTTGTCATACTCTACCATCATCCGGTCCCTTGTCACCTTTGCAACAATACTCGCCGCACCGATGGAAATGCTCTTTGCATCTCCCTTGATAATCGGAATCTGTCTGATATCCACACCGGGAATCGTCACTGCATCGTTTAACAATATATCGGGTTTTACCTCCAATTTGCTTATAGCCTGCCGCATGGCTTCATAGGTTGCCTGCAAAATATTAATCTCATCAATCCGTTCCGGTGAAACGGTTCCGATTCCCACTGCCACCGCTTTTTCCACAATCACTCTATATAACTCTTCCCGCTTTGCCGCCGAAAGCTTTTTGGAATCATTGATGTAAAGAATATCACAGTCTTTCGGCAAAATTACAGCTCCTGCCACAACCGGTCCTGCTAACGGTCCTCTTCCCACTTCATCAATTCCACAGATATAGCCGCATGCTTCGTATTCGCGCTCATATTTTTTTAAATTTTCGATGCGCTCCTGCTCTGCATACAGTTTTTCCAGGCGCTTTTCCGCCTGTGCAACTAACTTCTGCACTCCCGGTCTCTCATCCGTTTTGTAACTTTCGATAAAATGAGGCAGCATCGTATCCTCTGCTGCCTTTAATTCTTCTTTAATAATTCCAATTTTTTTCTCTTCCATGTTCTTCCTCATTTTCGTGTCTGCAAATACCTGCTATGGCAGTTCTAGCGTAATCTTGCCGAGTTTTCCACTGCGGAATTCTTCAATGACAAGTGCCGCCGCCTTGCTGTAGTCCAGCTCTTCCCCACGTGAAATACATTTGCGTTTCTCTGCAATCTGCTTTAAAATCTCTACTTCCGTAGTATTCTCGTCTAACTCATAGCGTTCCTTAAGGATGCCCGGATACTGCTCCCGCAGCACACGAATCAGTTCAAGCGACAGCTCATCGATATTTAAAATTTCATCTTTGATGGCGCCGATTAACGCAAGCTTTAATCCCACTGTCTGGTCTTCAAATTTCGGCCACAAAATTCCCGGTGTATCCAAAAGCTCCACGTTTTTGTTTAAGCGAATCCACTGTTTTCCCTTGGTGACACCCGGTTTATTTCCCGTCTTTGCACAGGCTTTTCCGGCAAAGGAATTGATAAAGGTTGATTTGCCGACGTTTGGAATTCCAACCACCATCGCACGCACCGGACGGTTTTTGATACCGCGCTTTCTATCGCGCTCGATTTTCTCACTGCACACTTCCATAATTGTGTTCTGTACTGCCTTCATTCCGTTTTTGCTACGGGAATCCAGACAGACCACAAAATATCCTTTTTCTTTGAAATAACGGCTCCACTCCTGATTTTTTGCTTCATCCGAGAGGTCCGATTTGTTCATGATAATCAACCGGAACTTATTTTTGCCGAGCTCATCAATATCTGGATTTCTGCTGGCAGACGGAACTCTCGCATCCACAAGCTCAATCACAAGGTCGATTAACTTCATATCCTCCTGCATCTGGCGTTTTGCCTTCGTCATATGTCCTGGATACCATTGAAACTGCATTGTTTTTCCTAACCTTTCTTTCCTTATAAAAAACCAAACTCTGACCACGGTGACACGCGGAACCAGACTTTTCCGATAATATATTCCTTTTTGATGTTGCCAATATTCGCATAGCGGCTGTCCTCGCTGTTATTACGATTGTCTCCAAGCACAAAAAACTCATCGTTTCCAAGCACGATTTCCTCTTCCGCAAGCCCCGCATCCTCTATCGCATCCACATCCGTCTGCTCCGCATACGGCGCGCCGTTGACATACACCTCTCCATCAAGAATCCGCACGGTATCTCCCGGAACCGCAATGACCCGTTTGATATAGTAGTGCGATTTTTCATTTCCATTTGGTAAAAATACGATGATGTCCCCGGGCTTTGGGTCTGTCATTTTATAGATAAACCGGTTAATTAACACCTCATCCCCACTGCTTAAGGTGGCACTCATCGACTGTCCCACGACGCTCGTTCTAAGTCCTGCAAAATAGATTGCTGTAAATGCAATTGCAATTGTAATCGCAATCTCTATCATCCAGGCTAAAATTTCTTTTATCAACGCCACATTCACGGTTTTCTTCTGGCGGTAAAAGCTCAGCCCATTCTTCCTATGTCTTGCCACTTCCGGTAATTCCTTTCTGTTTCATCCTGCCTTCCGGTTTCAAACCTTCTATTACTATAGCACAGCCCGCCTCTCGGCGCAACCGCGAGGTGCGCATCTCCGCCCGAAGGGCTTTTTAATTCATAGGATGCAGTTTCCTATGAATTAAAAAACGGCTGTGCAGGCAACCTCTCGATTGCTGCACAGCCGCTTTCTCACGTCAGGCTGGAATTATCTTACTAACTCTTTAACCTTTGCCTTCTTACCAACACGGTCTCTTAAGTAGAATAATTTAGCACGTCTTACTTTACCTTTACGTACAATTTCTACTTTCTCAACGTTCGGAGAATGTAATGGCCAGGTCTTCTCAACACCTACACCGTTAGAAATCTTACGAACGGTAAATGTCTCACGGTTGCTTCCGCCCTGTCTCTTTAATACGACACCTTCGAATACCTGGATACGCTCACGGTTACCCTCTTTGATTTTACCGTAAACTTTTACAGTATCACCTACGGAAAACTCCGGTACTTCAGCCTTTAACTGTTCTGCTTCAATGTTCTTGATAATTTCACTTGCGTTCATTTTGTGACCTCCTATTATTTGGATGTTCTTAATACGTCTATTCGTAACAGAGGACCATCTATTTACTCACAACCATTGCATTATATCACTATCATCAAAGAAAGGCAAGCCTTTTTTTCACACGTATATTGTCGTATATTTTGTCAATAGTTTTGCGACAAGTTTTTAAAAAATATTATGCCGTGATT
>CATZIT010000016.1:0-66698 GCA_958420225.1 uncultured Roseburia sp. | reverse complement strand
CGAGCGATGAGTCCTGTGACGGTTCTGACAGGACGGTAAAATAAAAATTGACCGAGTGATGAAGCTGATTACGAGAGGCTGAGAAGTCTCTCGTTTCTTTTTACTCAATCGAGTGGTTGTTCCCAAAGGAGAAAAATTGAATGAGTCTGCCAGAGAATGATTATCAAATTCTTAGGTTGACGGATGAATTTTATAAAACGTATCCGAATCCGCCATACAAAGAAATTTTAAAGAAAAAACAGAGAGCGTATAATTGTTTATTGTTTCATACGCATTATGATTATTTTATTTGCATTCCATATAGGTCAGAAATTAGACATGAGTACACATTTCATTTTACAACCACAGCAAGATCAAAGGCGCATAAGTCAGGACTGGATTACAGTAAGATAGTTATAATAGCAAAGTCTGCATATATTGATTCTTCAGATGCAATTATTGATAAGGATGAATTCAATGAAACTATGATAAATTTGGAACGAATAAAGCGGGAATCATTAGAATTTGTTGAAGATTATGTGAAACATATAAAGGGGATAAAGCTGTTACATAAAAGAGAATTTGATAGAAGATATGGTTTTTCACCATTAAAGTATTTTCATAAAGAATTAGGAATATAAGAACGACGCATACCCTTGAGTGCTTACTTAATATGTAACAGCACAGAAAATGCAAAAAGAGAACGGAAAGGCAGGAGAGCAGATGGCACTTCAGTTTATTTTTGGAAATTCGGGAAGCGGGAAATCCGGGTATCTGTACCGGAGCGTGCTAGAGCAGGCAGAGCGGGAACCGGAACGCAATTTTTTGGTGCTGGTGCCGGAACAGTTTACCATGCAGACACAACGGGAGCTTGTAGGGATGCAGCGGAATCATGCAATTATGAATGTAGATGTGCTCAGCTTTGCAAGGCTTGCTTACCGCGTGTTTGATGAGCTTGGAAAACAGGAGCTTGTGGTGTTGGAGGAGACGGGAAAGAACCTGATGCTTCGCAAGGTGGCGGAACAGCAGAAGGGAAATCTGCGTGTGCTTGGCGGCAACATGAACAAGATGGGGTATGTAGATGAAGTGAAATCCTTGATTTCGGAGCTGGTGCAGTACAATGTTTCACCGGAGGTGCTGGATGATTTTTTGAAGGATGAGACGTTAGGGGAGTCTCTGCGCCTGAAACTGGAAGATATCGCAACCCTTTACCGGGAATTTGAGAAATATAAAGAGGGACGGTTTATTACGGCAGAGGAGGTATTGGGACTGCTTTATGATGTGGCGGAGGAGTCTGCGATACTGCGGGACTGTGTGATTGTCTTTGACGAGTTTACGGGCTTTACACCGATTCAGAACCGGCTGATGGAGCGATTCATGAAGCTGGCAAAAGAGGTTGTCGTGTCGGTGACGATGGATAGCAGGGAAGATTTTTATCACACGGCAGGCGTGCACGAGCTGTTTGCGATGAGTAAGAAGACGGTGCAGACGCTTCTTCGGATTGCGACGGAGCAGCATGTGGAGGTAAAAGACCCGGTGGTGTTATCCGGAGGGGAAAAGATGCGCTATGCAAATGCCCCGGCGCTTTATTTTATGGAACAGAATCTGTTTCGCCCCGGAAATAAAAACTATAATTGTAAGACAGATGAAATCAGCATTACAGGGTTAAAAAATCCAAGAGAAGAGCTGCGGTTTGTGGCGCGTAAGATTACGGAGCTGGTGCGAAAGGAAGGATATTTTTATAAGGAAATCGCAGTGGTAACCGGGGATGTCGCACAGTATGCAAACTATGTGCCGGAGATTTTTGAGCAGTTTGAGATTCCATTTTTCGTTGACCAGACAAAAAATGTCTTATTTCACCCGTTTACGGAATGTCTGCGGGCAATTTTGGAAATCGTGGAGCAGGATTTTTCTTATGCGAGTGTCTTCCGGTTTCTGCGGTGCAATCTGACGGGGGGAATCTTAAAAGAGACACCGGAAGACGGAGAACCGTTAAGCGGAGAGGACATTGACCGGATGGAAAACTATATCCTTGCAAAAGGAATCCGTGGGCGGAAACGCTGGAAAACGCCGTGGACACTTGTTCTGCCGGATGGAACCAAAGAGGAGTATCCGCGGATGAACCGCATCAGACAGCGAATCAGCGAACTCTTTGAACCGCTGTTTGAGGCATTTTCAGGCGGCACTGCGGGGGAGGAGACCTATGCCATTTACCGGTTATTACGGGAACTTTCCATGGAAGAACAGCTAAAAGAGCGGGAAAAGACATATCAGGAAGCGGGAAATGCCGGGCGTGCAAAGGAATATGCCCAGATTTACCGTATCGTGATGGATCTTTTAGATAAAATAGCGGCACTGTTAGGGGAAGAAAAAATCAGTGTGCGGGAATATGCGGATATTCTTGACGCCGGATTTTCTGCGGCAAAGGTCGGCATTATTCCGCCGGGTAACGACAAGGTGACGGTAGGTGATATTGAGCGTACACGTCTCAATCATATCCGCGCATTGTTTTTTGTCGGTGTAAATGACGGAATTGTGCCAAAGAGCGAAAAAGCAGGGGGTATTATTTCACAGTTTGAGCGGGAGACGATGGCGGCACACAAGTTAGAGCTTGCACCGGGAGCCAGAGAGCGGGTATTTATCCAGAAATTTTACCTGTATTTGAACCTGACGAAGCCGTCGGAACATCTCTACGTCACTTTTTCGAGAATCAATGCAGACGGAAAGGCACTCAGGCGTTCTTATCTGATTGGTACATTAAGCCGTCTGTTTCCAGAACTACAGGTACAGGAAATCGAAGAGCTTGACTGGGAAGAGGATGCACTGACGCCAAAGAGCGGAAGAAAATTTTTCTTGGAAGAGCTGCAACGCATCCGGCAGGGGGAAGAGACTGCGGAATCTGACAGAAAACAGATGTGGTATGCCCTGACAAACTGGTATCTTGCCGATGAGACAAACCGGGAGGAGACGAAGCGTCTTTTGGATGCGGCGTGGAGCGTGCACAGCGATGAACCGGTAAGCCGTGCCGTGACAAGGGCACTGTATGGGACTACCCTTGAAAATAGTGTGACAAGGCTGGAACGGTTTGCAGCGTGTGCCTATGCGCATTTCCTAAGCTACGGCTTACAGCTTAAGGAGCGGGAATTACAGCAATTTGCAGGGGTGGATATGGGAAATATCTATCACGATGCACTCGAGCATTTTGCAATGTGTATTAAGAAATCAGAATATACCTGGTTTGACCTCCCGAAGGAACGGCAGGAGCAGTGGCTTGAGGAGAGCATGGAATATGCAGTCGGAAGATGTCATGTGGCGGACAGCTTTGAAGACCCGAGAAACCGTTATCTGTTAGAGCGGATGAAGGTGACACTTCACAGAACCGTGTGGGCATTGCTATTACAGGTGCAGAAAGGAAAGTTTGTGCCGGAACAGTTTGAGGTATCCTTTTCGGGTGCAAATCACCTTGATGCGGTGCGTTTTACCTTAAGCGAGGAAGAAAAAATGCAGCTTCAGGGGCGGATTGACCGAATCGATTTGTTAGAGACAGACGACAGCGTCTATGTGAAGATCATTGATTACAAATCGGGCAACACAAGCTTTTCGCTGGTCAATCTTTATCACGGATTACAGCTTCAGCTTGTGCTTTATCTGAATACCGCACTTGAGCTTGTGGGAAAACAGCATCCGGGGAAAAAGGCGGTTCCGGCGGGAATCTTCTATTATCATGTAAATGACCCGATGGTGGAGGAAGACGGAACAGAATCCGAGGAGGAAATCCGCCGTGAAGTGTTAGAACAGTTGAAGCTAAACGGACTTGTGAACGAGGACCCGGAAATTTACCGGGCGATGGACACAGATTTTGCCGGAACGTCATCTGTCATTCCGGTGGCATTAAAAACAGACGGAAGCTTAAAGGCAACGTCAAAGACGGCAAGCAGCTTTGATTTTCAGGTGATGTCTGATTATGTAAACCATATCATTGCCAAAACGGGCAGACAGATTTTTGACGGCGATGTGTCGGTAAAACCGTATCTTCTGGATGGAAGGAGCGGCTGTGACTATTGTCCGTATCATATGGTGTGCGGATTTGACACGAGAATGCCGGGCTGTGATTACAGGCGGCTCGATAAGTTTGACAACGCAGAGGCTGTGCTTGAGCGGATGAAGGCAGAGAGGGATGAAAAATGAGCGTTTCATGGACAAAGGAACAACAACAGGTCATTGATTTGAGAGGGCGCAATATTTTGGTGTCGGCGGCAGCAGGCTCCGGAAAGACAGCCGTACTCGTAGAGCGTATCATTGGAATTGTGACGGATGAAACGCACCCGGTTGATATCGATAAGCTTCTTATCGTGACCTTCACAAATGCAGCGGCTGCAGAAATGCGGGAGCGCATCGGGGCTGCAATTGAAAAGGCATTGGAAAAAAATCCGATGGATGCACATTTACAGCGGCAGATGACGCTGATTCACAATGCACAGATTACTACAATTGACAGTTTTTGCCTGTATGTCATCCGCAATCATTTTCACGAGATAGATTTGGAGCCGAACTTTCGGATTGGAGATGAGGGAGAGTTAAAACTCCTGCGGGAGGATGTGCTTTCCAAGGTACTGCGGGAAAATTATGAGGGAGCACAGGAAAAGACAGAAGAGGGCATACGGTTTCTGGAATTTGTGGACGGCTATGCGTCGGCAAAGAGTGATGACGCCGTGCGCGGGATGATATTACAAGTATATGAGTTCTCGAGAAGCTATCCCTGGCCGGACCAGTGGCTGGCAGACTGTGTGAGAGGATACGACTGCAAGGATGAGACAGAGCTGGAAGAGACAGTCTGGATGCAGACACTGGTGTGTCATATCCTTGCAGTGATGCATAACCTGACCGAATTATCGGAGTATGCATATGAACTTGTGAATCTGCCCGAAGGCCCGTACTGCTACGAGCCTGCAATTCGCAGTGACCTTGAAAAATATCAAAGAATCGAAAAATGTGAGCGTTTTTCGGAACTGGCGGAGGAACTGTCGCATCTGACCTATGACAGATTGCCGAGCAGTCGTGGATTTGAAGGGGACCCGGCACTTTTAGAACAGGTGAAAGCGCTTAGGGAACAGGGAAAAGATGCAGTTAAAAAACTGTGCAGACAGTACTTTTTTGCGCCGGTGGACATTCTGGCTGCAAGATTAAAAGACACGGGAAGGATGGCAGAAGAGTTAGTGCGCCTTGCAGGGGAATTTGCAGAGGCATTTGCAGCCGAAAAGCGGCGGAAGAATCTGGTGGATTTTCATGATTTGGAGCATTTTGCACTGGAAATTCTGGTGGACGAGGAGAGCGGACTGCCGAAACGCACTGCCGAGGAATTTCAGGAGAATTTCGAGGAAATCATGATTGATGAGTACCAGGACAGCAATTATGTCCAGGAGACCCTGCTTCGGGCGGTGTCAAGAGAGGGACGCGGTCAGAACAATATTTTTATGGTAGGGGATGTAAAACAGAGTATCTACCGGTTCCGTCTGGCAAGACCGGAGCTTTTTATGGAAAAGTATGGCAGCTATTCGCTTGAGGAGGGGGAAAAACAGCGCATTGACCTTCATAAGAATTTCAGAAGCCGCGACGAGGTACTTGCGTGCACGAATGATATTTTCTTTCGGATTATGAAGCAAAACCTTGGCAATGTGGAATACGATGCGGCGGCGGCACTCTATCCGGGCGCTTCCTATCCGAAGGCGGAAACACCTTTACAGTTTGCGGCGGAGACCCTGTTGGTAGACCACACGGATGAACTCTTAGAGGACACCGATTATCAGGATAAGAAGCTGCTTGAGGCAAAGCTTGTGGCAATGCAGATTGAAAAGCTGATGAAGCAGCAGAAGGTGACGGATAAGCAGACCGGCGAGCTTCGGGCGGTAAAATATTCGGACATTGTGATTTTACTGCGGAGCTTAAGCGGATTTGCGGACGCGTTTGCTTCGGTGCTAAATGACAGCGGAATTCCGGCACATACGCTTTCTTCCACCGGATATTTTTCTGCGGCAGAGGTGCAGACCGTGCTTGCAATGCTTCGGATTCTCGACAATCCAAGACAGGATATCCCGCTTGCGGCGGTGCTGCGTTCCCCGATGGCGAATCTTACGGAGGAGGACTTGGCGTGCCTGCGGTTAAAACATCGGGAGGAGAGCTTTCATGCCTGTGTGCTGGAAGAGTGTGAGATGCTGCGAAAACAGGAACAGGACGGGACAATGGATGACTGGGGCATTCTGGAACATAAATTGTCTGATTTTTATAAAATGTATCTTAAACTCCGAAATCTTGTGCCGGATACGCCGATTCATGAGCTGATTGAAATTCTGCTGGTTGAAACCGGATACGGGGATTACGCGGCGGCGATGCCGGCGGGAAGCCGCAGACGGGCAAACCTTGATATGCTTGTGGAAAAGGCGATTGCCTATGAGAACACCAGCTATAAGGGACTGTTTCATTTTGTGCGCTACATAGATGAACTGCAAAAATATGATGTGGACTTCGGCGAGGCGGATTTGACCGGAGAAAATGAGGATGTGGTGCGGATTATGAGTATCCACAAGAGTAAAGGACTGGAATTCCCGGTTGTTTTCGTGTCGGGTCTTGGAAAAAGCTTTAACAAACAGGATGTGAGAAGCCATATGGTGCTGCACCCGGAGCTTGGTATCGGACTGGATTACATGGACGGAAAGCGCCGCGTGAAATCCCCATCCATTGCAAAATGTGCGATTGCAAAGCAGATTGACCTTGAGAATCTCGGGGAGGAGCTGCGTGTTCTTTATGTGGCGCTTACGAGAGCAAAAGAAAAACTGATTCTGACCGGATGCGTAAAGGATGCAGCAGAGAAAATAGAACAGCTTAAGGCAGCGGCAGATAATAAGGAAGGAAAGCCGTTAAGCTATCTGGACAGGGAGCGGGCGGCAACCTATCTGGACTGGATTCTTCCGGCATTGTGCAGTTACGGGGACAAATACCGGATAACGGTGACAGATGTGGCGGAACTGGTAGAGAAAGAGCTTACCGGGCGCATGGAGGAGGAGCTTGGCGAGGCTGCCTGCATGGAGCAGATTGAGAGTGCAAAAGAAGAACTGGTCAAAGAATTTGACGAACGATTTACAACAAACTATCCACATAGTTTGAATGTGCGGGGCAAAAATAAATATTCGGTTTCCGAGTTAAAGCATTATGCGATGCAGGAAGCGTTTGAAGCGGAGGAAGAGGCAGTTCCTGTTTTTGAAGAGCCGCCGATTGTTCCGTATATCCCATCTTTTGTGAGAAAAATGGAACAGAATGAGGAGCAGGAAGAGGTCAACCAGGGAGCACTTCGCGGAACAGCGGTGCACCGGGTAATGCAGTGTTACCGGTTTGCATCCGGGGAGAGCGCCGCACAGCAGATAGAGGCAATGCTCTCGGAAGGAAAAATCACGCCGGAAATGAAACACCTTGTGAAAACAGCACTGATTGAGCGTTTCCTAAATTCTGAGGCAGGGGCACGGATGAAGTGTGCAGAGCAGGCGGGCAGACTTTACCGCGAAAAACCGTTTGTGATGGGATTTACGCAGGATGAGATGAAAACATTTGGATTTGAAGGCGAAATGGGCGGACTCGAAGGAGATTTGACCTTGATTCAGGGAATCATCGATGCCTTCTGGATAGAAGAAGACGGAATCGTTCTGCTTGATTATAAGACAGACCATGTAGACAGCGAGAAGGAGTTAGTGGACCGTTACCGGGCACAGATGGAACTGTATGGGGAAGCACTTGAGCGCGTGTATGGCGGAAAGGAAAATCCTGCCATGCGGGTCAAAGAGCGACTGATTTATTCGTTTCGGCTTGGAACGCTGATACGGTTATAACATACGGGAAAAGAAACGAAAGGAGAACCTGATATGGGACAGATATTACTTGCATCCGCATCTCCGCGGCGGAAGGAACTGTTAGAGCAGATTGGACTGTCATTTGAAATCTGCCCGGCAAAGGGAGAGGAGAAGATAAACAGTACCAGACCGGAGGAAGTGGTAAAAGAGCTTTCTAAACAGAAAGCATGCGAGGTGGCTTCCATGGTAAAAAGTTACGGAAAGGAACATGAGGAACTTGTTTCCCCACAGGACATTCTGGTCATCGGAGCCGATACGGTTGTGGCGGCGGAAGGGAAAATTCTTGGAAAGCCGTCCGATGAAGAAGATGCCTGCCGGATGCTCTCAATGCTTGCCGGAGGTGTGCACGAGGTGTATACCGGAGTGACACTTGTGTTCTTAAGCGAAGACGGCAGAGTGGGCGTGCATACGTTTGCGGAGTGTACGAAGGTGACGATGCGTCAGATGTCGGAAGAGGAAATCAGACGTTATATTGCAACGGGAGAACCGATGGATAAGGCGGGCGCCTATGGAATTCAGGGAAAATGTGCGATTTATATTGACAAAATCGATGGAGACTATAATAATGTGGTAGGACTTCCGGTGGCGGCAATTTACAGAGAGTGTAAAGCACTTGGAATTGACCTTTATCTGTGGTAAAATAAAAGTACTGTCTTGAGAAAAAGGAGTAGTAAAAATGGAATACGATGAGATTTGCGTAAAATATTTTTTGGAACATCAGGAGCAGATTCTTCGGGAGCCGGTAGCAGAGACAATGGAAGAGGCAGAAGAATTTTTAGAGGACTGTATGGCAGTGGTATGTAAAAATATCAAAGAAGTGCGTGCCTATTTTGAAGAGGAAGGTGCGGATATTGCAGGTATGAGTCTTGAGGAGTTAAAAGAGGCGAGCGAGGTATTTGCTCTTCCGGACGGAAGATTTCTTGTAGTGGAAGCATAAAAGATAAAACTTTTTCAGGAGGAAACAAAATGAAGAATTATGATGTGATTATTATAGGGGCGGGTCCGTCCGGAATTTTCTGTGCATATGAGTTGATTCATGCAAGAAAAGATTTAAAGATTTTAATGATTGAGAAGGGAAGACGCATTGAAAACAGACAGTGCCCGAAGCGTAAAACGAAGGTGTGTGTGGGCTGTAAGCCGTGCTCCATCACGACCGGATTTGCCGGAGCCGGCGCATTTTCCGATGGAAAGCTGTCCCTTTCCCCGGACGTAGGCGGGAATCTGCCGGAGATTTTAGGATATGATAAGACCGTGGAGTTATTAAAAGAGTCTGATGATATCTATCTGAAATTCGGAGCGGACACAAAGGTTTACGGTGTGGATAAGGCAAAAGAAATCCGTGAAATCCGCAGAAAGGCAATCAATGCCAACTTAAAATTAATCGAGTGCCCAATCCGCCACCTTGGAACAGAAGAGGGATACAAAATTTATTCCAGATTACAGGAGCATCTGTTAGAGGAAGGTGTCGAGATGGAATTTGACACGATGGTAAAGGATATTATCGTGGAGGAGGAAGACGGCACACAGCGCGCAACCGGTGTCATCACTGACAAGGATGAGACATATCTTGCAAAAGAGATTATCTCTGCGGTAGGCCGTGAAGGTGCGGACTGGTTTTCCCATATCTGTAACCAGCACAACGTAGAGACCCAGGTCGGAACCGTAGATATCGGTGTCCGTGTGGAAGTGCGTGATGAGGTAATGGAGTTTTTAAACGAGAACCTCTATGAAGCAAAGCTGGTATACCACACGCCTACATTTGACGATAAAGTGCGTACCTTCTGTACGAATCCTTCCGGAGAGGTTGCAACCGAGTATTACGATAACGGTCTTGCAGTAGTCAACGGTCATGCGTACAAGTCCAAGGAGTTAAAGACCAACAATACGAACTTTGCAGTTTTGGTGTCCAAGAATTTTACAAAGCCGTTTAAGACTCCGATTGAATACGGAAAACAGATTGCACAGCTTTCCAATATGCTCTGTGACGGAAGAATTTTAGTGCAGACCTTTGGTGATTTCCGCAGAGGAAGAAGAACAACAGAAGAGCGTCTCTGCCGTAACAACCTGATTCCGACCTTAAAGGATGCCGTACCGGGAGACCTTTCCTTAGTATTCCCGCATCGTATCATGGTGGATATCGAGGAGATGATTATGGCACTTGATAAGGTAACACCGGGAATTGCAAGTGATGAGACCCTGCTTTACGGCGTGGAAGTAAAATTCTATTCCAATAAGGTTGTCGTAGACAAAGATTTTGAAACCAGCGTGAAAGGACTTCGTGCAATCGGAGATGGTGCTTCTGTTACAAGAGGATTACAGCAGGCATCTGCAAACGGTATTTCGGTAGCACGCAGTATTTTAAACACATTGTCATAGGCATAAGCAGACGGGATGGAAACTGTGATGAGAGGAAAAAGAATGGGAATCGGCCGGTTTGGCAGGATGTGCTGTCTTCTTTGCGTGTCAGGGATGTTAGTTCTGACAGCAGGCTGTCAGATTGGCAGACATGATATTGTTGTATCCGGAAGCATCAGCAGCAAAAATGTCTTTGAGATTGACGGAAGTGCCTGCAGCCGCAAGGAAGCAATGGTCTATCTGGCAAATTACCAGAATATTTATGGCACTTCCTACAGCGTCGACCTCTGGCAGCATGATTTCGGAGATGATTCTTTAGAAAAGTACGTAAAGGATATTACCATTGAGGAGCTTGCCCAGGTAATCTGCATGGATCTTTTGGCGCAGTCGCAGGGAACGACGTTGAGCGAGGAAGAGCTTGCCCAGGTTGCCAAGGCATCGGAGGAGTACTATAACTCGTTATCCGAAGCAGAGATTTCCTATATGGGCGGGGTGACCAAAGGAGATATCGAGGAGTACTATGAGCACTATGCGCTCGCACAGAAGCTGTACAATTCACTTACAAATGGCGTAAACGGAGAAGTCAGTGATGATGAAGCGCGTGTCATTGAAATCATGCAGATTTACGTTACCAGTAAGGATAAGGCAGCCGAGGTTTCGGAGAAGCTTGCAGCAGGCGAGGATTTTGCGACGGTAGCGAACAACTACAACGAGCTTTCTTCCATCCAGATTACGGTTGCAAGGGACGATTTGTCTCAAAAAGTAGAGGATGTGGCATTTAATCTGGACAATGATGAGATATCGGGTGAAATCGAGACGGATAACGGGTACTATTTTATCAAGTGCCTGAATAAGTATGATGAAGAACTGACCGAGGCGAATAAGTCCAACATCGTGGAAAAACGTGAGAAGGAGGCATTTTATGATGTCTACAATGCGTTTGTAGCGGGACTTTCCTCCGGAATTGATGAGGAAGGATGGCAGGGGATAGAATTAAACACGGGGGAAGAGATACAGACAGACAGTTTTTTTGAAGTATTTGAGAAGTATTGCAGTGAGATATAAGTGCTTCTCAAAACAGGAGGAATTAAAATATGACAAAGGATATGACAAATGGGTCGCCGATGCGGCTGATTTTGGGTTTTTCCGTTCCGCTCTTGTTTGGTTTTTTATTCCAGCAGTTTTATAACCTGGTTGATACGTTGATTGTAGGACGTTATCTGGGCGTGGATGCGCTTGCGGCGGTAGGTTCTACCGGTTCGGTCAACTTTTTAATTATTGGTTTTTGTATGGGCGTATGCAACGGATTTGCCATTCCGCTTGCACATAAGTTCGGTGCGGGCGATTACCGTGGAATGAGAGCGTTTATGATGAATGCCATCTATCTTTCCGTAGCGTTTGCAGTTGTGATGACAGTTCTGACAGTGGTTTTCTGCCGTCCCATCTTACGACTGATGCAGACGCCGGAGAACATTATTGATGATGCATACATTTATATTGTCATTATTTTTGCAGGAATTCCGGCGACCTATCTTTACAATCTGGTTTCTGGTGTGATCCGTTCCATGGGAGACAGCAAGACGCCGCTTGTTTTTCTGACGCTTGCATCCGTGTTAAACATCATACTCGATCTGGTATTAATTATCGTAATCCAGATGGGAGTAGCAGGTGCAGCACTTGCCACGGTCATTTCCCAGGCAATTTCCGGTGTCGGATGTGTGATTTACAGTTACTTTAAATTTGAAATTCTGCACACGACAAAAGAAGAACGCAAAGTAAGCAGAGAATATATGAAAACGCTCTGTGGAATGGGAATCCCGATGGGACTACAGTATTCCATTACGGCAATCGGAAGTGTTATTTTGCAGAGTGCCGTCAATACGCTTGGTTCCGATGCGGTTGCATCTATGACCGCCGGAAGTAAGATTGCGATGTTCTTCTGCTGTCCGTTTGATGCACTTGGTTCTACCATGGCAACTTACGGCGGACAGAATGTGGGAGCCGGCAAAATAGACAGGATTTCAGCAGGCTTGAAATCCTGTTCGATTCTTGGAATCGGTTATTCCATCCTTGCGTTTATCGTTCTTTTATTTACCGGGGAATATCTTGCGATGTTCTTTGTCAGCAATGCATCTGCGGAAGTGATTTCAAATGCGCATCTGTTTTTGATTATCAACAGTGCATTTTATATTCCGCTTGCATTTGTAAATATTGTCCGGTTTTTAATTCAGGGAATGGGCTACAGCAAGTTTGCAATTCTTGCGGGCGTATTTGAGATGGTTGCAAGAACCCTGGTCGGATTTGCATTTGTTCCGGTGTTCGGCTTTACGGCAGCGTGCTTTGCAAGCCCGGTTGCATGGATTTTTGCAGACATTTTCCTGTTCCCGGCATATTTCCATGTATTCAAGAAGACAAAGAGGATGTTAGCAAGCAATTAATAGACCAGAATGGGGAAAATAGAGATGTTAGAATTATTAAAAGCAATTGTTTTTGGTATTGTAGAGGGAATTACCGAGTGGCTGCCAATCAGTAGCACCGGTCATATGATTCTGTTAAATGAGTTCCTGACACTTGATGTGAGCAAGGAATTCTGGGATATGTTTTTAATTGTCATTCAGCTTGGGGCAATCCTTGCGGTTGTCGTATTGTTCTGGAATGCAATCTGGCCATTTTGTATTCGGAAAGCGGGTACGGAGGAATCACTCTGGAGCGTTGGCAGTCTTGGCATCAAAAAAGACATCATTATTAACTGGCTTAAAATTGTAGTATCATGTCTTCCGGCAGTGATTTTTGTGGTACTGGGGCTTGATGATGTCTGCGACAAGCTGTTTTATAATCCGGTCTGTGTTGCCATTGCACTGATTGTATTTGGTATTGCATTTATTCTGGTAGAGAACCGGAATCGCTCGCTTACCGTGAAAGCGGAGACCATGCTTGAAATCACCTGGAAGATGGCAGCGTTAATTGGAATCTTTCAGTTGATTGCAGCGGCATTTCCGGGAACTTCAAGGTCCGGAGCAACCATTATCGGAGCTCTTTTAATCGGTGTTTCGAGAAGAGCAGCCAGTGAGTATACATTTATTCTGGCGATTCCGGTCATGTTCGGCGCAAGTCTTTTAAAATTAAAGGATTTTGGTTTTCATCTTACCGGAACCGAGTGGATGGTGCTCGCCGGGGGAATGATAAGTGCCTTTCTTGTGTCAATTGTGGTAATCCGGTTTCTGCTCGGTTATATCCGCAAACATGACTTTAAGGTGTTCGGCTGGTATCGTATCGTGCTTGGAATCGTAGTGCTGGTATATTTTGGACTCGTCCGTTAAACAGGAGAAGAAAATGGCAAAATTATATTTCAGGTATGGCGCAATGGGGAGCTCTAAGACCGCCAATGCGCTGATGGTTGAATACAATTACAGGGAGCGGGGAAAACGTGCCCTCCTGGTGAAATCAGCGATTGATACCAGGGATGGCGAGCGGATTCTCCGCTCCCGTATGGGTTTGGAGAAAGAATGTATCTGGGCAGAGGAACTTGTCTTAATGCCGGAGGAGGAAATCTGTGCCTATGACTGTATTATTGTCGATGAAGCACAGTTTTGCAGTAAAGAGCAGATAGAATTTTTTGTGCATTTAGTGGACGACCTTGAGATTCCGGTTATCTGCTATGGACTGCGCGCAGATTTTCAGAACCAGCTTTTTCCGGGCAGTATGTGGCTTTTGGCATGGGCGGATGTCATTGAGGAAATTAAGACGGTCTGCTGGTGCGGGCGTGCGGCAAAATGCAATGCCAGATACAATGCGAAAGGGATTGTGAGAGAGGGTGCACAGGTGCTGCTTGGAGGAAACGACTCCTATATTGCTCTTTGCAGGAAGCATTTGAGAGAGGGAAATTTAGGTCCCGGATTTACAGAAAGAGAGAAAGAAAAATGAGTATATTAAATGTAGAGCATTTAACCCATGGATTTGGCGACCGCGCGATTTTTGACGATGTGTCTTTCCGGCTGTTAAAAGGGGAGCATATCGGGTTAGTTGGAGCAAACGGCGAAGGGAAATCCACGTTTATGAGCATTATCACCGGAAAACTGATGCCGGATGAGGGAAAAGTGGAGTGGGCGAAGAATGCGAGAGTCGGCTATCTTGACCAACATTCCACGTTGGAGCGCGGCATGACCATCGAGAGCGTCTTAAAATCTGCGTTTGCCTGGCTGTTTGAGATGGAAACGCGGATGAATGAGCTATGTGATACGTTAGGGGAGGCAGACCCGGAGGCGATGGACGCCATGATGGAAGAGCTTGGCGTGATTCAGGACACGCTTACCATGCACGATTTTTATACAATCGATGCGAAGGTGGAAGAGGTTGCAAGGGCGCTTGGGCTTTTGGAATTGGGGCTTGACCATGACGTGTCAGATTTGAGCGGCGGACAGCGTATGAAGGTGCTTCTTGCCAAGCTGCTTTTGGAGAAACCGGATATTTTACTTTTGGACGAGCCGACAAACTATCTTGATGCAGAGCACATTGCGTGGCTGAAACGTTATCTGCTTGAGTATGAGAACGCCTTTATTTTAATCTCTCATGACATTCCGTTTTTGAATGAGGTGGTAAATATTATTTACCATATGGAAAACCAGCATCTTGACCGTTATGTGGGAAACTATGATAAGTTTGAAGAGGTCTATGCAGTGAAAAAATCACAGCTTGAGGCAGCTTATCGGAAACAGCAGCAGGAGATCAGTGAGCTGAAAGATTTTGTGGCGCGCAACAAGGCGCGTGTGTCCACCAGAAATATGGCGATGTCGAGACAGAAGAAGTTAGATAAGATGGACGTGATTGAGCTTGCGGCAGAAAAGCCGAAGCCGGAGTTTGAATTTAAATTGGGAAGAACACCGGGGCGCTATATTTTTAACACTAAAAATCTGGTGATTGGCTATGACGAACCGTTGTCCGTGCCGTTGGATTTGGCGATGGAGCGCGGCCATAAGATTGCACTTATCGGGGCAAACGGAATCGGAAAGACGACACTGCTTAAAAGTATTCTTGGACTGATTCCATCGTTAAAAGGCTCTGTGGAGCTTGGCGAGAACCTGGAAATCGGCTATTTTGAGCAGGAAATCAAAGGGGAAAACAAAAATACCTGTATTGAGGAAATCTGGGAAGAATTTCCGTCACTCAACCAGTATGAGGTGCGTTCCGCGCTTGCAAAATGCGGTCTGACTTCAAAGCATATCGAGAGCCAGGTGCGCGTGTTAAGTGGAGGAGAGCAGGCGAAGGTGCGTTTATGCAAGCTGTTAAACAAATCAACAAATGTCTTGCTTTTGGACGAGCCGACAAACCACCTTGATGTGGATGCCAAGGAAGAACTAAAGCGTGCACTCAAAGAATACCGGGGAAGTATCCTGTTAATCTGCCACGAACCGGAATTTTATCAGGATATCGTCAATGAGGTATGGGACTGTTCAAAGTGGACAACAAAGATTTTATAGAAAAGGAAGTGTAAATCATCATGAAACTGGGACTGGTATTAGAAGGCGGCGCCATGCGTGGAATCTATACGGCAGGCGTGTTGGATGCATTTATGGATATGGGAGTAAAGCCGGACGGGGTGGTTGGCGTTTCTGCGGGAGCCATTCATGGAGCAACGTATATTGCAGGGCAGCAGGGACGAAGCATCCGCTATATGAAAAAGTACTGTAAGGACTGGCATTTTATGAGTTGGCGTTCTTTTTTCCTGACAGGAGACTTAGTCGGAAAACAGTTCAGCTATGAGGAACTCCCTTACGAGCTTGACCCGTTTGATTTCCAGACATTTTATGACAGCGATATCGAATTTTATGCGGCTGCAACGAGCCTTGAGACCGGAAAAGCAGTCTATTTCAATGGAAAAGATGGAAACAGGGATGAAAAGCGCACCTTAAGAATTATCCGTGCGAGTGCCTCGATGCCGGTTGTTTCAAAGATTGTCGGAATTGACGGAAAACCGTATTTAGACGGCGGCACAGCGGACAGTATTCCGATTCGTGCGTTTCAGAAGATGGGATATGAGAAGAACATCGTTGTGCTGACACAGCCGGATGCGTATATGAAGAAGCCGGAAAAACTGATGCCGATGATTCGCAGCAAATACCGCAACTTCCCAGAGTATATCAAGGCGAGTGAAGAGCGTTATCTGATGTATAATGAGACAAAGGAATATTTAAAAGAGCTTGAGAAGAAAGGGGAGGTGCTCATCCTCAGTCCTTCCCGTGCCGTGGATATTGACCGTATGGAAAGCAATCCAAAGGTCATCCAGGCACAGTATGACTTGGGAAGAGAGGATGCGCTTGCGGCAAAAGATGCCATCGAAGCCTTCTGCAAAAGATAAGTTACTCCACGAGCTGTAAATCGTAGAGGTTTTTATAAAGTCCGTTCTGCTGTAACAGTTCCTGATGCGTACCGGATTCTTTCATTTCTCCATGATCCATCACGATAATCTTATCCGCGTGCTGGATGGTGGAGAGACGATGTGCAACCATGATGGTTGTACGTCCGTCCATCAGGCGGGAGAGTGCCTGTGTAATCAGGCTTTCCGTTTCTGTATCAATGTTTGCGGTTGCCTCATCAAGCACTAAAATTGCCGGCTGGTACGCTAATGTGCGGGCAAAGGATAAAAGCTGTCTTTGTCCCGCAGAGAGCGTACTGCCGCGTTCGGTAACCGGTTCATCGTATTTCCCCGGCATTTTTTCGATAAAGGAGTCCGCATTTACGATTTCTGCGGCACGTTTTGCATCTTCAAGGGAAATATTCTCGTTATTTAACGTGATATTGCTCTTGATGTCTCCGGTAAAAATAAACACATCCTGCTGTACCTGCCCGATGGCACCGCGCAGCACGTCAGTATCCAAATCTTTGATGTTGACCCCGTCGATTAAAATTTCCCCTTTTTGAATATCAAAATAGCGTCCAATCAGATTTAAAATCGAAGATTTTCCGGCTCCGGTAGCACCCACAAATGCGACCTTCTGTCCAGGTTCAATGACAAAGCTGACATCTTTTAAAATATAATCCTCTTTTTCATAGGCAAACCATACATGGCGGAATTCGATACGACCTTTGATATCCACAGGAACCGGGTTAGCCGGAGAAACGATTTGTGGCTTCTCGTCGAGAATGGAGAAAATCTTTTCTGCGGAGGCAAGGGAGGACTGCAATGTACCAAACTGCTCTGCAAGCTCCTGAATCGGCTCAAAGAAGGAGCTGATATAGGTGATAAACACGAACAGTGTACCGAGGGAGAGCGTTCCATTTAAAACAAAGGAGCTTCCGGTGCCGATGACAATAATCATGGCAATGACGGAAACCATGTAAATGGAAGGACGGAAGATGGCAAATGTCATAACCTCCCGCCAGTTTGCGCGGTAAAGCTCTAAGGATTTCTGCTCAAATTCCTCATATTTTTCTTTCTCGCGGGCAAAAATCTGAATCAGTTTCATTCCGGAGAGATGCTCCGAGAGAAATGTGTTTAACTCGGTAATCTTGTTACGTGTCAGCTGGTACGCCTTTCTTGAGAGAAAGCGGAACAGGAAGGTGAGCACGGTGACAACCGGAAGCAGCAGGAAGGAATAGCCTGCCATCCGCGGGTTGATGGACACCATGACAACCGCATAGCCGAGAATTAAAACCATATTTTTGAATAATTTAACTAAAATTGTAGAAAATAGTTCATTGACTGCCTCGGTATCATTTGACACACGTGTCACGAGCTTTCCGACAGGCGTTGTATTGAAAAAGCCAAGTGAGAGGCTGTGAATATGGGCAAAGACCTCTTCACGCATCTGATAGATGATTTCCTGTCCCATTTTCTGTAACATCCAGGTGTCGACTGTATTTAAGACAAAGCCTGCGAGCAATACCAGAAGATAGAGGAGCGCTGCCTGTAAGATACCGGCGAAATCATAACGGCGCAGCTCTTTTAATTCTGTTTTGGTAAGCGGTGTGTGATCTGCTGCATAGGAAGAGAGCAGTGTGTTGTCTGCCTCCTGCAAAAGAGAACATTCTTCTTTCGTCAGGTTTTCTGCCATGTAATAGCGGTCATTGTAGAGGAAAAGCTGGTAATAGCTGCCGTCCTCTGCCGAGGTGAAATCTCTGGTCAGATAAAGGTCCTGATAGGCGACAGCGCCGGAGGCATTCTCTGTCGTGACCGTATAGGGGCTGTAGTAGCCGTTGATATAGTCGTCGATGGCATTTCCGATGATAATCGGACGGTAAAGCTGAACGACGATGATAAGCAGTACTAAAAGGGTGGCAATTGTCATCACCCATTTATGCGGTTTTAAATAAGAAAGCAGTCGTTTCATTTAGCAGGCACCTTCTTTCTGTAAGTGTGCGGTCTGTTCCCCCACAGCGGCTTCAAGCTGCTGTTTTTCAAACATATCCCTGTAAATTCCATTTAATTTCATCAGTTCCTCATGGGTTCCGAGTTCTTTTGCAATGCCATCGTCCAACACCAGAATCATATCGGCATTCTGAATTGTAGAAATGCGGTGGGCAATCAGAATCGTGGTTTTTCCGGCACGGTTCTTTTTCAGATTGCGCAGGATGTGCTCCTCGGTATCGGTGTCGACAGCGGAGAGTGCATCGTCTAAAATCAGAATCGGAGCATCCTTCATCAGCGCGCGTGCAATGGAGCTTCGCTGTTTCTGACCGCCGGAGAGTGTGACACCACGTTCACCTACGATTGTATCGTATCCGGCAGGAAACAGGGCGATGCTGTCATGAATGCAGGCAGCCTGGGTTGCTTCGGTAATCGCATCCATATCTTCGCCTTCCACGCCGAAAGCAATATTGGCTTTTAAGGTATCGGAAAACAGAAAATTGTCCTGCGGCACATACGCAATATTTTCACGTAAGGTTTTTAGCGGAATCGTGTTAATGTCCCTTCCGTCAAAGAAAATCATGCCAGACTTTGCGTTATAAAGATGTAACAGCAGGTTGACCAGTGTGGATTTGCCGTTTCCGGTACGCCCGATAATGGCGAGCGTGGAACCTGCCGGCACGTTTAAGCTGATATCCTTTAAGGTTGGCTCCGTGTGACCGTGGTGGATAAAGGTTAAGTGGGAGAGTGTGATTTCTCCCTTCAGCGCATCCACAGGTGCGACGTCTTTTGCATCGGAAACCTCCGGCTTGGAGTCAAACACCTCTTTCACACGCTTGATGGAGGCGGCACCCTGCGAAAACATATTGATGGCGTCTCCGCAGGCGAGCATCGGCCATACAAGCATATTGATGTACTGATTAAAGGCGACAAAGCGTCCGAGCGTAATTTCTCCGATAAGTGCCATATAACCGCCGTAGATGAGCGCCGCGAGGCTCGAAAATCCGATAATCACATCTAAGAGCGGCATGACAACGGATAACAGTCCCACAACTTTAAGGTTTTTATTCATGGTGTTGCGGTTTTGTCTGGCAAAGGCGGCACATTCACTGCGCTCTCTTACAAAAGCCTTGATGACGCGCACTCCGGAGAAGCTTTCCTGGACGAAATCGGTCAGGTCGGAAACTGCCTCCTGGCGGGCAAGATAGCGCGGGTGCATGATTTTCCCATAAAAAATTTCACCGATGGAGATAAGAAACATCGGAATCAATGCGACAAGCGTAAGCTTTACGTTGACATAAATCATCATCTGGAAGATGACCATAACTGCCATAACGGTTCCGTCAAAGAGAGAGATAATCGCCGGACCAATTGCCATACGGATGGAATTTAAGTCGCTGGTGAAGCGGGTCATCAAATCGCCGGTCTTGTGTTCGTTATAATATTCCACGTCCATCTTTTCGAGGTGTGCAAACATCGTGTCACGCAGCTCACGCTCAATGGAACGTGAGGCACCAAACAGAAAGTAACGCCAGAGAAATCTTCCGATGGTTAAGGTTAAACCGAGAAGGAAGATGGCAAGCAGGCAGGATTTTACCCCGTTCCAGTCCATCGTGTGTGCAGTGAGACCGTCTGTGATAGTTCCGGTTAGCTGTGGGATGAACAGGTTTGCAAAATCAACAACAAATAAGGTAAGAATTCCGGCGAGATATTGGAATTTATGCTTTTTGATGTATTGGAAAATAAATTGAAAAGAACTCATGAACGAACCTCCGAAAAGAAAAATATCATTTCTATTTTAATCTTCCCGGAGGAAAGTTACAAGAGTATATTAGAAGTTTTTCGACAGATTATTTTGCAAGCAGCATCATAATCTTGTTACTGCGTTCTACAAATTTCGTCATTGCATCTACAGAGAGCGGCTGGTTGGAGAGCAGTGCCAGGTCGTAAAGCTGTTCACAGAACATCGGAACATGCTCGGAATCCTTGTGCTCGAAAATATATTTTACCAGTGCATTGTTTGCATTTAAGGTTAAGGTCTGGTTTCCACCGAACATATCGAGGTCCATGCCGCCCATACCGCCAGCAGCATACATCCGCATCATATCCTGCATTCTGCGTCCTTCCTCGGAGAGGGTGATGATGGAGGAAACATTCTCGTTCTTTAATTTCTCCACCTTGACGGTAAGCTTGTCATTGTGCAGGTTCTTGCGGAACAGGTCGGTTAAGGTTTCGGTTTCATCCTTTAATTCGTCCTCGCTTGTCTCGTCCTTTAAGGAGTCGGTTAAGTCCGCATCGATACGCATGAATTTGTAGTGCTCATTGCGTTGCTCTAACTGGGAGATGAAGGAAGTATCAATGTTGTGGTCTAAGATGACAGCGTCCATGTTCTGCTCCTTGAACAGATTGATATACTGACCCTGCTGTTTCTTATCGGTTACATAGTAGATTACCTTGCGGTCATCCTTTTTTTCTTCCTTGGCATCGTCTGCGGCATCCTTGGTCACAGATTCGCCGGTTGCAGAGTCGACAACCTCTGCCTCATTTTCGGCTTTCTTTTCTTCCTCTTTGACTAATAATTCCGGAAGGGTGAGATATTTGTCATCCAGATTCTTAAAGAGAATGTAATCATTCATCTTGTCACAGAATTTGGTGTCCTTTAAGCAGCCGTATTTAATGAACGGGCTGATGTCATCCCAGTATTTTTCGTAGGTTTCCTTATCGGTCTTGCATATACCGATTAATTTGTCGGCGACCTTCTTGGTGATGTGCTCGGAAATCTTCTTTACAAAACCGTCATTCTGTAAGGCACTTCTGGAAACGTTTAACGGAAGGTCCGGGCAGTCGATAACGCCCTTTAACAGCATTAAAAATTCAGGAATGATTTCCTTAATATTGTCAGCGATAAATACCTGGTTATTGTAGAGCTTAATCGTTCCTTCGATGGAATCGTATTCGGTGTTAATTTTGGGGAAGTACAGAATTCCCTTTAAGTTAAACGGATAATCCATGTTCAGGTGAATCCAGAACAGTGGCTCCTTGTAGTCGTTAAATACCTTGCGGTAAAATGCCTTGTATTCTTCGTCGGTGCAGTCATTCGGGTTTTTCATCCAAAGTGGGGTTGTGTCGTTTAACGGAACCGGACGTTTTACAATTTTGAGCTTATCCTTGGCAGGAGATACCTCCACCATCTCTTTTTCGCCCTTATCGTTTTCTTTTCCTTCCATCTTTGCGTCTTCGTGGATGGTTTCAACCACTGTATCGGTGTCAAGCTTGTCCGCTGCGTCGATGGTTTCGTACTGAGTCTCGGCATTTGCACGGCTTAAGAAAATCGGGGTCGGCATGAAAGAGCAGTACTTTTCGATGACTTCTCTTGCACGGTATTCGTTTGCAAATTCCAGGCAGTCCTCATTTAAGTACAGGGTAATCTCTGTACCGATGGTATCCTTGCTGCCGTCGGAAAGTTCATAGTCCGTGCCGCCGTCGCAGGTCCAGTGTACCGGGGTGGCACCTTCCTTATAAGAAAGGGTATCGATGGTTACCTGGTCTGCAACCATGAATGCAGAGTAAAAGCCCAGACCGAAATGTCCGATAATCTGGTCGTCTGTGGATTTGTCCTTATATTTCTGGATGAAATCCGTAGCGCCGGAAAACGCAATCTGGCAGATGTATTCCTCTACCTCGTCTGCGGTCATACCAAGACCGTTATCGATAAACTTCAAGGTTTTTTCTTCCGGGTTTACGATAACCTCTACTTTTGCCTTGAAATCTGCCGGAAGGGAATATTCTCCCATCATGTCTAACTTCTTTAACTTGGTGATAGCATCACAGCCGTTGCTGATTAATTCGCGGTAAAAAATATCATGGTCAGAATATAACCATTTTTTAATAATCGGAAAAAGATTTTCACTGTCAATGGAAAGGCTTCCTTGTTTGTTTGCCATATGAAATACACTCCTTTACTATAAAATCCTCATGAGTAAAATATTATAACTGTCTTTTGCAAAAGTCAATAGAAAATCAGCACTCTTTTGTAACGAGTGCTAACAATAAAATCGAAAATGCCGGAATCACGCGGTTTGTGGTGTTTCTTAAAAGTTTATAAACTGGCTTGAAATAAGAAAGACAATTTCGATAAAAAGTACTATAATAGAGGAAAATGCAGTGGAAGGGAGCAATGGGGCATGATTTTACTTCGGGCAACCCCGGAATTAAAATATACATTTGAGCGTCTGATTGATGCGATGAAAGCGCCGGTGCAGTGGAACGGCATTTTTCTTGTGATTGACAACTATCTGATTTTGCAGGGAGAGGTGCGTTCTCTCTTTTTCCATTTTGATGACCGTAAAGTCGGCACGAATATTTTTGACATTGAATTAAAGGAAGACGAAATCCGGGATATCACCGGCAACACCCATGTGTTAAACGTCATCAATATGATTCTGTATGCGTTTGGCAAATGGGGCACGCTTCGCGGCATCCGTGTGGAAAAAAACTATGAGCAGTTAAATGCGCTTTTTAGTGGTGTCATGCAGGAAATTGCAGTAGAGCCGGAGTACAATTACCAGTATTTTCGTTTTTATAAAGAAGGAATCCGTGTCACCTACGAGGATGTGGTCAGCTATGCGTTAGAGTGGCAGGAAAAGCCGGGGGAGGCGGCAGAACAGCCGGAGGAGGAAGGCGGACTCTGGCATAAGCTTTTGTGGAAAAAGAGAACGTGCAGCTTCCCGGAGTCGGAGATTGCGCCGGAAGACCGGAAAAAACACCGGCTTGGAAACAATTTTTATATGGTAGGCTACGGTTGTCCGGACTGCGGCGAGGGGCTTCATATGGTTGTTTATCCGGTCGGAAAGGAATTTCGGATTGAGACGGAGGAGGGAGCGGTTTTGCTTGCCCGCGCGTTTACCTGCGACAAGTGTAAGAAATTCTATACCCCAAGACCGGAACATCTTTTAGCGGATGGGGATATCTATTGTATGGATTTCGAAGGGGATGGGAAAGCGTATCTCGATTATCTCGAGCTTCTCGGAAAAAACGGTGAGCGGATTTCCAACCCGAACTATAACCGTTTTGTGACGCCAAAACCCAAGGAGGGCGTGGAGGACGCCAAAAACCCGGAAAATGCCGAGAATCCGGAAGAAATCCAAAACGCTCCGGAGACGCTTGCAGAGGCACTTTTAAAGACAGACTGGGAGAATCCTGCCGATGTTGCCGAATTGTCTGAAAAATTAGAAGCCGGATTTTTCCCGGAAGGAGAAGAGACAGAAAAAGCAAGAGAGAGAGTCTTAAAAAGACAGAAAGAACTGCGGCAGAATCCGATGCGAAGAGAGCGGGGACAGTCAGAAGAGAAAAACGATGGAAAACGGAAGGATGGAGCATCCGGCGGACAGCGGGAAGAAGCGTTTCACGGACAAAACAGACAGACATCTGTAGAGACGGGACAGAAAAGCTCTGACGGATACGCGTCTGTGAAAACAGCAGGTCACCTATCAGGGGATGCAGACAGCCGGATGACGGGAGATGTAACCACACAGACACCGGGGCAGGAAGCCGGGGAGACACCGGGAGATGCAGTCAGACAGGAGACGGAACGCAGATACGAAGCGAGATTTCAGATGTTAGACCGCCTGTCTCCAAGACAGTTAGGAGAATTAAAGCGCCAGCTTGAGCAGGAAAAAAATCTTATGCCGGAGCGCAGGCAGGCGTATTTAAAACAGGTGGAAGATGCAGTCGTAAAAGAGAAGGCAGGACAGCTTAGTAAGCGCGTGGAAAGCTGTCAGGGAAAGCCCTATACCGTTTTAAAGAGAGTTTACGAGGAAGTGGCGGGGGCGGACCTGCCGCAGGAGGTAACAGAGCCGCTTCGTAAGAGGCTAGAAGAAGAGATGAAGGCGCAGGGAACGGTGGAAGTAAAAAAGCTGATGGAGAAGATGCCGCCGCGCATGGACCGCGCAAGATACAAGGTGTTTGCGGATAAGATTCACAGTTATGAAGGAGTGGATCTGACTCCGTATGAGGCGCGTTTGAACGAGAGCCGCAGGGAGGCGGAAAAGCAGGAAATCGCCAATGTCGTGAGCCGGGCAAGAAAGACGGAGCGCGGGGACTATGTAGAGCTTGCCAAAAAACTGCGGGACGGAGACTTTTTACCGGAGCTTGTCATGCCGTATCTTGATAAATTGGATGAAAAAATCAAAAAGCTCGATGAGGAAGCCATTGATGAAATTACAGGGGATGTGATGCACAAGGACTTCAACGAGGCGGCAGAGGCATTTGAGAAAATCAGGGACGGAGATTTCCTGCCGGAATTAAAGACAAATGCGATGGAGATGCTCGAAAAGCGTCTGTCGAAGATTAAGGCAGACGAATGTGAGCTTCTGGTAAAGAAATTGCAGGAGGATTTCACGGAGGCTGGAATCGGAGAGAATGAGAGACATCATTTTTATCCGGCAAGAAAAGTTGTTTTAAAGCAGGCAGAGCCGGAAGAGACAGAAGTGATTGACTATGCGCTGGCATCCTATGCGGCAGGGCGGGGGCTGTTTGAATACCCGATTCTGGTTGCAGATACCTCCAAAAACCGAAGCGGCGGGGAAGGTTTTATTCTCACACCGGAGCATTTTTACTACAGCACGCTTCTGACCTCGTATGGATTTCCGGTTTCCTCTATCCGTGAGATTACGGCATCGACGGGACTGTTAAACCGTGGTTTGTATGTGCATCGGAAAAACGGTGATAAGCTAAAGGTGCCGTATGCGGTCGAATCAAAAAAGCTTCCGGCGTTGGCAGAAACGCTCAACGAGTTTGTCCATTACTTACAGGAGAAACCTCCGTCAAGACAGGTAACCTATCTTGCGAAGGAGAAGCATGATAAAATCTGCTGTTTCCGATGCGGCTATTTATATCAGGGCGGAGATGTCTGCCCGAAGTGTGGATTTAAGAATAATGAATGAGACATAACAGACAAGAAGCCTCGATATATTAGTAAAAAGACTGTAGAA
Source organism: uncultured Roseburia sp. (assembly GCA_958420225.1). Lineage (GTDB taxonomy): Bacteria > Bacillota > Clostridia > Lachnospirales > Lachnospiraceae > Roseburia. The sequence goes on along the minus strand of CATZIT010000016.1, from coordinate 41,130 downwards.
TCGGGGAGTCGCATTGAAATTTGAAACAAAAAAATTATGCGGGGTACTTGCTGTTTTTGCCATGATGTTTTTTTTAGGCAGAGGAATTGCACAGATGCGCTTGGAACAGGCGCAGACGGTCAGTACCTCTGCCGTTTTGATGCAGGCGGAAAACTGGGGACTTGGATTTGGCACAGAGGGCACAAAACCGACCGGAAATGCCACAGCGAAGGAATTAAAGCAGTACAATGCCTATTTTGTCGGAAGCGGGGATGAGAAAAAACTATACCTGACGTTTGACTGCGGATATGAAAACGGAAACACGGAGCCGATTTTAGATGCTTTAAAGAAGCATAACGCACCGGCCACTTTTTTTGTGGTAGGACATTTTTTAGAGACGGCACCGGAGACTGCAAAGCGAATGGTGGAAGACGGACATACGGTTGGAAATCATACCTATCACCATCCCGATATGTCATCCATTTCCGACCTTGCTTCCTTTCAGAAGGAGATGGACGATGTCTCGAAACTGTTTTCCGAGATTACCGGAAGTGAACTGGCAATGTACTACAGACCGCCGCAGGGAAAATACAGCACGGAAAATTTAAAGATGGCAAAGGAACTGGGATATTCCACATTTTTCTGGAGCCTTGCCTATGTGGACTGGAATGTGGATGACCAGCCGACCAAGGAAGCGGCATTTGAAAAGCTTTTAACAAGAATCCATCCGGGGGCAATTGTGCTTTTGCACAGCACGTCGAGTACAAATGCGCAGATTCTTGACGAACTCCTGAGTAAGTGGGAGGAGATGGGTTACACCTTCCATCCGTTGAGTGAACTTCTCGAAGAATCTTAAAAAATGTTGGAAAAACAACAGAAAAAGAACTCCATTCCGGGTAAAATGTGTTCAGAAACGAGAGGAAAAGGAGTGTATAAAAAGATGGAACAGCAGATGTTTTGTTTTCAGTGTGAACAGACAGCAGGGTGCAGCGGGTGCACGGGTGCTGCGGGCGTATGTGGAAAGAGCAGTACTACTGCTGCGTTACAGGATGAACTGACCGGAGCATTAATCGGGCTTGCAAAGTCCTGTGGAAATAATCCAAAGACAGAAGATACCACCAGAATTTTAATCGAGGGACTGTTTACAACGATTACAAATGTAAACTTTAACGATGAGACCTTGCGGGAAATGATTGCAAAGGTGCATGCGGAAAAACAGCGCATCGTCCCAAACTGTGCGACCTGTGCATCCCCATGTGGAAATACATCCGATTATGAGATGAAGAAGCTGTGGAATGCGGATGAGGATATCCGCTCCTTAAAATCACTGATTCTGTTTGGAATCCGTGGAATGGCGGCATATGCTTATCATGCGGCAGTGCTCGGTTATGAGGATGAGGAGGTAAACGATTTCTTTTACAAGGCATTGTCTATCTTAGGCTACGATATGGATATGGAACAGCTTCTTCCGGTTGTACTTGAGGTCGGAGAGGTGAACCTTAAATGTATGGCACTGCTTGACCGCGCAAATACAGAGACATTTGGAAATCCGGCACCTGTGACCGTACCGCTTACCGTGGAAAAGGGACCGTTTATTGTCATTACCGGACATGATTTATATGACTTAAAGCTGCTTTTAGAACAGACAAAGGATAAGGGAATTAACATATACACGCACGGAGAAATGCTTCCGGCGCATGCTTATCCGTTATTAAAGCAGTATCCGCACCTGAAAGGAAATTACGGAACTGCATGGCAGAATCAGCAGAAGGAATTTGCAAATCTTCCGGCACCGGTTCTTTTTACCACGAACTGTCTGATGCCGGTAAAGGAGAGCTATAAGGACCGTATATTTACCACGGAAGCAGTATCTTATCCGGAAATGGTTCATATCGGAGCAGACAAGGATTTTACGCCGGTGATTGAAAAAGCGTTAGAGCTTGGTGGTTTTAAAGAAGATACCAGATTTACCGGAATTAACGGCGGTGATACGGTGATGACAGGATTCGGACACCATACAGTGCTTTCCGTGGCAGACCAGGTGGTAGAGGCGGTAAAGACCGGTGCAATCCGTCACTTCTTCCTTGTCGGCGGCTGTGATGGTGCGAGAGCGGGACGTAATTATTATACCGAATTTGTGAAGCAGACACCGAAGGACAGCGTGATTTTGACACTTGCCTGCGGAAAATACCGTTTTAATGACTTGGACCTTGGCACGATTGGAACCCTTCCGCGCCTGATGGACATGGGACAGTGTAATGATGCCTACAGTGCGATTAAGGTAGCAGTTGCGCTCGCAGAGGCATTTGACTGCGGTGTCAACGAGCTTCCGCTTTCGATGGTACTTTCCTGGTATGAGCAGAAAGCAGTCTGCATTTTACTGACCCTGCTTCACCTTGGAATAAAAAATATCCACCTTGGACCGACTCTCCCGGCATTTATTTCGCCAAATGTCTTACAGTATCTGGTAGATAACTTTGGAATCTCACCGATTCATACGCCGGAGGAAGATTTGAAAAAAATGCTCGGAGAATAACAGAACTTGCGTATTCTGTCTGATTGAGGTAAAATAGAAAAAGACTTGAGAAAGACAGAGGAGAAAACACAGATGGCAGAACTGATATCGCTGATTGTTCCCTGCTTCAACGAGGAAAGTGCACTCCCATTATTCTGGGAAAAGGTGTCTCAGGTAATGGAGCAGATGAAGGAGCAGGAGTTTGAAGTTATATTTGTAGATGATGGCTCCACAGACGGTACTATGGTAGAGATAGAGAAGCTTGCAATAGCAGATACCAGGGTAAAATATGTGTCCTTTTCCCGGAATTTCGGGAAGGAATCGGCGATGTATGCAGGATTTCAGTACGCCAAGGGAGATTATATTGCAACGATGGACGCAGATTTGCAGGACCCGCCGGATTTATTACCGGAGCTTTACCATGCAGTGGCAGTGGAAGGATATGATTCCGCTGCTACGCGCAGGGTGACACGCAGGGGAGAGCCTCCGGTGCGTTCTTTCTTTGCGCATATGTTCTATCGACTGATTAACCGTATGTCAAATGTAGATATTGTAGATGGCGCCAGAGATTTCCGTTTCATGAACCGGAAGTTTGTCAATGCGCTGTTAGAGCTGAAAGAATACAACCGTTTTTCCAAAGGGCTGTTTGGCTGGGTCGGATTTAAGACCAAATGGATTGAATTTGAAAATGTCAAGCGCGTGGCAGGAGAGACGAAGTGGTCGTTCTGGAAGCTCTTTAAGTATAGCATCGAAGGAATGGTTGCCTTTACCACAACCCCGCTTGTTGTGGCATCGTTTGCAGGTTTTCTGTTATGCCTGTTGTCCTTTATTGCAACGATTTTTATTGTGGTGCGGAAGTCTCTGATGGGAGACCCCGTACCGGGCTGGCCGTCCCTGGCTTGTATCATCACATTTTTGAGCGGAATCCTGTTATTTTTTATGGGAATTCTGGGACAGTATATGGCAAAGATGTATCTTGAAATCAAAGACAGACCGATTTATCTGGTGGACAAGACAAATATGGAAAAGAAAAATGACGTGGATTAAAAATCAACCCACGTCATTTTTTTACCTAAAATTTCTTAATGATTCTGTTTCTTTAAGTTCTTGTTTGCGGTGGAGAGCATCAGCTTGATACGGTTCAGCTGATTTACCTCACTGGCACCCGGGTCATAGTCGATGGCGACAATGTTGGAAGCCGGGTAGCGGTGACGGAGCTCTTTGATAACACCCTTTCCAACGACATGGTTCGGCAGGCAGGCAAATGGCTGCGTGCAGACGATGTTCGGGGTTCCCGTATGGATTAACTCTAGCATTTCTCCGGTTAAAAACCATCCTTCACCGGTCTGATTTCCCTCTGATACAATATCTCTTGCATATTTTGCAAGGTCATCAATATGGGCAGGTGCATCGAAATGCTTGCTCTTTTCTAATTCGTCTCTTGCGGCGGAGCGCAGCCACTCGAAGAAATTGATGCCGAGGCGTCCGATTTTCTTGGAGCGTTTGCTCATGCCAAGGTTATCTGCCTTGAATCCGGTATTGTAGAAGCAGTAGAGCAGGAAGTCCGTAAGGTCCGGAACAACCGCCTCTGCCCCCTCTGACTCTAATAAATCCACCAGATAGTTATTTGCCGCAGGATGGAACTTCACAAGAATCTCTCCTACGACACCGACACGCGGCTTTTGAATATCAAGTCGCGGAAGATTGTCAAAGTCACGGATGATTTCGCGGCACATCTTTTTGTACTTGCTGTGGGAGAGCAGTCCCTTCTGGCTTACAAATGCGATACATTCTTTCTTCCATTTCTCATGAAGCGCGTTGGCAGAACCCGGTTCTGCCTCGTATGGGCGGGTGCGGTAGAGACAACGCAGGAAAATATCGCCAAATTCGAGTGCATACAGTCCGTGCTGGATTAACGGAAGCGTCAGCTTAAATCCAGGATTCTTCTCAAGTCCGCTTAAGTTGATGGAAATAACCGGAACATCCGGGTAACCGGCTTTTTCTAAGGCACGGCGGATGAATCCGATATAGTTGCTCGCACGGCAGCCGCCACCGGTCTGTGAAATCAGAATCGCGGTCTTTTTCATGTCAAAATCGCCGGACATGACAGCCGCCATTAACTGACCAACTACAATCAACGAAGGGTAACATGCGTCGTTGTTTACATATTTTAATCCGACGTCCACACAGGTGCGGCTTGGCACATCCGGAACCACCAGGTTGTAGCCTGCGGTCTGGAATGCCGGCTCTAACAGTTCAAAATGAATCGGTGACATCTGCGGGCAGAGGATGGTGTAATTTTTGCGCATCTCCTCAGTGAAAACAACGCGGTTGTAGTTTGCCGGAACAATCGTACGCTTTGTCTGCTTTTTCTCACGCACGCGGATGGCGGAGAGCAGGGAGCGGATACGGATACGTGCGGCGCCAAGGTTATTGACTTCGTCGATTTTTAAGCAGGTGTAAATCTTGCCGGACTTGCTTAAAATATCATTTACGGCATCTGTCGTTACAGCGTCAAGTCCACAGCCGAAGGAGTTCAACTGGATGAGGTCAAGGTCATCACGCGTTTTTACAAAGTTTGCGGCTGCATAAAGGCGGGAGTGATACATCCACTGGTCCATGACAATCAAAGGACGATCTACCTGTTTTAAGTGAGAGACGGAATCCTCTGTCAGTACGGCAATGCCGTAGGAATTGATTAACTCCGGAATACCATGGTTGATTTCCGGGTCTACGTGATACGGACGTCCTGCGAGAACGATTCCGCGTTTTCCGGTCTCTTCAAGGTATTTTAATACTTCTTCACCCTTTTTCTGCATCTCCATATGGCAGACGGCAAGCTCCTTGTAGCCTTCCGAAACAGCATCGCGGATTTCGGATTCCGGAATGTGGAATTCACTTCCGCTGAAGGTCTTGACAAGCTGTGAGGATAATGCCTCCTCGCTTGCAAAGGACATGAACGGATTTAAAAACCGCACCTGACCGGAGGTAATCTCATCTACGTTGTTCTTGATGTTTTCCGCGTAGGAGGTGACAATCGGGCAGTTGTAGTGGTTGTTGGAATCCGGAAATTCATTGCGCTCGTAAGGAACACATGGGTAGAAGATAAAGTCTACATTCTGGTGAATCAGCCAGGAAACATGACCGTGTGCCAGTTTTGCCGGATAACACTCGGATTCACTTGGGATGGACTCGATACCCATCTCATAAATTTTGCGGGTTGACTGCGGGGAGAGCACAACCCGGAAGCCTAATTTTGTAAAGAAAACAGCCCAGAACGGGTAATTTTCATACATATTGAGAACGCGCGGAATGCCGACCGTGCCGCGGGATGCTTCTTCCACAGTCAGCGGCTTGTAGTCAAACAGCCGTTTGTTCTTGTATTCAAACAGGTTTGGAATATTCTCTTTGTTCTTCTCGCCGCCGATTCCGCGTTCACAGCGGTTACCGGTAATGTACTGACGATTGTCAGAAAAACGGTTGATGGTCAGCATACAGTGGTTGGTACAGCCCTGGCATCTTGTGAGCTTGGTGTCAAATGTCAGCGCATTGATGGCATCGATGGAGAGCATCGAGGAAACATAGCCGTTTTCATGGCGCTCCCTTGCGATAAGTGCAGCACCGAAAGCACCCATGATACCGGCGATATCAGGGCGGACGCACTGGACGCCCGCGATTTTTTCAAAGCTTCGCAAAACAGCATCATTATAGAAAGTACCACCCTGTACCACGATATTTTTTCCAAGCTGGCTGGCATCAGAGAGCTTGATAACCTTAAATAGCGCATTTTTGATGACAGAGTAGGCAAGTCCGGCGGAGATATCAGCAACGGAAGCGCCCTCTTTCTGTGCCTGTTTAACTTTGGAATTCATAAATACGGTACAGCGGGTTCCCAGGTCAATCGGGTTTTGGGCAAATAAAGCCTCTTTTGCGAAATCCTGAACAGAGTAGTTTAAGGATTTTGCAAAGGTTTCGATGAAAGAACCACAGCCGGAAGAGCAGGCCTCGTTGAGCTGTACACTGTCGACGGTCTGATTTTTAATTTTGATGCATTTCATATCCTGACCGCCGATATCGAGAATACAGTCGACGGAAGGGTCAAAAAATGCAGCGGCATAGTAATGTGCAACGGTTTCCACTTCGCCGTCATCGAGCATTAACGCTGCCTTAAGCAGAGCTTCGCCGTAACCGGTAGAGCAGGAGTGGACGATGGTGGCACCCTCCGGAAGCAGGGAATAAATCTCCTGAATTGCATGAATTGCAGTAGAAAGCGGGCTTCCGTTATTGTTGCTGTAGAACGAATACAGCAGAGAACCGTCTTCGCCTACGAGAGCGACTTTAGTCGTTGTGGAACCGGCATCAATTCCAAGGTAGCAGTTTCCACGGTAGGAAGCGAGGTCTCCGGTTTTGACGTTGTGTCCGTTATGACGCGCAAGGAAAGCCTGATATTCATCCTCACCGGAGAATAAAGGCTCCATACGTGCAACCTCAAATTCCATATGAATTTCAGAGGAAAGCTTGTCTAAAATTTCCTTTAAGGTGGTGGTGCTGTCTTCCTTATAATTTAAAGCGGAACCGATAGCGGCAAACAGGTGTGAGTTTTCCGGTGTAATCGCATGTTCCTCATCGAGATTTAAGGTGCGGATAAAGGCTGCCTTAAGCTCGGAAAGAAAGTGCAGAGGACCGCCTAAGAATGCAACATGGCCGCGGATTGGCTTTCCACAGGCAAGACCGCTGATGGTCTGGTTGACAACCGCCTGGAAAATAGAGGCGGAGAGGTCTTCTCTGGTGGCACCTTCGTTGATAAGCGGCTGGATATCAGTTTTGGCGAATACACCACAGCGCGCCGCAATTGGATAAATTGCCTTGAAATTCTTTGCGTATTCATTCAAACCGGTGGCATCGGTCTGGATTAAGGATGCCATCTGGTCAATAAAAGAGCCGGTACCGCCGGCACAGATTCCGTTCATACGCTGTTCTACGTTTCCGCCTTCGAAGTAGATGATTTTGGCATCTTCTCCGCCGAGCTCGATGGCAACGTCTGTCTGCGGTGCATAGTGCTGTAATGCGGTGGAGACCGAGATAACCTCCTGCACAAACGGGATGTTTAAATGTTTGGCAAGGGTAAGTCCACCGGAACCGGTAATCATCGGTGCAACCCGAAAATCGCCTAACGCGTCGTAAGCCTTCTTTATTAAATCAGATAATGTTTCTCGGATATTGGCAAAGTGCCGTTCATAATCAGAAAAAAGAAGGTTGTCCTGCTCATCTAAAACAGCAACTTTTACTGTGGTGGAACCAATGTCGATTCCCAACTTATATAAGGTGTTGTTTTCCATAATCTTTCTCCTTTAAAATGAATCATTTATCATCGGCATCTTCTGCCAGGATAAAAGGTGTTTCTTCTATATTAATAGTGTATAGATACAAAACAAGCAGTTTACATTATACGACAGTAATTTACAAAAGACAATGTGCAATTTCTTTCAAATATATAAACTTTTTATGAAGAAAAAGTACCCGCATTGACAAAGGTTTGCGGTATGGATATACTTAAAAAATAATAACGGATGTAAAAATTACTAAGAGAGGTAACAATTTATGAACTGGCTTAATAAATTAGAGCGCAAGCTGGGGCGCTTTGCAATTCCAAATCTTGTCATCTGGCTGATTGGGGCATACAGTATTGGATTTGTCATCAATATGGTAAGTCCTTCTATCTTAAGTTACTTAAACTTCCAGCCTTACTACATTTTACATGGGCAAATCTGGCGCATTATCACCTGGATTTTCCAGCCAACCGATACGAATATTATTTTCCTGCTGATTATGATGTTGTTTTATTATCAGCTCGGAACCGTGCTTGAGCGCACCTGGGGAACGTTCCGCTTTAACGTCTATATTATCGGTGGAATCCTTGTGACTGTTGTCGGCTCGCTCTTAATTTACGGTGTCACCTATCTGCTTGGCGGGGCAGCAGTTGCCTATACGGTCAGCAGTCTGATGGGCGGATTTGTTAGCACGACCTACATCAATATGTCGATTTTCCTTGCATTTGCAGCGATGTATCCGGATATGCAGGTCATGCTTTATTTTATCATTCCAATCCGCATGAAATGGATGGCACTGGTGTATATACTGATGCTTGGCTACAATGTATTCAGCACCTTCCGCGCTTACAATGCTTATTACGGAAGTGCAATTGCCTGGATGGTGACAGGAGTGCTTGCGGCAACGATTTTACTGTCGCTGTTAAACTTCCTGATTTTCTTCCTTTCAACGCGCAACCTAAACCGCTACACACCGCACGAAATCCACAGAAGACAGCAGTTTAAGGCACAGATGCGTCAGCCGCGTACCGGTTCCGGAATCACCAAGCACAAATGTGCCGTGTGCGGACGTACCGAGAAGGATGACCCGACGTTGGAGTTTCGTTTCTGCTCGAAATGTGAGGGCAACTACGAGTACTGTCAGGACCATCTGTTTACACATCAGCATATTCGCAGAAGCTAGGAAATATGTTAATTCCCAGAAGGAAAAAGAAAGCAGCTCCCTCGGAAAAGGGAGCTGCTTTCTTTTTGGATAAATCAAATTTTTGATTTATTTTTCATTGTGATAGAACCGCTCAAGAGAATCCATCCGTGCACACATGTTTAAAAGAAGCGCATCTAAAATCGTGATGGCTGCCATGGATTCCACGACCACAACAGCGCGTGGAACGATAACCGGGTCGTGGCGTCCGCGGATGCTCACGTCAATTTCTTCACCCATCCGGTTGACGGTCTGCTGCGTGGAAGCAATCGAAGGAGTCGGCTTGATGGCGGCGCGTAAAAGAATATCACTGCCATCACTCATGCCGCCTAAGATGCCGCCGGCATGATTTGTTGTTTTTACAACAGAACCATCTTTTCCCATCCGAAACGCATCGTTATTGTCCCGTCCGGTGGCTCTTGCCACGTCAAAACCATCTCCGATTTCAAAGCCTTTCACGGCACCGATGGACATGACTGCCTTGGCGAGGTTGGCATTTAACTTTTCAAAAACCGGGTCGCCGATACCTGCCGGAACACCGGAAATAATGCACTCGATGGTTCCGCCGGAGGAATTTAAGTCCGCGATACAGGCTTCGAGGTACTGTGCGGCATTTTCTGCGGCAACGGCATCCGGCATATAGAGCGGATTATTCATGATTTCTGCGGCGTCAAAATGCGTGGAATCGCAGAAGATAGGACCAATCGAGCGGGTGTAGGTGGTAAAGGAGATTCCAAGTGCTGCGAGAACCTTTGCGGCGATAGCGCCTGCGGCAACACGTCCGATGGTCTCTCTGCCGGAGGAGCGTCCACCGCCGCGGTAGTCGCGAAAACCGTATTTCTGGTCAAATGTATAATCGGCGTGACCGGGGCGGTAGTAGGAGGCAATCTCACTGTAGTCTTTTGACTGCTGATTCTTGTTTGTCACCATAAGGGAGATAGGGGTTCCGGTTGTCCGTCCCTCAAAGACACCCGAGAGGATTTCCACAGCGTCCGCTTCGTTTCTTGGCGTTGTATATTTGGACTGTCCCGGCTTGCGGCGGTCTAAATATTTCTGGATGTCTTCTTCCGTCAGCGGAAGTCCTGCCGGACAGCCGTCCACGACAACTCCTAAGCCTTTTCCGTGGGATTCGCCCCAAGTTGTAATTTTAAATATGGTTCCAAAGGATGAGCCAGCCATAAGAGTACCTCATTTCTTTTCTCGTAATTATGAGTCTATTATAAAAGATTATTGTTTCCATGACAATAAAAAGATTTGCAACCGGAGAAGAATATGCTAAGATAGGTAGGAGAATTTCGGAAAACGACTGGGAGTTTCCGAAAAGAAAACCAGAAATGAGGAATGGCATGGGCAGACAGTATCGTGTGAAAAAAATAGAACAACCCATTGACTGGACGGTGGAAGTACCAGGCTCTAAGAGCATGACAAACCGTGCACTTTTGATGGCGGCGCTGACAGAAGGAACGGTAGAGTTAAGAGGTGTCCTTTTTTCGGACGATTCGCGTTATTTTCTGTCCTCCCTGCAATCGCTCGGCTTTCACGTACTGATTCGGGAAGCAGAAAAGAAAGTGACGGTCACCGGCTGTGGTGGAGAGATTCCTTTAAAAGAAGCCGAAATCTATGTGGGAAGTGCTGGGACCGCCGCAAGATTTTTGACGGCGATGCTTGGGTTTTCAGACGGCTGTTATACGGTGACGGCGTCGGAGCAGATGAAAAAAAGACCGATGAAACCACTGTTTGACCTGCTGATTCAGGCGGGTGCGAAGATAAAATGTCTGGAAGAGGAAGGGCATTTACCTATCCGGATTGAGGGATGCCGCAAGGATGCAGACACGGAGACAAAACCGCTTACTCTCGAACTTGACATCAGTAAGAGCACGCAGTTTTTAAGTGCGATGCTTTTAGTGGCACCGATGATAAAACAGGGACTTCTCATTCACATTACGAGTGAAAAGACGGACGGTTCCTATATCCGCATTACCCGAGAAATGTTAAAGGAAGCGGGGACCTTCGTGGAATTTGACGGAAGAGACTATCGGGTTTTGCCGGATTCGTCCTATCAGAAGCGAAGCTATCAGATAGAGCCGGATATGTCGGCGGCGTGCTATTTTTATGCGGCGGCAGCAGTTACCGGCGGACGTGCGCTCATAAAAGGAGTACATTCGGACAACAGTCAGGGCGATTTGAAGTTTTTGAAGGTGTTAGAACAGATGGGCTGTACCGTGGCAGAGGAGACGGACGGAATTGCAGTGACAGGACCGGAAAATGGCGCATTAAAGGGCATTTCAGTCAATATGAATGATTTTTCAGACCAGGCGCTCACACTTGCGGCAATTGCACCTTACGCGGCAGGGCCGGTGAGGATGGAGGGCATCGCGCATATCAGAGGACAGGAGTGCGACCGGATTCATGCGATAGCGGCAGACCTTGGAGCCTGCGGGATTCTCTGCAAGGAGGAGGCGTCGGCAGTGACTATTTATCCGGGAAAACCAAAGCCTGCGGTGATAGATACTTATGAGGACCACCGGGTTGCAATGGCATTTTCTCTGCTTGGGCTTCGGTCGGACGGTATCATTATCGACAATCCGGACTGCTGTAAAAAAACATTTGAAGAGTACTTTTTGCTGCTGGATGAACTGACCGGACAGAACGGATTTACACAATTATAGAAAGGAATGGTTATGATAACATGAGTAAAAGATATGAACTTTTAAAACAGGAAGGGAGAGCTAAAAGAGGAACCTTCCACACCGTACACGGAGATATCCAGACCCCTGTTTTTATGAATGTAGGAACAGTGGCGGCAATCAAGGGAGCCGTGTCGACAGAGGACTTAGAGCAGATTAAGTGTCAGGTGGAGCTGTCAAATACCTACCATCTCCATGTGAGAACCGGAGATAAGCTGATTAAGGAAGTGGGCGGTCTTCATAAATTTATGTCCTGGAATCGTCCGATTCTGACTGATTCCGGCGGATTTCAGGTATTTTCCTTAGCAGGACTTCGCAAGATTAAAGAAGAGGGCGTTTATTTTAATTCCCATATTGACGGCGCAAAGATTTTCATGGGACCAGAGGAGAGTATGCAGATTCAGTCCAACCTCGGTTCCACGATTGCAATGGCATTTGATGAGTGTGCGCCGGCACTTGCAGAACGTGAGTACGTGGAGAATTCTGTCGCACGCACGACACGCTGGCTGATGCGCTGTAAGACAGAAATGGCACGTTTAAACAGCCTGGAAGATACGGTCAACAAAGACCAGTTATTATTCGGAATCAACCAGGGAGCAATTTACCCGGATATCCGTATCGACCATGCAAAGCGGATTTCGGAGCTGGATTTGGACGGATATGCAGTCGGTGGACTTGCCGTAGGGGAAACGCATGAGGAGATGTATCATATCCTCGATGAGACAGTACCGTACCTTCCGGTTGACAAGCCAACCTACCTGATGGGTGTTGGAACTCCGGCAAACATTTTAGAGGGCGTAGAGCGCGGAATCGATTTCTTTGACTGCGTTTATCCTTCCCGGAATGGACGTCACGGTCATGTATACACGAATATTGGAAAAATCAATCTGTTTAACCAGAAATATGAGAAGGATATGCGCCCGATTGAGGAGGGCTGTCAATGTCCGACCTGCCGCCGCTACAGCAGGGCATATGTACGCCATCTGTTAAAGGCAAAGGAAATGCTTGGTATGCGTCTTTGCGTACTCCACAATCTGTATTTCTACAATACAATGATGGAAGAAATCCGCGATGCGCTTGATGCAGGCAATTTCCATTCCTATAAAGAAGAGAAGCTTTACCGCATGGGACAGATTAACCGGGAAAAAGAAGAGAATTTATAAAATAACTGTGAAATCACAAAAATTTGTTCGGAAACGCTTGCCGAATATGAGACTTTTGTGTAAAATATTCCATAGTGTCTTTAGGACAAGGAAGAAACATGGACTTAAAGCTTATCCGTGTTACAAATTAGGAGGAAAATAGAATGTTGGAAATCTTGGCAACAGGGTCTACGCAGGCAGCAAGCTCTGCATACGGAATCGGAAGCATGGTCATCTGGCTGGTTGTATTATTCGTATTCATGTATTTCTTCATGATTCGCCCACAGAAGAAAGAAACCCAGAAGAAAAACGCTATGTTATCGGAACTGGCAGTAGGAGATACCGTCCTTACAACGAGCGGATTCTACGGAACCGTTATCGATATTGATGAGGACACTATCATCGTTGAGTTCGGAAGCAACAAGAATTGCCGTATCCCGATGCAGAAATCTGCAGTTTCAGCAGTGGAGAAACCGGAAGAAGCAGCAGAATAAGACTGCTTAAGATAAAAGCCCATCTGACATCAGGTCAGGTGGGTTTTTTGCACACTTTATTTTAGGAATTACTACGTTACATTGAAGGGAGAGGACAGATGGAAGCGAGAGAAACCTGCTATATTGCGATTGATTTAAAATCCTTCTACGCCTCTGTGGAGTGTGTGGAACGTGGAAAAAATCCACTTATGACGAATCTTGTAGTTGCAGATAAAAGCCGCACGGAAAAAACCATATGCCTTGCCGTTTCGCCGTCACTAAAGGCATATGGAATCCCGGGCAGAGCGAGGTTGTTTGAGGTTGTCCAGAAGGTGCGGGATGTAAATTACGCACGGGTGAAAAAAGCGCCGGGCGGCAGGTTTACAGGGGCGTCCATTGATGCAAAAGAGTTAGAAGCCTTCCCTGGACTTTCGGTCGATTATATTGCAGCGCCGCCAAGAATGGCGCTTTACATGGAATACAGCACGAAAATTTATCAGATTTATTTAAGATATATCGCACCGGAGGACATACACGTCTATTCCGTCGATGAGGTGTTTATCGATGCGACACCATATCTTGAGACTTATAAGCTGACCCCGGAGGAGCTTGCGTCCAGGATGGTGCAAAGCGTGTACGAGGAGACCGGAATTACCGCTACGGCGGGAATCGGAACGAATCTGTATCTGACAAAGGTGGCACTTGACATTGAGGCAAAGCATACAGCACCGGATGCGCATGGGGTGCGGATTGCAAGGCTTGATGAAAAATCCTACAGAAGGCAGCTCTGGGAGCACCGTCCGCTTACGGATTTCTGGCGGGTGGGAAGAGGATACGCCAAAAAGCTCGAACAGGTCGGACTTTACACGATGGGAGACGTGGCGCGCTGTTCGATTGGAAAACCGAATGAATACTATAACGAGGAACTGCTCTATAAGATGTTCGGCGTGAATGCGGAGCTGTTAATTGACCATGCGTGGGGGTATGAGCCATGTACGATTGCAGAGATTAAGGCATATAAGCCGGAGTCAAACAGCATCGGTTCCGGGCAGGTGTTACACTGTCCTTATACATTTGAAAAGACAAAGCTTTTGGTGCGGGAAATGACGGATTTATTAGTGCTTGATTTGGCGGAAAAAGGGCTGGTGACAGACCAGATTGTGCTGACAGTCGGCTATGACATTGAAAATCTGACGAATCCCGAAATCCGCAAAAAATATCACGGAGAGGTTACAAAGGATGCGTATGGAAGACTGATTCCAAAACATGCACATGGCACGATAAATCTGCCGAAAAAGACTTGTTCCACAAAACAGATTACAAACGCAGTAATTGAGCTTTTCGACCGAATCGTAAATCCGGACCTGTTGACCCGCAGACTCTATGTGGTGGCAAACCGTGTGACAAAAGAGCAGGAGGAAAAGGGGACAGAAGAAGGCACCTGGGAACAGCTTGATTTGTTTACGGATTATGCGGCAAGAGAAGAACAGCGTAAAGAGGAGGAAAGAGAGTATGCCAGAGAAAAAAAGATGCAGCAGGCAGTACTTGATATCCAGAAGAAGTATGGCAGAAATGCAATTTTAAAAGGAATGAATTTGCAGGAGGGCGCAACAACGATGGAGCGAAACGGACAGATTGGCGGACACAAGGCATAAGGAGGCGATGGGATGGGAAAGTATGACGATATCATAGACCTGCCACATCCGGTATCCGCGAAACATCCGCGGATGTCACTGCTTGAGCGGGCGGCGCAGTTTTCGCCGTTTGCGGCGTTAAGCGGCTATGAGGATGCCATCGACGAGACGGCAAGGCAGACGCAAACATTTATGGAGCTTGACGAGGATGAGAAGGAACGGCTGGATGAGACCTTACAGCAGATAAGACAGCAGTTAGACAAACATCCGGCTGTGAAGCTTACGTATTTTGAACCGGATGAGCGCAAGGAGGGCGGTGCCTATCAGACGATGGAGGGAAATGTCAGGAAACTTGACGAATATGAAAAGACGCTGGTGTTTGAGGATGGAAGCAGGGTGCTGTTAAAACGGCTGGTGGGACTGGAACTTTTGCCGGAATCCTATATGGGTACGGAATAATAACAGAACTTATTTATAATATCAGGTTATAGAACCTATGAAAAAGAAAAATAGTCCATACGGTTGAAATGTTTCCCAAGATACATTATTATAGTATAAATATAATCTGCAGCATGCAAATCGACAGGATTATGGAAGGTGAGGGTTCGATTAGAGATGAATTGTAAAATTGGTGTGATTTCCGGAGACGGAATTGGCCCGGAAATCGTAGCAGAAGCGCGAAAAGTATTAGATAAGATTGGGAAAAAATACGGACATCAGTTTGATTATACGGACATTTTAATGGGAGGATGTTCGATTGATGCGACAGGCGTACCGCTTACGGACGAGGCAATTGCAGCGGCAAAGGCATCCGATGCGGTTTTAATGGGCTCCATCGGCGGAAACACGGCAACTTCCCCATGGTATAAACTTTCACCGGAGTTAAGACCGGAAGCAGGACTCTTAAAACTCCGCAAATCTTTAAATTTATTTGCCAATTTAAGACCGGCATATTTATACGAAGAATTAAAGGCAGCCTGCCCGCTGCGGGATGATATTATCGGAAACGGTTTTGATATGATGATTATGCGGGAACTGACCGGCGGACTTTATTTCGGAGCCAGAAAGACGGAGACGGTGGATGGCGTTGTGACAGCGACCGATACACTGACCTATAATGAGAACGAAATCAGACGGATTGCAAAACGTGCATTTGACATTGCAATGAAGCGCCGCAAGAAGGTGACAAGCGTCGATAAGGCAAATGTGTTAGATTCTTCAAGACTCTGGCGTAAGATTGTAGAGGAAGTGGCAGCCGATTATCCGGAGGTTTCCTATGAGCATATGCTTGTAGACAACTGTGCAATGCAGCTTGTAAAAGACCCGAAGCAGTTCGATGTGATTCTGACCGAGAATATGTTCGGAGATATTCTTTCGGATGAAGCGAGCATGGTGACAGGTTCCATCGGAATGCTGTCCTCCGCAAGCTTAAATGACACACGCTTTGGCCTTTATGAGCCGAGTGGCGGTTCCGCACCGGATATCGCAGGAAAAGGAATTGCCAATCCAATCGCAACGATTTTAAGTGCAGCAATGATGCTGCGTTACACCTTTGACCTTGACAGGGAGGCAGATGCCATCGAGGCAGCGGTCAGACAGGTCTTAAAAGAAGGTTACCGCACTATCGACATCATGCCGCAGGAAGAGGAGAAAAAATCCGAGGTGACACAGGTTGGCACCGCACAGATGGGCGATTTGATTGCAGAACGCGTGTAAGATTTTACAATGAGAGAATGACAATATAATTTTGAAATAGAAATGAGGAAAAAGATATGAGAAGTGACAACTGTAGAACAGGAATGCAGCAGGCACCGCACAGAAGTCTTTTTAATGCACTTGGCTTCACGGAAGAAGAAATGAAAAAACCAATGGTCGGAATCGTAAGCTCTTATAACGAGATTGTTCCTGGTCATATGAATCTTGATAAAATTGTAAATGCCGTAAAACTCGGTGTTGCAGAGGCAGGCGGTGTTCCGGTCGTATTTCCGGCAATCGCAGTCTGCGACGGAATTGCAATGGGACACATCGGAATGAAATATTCTCTGGTAACAAGAGATTTGATTGCCGATTCTACCGAATGTATGGCACTCGCCCATCAGTTTGATGCGCTGGTCATGGTTCCAAACTGTGACAAGAACGTACCGGGACTTTTAATGGCAGCAGCAAGAATCAACGTGCCGACTGTCTTCGTATCCGGCGGTCCGATGCTTGCAGGTCATGTAAAAGGACAGAAGAGAAGTCTTTCTTCCATGTTTGAGGCAGTTGGCGCTTATGCAGCAGGCTCCATGACAGAAGAAGAGGTAAAGGAATACGAAGAGAAGGTATGTCCGACCTGTGGCTCCTGCTCCGGAATGTATACCGCAAACTCCATGAACTGCCTGACAGAGGCACTTGGAATGGGACTTCGCGGAAACGGTACCATCCCGGCAGTTTATTCCGAGCGAATCAAGCTGGCAAAACATGCCGGAATGGCAGTTATGGAAATGTACAAAAAAGATATCCGTCCGAGAGATATTATGACAAAGGATGCTATCTTAAATGCCCTGACCGTAGATATGGCACTCGGATGCTCCACCAACAGTATGCTTCACCTTCCGGCAATTGCACATGAAGTTGGTTTTGATTTTGACATTGCATTTGCGAATCCAATCAGTGAGAAGACCCCGAACCTCTGCCACCTTGCACCGGCAGGTCCGACTTATATGGAGGATTTGAATGAGGCAGGCGGTGTTTACGCCGTTATGAAGGAACTCGCAGATATCGGACTGTTACATACCGACTGTATGACCGTTACCGGAAAGACTGTCGGAGAAAATATTAAAGATGCGGTAAACAAGAACCCGGAGGTCATCCGCCCGGTAGACAATCCGTACAGCAAGACAGGCGGTCTTGCCGTATTAAAAGGAAATCTTGCACCGGATGGCAGTGTTGTAAAACGTTCTGCAGTCTGTGATGAAATGATGGTACATGAGGGACCGGCGAGAGTCTTTGACTGTGAGGAAGATGCGATTGCAGCCATCAAGGGCGGCAAAATTGTTGCAGGCGATGTGGTTGTCATCCGCTATGAGGGACCGAAGGGCGGACCTGGTATGCGCGAAATGTTAAATCCGACTTCTGCGATTGCAGGAATGGGTCTCGGCTCTTCCGTAGCACTGATTACGGACGGACGTTTCTCCGGTGCAAGCCGTGGAGCTTCCATCGGTCATGTTTCCCCGGAGGCAGCCGTTGGCGGACCGATTGCGCTCGTAGAAGAGGGCGATATCATCAAAATCAACATTCCGGAAATGACACTTACCTTAGATGTTTCCGAAGAAGAATTGGCAGCGCGCAGGGCAAACTGGCAGCCACGTGAGCCGAAGGTTACAACCGGTTATCTCAAACGCTACGCAGCGCTTGTGACATCCGGAAACCGTGGAGCTATTTTACAGCTTCCGGAAACAAAATAAGAAATGCGAAGGAGAGCAATGTCATGCAGCTGACAGGGGCACAGATCGTCATTGAATGCCTTAAGGAGCAGGGAGTCGATACAGTATTCGGATATCCCGGTGGAGCCATCCTTAACGTCTATGATGAATTATACAAACATAAGTCGGAAATCAGACATATCTTAACGTCTCATGAGCAGGGAGCTTCCCATGCAGCGGACGGATATGCAAGAAGTACCGGAAAGGTCGGGGTGTGTTTCGCAACGAGCGGACCGGGGGCAACGAATCTGGTCACAGGAATTGCCACTGCGTATATGGATTCTGTTCCAATCGTGGCAATCACCTGTAATGTGACCGTTCCGTTGCTTGGAAAAGACAGTTTTCAGGAAATTGATATCGCGGGAATCACAACTCCGATTACAAAGCATAATTTTATTGTGAAGGATGTAACGAAGCTCGCAGATACGATAAGAAGAGCATTTGCCATTGCAAAGAAAGGCCGCCCGGGTCCTGTGCTTGTGGATATCCCGAAGGACATTACCGCAGCAAAGACTGAGTATGTAAGTAAGGCGCCGGAGAAAATGAAGCCGGTGACCGATACCATCCGGGAAGAAGATATCGAGACGGCAGTCTCCATGATTCAGAAGGCGAAACGCCCGTACATATTCGTGGGAGGCGGCGCAGTCCTCTCCGGAGCCTCCAAAGAGCTTCATGAGTTTGTCAAGAAGGTGGATGCACCGGTCTGCGATACCCTGATGGGAAAGGGGGCCTTTGATGGAAACGACGACCTTTATACGGGGATGCTCGGAATGCACGGAACAAAGGCATCAAATCTCGGCGTGAGCGAGTGCGACCTTTTGATTGCGGCGGGAGTACGTTTTTCCGACCGCGTGCTTGGAAATGCAAAGAAATTTGCGAGTGGGGCAAAGATTTTACAGTTTGATGTGGATGCGGCAGAAATCAATAAGAATATTACGGTAGATGCCTGTGTCATCGGTGATTTAAAGGAAATCTTAACACGCGTCAACACAAAACTCACCCAGGAAAATCATACAGACTGGATTACACATGTCATGGATTTCAAGGTGAAATATCCGTTAAAGTATCCGGCAGAAGGCTTAAGCGGTCCGTTTATCGTAGAGGAAATCTACCGTGCGACAAATGGGGAAGCAATCATTACGACGGAAGTAGGACAGCATCAGATGTGGGCGGCGCAGTATTTTAAATATACGAAGCCGAGAACCCTTCTGACATCCGGTGGACTTGGAACCATGGGTTACGGATTGGGAGCAGCCATCGGAGCGCAGGTGGCAAATCCCGGCAAACAGGTCATCAACATTGCGGGAGACGGATGCTTCCGTATGAACATGAATGAAATTGCCACAGCGGTGCGTGAAAAACTGCCGCTTATCGAGGTCATTGTAAACAATCACGTATTGGGTATGGTGCGCCAGTGGCAGGACCTTTTCTATGAAAAACGTTATTCAGCAACCGTTCTCGATGACGGGGTGGATTTTGTGAAGCTGGCGGAAGCAATGGGGGCAGCCGGCTATCGTGCCACCACGAGAGAAGAATTTTCACTTGCATTACAAAAAGCATTAGAGGCAAAAACACCGGTGTTAATCGACTGTATCATTGACTGCGATGACAAGGTATGGCCGATGGTCGCACCGGGAGCAGCAATCAGTTCTTCTTTTACAGCGGAGGATCTGAAATAAAAAGAAGTGGGTAAATAGGGAAATCAGAGGAGGAAGAAACATGAGCAGAGTGTATAATTTTTCAGCAGGTCCGGCAGTTCTGCCGGAGGAGGTATTACAGGAAGCCGCAGATGAAATGTTAGACTACAGAGGAAGCGGAATGTCCGTTATGGAGATGAGCCACCGCTCAAAGGTGTATGATAACATCATCAAAGAAGCAGAGCAGGATTTAAGAGACCTGATGAATATTCCGGACAATTACAAGGTATTGTTTTTACAGGGCGGAGCATCCCAGCAGTTCGCCATGATTCCAATGAACCTGATGAAAAACCGCAAGGCAGGCTACATCGTGACCGGACAGTGGGCAAAGAAAGCATACCAGGAAGCGCAGATTTACGGGGAAGCAGTGAAATTGGCATCATCGGAGGATAAAACCTTCTCCTACATTCCGGACTGCTCAGATTTGGATATTCCGGAAGATTTGGATTATGTATACATCTGTGAAAATAACACCATTTATGGAACCAAGTATAAGGAACTTCCGAATACGAAGGGACATACGTTAGTGGCAGACGTTTCTTCCTGTTTCTTATCCGAGCCGGTTGATGTGAGCAAATACGGAGTCATCTACGGCGGCGTACAGAAGAATGTCGGACCGGCAGGTGTCGTTATCGTCATTATCCGTGAAGATTTGATTACGGAAGATACGCTTCCGGGAACACCGACCATGCTAAAATATAAGACTCATGCAGACAATGATTCTCTTTACAATACACCGCCTGCTTACGGAATCTACATCTGTGGTAAGGTGTTCAAATGGTTAAAGAAGATGGGCGGACTTTCCGTGATGAAAGAGCGCAACGAGGAGAAGGCAAAAATCCTTTATGATTTCTTAGATCAGAGCAAGTTGTTCCACGGAACAGTCGTTCCAAAGGACCGTTCTTTGATGAATGTACCGTTTGTAACCGGAAATGAAGAACTCGATGCCAAATTCGTCAAAGAAGCAACGGCAGCAGGTTTTGTAAACTTAAAGGGACATCGTACCGTAGGCGGTATGCGTGCATCTATCTACAATGCAATGCCGAAGGAAGGCGTAGAGAAATTAGTTGCGTTTATGAAGAAATTTGAGGAGGAGAATGCCTGATGTATCAGTATAACTGTTTAAACCCAATTGCAGCCATTGGACTGAATCTTTTTTCAGAGGATTACCAGAAGGTAGAGGACTTAAAGGACGCTGATGCAGCGTTAGTCCGCAGCGCTTCCATGCATGAGATGGAGCTTCCGGACAATTTGCTTGCCGTTGCAAGAGCCGGAGCCGGTGTCAACAATATTCCGCTGGACAAATGCGCAGAAAAGGGAATCGTCGTATTCAACACGCCGGGCGCCAATGCAAATGGTGTGAAAGAGCTGGTATTTGCCGGAATGCTCTATGCGTCCCGTGATATCGTAGGAGGTATCGAGTGGTGTCTTGACAACCAGAACGATGAGAACATTGCAAAGACCGCAGAGAAGCAGAAGAAAAATTTTGCCGGAACCGAAATTGCCGGAAAGAAATTAGGTGTTATCGGACTTGGAGCAATCGGTGTTTTAGTTGCAAACGCAGCCGTTCATATGGGAATGGATGTATACGGATATGACCCGTATATTTCTGTCAGTGCTGCATGGAATCTGTCCCGCAGCGTAAAACATATCAGCAATGTAGAAGATATTTACAAGGAGTGTGATTATATCACCATCCATGTGCCGCTTTTGGATTCTACCAAAAAGATGATTAATGCGGAAGCAATCGCAATGATGAAACCGACGACCATTGTTTTGAACTTTGCAAGAGATTTGCTGGTAGATGAAGAGGCAATGGTGGAGGCACTTGCAGCCGGAAAAGTAAAGAAGTATGTTTCTGATTTCCCGAACCAGACCACTGTCGGCGCAAAGGGATGTATCGTGACACCACATCTTGGAGCATCTACCGCAGAGTCTGAGGACAACTGTGCCATCATGGCAGTTCGTGAAATCCGTGATTACATGGAGAACGGTAATATCGTACATTCCGTGAACTTCCCGGATTGCAGTATGGCAGCCTGCACAACTGCCGGACGAATCGGTATCTTACACCGGAATGTCAGCGGTATGCTCAGCCGTTACACTACTATCTTAGGAGAAGATGGCATCAATATCGCAGGAATGGCAAACAAGTCCAAAGGAGATTACGCATATGCACTGCTTGATGTGGACTCGCCGGTAACGGATGAGGTCATTGAAAAGCTTGCAAAGACCGAGGGGGTTCTTCGCGTACGGAAAGTAAAATAGAAGAGAAAGGTGCATTATAGGGGATATGGCAGATATAAGACCATTTATAAGCATCCGGCCAGAAAAAGGGAAGGCTGCACAGATTGCAGCCCTCCCTTATGATGTTTATAACAGAGAAGAGGCAACAGCAGAAGTGGAGCATCAGAAGGAATCCTTTTTACGGATTGACCGTGCGGAGACCCAGTTTCCGATTTCCGTGGATATGTATGATGAGAAAGTTTATCAAAAAGCGAAAGAACTTTTGTGGGGGATGGTTGCGGACGGTTCCTTTATCCGTGATGAAAAACCGTGCTACTATCTGTATGAGCTTACGATGAATGGAAGAGTCCAGACCGGAATCGTGGCATGTGCTTCCATTGACGATTATCAGAATGGTGTGATAAAGAAACATGAGAACACGCGGTCGGAAAAGGAAGAGGACCGTATCCGTCATGTGGATTGCTGCAGCGCGCAGACCGGACCGATTTTTTTGACATACCGTGCCAATACCGCCATTGGCGAAATCGTAAACAAAACCAAAGAGGGAGAAGCGGAATATGATTTTACTTCGGAGGACGGAATCAGACACCGGGTATTTGTAATTTCCGGTGAACCGGAAATTGCGGCAATTCGGGATGTTTTTGAAAAAATTGGCGCAATTTATATTGCAGACGGACATCACCGCGCGGCTTCTGCGGTGAAGGTTGGATTAAAACGCCGTGCCACACATCCGGATTACGATGGCAGCGAGGAATTTAACTATTTCCTTTCCGTATTGTTCCCGGATGAGGAACTGATGATTATGGACTATAACCGCGTTGTGCGGGATTTGAATGGTTATTCCATCAAAGAGTTTGTGAAAAAAGTGTCAGAACTCTTTACCGTGGAAGAAATAAAGGGCAGTGAGGACATGCACCCGGCAAAAAAAGGTGAGTTTTCCATGTATCTTGACGGGAAATGGTATCGGTGTGCGGTTCACACAGAGGATATTCCTGCGGATGACCCGGTTGCAAGTCTTGACGTGTCACTGTTACAGAATCTGCTGTTAGGTCCTGTGCTCGGCATCGGAGACCCGAAGACAGACGGACGGATTGATTTTGTCGGAGGTATCCGCGGAACAGACGAACTGGTGCGCCGGTGCGCGGATGACTGTGCTGTTGCCTTTGCAATGTATCCGACGTCTATTGGGGAATTGTTTGCCGTGGCGGATGCGGGAAGGCTTATGCCGCCCAAATCGACCTGGTTTGAGCCGAAACTGCGCAGCGGATTGTTTATCCACGAAATAGAACGGTAAAAACAAATGACAGATAAAAGGAGGAGCGTACCGTATGACAGAAAATTCTACAGAGGCACTCGAAACATTTGTAAATGAAGCGCAGGAAGGACTGCACGAGGTGGCAAAGAATCCGGGACTGATTCGGAGCTGGCTTGAGGGACTGATTCCGGATTTGCTGAACTTTGCGCTCCAGGTTGTCATTGCAATTGTCATTTATATTATCGGTGGAAAAATTATCGGCGCCATCGTGAAGATGGTGCGTCGTTCCATGGACAAGGCGGGCACGGATGAGGGTGTCAAACAGTTTGTGACGCCGGTTATCAAGTACGGGTTGTATATGATATTAATTTTTATCATCATGGGACTGTTTGGAATTGCCACGACCTCGGCAGTAGCGGTATTAGGCTCTGCGGGCGTTGCCATCGGACTTGCACTGCAGGGGAGCCTGTCAAATTTTGCTGGCGGTGTATTGATTTTGATTTTAAAACCATTCCGTGTCGGAGAGTATATTGTGGTAAATGGCAGTGGAATTGAGGGAACGGTTACGGAAATCTCTGTTTTTTACACAAAACTGCTCACAGCGGACAACAAACTGATTGTCATTCCAAACGGAACCCTTTCCAACAGCAGTATTACAAATGTCTCAAATGTGGAGAAAAGAAGGGTGGATATTCTTGTCGGAATCGGTTATGAGGCGGATATCCGGGAGGCAAAAGCAGTGCTGTTAAAACTTGCCGAAGAAGATGAAGCAAGAATTGCAGAGGAGGAGCCGGTGGTGTTTGTCAATAACCTCGGAGACTCTGCGGTGGAGCTTGGCGTGCGCATCTGGGTGGCGGCCGAAAATTACTGGTCTGCAAAGTGGCGTCTGACCGAAAATATCAAGTATGCGCTTGATGAACACGGTATTTCCATCCCATATCAGCAGATTGATGTGCAGATTAAACAATAGACTTTAAAAATGATTGACAAAAAACATAAGATATGCTAATTTTGACTTGTCATCAGGACAAACAGACGTTATCTATGTATTAGGAGGATTTAAAAGCTATGCAGCAGGGAACAGTAAAATGGTTCAACGCAAAAAAGGGTTATGGATTCATTTCAGATGAGCAGGGAAACGACGTATTTGTACATTTTTCTGCACTGAACATGGACGGATTCAAAGAGTTAAAGGATGGGGAGAAAGTTCAGTTTGAAGTAACTGAGGGAGCAAAAGGACCTCAGGCAGCAAACGTATCCCGTATTGCATAATTCATACATCTAACAAGTAACCGAGAGAAGGATGTCCAGGGTGGGCATCCTTTTTGCATAATAGAGACAACTGTAGATGACATTCCAAAAGAAACAGGCGATAGTAACAAAGGGGAGCAGTAATAGAATGGAACAAAAGAAAGAAACTCTGTTGATTGTGGATGATTCTAAACTCCAGCGGGTTGTGCTGATGCAGGCACTCAAAGACACCTTTGAACTGATAGAAGCAACCAGCGGAGAGGAATGTCTTGAATTAGTCGAGCGGGGAGAGGCACAGATTGACTTGGTACTGCTTGATTTGGTGATGCCGGGAATTGATGGATTTGAGGTGTTAAGAAGAAGAGCATTGTTACCAAAGTTTGCAGGAATTCCGGTGGTTGTTTTAACTACAAGCGACGATAATGAGACACAGGTAGAAG
The DNA here is from genome assembly GCA_958420225.1 of uncultured Roseburia sp. GTDB lineage: Bacteria > Bacillota > Clostridia > Lachnospirales > Lachnospiraceae > Roseburia. The sequence continues at coordinate 15,815 of CATZIT010000016.1, read as the reverse complement.
CGTTCCGGCTTGGGGCGAGAGAATTCTTAAATAAGCCGATAAAGCCTGAGATTGCGGTTTCACGTATCAATAACGTGCTTGAGTCACAGAGACGGCTTAATGTGATGCTTAAAGAGCAGGAAGAACTGAAAGTAAAAGCAGAAATTGATGAGATGACAAAGCTTCTCAACAAGGCAACCGCAGAAAAGATGGCAAAACAGATTTTGGAGGAATATCCGGATGAAAATCATGCCATTCTTATGATAGATATTGATAATTTTAAAAATGTAAATGACAGCCTGGGGCACGACGTGGGTGACCATGTCATCAGCGTTGTTGCAGGAATCATCTCCATGCAGTTTGGCGGCAGCGATATTGTCGGACGTATCGGCGGCGATGAATTTATGGTTTTCATGAAGAATGTCGAAGACCGGGAAGAAGCCCGCCGGAAAGCACAGAACATCGTGGATGCTTTCTGCAAAAAAGAAAATCTTTCCATTCCGGATTGTGTATCAGTAAGTATTGGAATGGCATTTTCAGATGAGAGCGGAATTGAGTACGAACCGTTATTTAAAAAGGCGGATGAGGCGCTTTATGTTTCAAAGGAAAAAGGAAAGAGCTGCTATACGGAGTACAGCAAAATTGGGCAGATAACGTTTGAGGATTCCCATACGATTCTGGTGTGGACGAAATGCAGGAATCTTTTGAGCACGATAGAGCTCATTTTTCGCCAGCCCTTGCAGGTGGAAAGTGTTTCTTCCATAGAGGAACTATGTGACCTTTATCAGAAGAAAAAGCAGCAGACCATCGCAATTTATGTGGATGTATCGGAGACTTTGGATGATGGTGAAGAAATGTGGAAACTTCTTTCAAATCAGCCGTGGGCAAAGAGCATGACGATTGTTGCCGTCTGCCATGAAGGCAATATGTCACAGGTGAAAAACAGCGTGTTAGCGGGACTGGCAGCCGACCTTTTATTTGCGCCGCTTGAACAGGGACAACTGAAGAGAAGGCTGCGGGAGTATCAGAAGCATAAGAAAGAAACAGAAAAATAAAAAGCAAAGAATTGGAGCAGAATTATGAAATTATCAGATTTGACAGCTTATGAGATTGTAGACAAAAAAACTCTTGATGATATTCATTCAGAAGGTATCATTTTGTGTCATAAAAAAAGCGGTGCAAGAATTGCCGTGATATCCAACGATGATGACAACAAGGTATTTTATATCGGATTCCGCACTCCGCCGGAGGATTCTACCGGAGTTCCGCATATTATCGAGCACACCGTACTCTGCGGTTCGGATAAATATCCGGTCAAAGACCCGTTTGTAGAACTGGTGAAGGGCTCGTTAAATACCTTTATCAATGCAATGACTTACCCGGAGAAGACGATGTATCCGGTTGCAAGCTGCAATGATAAGGATTTTCAGAACCTTATGAGTGTTTATATGGATGCGGTATTTCATCCGAATATCTATAAATATGAGGAAATCTTCAAGCAGGAAGGCTGGCACTATGAGCTTGAGTCAGAAGATGCACCGATTACCATCAATGGCGTGGTATACAATGAGATGAAAGGGGCATTTTCTTCTCCGGATGAGGTGTTACAGCGTGAAATTTTGAACTCCCTGTTCCCGGATACCTCCTATGCGAATGAATCCGGTGGTGACCCGGACCATATTCCGGAACTGACCTATGAGCAGTACTTAAACTTCCATCGCAGATATTATCATCCATGCAATTCCTATATTTATTTATATGGAGATATGGACATTGCAGAGAAGCTAGACTGGATGGACCGCGAGTATTTAAGCCATTATGAGGCAATCGAGTTAGACTCGGCAATCCGTTTCCAGAAAGCCTTTGAGAAGCCGCTTGAGGTGCGGAAAAAATATTCCATTTCTTCTACGGAGAGCGAAGAGGACAATACTTATATTTCTTATAATATGGTAATCGGAACCGCTCTGGATAAGGAATTGTGCCAGGCATTCGATGTGCTTGATTATGCGCTGCTTTCCGCACCGGGAGCACCGTTAAAGCAGGCACTTATTGATGCAGGAATCGGAAAAGATATTGTCGGTGGCTATGACAGTGGCTCCTATCAGCCAACGTTTTCCATTATTGCCAAGAATACGAACCTTTCCGAAAAAGAGCGTTTCTTAAAGGTCATCCGCGAGACATTAGAGGAACAGGTGAAAAACGGAATCAATAAAAAAGCTCTGTTAGCCGGAATTAACAGCCTGGAATTCCGTTTCCGTGAGGCAGATTTCGGACAGTTCCCGAAGGGACTTTTATACGGAATTCAGTGTATGGAGAGCTGGCTTTATGATGATACAAAGCCATTCCTTTATCTTGAGGAACTTGAGACGTTCCGTTTCTTAAAAGAACAGGTAGAGACGGACTATTTTGAAAAACTGATTCGTCAGTATCTGCTTTCCAATAACCATGCGACAATTGTAATTATTGAACCGGAAAAAGGCTTGAATGCAAAGAAGGATGCGGCACTCGAGAAAAAGCTTGCCGACTATAAGGCAGGACTGACAAAAGAGCAGATTGCAGCACTTGTGAAGGATACCAGACACTTAAAGCAGTACCAGGAGGAACCGTCTCCGAGAGAAGATTTGGAAAAAATTCCGATGTTAAAGCGGGAAGATATGAAAAAAGAGGCAGCACCGCTTTTGAATCAGAAATTGCAGATGAATGGAGTTCCGGTGGTATGGCACGAGATGTATGCAGGCGGAATCGATTATCTGACCCTGATGTTTGATGTGCAGGATATTCCGGTAGAGCTGCTTCCATATCTGGGACTGTTAAAAGTGGTACTTGGCTATGTCGATACAGAGCATTACAGCTATGCGGATCTTGCCAATGAAATTGATATAAAGACCGGAGGAATCGGATGCAGCATAGGGATATATCCGGATACAAAATCGGCTGATAAACTACAGTTTAAATTTGAAATCAGTACGCGTGTGTTGGATAACAAACTGCCGGAAGCGTTTGACTTAATCAAAGAGATTCTTTTAACTTCCAAAATCTCAGATGAAAAGCGTATCCAGGAGATTGTGGCACAGGCGAAGACCAGACTGCAATCGGCATTAAGCAGTGCAGGGCACATTGTAGCTGCAAAGCGTTCCATGTCCTATTTTTCAAAGGCGTCCTATTGTCAGGATGCGACCGGAGGAATCGGATGCTATGAGGTAGTGGCAGATTATGAAGCGCATTTTGAAGAGAAAAAACAGGAATTGATTGACCGTCTTAGCGAACTGGTACGTTATATTTTTGTACCGGAGCGTCTGCTTGTGAGCGTTACCTGTGATGCGGACGGATTTGCACCGTTAGAACAGGAACTTGCCGGTCTTTGTGCAGCACTTAAGGTGAATTGCGGCATGGAACTTTCGGTAAAGGGAGAGACGATTGCAGAGACGACTTTACTTAGCCAGAAAAACGAAGGATTTATGGATGCTTCCCAGGTGCAGTACGTGGCACGTTCCGGAAATTTCTTGAATCACGGTTACAGCTATCAGGGAGCACTTAAGATACTGAATGTTATTATGGGATATGATTATCTGTGGATTAATGTCCGGGTAAAGGGCGGTGCATATGGATGCTCAAGCGGTTATATGCGCAACGGAGACACCTATTTTGTTTCATACAGAGATCCGAATCTGGAGAAAACAAACGAAGTTTACGAGCATATTCCGGACTATCTTGAGGCATTTACGGCAGATGAACACGATATGACGAAATATATTATCGGAACCATCAGTTCTATGGATACGCCGTTAAATCCGAATGCGAAAGGTGCCCGTTCCATGACAGCTTATTTACAGGGGCTTTCCGAAGAAGAAATTCAAAAGGAGAGAGACGAGGTAATCGGAGCGACAGATGCAGATATCCGTGCGCTGAAACCTTTAATAGAGGCAGTGCTTTCCGATGGCAATTTATGTGTCGTTGGAAATGAGGAATGCTTAAAAGACGGCAGAGAGATGTTTAAAGAACTGAAAAATCTGAATGGATAAGAGGATAAAAATGAACGAAAGCTTTAAATCTGGGTTTGTCACGATTATCGGCAGACCAAACGTTGGAAAATCTACATTGATGAATCATCTGATTGGACAGAAAATTGCGATTACATCAAAGAAACCGCAGACAACAAGAAACCGTATCCAGACGGTATATACGGACATGGAACGCGGGCAGATTGTTTTTTTGGATACGCCGGGAATTCACAAGGCAAAAAATAAACTCGGCGAATATATGGTAAACGTAGCAGAAAGCACGTTAAATGAAGTGGATGTCATTTTATGGCTTGTGGAGCCAACGAATTTTATCGGAGCCGGAGAACAGCATATTGCAGAACAGCTCAAAAAAGTGAATACACCGGTCATTCTTGTGATTAACAAGGTGGATACCGTGGAGAAGGATAAGGTGCTGGAATTTATCGACACCTACCGTAAAATCTATGATTTCGAGGAAATTATACCGGCGTCTGCACTGCGCGAGCAGAACCTGGATACGGTCGTGGATATGATTTTTAAATATCTGCCGTATGGTCCGATGTTCTATGATGAAGATACGGTAACGGATCAGCCGGAGCGTGCCATTGTGGCGGAAATTATCCGTGAGAAAGCACTGCATGCTTTAGACGATGAGATACCACACGGAATAGCCGTGGAAATTGACCGTATGAAGCAGCGTAAAAATCAGGACATCATCGATATTGATGCGACAATTGTCTGTGAGCGGGAATCGCATAAGGGCATTATTATCGGAAAAGGCGGAGCAATGCTCAAAAAAATCGGCTCGAATGCCCGTTATGAGATGGAGCAGCTCCTTGAAGCAAAGGTGAACCTGAAATTGTGGGTAAAAGTAAAGAAGGACTGGCGCGACAGCGACTATCTGATGAAAAATTTTGGTTACAATAAGGACGAAATCTAAGCAGGCTTAAGGAAACTGGGAATTTTTTTCTGGTATAGAACAACCATCCGGGGACAACCTAATGTTAGAAAAGCGACAGGAGGGAGCGCCCATGGATGAAGCCTGGAAAGTATTTGAAGCATCAGGAAAAGTAACTGATTATTTAGAGTTTTGCACTGCAAGGAAAGAACAGGAAGAAAGACCGGATGGGACAGAATATCGTAGTGACCGGGATGGTCTTAAATGTAATGCCGATTGGCGATTATGACAAGAGAATCACACTGCTTACCAGAGAAAGAGGAAAAATCACAGCCTTTGCCAGGGGTGCCAGAAAACCTGGCAGTCAGTTCATGGCTGCGACGAATCCTTTTTCTTTTGGTGAATTTGAACTGTTTGAAGGGCGAAACAGCTATACGTTAGCAAAAACAACAATCCAGAATTATTTCCGGGAACTTGCGGCAGATTATACGGCGGCATACTACGGATTTTATTTTCTGGAGTTTGCAGATTACTACTGTCAGGAGAACCAGGACGAGACGCAGATGCTAAAGCTGCTGTACCAGTCATTGCGTGCCCTTGAGAGTGACAGATACGACAACCGGCTCGTGCGTGTCATCTATGAATTAAAGGCGATGGCAATAAACGGAGAAGGACCAAATGTATTTTCCTGTCTGTCATGTGGCAGCAGGGAGAAATTAGAGTGGTTTTCCGTAAGACGTGGAGGAACGCTCTGTACGGCGTGCAAGGCGGCAAATAACATGCCGGCAAACGGAAACGTCCTGCATCTGCAGGAATCTGCGCTCTATACGATGCAGTTTGTGCTCTCCACACCGGTGGAGAAACTGTTCACATTTGCAGTCAGCGAGGAAGTACTGTTAGAACTTGAAGCCATTCTCAAAAACTATACCGCTACATATATTGACCGGACATTTAAGTCGTTAAAAATTTTTGAGGAGATTAGCGGTTGAAATCGCACATCGAAAATAGTATAATAGCATGACAGTGTGAAATATAACGCTGGTAACGGCGTGGAGGAGCAATCATGAAGAAAAGTTTAGGAATAATCTTGTCTGTGCTGATTGGCATGATGCTGTTTGCAGGGTGCGGAGAGAACGTCACCGCAGAGTCTGATTTGGTGTATGTGGACAAAAAAGGCGGTGTGACGTCCGTGGATGTAGGCGAACTTGACCAGTCTTATTACAGCCAGGAGGAATTAAAGTCTTTTGTGGAAGATGAAGTGGAGCAGTACACAACGGCGAATGGGAAGGGAACTGTCAGCTTAAAAGACCTTTCCGTGGAGAACGGTGTGGCAAAACTGACATTAGCGTATGATACCGTGGAAGATTACGTCGGATTTAACGGAATCGAACTTTATCAGGGCAAGGTTGTGAAGGCACTTGCAGATGGTTACGGGTTTGATGTGGACTTTAAGACGGTCGAGGATGGGAAAGTTACCGAGACGGCTGCATCGTCACAGGATATTTATGGTGACAGCAACTTAAAGGCAGTGATTATAAAAGCAAACCATATCAGTGTAAAAGTACCGGGAGAAATTTGTTTTGTATCCGGAGACGATGTGGAGCTGACAGCGGAAGATACCATTTCCATCTGGCAGGATGGAACACCGGAAGATTCTTTTGAGACGGAAGTTTATACTTATATCATATATAAATAAGAGAGGAACAGATTATGGAAAAATCAATGGACAAAATTGTAGCGCTGGCAAAATCAAGAGGATTTGTTTATCCGGGATCAGAGATTTACGGCGGTCTTGCAAATACCTGGGATTATGGAAATCTGGGTGTGGAGCTGAAAAATAATGTCAAGAGAGCATGGTGGCAGAAATTTATTCAGGAGAACCCTTACAATGTAGGTGTTGACTGTGCAATTCTTATGAATCCGCAGACGTGGGTAGCTTCCGGACATTTAGGCGGCTTTTCCGACCCGCTGATGGACTGCAAGGAATGTCATGAGCGTTTCCGTGCGGATAAGTTGATTGAAGACTTTGCAGCAGAGAAAAAGATTGAATTAAAAGGTTCTGTAGACGGATGGAGCCAGGAAGAAATGCGTGACTTTATCGAGGAGAACCAGATTCCATGTCCGACCTGTGGAAAACATAATTTTACCGACATTCGTCAGTTCAACCTGATGTTCAAGACCTTCCAGGGCGTAACCGAGGATGCAAAAAATACCGTTTATTTAAGACCGGAGACCGCACAGGGAATTTTCGTAAACTTCAAGAATGTACAGCGTACCTCCAGAAAGAAGATTCCGTTTGGAATCGGACAGGTTGGAAAATCTTTCCGAAACGAGATTACACCGGGTAACTTTACCTTCCGTACCAGAGAGTTCGAGCAGATGGAGTTAGAGTTCTTCTGTGAGCCTGGAACCGATTTAGAGTGGTTCCAGTACTGGAGAGGCTTCTGCCGTGACTGGCTGCTTTCTCTTGGAATCAAGGAGGATGAGATGCGTCTGCGTGACCACTCACCGGAGGAGCTTTGCTTCTATTCTAAGGGAACAACCGATATCGAATTCTTATTCCCGTTTGGATGGGGAGAATTATGGGGAATCGCTGACCGTACCGATTACGATCTGACCCAGCATCAGAATACTTCCGGACAGGATCTTACATACTTTGATGATGAGAAGAATGAAAGATATGTACCGTATGTCATCGAGCCGTCACTCGGAGCAGACCGTGTGGTTCTTGCGTTCCTCTGTGCAGCTTATGATGAGGAGAATATCGGTACGGAAGAGAAACCGGATATGAGAACCGTTCTTCATTTCCATCCGGCACTTGCGCCGGTTAAAATCGGTGTGCTTCCGCTCTCTAAGAAGCTTTCCGAGGGAGCAGAGAAGGTTTATGCACAGCTTTCCAAGAAATACAACTGTGAATTTGATGACAGAGGAAACATTGGAAAGAGATACCGCAGACAGGATGAAATCGGTACACCGTTCTGCGTAACCTATGATTTCGACTCCGAGACCGATGGTGCAGTTACCGTCCGTGACCGTGATACAATGGAGCAGGAGCGCGTAAAGATTGAAGACTTAAATGCTTATTTTGAGAAAAAATTTGCATGGTAAAAGAACAAATTTGAAATGAAAATGGAGCCGCCGCTTCCCAGATGGATAATTTGGGGAGAGGCGGTTTCTGCCATATAAGTTGAAGTGCAATGCAGATGAAGGGAAAGCATGAGTTTATGAAGAGAACAATGAAGAAAGGATTTGCTGTCATTTTGGCGGCGACAATTTTCATAAGTGGAACACCATTTGATACGCTGGCAAGTACAGAAGAATCAATAGAGATAGAGTTAGCAACAGAAGAACCAACGGAAGAGCCGGAGGAGGTAACCGAAGAGGAAGAAGTAACAGAAGAGCCAGAGGAGGTAACCGAAACGGAAGAAGTGACAGAAGAGCCGGAGGAGGTAACCGAAGAGGAAGAAGTAACGGAAGAAGCGACAGAGGTGGTGTCTGTCATCAAATATGCAGGCAATGCGAGTGAAGCAGAGATTGCAGCAGAGCAGAAGGCCTGGAATCTGATTAACAAATATGCGGACCCGGAGTACTTTTTGACGGACCCCGAGAGGGCATACATGACAGATGCCCAGTATGAAGAATTAAAGCAGGCTGCATTACAGGCGGTTGCTGGTTGTACGACTCAGTATGAGAAAATAAAAGCGATTACGGCATTTGTTGCGGACAGAACTTATTATGATGACTATGCCTATTATAATAAAAAGCCAAGTTATTGGTCTCCGTATGAGGTATATACGCAAAAGCGTGCCGTATGTTCCGGTTATGCGAAACTTATGAGCACATTGCTCATTTCTATTGGAATTCCATCCATGAACTTAGAGGGGTATGCTCATGAGTATAATGCCGCGTATGACAGTGAAAATGGGAAATGGATTTTTGCAGATGCTACATGGTGCAGTCGTAATCACTATACGACAGAGAAAGAATGGGAGTACCAGGGGTATTCTTATGGATATTTTGACCTGACACCGGAGGAGATTGCAGAATTATCAAATCATGAGGTATTTAGAATTTACGGTTTGTTGAAGGATGAGGTATATTACAGCCTGATTACACCGAGAAATGCCAATACATGGAGCACGGGAAACTGGTATTTCAATTTAGCTGCTGTAAAAAATAAGAACATCCGTAAGGTAAAGTGTGCCGGATTTGAAAATATCGATGTGCTGAAAGTGAATGATGGAGCGGGTGTATTTGCAGACTGTACTCTGTTGGAAGAAGCGGATTTGTCACAGACAGGGATAACGGTAATTGAGAACAGATTGTTTTTGAATTGTACCTCTTTAAAAACGGTAAAATTACCGAATACCTTAACAATGATTTACGGTGCATTTGATAACTGTGCATCATTAGAAGAAATAGATTTGTCGCAGACAGCGATAACACAGATGCAGGGTACATTTAGCGATTGCAGTTCGCTAAAAACTGTGAAATTGCCGAAAACCTTAACCGATATGGGCAATGCATTTGCAGGATGCACTTCACTAGAAGATGCAGATTTATCAGGACTTCCATTAACAGAAATATGGGGCAGTACTTATAATGGCTGTACAGCATTAAAAACGGTAAAACTGCCAAAAACGTTAACATCGATTGACAAAGCATTTTTAAACTGTACATCATTAGAAGAAGTGGACTTATCCCAGACCGGGATAACGAAATTAGAAGACACATTTGAAGGCTGTAGTGCATTGAAAACGGTGAAACTGCCAAACAATATAACGGAAATTGGTTATAACACATTTTACGGCTGCAGTGCGCTGGAAAATGTGAAATTTCCCAAAACATTAACGACTATTGGCAGATATGCTTTTGCATCCTGTAAAAATTTGACAGGGGAACTTGACCTTTCCGGGACGGTGGTAAAAACAATCGAAGATCACGCATTTTATGAGGACAGCAGTCTGCTTGGGGTGATAAGGCTGCCAAAGACTGTTACAGAGATTGGAAGCGAGGCATTTTCCTGGAAAAAGACAGGCGGACCTGAGAAAATATATGTAATAACAAGTCTGTCAAAAGATAAAATTAATGCAGACGCATTCAAACAAGACGTTCCGGTTACGGTGTGTCCATACCGTTATAAAATAAAATTTGATGGAAACGGCGCAACAAAAGGAAAAATGGGTACCAGACAGTGTGCGGCAAATGAAGAGCAATGTCTTGATAACAGCTATCAGAAGAAGGGCTATACGTTTGCAGGATGGAATACGCAGGCAGATGGAAAGGGAACCCTTTATAAGGAAAATGTCCGCGTAAATAATCTGACAAAAAATGCGGATGAGGTTGTAACGTTATATGCCCAGTGGAAAAAAACACAGTATCAGATTACATACAAGCTGGACGGAGGAAAGAATCATAAGAAGAATCCGAAGACATATAATATCACTTCGAACACGATAAAACTGGCGAACCCGTCAAAAAAAGGATACGTGTTTAAGGGATGGTATCGCGATAAAAATTATAAGAAAAAAGTGACTGCCATAGAAAAAGGTAGTACCGGAAAAGTAACGCTGTATGCAAAGTGGGCAAAGGAAAAGTATACGATTACCTACAAACTGAACGGAGGAAAGAATCATAAGAAAAATCCGAAAACGTACACTGTTACTTCAAAGACCATTAAGCTGGCGAATCCGTCGAGAAAGGGATATGTGTTTAAAGGATGGTACAGTGATAAGAAATGTACCAAGAAGGTAACCTCCATTAAGAAGGGCAGTACCGGAAAAATAACACTTTATGCAAAGTGGAAAAAGAAATAAAAGATGCAGTACTGTGTTTCACATCATGAAACACAATTTCGAATTGTGAAATACATACAAAAAATGACAAAAAAATAACAAAAAAATTGTTGCAAATAATCATAATTATGTTAAGATATGTATGTGCGCATTAGGGACACGCACTTTTCTAGAGTAAATTGATTTAGGAGGAATAGTCAAAATGGCAAACAAATGGGTTTATATGTTCAGCGAAGGCGACATGACCATGCGTAATCTTCTCGGTGGTAAGGGCGCAAACCTTGCTGAGATGACAAGTATCGGTCTTCCGGTACCGCAGGGCTTCACAATTACAACAGAGGCTTGTACACAGTATTACGAAGATGGACGTAAGATTAACGACGAAATCATGGCACAGGCTATGGAAGGCGTTAAGAAAATGGAAGAGATCAACGGAAAGAAATTCGGAGATCTTGAGAATCCGTTATTAGTATCTGTTCGTTCCGGAGCAAGAGCTTCCATGCCTGGTATGATGGACACCATCTTAAACCTTGGTTTAAATGACGAAGTAGTTGCAGCAATGATTAAAGGAAACCCGGATCCGGCATTCGAGCGTTTCGTATATGATTCCTACAGACGTTTCATCCAGATGTTCTCTGATGTCGTTATGGAAGTTGGTAAGAAATATTTCGAGCAGCTTATCGACAAGATGAAAGAGGAGAGAGGCGTTAAATTCGATATCGACCTTACCGCAGCTGATTTGAAAGAATTAGCAGAGCAGTTCAAGGCTGAGTATAAGAATCAGTTAGGTACTGATTTCCCGTCTGATCCTGTTGAGCAGTTAAAGCTTGCTATCGAAGCTGTATTCCGTTCATGGGACAACCCACGTGCAAACGTATACCGTCGTGATAACGATATCCCATATTCCTGGGGTACTGCAGTAAACGTAATGCCAATGGTATTCGGTAACTTAAACAACGAGTCCGGTACAGGTGTTGCATTTACCCGTGATCCTGCAACAGGTGAGAACAAACTCATGGGTGAGTTCTTAATCAATGCGCAGGGCGAGGACGTAGTTGCCGGTGTTCGTACACCAATGCCAATCGCTCAGATGGAGAAAGAATTCCCGGAAGCATATGCAGAGTTCTTAAAAGTCTGCGAGACTCTTGAGAATCATTACCATGATATGCAGGATATGGAGTTTACCGTTGAGAACAAGAAGTTATATATGCTTCAGTGCCGTAACGGTAAGAGAACAGCTCCGGCTGCACTTAAAATCGCTTGTGATTTAGTAGACGAGGGACATAAGACTCCGGAAGAGGCAGTTGCTATGATTGATCCTCGTAACCTTGATACATTACTTCATCCACAGTTCGATGCTGCTGCATTAAAGGCTGCTACACCGATTGGAAAAGGACTTGGTGCTTCTCCGGGTGCTGCCTGCGGTAAAATCGTATTTACAGCAGAGGATGCTGAAGAGTGGAATGCAAGAGGAGAGAAAGTCGTATTAGTACGTCTTGAGACTTCTCCGGAAGATATCACTGGTATGAAAGCATCCCAGGGTATCTTAACAGTTCGTGGTGGTATGACATCTCATGCAGCCGTAGTTGCCCGTGGTATGGGTACCTGCTGTGTATCCGGATGTGGCGATATCGCTATGGACGAAGAGAATAAGAAATTCACATTAGCTGGCAAAGAGTTCCATGAGGGAGATTACATCTCTATCGATGGTACAACCGGTAACATCTACGATGGAGCAATCAAGACTGTTGATGCTACAATCGCTGGTGAGTTCGGACGTGTTATGGCTTGGGCTGATCAGTTCAGAACTCTGAAAGTTCGTACCAATGCAGATACTCCTGCAGATGCTAAGAAAGCTCGTGAGCTTGGTGCAGAAGGTATCGGTCTTTGCCGTACAGAGCATATGTTCTTCGAGGAAGACAGAATTGCTGCATTCCGTGAGATGATTTGCTCTGACACTGTAGAAGAGAGAGAAGCAGCTCTTGAGAAGATTCTTCCATATCAGCAGGGAGACTTTGAGGCATTATACGAGGCTCTGGAAGGCAACCCAGTTACCATCCGTTTCTTAGATCCGCCTCTTCATGAGTTCGTTCCGACTGAGGAAGCTGACATCGAGAAGCTTGCAAAGGCTCAGGGTAAATCCGTTGAGACCATCAAGAACATCATCGCTTCTTTACATGAGTTCAACCCAATGATGGGACACAGAGGATGCCGTCTTGCAGTTACCTATCCGGAAATTGCAAAGATGCAGACAAAGGCTGTTATCCGTGCAGCTATCAACGTTCAGAAGAAACATACTGACTGGACAGTTAAACCGGAAATTATGATTCCGTTAGTTTGTGAAGTAAAAGAGTTAAAATATGTAAAAGACGTTGTTGTTGAGACAGCAGACGCTGAAATTGCAGCAGCAGGCATCAAGCTTGAGTACGAAGTAGGTACTATGATTGAAATCCCAAGAGCAGCTCTTACTGCTGATGAGATTGCAAAAGAAGCTGACTTCTTCTGCTTCGGTACTAACGACTTAACTCAGATGACATTCGGATTCTCCCGTGATGATGCCGGTAAGTTCTTAAATGCTTACTATGACACCAAGATTTTCGAGAACGATCCGTTTGCAAAACTTGACCAGACAGGTGTTGGTAAATTAATGGATATGGCTATCAAACTTGGAAAACCGGTTAATCCGAAGCTCCATGTTGGTATCTGTGGAGAGCACGGTGGAGATCCGTCTTCCGTAGAGTTCTGCCACAAGATTGGTCTGGATTATGTATCCTGCTCACCATTCCGTGTACCGATTGCTCGTTTAGCAGCAGCACAGGCAGCTATTGCTAGTAAGTAGGCGAACGTTCTTTCGGGGAAGGTCATCTATTTACAAAGCAAATAGGCTTTGATGAAGCACAAAGGTATAGGAAAAGCTATGGTAGATATCTTCGGAGAAATCAGTGGGATAACATTGAGGTCGAAGTAGTAATGTTACTGTAGAATTGAATATATTATGTGAATTGACCCCATCAAGTAGTATAATCTGCTTGGTGGGGTTATTTATTAGAAGGTTGCAATATACCTTCTTTTTTTATTCATTTTTAAGAAAGTGGTATCAGGAGAAATCCGAATATCTTAAAGATGTTTGGTTTTGTAAATGTTGGTGTGCGTGCAGGAAGTGTTGTTGATAAGATTATGACAGCATGGGCAGAACAAAATTGGAAGAAACCGGAATTTGATTTCTCAGAGCGCAGTGATAGAGTAACATTAAAGCTCGAAGTCGGACAAGTGGTATATATTCCGGGAGCTGCTGATATAAGAAACACAAGCAGCGTATGGATTTATTCTATTCATATATGGATGAAAATAATTATAAAGAAGCAGATAAGGTATTAACAGAGATTGAAGCAATCGTCGGAACAACAGATTCTGATATTGTAGCTTACTTTACTACATGCACCGGAGAAGAGAACTTTCCACGAGAAGTTTACTTTGAAGTCACGAGAATATAAGTATGGCGATAAGTATTATCTTGTATTGGCAGATGTTAACGATGAGAAGAATATCTTGCAGCAGTATGAGTTTATGATTGATATTGCGTTTGTGGATGATTTTGGATTATAATTAGATGGAATCAAGGTGATGATAAATGAATCTTAGAAATTTAATAAATGTAATACCAGAAATTGAAAAACTATTTCATTCACAAAGACATATGATAAAGAAAATAAGAAACCGGTAATCAAGGCGAGTATTTGTAATGGTGAACAGGTTGCAGGCTTTAAGGATATTCATACAGGTAAGATAGAGGAGGAATATTGATATGAGCATATTAGGAAATATACTTTGGTTTATATGTGGTGGATTGTTGAGTGGACTGTCGTGGGTTTTGGCAGGTTGCCTGTGGTGTATTTCCATAATAGGAATACCGATAGGTTTACAGTGCTTTAAGTTTGCAGGTTTGGCATTTTTTCCGTTTGGAAAAGAAGTGGTATATGGCGGCGGTGCAGTTAGCTTAATTGCAAATATTATCTGGCTGATTGTGTCAGGAATCCCTATGGCAGTTGGAAATGCTGTGGCAGGTCTGATATGTTGTATAACAATTATCGGAATTCCTTTCGGAAAGCAGTTTTTCAAAATTGCAAAATTGTCTCTGATGCCATTTGGGGCAGAGGTAATATAATAAACAGGCAGGAAAGATGTATTTGATTAAGACGATAAAAGGTGACATAACAAAAGCAACAGATGTGCAGGCAATTGTAAATGCAGCGAACAACTCTCTTCTTGGCGGAGGCGGTGTAGATGGTGTAATTCACAGAGCAGCAGGACTGGAACTTCTGGTGGAGTGCAGGACACTTCACGGATGTGAGACAGGAGAAGCAAAGATAACAAAAGCCTATAATCTGCCATGTGAGTACGAGATTCCAAAGGCAGGAAATAAGATTTCATGATGGAAACGCAGGAGGACAGGCAATGGGAAGTTATTTAGTGATTATTGCTGTGCTGATTATCTTTTTATGCTTCAGGAGAGGAAGGCGAACAGCAGCGGTTGCATGGCAGATACTAAATCAAAGAAAACAAAACAAGGAGAATGTTGTTATGAAAGAACTTGCAAAACAATTTATCGGGGAAGAATGCATCATTTATACGATTACTTCAAATGACGGCAGCATACAGGGCGTCATTAAGGAAATTGATGATGGAGGCATGGTCATTGAGAGAAATTCCGGCGAACGGGAAATCGTCAATCTCGACTTTGTCACCCGTATCCGACAGTATCCGAGAAAGAAAAACGGAAAGAAAAAGGACATTGTGTGGGACTAAATCGATGTGATGGCAGTCAGCATGGTCGGGGACGATATTTGTGCTTTACTTTTACAGCGCAAATCATGCGCCGTATACCTGTATTGATGTTATATTTTGGGGATTACTATACTCGTTTATTGGTATCGTGATTTCTGTTAACACACGAAAGAGTCGAAAAATACATTGAAAAACAAGCATTTGAGGGAATGATACGAATCGTATCACGCTTGTGAAAGAATGTTTTTTTCATAGTTTTATGTTTTTTGATAATGAAAGTGGAACAAAGTAAAGTGCAATATTTTGATAATATTGTGGGTATACATATGAAATTATTTATGAATAAGAATGAGAAAT
>CATZIT010000015.1:0-82384 GCA_958420225.1 uncultured Roseburia sp. | reverse complement strand
CCGGTCCGCTCACCTGTGATCCGTTTTTCTTTACAGTCTCGATGATCTTCTTAGCAGAAGAGTCTACTAACTCGTGATCATAAGCCTTCAATGTGATTCTCATTACCTGACTTGCCATAAAAAAAGTCGCCTCCTTTTCGCACTTTCTGACTCAGTACGACAAGCGGTGACTGCACACTACTCCGGGTGTATCATAAGCTCTCATTCGCACGAAAGCACAATATACGTATGCCCGGTTGTTTCTACTTTTTGTAGATGTTATGGTACAGTGACTTGTCGCCAGTTTCCTAACTTGACATTCGCTCCACGGAAAACCTGCCATATTGGCAGCAACCTCACGCTTCTACGCTATCAATGTCACAGCAATGTGTATTGTACACGATAAATTCAAATATTGCAAGTGTTTTTTTCATTTTTTACTCCGCCCTTTTTGCTCTGCCAAAGAATTGTCAATGCAACTGCAATACTTTTGGCTTTTCGGAGCAAAGACAACAGTGTGTTGCCGTCACCAATGAAATCCCCATCCGAAAAGTTTTTATCAAACTACAAAATCAGTATAGACAGTTCGAAAAATGTCGTATATAATAATACATGATTATTTCTGCGCGGAGATAAAATAAAATTTTAAAGGAGAGTTTTACATGAAAAATTATAAAAAAATTACACTTTGCGTATTGACAACACTTTTGGTTGGTAGCAGCCAAACTCAGTATGTAGCAGCTGCAACAGTGCAGGATCATACCAATGTAAACGAAGCAAGCAAAACAGTACAACGAAGTTCACAAACAGCATCCGTCACAATTAATAAAGGAAATACCAGCGTTACAATTGGATTTAGGTATTCAGATGGAACAAGTGTGAATCTTGCTGGAGTAAGCTACGACACCAGATTATATAACATAGCAATTACTAAAAATAGTTTCTCAGGCGACAGCCGAATAGTGGAAATAGTTTTAACAAATAAAAATGATGGCAGTAAAATTTCATGTGGTGCTTGGTGTAATGTATATGGCGAAACAGGAACATTTTAAAGAGATTTTTGCAAAATAGGTAAGAGGCTGACTATAGGAGGAAAACAAAATGCACCATACAATAAGAAAAAATTTTTTTATGATTTCAGCAATGATATTGGGAATGGCACTGCTTTCCTCCTGTGGGAAGACAGAGCAGACGCAAATGACAGAGCGTGCGTTCCGCGTGGAACTTACGCAGGAATTATCGCTGGAAGAGGCTGAAGCTGTGGTCTGCGGAAAGGATTGCGCGTGGGTGCTTACGACGGCAAAAAATAAGCCGATTTATCAGTGCTTTTATGAAACAGATGATTTGATTGGCGTGGCAGAGTTAGCCTGGCAGCAGGCAGAACAGGAAAATCTTGTGAATCTGACAGAGCGGGACGGAACACTTTATGCGCAGATTCAAAATACAGCAGAAGAATCTGCCGAAATCCGGAAATATACGGGATGGTGGCAGACCGTCCTTACGATAGAAGAGACGAATCCGGAATGGAATTATGTGGGAAATGGAATGTTTGTAGATGCAGCGGAAATGGTATATCTTTTTGGCGGAAATTCCGTAACGCACATTGCAGAAGATGGACAGGCAGACTGCGTCTATGAACTGACCGGGACGCCATGTTTTTTGCAGGAGAATGAAGAGGGACAGCTTGAATGTGTCACGGCGGATATGCAGAATATAAGGTGTTATCTGCTAAAAGATGGAAAGGCAGAACAGAAGTGGCAGACAAAAGACGCGGCAAGGCGTGTATACAAAATACAAAGTAATGAGGCGGGAATCCTGTGTGTGGCAACGGAGGAAGCCCTTTTATTTCTGGATGAACAGACAGGTGCCGTGATTGCCGAAACAGAGGATGTAAAGCTGGGTGTTTCAGGTGTGCAGGCAGGAATCTATGACGCAGGGGAAAATACGCTGCGATTATACGGGCAGACCGGCGAATTTGGCGGAAAGCTGTATGAAGCGAAGTTAAGCGGCACGGATGCGTCAGACGAGATGAGGACAGAGCTTGTATATGCAACGTTTGGCAGTGTCAATGAGGGAGTTGCACCCGATATCCAGGCAGCGATTCTGGAATTTAACCAGAAAAACGAAAACTATTACATTACGGTCAAAAATTATTTTGGGGACTACGAATATGAACAGATTCATGCGGACATGGCAGCCGGGACAGCGCCGGATATCATTGATATGTCAGTGCCGACCTGGTATGAGTCGGATGTTTCCAATGGATATCTTGAGGATTTAACGCCATATCTGAAGGCGCTGCCGTATTGCGATGACCTTATGTGGAATGTGCTAAACACGTATGAGATAGATGGCGGCATCTATCTTCTGCCGCCGCAGTTTATAATGAGTGGAGTTGTATTACGTCCCGAAGATGAGGCAGAGATAACGGAATGGAATATGCAGGCTTTTGAGAAGCTGGTAGAAAAGAATCAGTGGGAAAAACTGATTATGCAGGGTGGAGTTACCGGAGATCCGGAAGCACTGTTAGAAACACTTCTGACTGCAAGGCAGGAAGAATTTATCGACTGGGAAAATAAGACCGTCTCTTTTGAGAGCGAAGAATTTGAAGCACTTCTTACCTTATGTAAAAAATATGCAGAGAATCAGAAACAGGACACTTCTGACTGGGTATATGAGGAGTTTGAAGCACAGACACTGTGCAATACATGGAACTGGCATACATATATAGATTATATGTGGAGAACAGTGAACTATGGAAGAGACTACCATGTACATGGATATCCGACGGCATCGGGCGAAATGTATACCGTGTCCGTTTGTCTGAACTGCTGTGCCATCTACGCAGGGAGTGACAAGAAAGAGGGGGCATGGGAGTTTTTAAAACTGCTGTTAGAAGATACCTACCAGAAACGCACTACAGGTTTCAACGTTGGATTCCCGATTCGCAAATCCATGCTGAAAGAACTGGCAGAGGAAGCACAGGAAACAGAAATTACCATCAATAACACCAATACGCATATCACGGAAAGCGAATTGCAGATTATAAACGAGGTTTTAAATCAGCAAAAAGTGGTGCGGGATTATGTAAACCAGGAGCTTTTAAAAATCATTGAGGAGGAAGCACAGGCGTATTTTTACGGGGACAGGAGCGCTTCCGAGACAGCACATGCCATCCAGAACCGGGCATGGATTGTGATGGCGGAGTAAAATGTCAAAGTAAACGCTATTCTTTATTCCGTTGCATTTACTTTGAAAATCTTGCAATCTTTTCGGCTTCCCCTTTTCCAATGAAAATAATTTTGTTATAATCGGTGTTACGAGATTATTTTATATAGAAAGAACGAGGACACCCATCATGTGGATTGCAGATAACTGGAAAGATTATGAAGTGATTGACTGCTCAAAAGGCGAGAAGCTAGAGCGCTGGGGCAGCTACCTGCTGGTGCGCCCCGACCCGCAGGTCATCTGGGACACCCCAAAGAAAGAAAAAGGCTGGAAAAAAATGAACGCCCATTATCACAGAAGTGCAAAGGGCGGCGGCGAATGGGAATTTTTTGATTTGCCGCAGGAGTGGACGATTTCTTATCCGCTTCCGATTCAAAAGACCTTAAACTTTCATCTGAAGCCGTTCAGCTTTAAGCATACCGGACTTTTTCCGGAGCAGGCGACCAACTGGGACTGGTTTTCCCAAAAAATTAAGAACGCCGGACGCCCGATTAAGGTTTTAAATCTCTTTGCCTACACCGGAGGCGCAACACTTGCCGCCGCTGCTGCCGGAGCAAGCGTCACACACGTAGACGCCTCTAAGGGAATGGTCACCTGGGCAAAGGAAAATGCTGCCGCATCCGGTCTGTCCGATGCGCCTATCCGCTGGATTGTCGATGACTGTGTGAAGTTCGTGGAACGCGAAATCCGCCGCGGCAACCATTACGACGCCATCATCATGGACCCGCCATCCTATGGACGCGGCCCGAAGGGAGAAATCTGGAAAATCGAAGAGTCTGTTTACCCGCTCATCAAGCTTTGTGCAGAGCTTTTATCCGAACAGCCTCTATTTTTCCTTGTAAACTCCTACACCACCGGTTTACAGCCGGCAGTTCTTACCTATATGATTGCGACCGCCTTAGAGCGCTATCACGGAACAGTATCCGCCGAGGAGGTTGGTCTTCCAGTTTCCTCCAACAGCCTGGTTTTACCGTGTGGTGCCAGCGGACGCTTTGAGCGGTAAAAGACAGCCGGTTTCATCTATAAGGTAACCATCATTTTCTGAGAAAAAATCATACGAAAGGGCACCGTCACATTCGAGTTCCTGCTGCGGTGTCCAGGTTTCTCCACCATCCTCGCTTGTATACAGGATGGTGTTTCTTTTCTCCGCTGTCACATACTGTAACAATAATTTCCCCTGTTTCTGATTTTCTCCGAAAAATACCGGCGCAGTTCCTTCTATATAAAGACTGTCCTTCCCGTCATAACGCGGCAGCTCCATGCTCTGCCAGGTTCCTCCACAGTCCTTCGTCTGATAAAAATACGCATCCTGTCCATGATAGGATGTCCCTATAAACCCTTCTGCCTCAGATGAAAAAGCGATTCCCGTCGGATAACCGCTTATCTCGTCCGTCAAATCCGTGACATAAGAAAAGGTTCCTCCCCCATCTTCCGTTGAAAAAAGGATTTTTGTCATCATTCCTGCTCCCGGGTCTGAACAG
Source organism: uncultured Roseburia sp. (assembly GCA_958420225.1). GTDB lineage: Bacteria > Bacillota > Clostridia > Lachnospirales > Lachnospiraceae > Roseburia. The sequence continues at coordinate 77,696 of CATZIT010000015.1, read as the reverse complement.
TATAATAAATATCCGTGCTCTCTATCCGCAAATGACAGATATGCCTTATATGCCCCTCCATAAGAAGCATAGGAAACCTCCGTGTCCTTCCAGTTTTCCCCGGCATCCGTTGTATACTCCACCAGAATGTTCTCTCCGTCCATGGAAAAATAAGCCGTATATGCCGTATTTTCATCTACGGCACACAGGCTTATCTCTCCTTCCGAAACCGGAAGTGTTTTATCAAAGGTTTTCACACATGTAAAATTTTCAATGCCGGATGTGGTATGCAAAAGTTCATTCTCCGCTGTGAGCGCCCATCCCTTCTGTTTGTCAGACATTGCAATCTGTGTCAACGCAAGCGAATTTTTATCGGTAGCGCATCCTGACAGCAGACCAATTTCCACAATGGCAATGATTGTTCCAAAAAATCCGGCAAAAACTCTTTTTCCGTTCATCGATTTCCTCACAGCATATTCTTTTTTCGTAGAAACAGCATCGTAATAATACAGATTAAAAGTGTCAGCACACAGATAAGCAAAAATCCGTGTGGTGTATTCGCAAATGGCATCCAGCGTTCATCCACGTTCATTCCGTAGATTCCTGAAATGACGGTCGGTATTGCCATTACAATTGTAATTGATGTGAGATATTTCATGACGTTGTTCAGGCGGTTGTCAATGACTGAAGACATCAATTCTCTGGTACCGTTTATGATATCTCGGTAAATGCTGGTCATCTCAATTGCCTGGCGGTTCTCGACAATAACGTCGTCTAGCAGCTCTTTATCCTCCGGATACTGCTCTAACCGCTTATAACGTGTCAGGCGGTCAAGCACCACGCCATTGGCACGCAGGGATGTCGCAAAGTATACCAACGTGGACTCTAACTCATGCAAATCAATCAAATCCGCATCTTCCGTGTTCTTTCCGACCCTTCCCTCAATCTCTGTACGCTTCTTATCGATAATCCGCAGATTGCTCTGGTAGGTGGCAGAGGTACGGAACAGAATCTGGTATACAAAACGCATTTTTTTCTTGGTACTGAACTCCTTGACGCGGCTTATGACAAAATTGCGGAGTATCGGCGTGTCCTCGGTGCAGACGGTTACAATCACATCCCTTGTCAGAATAATGCCAAGCGGGATTGTCGTGTAGCTCTCTTTGCCGTGGCGGATTTCGATTGCCGGAATATCCACAAGTATCAGGGTGTAGCCGTCCTCAAGTTCAATACGGGAGCTTTCCTCTTCATCGAGTGCCGCCTGCACATCGCCAATGTCGACGTTTAAGACATCCGCAATCATCGCGCACTCTTCCGCCGTCGGGTCTACCATCTGAACCCAGACGCCATCCTCAATTTTAGGCTCCTCCCGAATCAGCTGGTCGTCGGTCTTGTAATATTTTATCATAACGAATCCTCATTTTTCTACTTCTCAGCTCCATCATAAACAATCTGATAAGCATTCAGGCTTAAGGTGCGCCCGAATTTTACGCCTGCCTCACGAATCTGACCGCAGTAAGCAAACCCATATTTTTCATGAAGATGGATGCTGGCTTCATTTTCACTGGTAATCAGCGAAATCACAGTATGTATCTCCTTTGATTCACCGGCAACCGAAAGGATTTCCTCCATCAGACGATTGCCGATGCCCTGCCCTCGGTAATCCTTGTGGATATAAATCGAAATCTCCACAGATGGGTCAAACGCTTTTCTGTCACGATAACGTGACAGGGAGGCATAGCCCTTCACCCTTTCATCTTCTTCATATACTAATATGGCATAACGCCCGGTATGTTCTTTGTACCACGCCAGGCGATTTTCATAATCCTTGATTTCTGTATCAAATGTTGCTGTCGTATGCAGGATGGCTTCATTATAAATGTCCATCAATGCCGGAATGTCTTTTAATTCTGCTCTGCGTATCATGATTTTATACCTTCGTACGATGTTTTTCCTAATTATAACACACTGTCATCCAACTTGCCAGAACATATCCGGCTGTATAATTCTGCCGCTTCTATCTTTCCTTCGAGGTAAATATCTGCTTTTTCCTTTATCTGTTCCTGCTGTTTTACACTCGCATCATCATAGAGGCCAACCACCGGGAATCCTGCTGCCTTCGCTGTCTCAATTGCATAGAGCGCATCCTCAAACACCCATGTTTCCTCTACCGTCGTGCCAAGGAATTCCTTTGCTGCAAGAAAAATGTCCGGCTTTATCTTTCCGGCCCCTACCTCCGTGCAGGTAAATATCTTTTGGAAATAGGGGAGAAAACCGTTCCGTTTCAGTGCCGCTTCCGCCAGATGGCGGTCTGTGGAGGTTGCCACAACCATCGGCACATTTTTCTTTGCAAGCAGCTCTAAAAACTCCGGCACCCCGGGCTTCGGAAATGCTTCCGTGCGATAAAACTCCGACACAATCTCATTTACCCCCGCCACAATCACGTCAATGTCCTCTGGCAGTTTATAGTTCCGCTTTACATAGGCAGCGCCGTTCCGCATACTCATGGAAAAAAGAATTTCCGCAAGATTCTCCTCCACCGTTATGCCCTTGTTTTGCAGATACCGCTCGCTGGCGTGCTCCCAGATTGGCATTGAGTCAAGCAGTGTTCCGTCCATGTCAAAAATCGCACCTTTTATCATTTCTTTTAGTCCTTTCCTTTATCAAAACAGAGTGTCTACCCGATTCCGCAGTGTCCTTGCCGCCCCGGTAATATCCTTCTTCGCAAAAATAGCGCTGATAACCGCCACGCCGCAAATGCCGGTTCCTTTTAATTCTTCCATATTTGTCTCATTTATCCCGCCGATGGCAATGACCGGAATCTGTACCGCCTGACAGATATCACGGATGGTTTCATGGCTGATACAGCTCACATCCTTCTTGGAATTGGTCGAAAATGCCGCGCCTACGCCAAGATAATCTGCACCGCGCTTTTCGGCAAGCAGTGCTTCCTCCACCGAATGTGCTGAAACACCGATAATCTTGTCCGGTCCAAGGAGACTCCGCACGTCTCCCGCCTCCATATCCTCCTGTCCGACATGGACGCCGTCCGCATCAATCTTCTTTGCCAGTGCAACGTTATCATTGATGACAAACGGAATATTTTTTTCCCTGCAAAGCGCCTGAATCTCTAACGCTTCTTTATAAAATGCTTCCTGCGCAAGCTCTTTCTCACGGAGCTGCACAAAGGTGACGCCGCCGTCAATTGCCTTTTTTACCTGGGAATACAGGCTCTCTGTTCCAAGCCAGCTCCGGTCTGTCACCGCATATAACAAAAGATTTTTTTTATCGCAATTCATAATCTGCTCCCTCCTCAAGGATGCCCCCTGTCATGTGCGACACCGCATCGATAATCCGGTTCCGGTAGGTCGCGTTGCCATCCCACGGTTCCATGTGATTCCAGGCAATCTGCCCGGCAAGCCCCATCGCGCACACTGCCGCCGCTGCCGCTTCAAAATGTTTTTCCGGATTTGCTGCAAGAAACGCGGTCATAAGCCCGGAGAGCTGACAGCCGGTCCCGGTAATTTTTTGCATCTCCGGTCTTCCGTTGTGAATAAAATAACAATTTTTCCCATTTGTCACCAGATCAACCGCCCCGGTAATCACGATAATGCTTCCGGTCTGTGCAGAAAAATCTGCTGCAAACTTCGCTTTTCCCAGGAGATTCTGTTCTGTAATCGCATCCACGTCCGACGCATCCACGCCGCGGCTGTTTCCGCTTCCGCCTGCAAGCGTGCGAATCTCGGACATATTTCCCCGGATGACATCAAAATGTATTTTTTCCATCAGCTCTAACGCCGTCTTTGTCCGGAGCTTACTTGCACCTGCTCCCACAGGGTCCAAAAGCACGGCTTTTTTTAATTCATTTGCCACACGCCCGGCCCACTCCATCGATGTAATCGTCCGGCTGTTTAGTGTTCCGATATTAATGTTGAGTCCCCCGCATAACGCCGTGATTTCCTCGACTTCCTCAGGGTCATCCGCCATAATCGGGCTTGCGCCACAGGCAAGAATGATATTTGCCACATCATTGACCGTCACATAGTTTGTGATGTTGTGAATCAGCGGGGACTGCTGCCGCACCGCATCCAGACATGTTCCAAGCATTGTCTTTTTCCTTTCCATATTTTAGAAATTTATTAGATGTTCTTAAGATATTATTCACTTTGCCGTCAAACTTCGTACACATTTCTTCGGTAAGATAGAATCATCAAAAGGAGTTGTTGAGTTTCTGCATCATGTTTAGGGGTTCTGTCAGCTCCGCCAAAAAATTATCCTGTGGGTTCCTCCCTTTTTCATGTCTCCCGCAGGTTTACATATACCTTACCAATTATAATCTTTCATGTACAAAAGGACTTTAGAAAGTAAGCTGCATTTTCTAAAGTCCTTTTTGTTGCTCTCTGTTATTTCAGACTGCCGCTACTCCATCAATTCCCAGGAAGTGACAGATAAGATACAACAATAGCAGATGCGCCGGGTAAAACGCATAAAAGAAATATTTTAATTTCAATCCTCTTTTTCCATTATAAAAATAGATTGGAACAAAGGAAAGTACTGCTGCTATCTCCCACCAGAAGAAGGAAAGGCATCCGGCTATCACCTGATAAATCCGTTTGTTCCGGAAAATATAAAGCACCATAATGCAGAATACACCCTTCATTCCGTAATCCGTCCGAAGCAGCTCTGCCGCTCCCATTCCGGCAAAAAGGACAAGTGCATTGCAAAGAATCCGCATGAAACTTCCATCTGCAAACTTTTTCTCGATGGCATTCCATCCCATCATCGTCAGCAATCCGAGAAACAGTGTGAAAAATACATTCTGATATTCAAACTCCAGAAGGCTACTGCTAAACGCCAAATCAAACGGTATCTCCGAAACCAGTGCAAAAATTCCGAGCCGCATTGCATATTTCCGGCTGTCTCTGGTGTGCAAAAATCCTTCTACCAGAAGAAAGCAGAAAATCGGAAACGCGATTCTTCCAATCATGCGCAGCGTCATATATACTACGTATAGCGTATGGTAATCCATAACGTTCCGGATTGCTGTAATAACCGGAATGTCGGCGCGGTACTGCAACAGAATCCGCGCCACAATCGCAGCACCTACATGGTCGATGAACATTGTAACGATTGCTATCAGCTTTAAGGTGCTTCCAGTCAGTCCTATTCTACGTTCTTCCATTGTCTTATCCTACAAATTCTTCCACACATCTGCGGTAAGCTGCTACCGGGTCTGCTGCCTGTGTAATCGGTCTTCCCACTACGATATAATCTGAGCCAAGTTCTTTTGCCTTTGCCGGTGTTGTAACACGCTTCTGGTCTCCCACATCTCCGTCTGCAAAACGTACACCCGGTGTGATGGTCAGGAATTTCTCCCCACATACGGAATGTACTTTTCCTGCCTCAAGCGGAGAGCAGACAACACCGTCCAAGCCGGCTTCCATCGTGTTCTTTGCATAGTGCATAACAGTCTCATCAATCGGCTTGTCAATCCAAAGCTCCTGCTGCATCACTTCCTCACTGGTTGAGGTGAGCTGAGTTACTGCAATTAATAACGGTCTGCTTCCATCCGGTCTGGTCAGTCCTTCAATTGCAGCCTCCATCATTGCCTTTGTTCCTGCCGCATGCACATTGCACATATCCACATCCAGCCCGGAAAGTACTGCCATCGCCTTTTTTACGGTATTCGGGATGTCATGGAGCTTCAAATCCAGAAAAATCTTGTGTCCCATGCTCTTAATCGTACGCACGATTTCCGGTCCTTCTGCATAAAAAAGTTCCATTCCGATTTTTACGAATGGTTTTTCCTCTTTAAATTTTCCTAAAAACTCGATTACTTCTGCCTTGCTGTTAAAATCACACGCAATGATAACGTCTCTTCCCATTCTATCCTCCATCTCATGCCTTTTGTGCACGCTCTCTCTATGCCGTCTCCGGCACACATTTGCATGGAACAAGCCACGCCTACGCCCATTATACAACGGGGTGCGCCGTTCTTGCAATCCCAATCTGCCTGACGTGGTAAAAACCACAAAAAAAGACTCTCCATTCCGGAAAGTCCATTCTCATTTTCCCTTATTCCCCAAGGGTTTCTATAGTCGGCGTGACAGGATTCGAACCTGCGACCTCTACGTCCCGAACGTAGCGCTCTACCAAGCTGAGCCACACGCCGTAATTTCGGCTGCACGTCTTTCTCAAATCGTGCTTGATTATATTAGCACATATTTTTGCGTCTGTCCAGTATAAAATGAAAAAAATTTAAGAATTTGACGAAAAATTTGAAAAAAAAACGCCAATTCCAACACGCAAAAGCGATTGACAGCCCCCATGCCGTCGCTTATAGTAGTTTCAGATAAAACTTCCATATTAATATAGAAAGGACCCTGTTTTCATGAATAAAACCGTACTTGTCACCGGAGCCTCCCGCGGAATCGGGTGCGCCATCGCTGAAAACTTTGCCTGCGCCGGATTTTCGCTCGTCATTACCTGCTCCCATTCCAGGGATGCGCTCTTTGCCTTAAAGGAACGCCTTGAAGCCACCTGTCACACCCGCGTAATGGCAGAAATCTGTGATATGGGCGACTTTGCAGCCGTTTCAGAACTTTTTGCAAGGATAGAGGAACAGACAGGCGGCATTGATATTCTTGTCAATAATGCCGGGATTTCGCATATCGGACTACTGCAAGATATGACAATTAACGAATGGAATCGCATCGTTGCCACAAATCTCACTTCCGTATTTGCTACGAGCAAGCTCGCCATCCCGCATATGTTGGGATGCGGTGCCGGAAAGATTTTAAACATTTCCTCCGTCTGGGGCAATGTGGGCGCTTCCTGCGAGGTTGCATATTCAGCCACCAAGGGCGGCATCAATTCTTTCACCAAGGCACTCGCAAAAGAATTAGCGCCAAGCAATATCCAGGTCAACGCCATCGCCTGTGGCGTCATCGACACTGCGATGAACCAGTGTTTTTCCGAGGAGGAGCGTGAGGCACTTGCCGAAGAAATTCCTGCCGGACGCTTCGGTCTGCCGGAAGAAGTCGCTTCCCTGGCACTTCAGATTTGTACCGGAAACGACTATCTGACCGGGCAGATTATCACGCTAGACGGCGGGTGGATTTAAACCTGTTCCGGTGGCAGTTCTTCCGCCTCGAGAATCACAACCGTGCGGGGCGGAACGGTTAAATACTTTCCGTCCCTGAAATCAGTCTGTGCCGCCATGTCCTTGCCGTCTGCATACTCTACATAGGTATTCATACAAAGCTTCCATCGCATTCCATATGGCAGATCCGGAAGCTGCATACCAAGCGGCTCCCAGAATGCATTCATCCCATAGAACACAATGTCATCCCGTTTGTCCTGTGCATCCCTTCCGGCATACATAATTCCAATCAAATGACTGTTGTTGTCCGTGCGCACATTCCACGGGCTTCCGTTATGAATCGTAATCTCTCCCCAGCCACAGGCCGCCTGTTTCGTGGATTTGCGTAAAATCGGATGCTTTTTACGGAATGCAATCATATAGCGGAAGAAATCATGGATTCCTTTGTATTCCTCAAGTCGGTTCCAGTCCAGCCAGGAAATGATATTATCCTGACAGTAGGCATTGTTATTTCCAAACTGCGTATTACAGAACTCGTCTCCTGCATAAAACATTGCCGGTCCCCTGCTGCACATCAACGTTGCAAACGCATTTTTTATCATACGTCTTCTGAGTCCCTTAATCTGCGGGTCGTCCGTCTCGCCCTCTGCGCCGCAGTTCCAGCTGTTTCCGTTATTATCTCCGTCTGTATTGTTCCAGCCGTTTTTCTCATTATGCTTCTGATTATAAGCGTAAAGGTCGTATAACGTAAATCCGTCATGGCAGGTAAGGAAGTTCACGGAAGCGCTATCGCCGCGGTGCATCGGGTCGTACAAATCCCTTGAACCGGTAATTCTTGTGATGGCGGTTCCTGCGAGTCCGTCGTCTCCTTTTAAGAAACGGCGCATATCGTCCCTGTATTTGCCGTTCCACTCTGCCCAGCGGCTCCAGGACGGGAAATTTCCAACCTGATAGAGACCACCGGCATCCCATGCCTCGGCAATCAGCTTTACTTTTCCAAGAATCGGGTCACAGGCAAGGCTTTGCAGAATCGGCGGATGCTCTATGGGTGCTCCGTTCTGTCCACGGCTTAAAATGGAGGCAAGGTCGAAACGGAATCCATCCACGCGGTACTCTGTCACCCAGTATCTTAAGCAGTCTACAATAAAACGGCTCACGACCGGATGATTGCAGTTCATGACATTCCCGCATCCGCTAAAGTTGTAGTAGAATCCTTCCGGTGTCAGCATATAATAAATGTCGTTGTCGATTCCCTTAAAAGAGAAGTTCGGGCCGTGCTCGTTGCCCTCGGCGGTATGGTTAAATACAACATCTAAGATTACTTCGATTCCATTTTCTTTTAATTCCAGAATCAGGCGTTTTAACTCTTCGCCCTCATGGTTATGCTCCTCCACAGAGGTATACCCGGTATTTGGTGCGAAAAAGCAGACCGTGTTATAGCCCCAATAGTTATAAAGGCGCTCTCCGCCCTCCATACGGTTGCCTTCCATCTCATCAAACTCAAAAATCGGCATCAGCTCAACCGCATTGACGCCCAAATCGCGCAGATACGGAATTTTCTGGCGAAGTCCCTCATACGTTCCAGGTGCCGTAACACCTGAAGATGCATCCTTCGTAAATCCACGCACATGCATTTCATAAATAATCAAGTCCTCAAACGGCGTCTCAAGCTGTCTCGTATTGCCCCAGTCAAAGCTGTTCTGCACAACTCTCGCATGATAGACAAAATCTTTGCCGCCTTCCGGTTTCTCACCCCAATGCCGCTGTCCGGTGACAGCTTTCGCATATGGGTCAAGAAGTACGTTATCCTTATGAAAAAGTTTTCCCTTTGCCGGATTATATTCCCCGTCAAGCTGGAACGCATACTCAAATTCATCCATGCGCAGTCCGAACACAAACATGGAAAATGTGTTTCCGATGTGGTAAGACTCCGGATAGCGCAGTCTTGCATACGGTTCTGACTCGTGCGGACGGAATAAAAGCAGGGTACAGCTTGTCGCTCCGAAGGAATGAATGGTAAAGCTGACACCATTTTGTGCAAGACAGGCTCCTTCCTTATTATAAAAACCCGGTCGTACCAGAAATCCTTCGATTTCATCTAACGGCTGCAGTCCGTTCCAATGTCCAAGTTCATTATTGATTTTCTGCATGCTCGTCTCTCCTTCCACAGTCGTTTCCGTCTCGTCTGCCATCTGTGCTGTATTTTTTGTAGCCGGGATGTTTTCCACTGAGTTTATAATAGTTTTTCCTAAGGTCCACAAGGCGTTCGATATTTTCCCTGTCAATTTCCTCTGCTCCTCCTAACAAGTGTGCGGTCAGTGTAATTTTGGCAAACTGTTCTAATGTTTCCATCCGGTAATACGCCGTGTATACATCCGCTCCGACCGTTACCGCCCCATGATTTTTTAAAAGAATCGCATCATGTTCCGGCAGATACGGTGCAATCGCATCCGGTATCTCCGGTGTGGACGGCGTTCCGTACGGTGCAATCGGCACTGAGCCGAGTGATAAAACTGTCTCTATCATAGAATACTCATCTAACGGCACATTTGCCACTGCAAATCCGGTTGCCACCGGCGGGTGCGCGTGCACGACCGCGCCGACATCCTCGCGTTCCTTATAACAGCGAAAGTGCATTTTCATTTCTGAAGAAGGACGGTAGCCGCCCTCTGCCGCAAGAATTTTCCCATCTGCATCAATCTGTACGATTTTTTCCGGCGTCACAAAGCTTTTGGAGATGCCGGTCGGCGTTGCTAAAAATGTTCCGTCCGGAAGTTTTAACGAAACATTGCCGTCGTTAGACGCTACCCAGCCAAGCTGCCACATCTTGTGGCACACATCGCAGATTGCTTCCCTCTCTTTCATCCATTCCAGTTCCATTTGTATCTACACCCTTTCTATGGTCTTATCGCTTCTTAGTGTTCCCTGTTTGGCTTTCCCGAATCGCCCAATTGTGCTATACTGATAAAAAAATGGAAAGAAGGACTATCAATGATGTCAACCACAATCCATGTTTCTTCCGATTCTGCTGCCGATACCCCGTTTCACAGTATTAATGAAGCGCTTCTTAGCCTTCCCGTTGACAGCAGCGCACCTGTAACGATTGCGCTTTCGCCCGGTATCTACTATGAAAAAGTCACTGTCCGCCATCCATATGTGACAATTGTCGGCACCGGCACTTCTCCGGCAGATACCATTATCCGCTATGACGATTATGCTAATTTTATCATGTCTGACGGAAAAAAGCGAGGTACTTTTCGCTCTTACACCCTGTTTGTGGACGCGCACGATGTGATGCTTCGTAACCTGACCGTAGAAAATGCCTCCGGCGATTCCGAAACGCATGGACAGGCGATTGCGCTCTATGCGGACGGCGACCGTTTTACGGCAGACTGCTGCCGCCTCATCGGGCATCAGGACACCCTTTTTACGGCGCCTCTTCCGCCCAAAGAATTACAGCCGGACGGATTCTTAGGTCCCAAGCAGACGGCTCCCCGCACGATGGGCAGGCACTACTACAAAAACTGTTATATCTGCGGTGATGTCGATTTCATCTTCGGCGGTGCCACTGCCTATTTTGAGGACTGCACCATCGAATCTCTGCCGAGAAAAGAACAAGAGCAGAATGACCACAACACCTCCACAAATGCTTCCGGCGGATTTATCCACGGCTACGTGACCGCCGCATCCACCCCTGAGGGCGAAGAATACGGCTATGTTTTCTCCCACTGCCGCCTGATTTCAAATGGCTGTCCCGACGGCAGTGTTTACCTCGGACGCCCGTGGAGAGAGTATGCGAACACCGTGTTTTTAGACTGCTCCTTTGGTCCGCACATCAATCCGGCACTCTTCCACGACTGGAACAAAGAGGCTGCAAGAAAAACCATTTTTTATGCAGTAAATGACAGTTCTTTCCAGGAAAGAGCGCCGTTTGTCAGACTTCTGACACCGGAAGAAGCAGATCATTTTTCCCGTGAAAAAGTGCTTGGCGGAAAATGGGATTGATGTTACAATAGGTGCTATAAGAAAACGTGAAAAGCATTTAGAAAAGGAGATTTCATATGGATGAGAAAGTTTATAAGACCATGGGTTCTGCCGGCGCTTCAAGCCTCGCCGTCGGAATCTGTGTTCTCACCGGCGGAATTGCCGCAGGCATCCTTTTAATCGTAAATGGTGCCCGGCTTTTAAAGAATAAATCCCGGCTGATATTTTAATCTGGGCAAAGAACACCGGTATCCCATCAAAGCGAATCCGTTTTGGTGGGATGTTTTTTTGTCATCATTTTTGTTATAGGTTTATCCTATAGCGTGTAATCGGCTTCTTGTATTAACACTTTTTTCTTCTGGGAGATATAATAATCCCTGTACAAAAAAAGACGTCTATTTTTTGAAAGGAACTATTCACTTATGTCTGCAATCGAAGTACATCATTTATATAAGACCTTTGAGCAAAAGGGCAGCCGCGTAGAAGCACTGAAGGACATTTCCTTAGAAATTGAATCCGGCGACATCTACGGTATTATCGGTATGTCCGGTGCCGGAAAAAGCACCCTGGTGCGCTGCTTAAATTATCTGGAACGTCCCACCGAGGGTTCGGTGCTCATCAACGGTCAGGATTTGGCAAACCTTACGGAGCGGCAGCTTCGTGCACAGCGCAGTGACATTGCAATGATTTTCCAGCATTTCAATCTGCTGATGCAAAAAAATGTCTTAGACAACGTCTGTTTCCCAATGCGGATACAGGGCGTAAAAAAATCCGAGGCAAGGGCACGTGCCTTAGAGCTGCTGGAAACAGTCGGACTTGCTGAGAAGGCAAAGTCTTATCCATCCCAGCTTTCCGGTGGTCAAAAACAGCGTGTTGCCATCGCAAGAGCACTTGCAAGCAATCCAAAGATTCTGCTGTGTGACGAGGCGACCAGTGCCTTGGACCCGCAGACTACTGCCTCGATTCTGGACCTGTTAAAAGACATTAACCAGAAATTTGGCATCACGATGGTCGTCATCACACATCAGATGTCCGTTATCCGTGAAATCTGCGGTCATGTGGCAATCATCGAAAATGGTCAGCTTGTGGAACAGGGCAGGGTCGCAGATATCTTTAACCATCCAAAGTCCAAAGTAGCGCGGGATTTGATTTTTAAGGACCGCCCTGCAGGCAGCTGGGAAGGCGATACGGACTGGAATGGCGAAAGCCGTCAGCTTGACCGGCTCATTGAAGATAAAAAGCTGCGCATCGTGTTTTCCGAGAACTCGGCATTTGAACCTGTCATTGCAAATATGGTGTTAAAATTCGGTGTCCCGGTAAATATTCTTCGCGCAGATACGAAAAACGTAGGTGGTGTTGCAAAAGGCGAGATGATTTTAGGTCTCCCACCGGAAGCAGAACTGCAGCAGCAGATGGAACAGTATCTCGTAGAAAAAGGCTTGGAAATTGAGGAGGTGACCGGCGATGTGGACGAGTGAAGTGACGCAGATGATTATCAAAGGAATCGGTGAGACCTTATACATGGTATTAGCCTCCACCGCAGCCGGCTACTTATTTGGTCTGCCGGTCGGCATCCTGCTTGCCGTGACAGACAAGGACGGCATCAAACCAAATGCCATCTGTTACAAAATATTGGATGCGATTTCCAATATTATCCGCAGTATTCCGTTTTTGATTCTGCTGATTTTATTGATTCCTTTTACCAGAGCTTTGATTGGAAAAAGTTACGGCCCGACAGCCACTATCGTTTCTCTTGTGGTTGCGGCAATTCCATTCATTGCACGAATGGTAGAGTCTTCCCTCAAGGAAGTGGATCCCGGTGTCATTGAGGCGGCACGCTCCATGGGCGCAAGCACTTTTACCATTATCACAAAGGTCCTCCTTGTGGAGGCAAGAACTTCCCTTATCGTGGGAAGCACCATTGCAATCGGTACGATACTCGGATATTCCGCCATGGCTGGCGCAGTCGGCGGCGGCGGTCTCGGCGATCTGGCAGTCCGTTACGGCTACTACCGCTGGCAGACAGACATCATGATTGTGACCGTCATTTTACTGATTGTATTGGTACAGATTTTCCAGACTGTTGGCATGCGCCTGGCATCCCGTCTGGACAAACGTAAATAATCCGGGCAAAGAGGAGAATGAAAAAATTTATCGCACACCGTGCGTGTGCAGAAATGAGGATGATTATGAAAAAGAGATTATTAACAAGCATTTTAGTTGGTGTACTAACCCTTGGTACTTTAGCTGGCTGCGGCAGCTCCAATAAGCCGGCTGCTGATGCTGGAACCTCAGATGAACCGGCAAAAACCACTACAGAAACTGCCGGCACCGAATCAGCTGATGCAGCAGACGCAAAAGATGCTGACTCCACTGAGGGCGGCACCATTACCGTAGCCGCTTCCGCAACACCTCATGCTGAAATTTTAGAGCAGGCAAAACCGATTTTAGCAGAGCAGGGATGGGATTTGCAGATTACCGTATTTGATGATTATGTGATTCCTAATAATGTAGTAGAAAGTGGTGAGTTTGATGCAAACTACTTCCAGCACATCCCTTACTTAGAGCAGTTTAACGAGGAACAGGGAACGCATCTGGTAAATGCCGGCGGTATCCACTACGAGCCATTCGGTATCTACCCGGGAACCAAGAATGAACTTTCCGAATTAACCGAGGGCGATGTCATTGCCATTCCAAACGATACCACAAACGAGGCAAGAGCACTTCTGCTGTTACAGGCAAACGGTGTCATTACCTTAAAAGACGGTGCCGGTCTTACCGCTACCATCAATGACATTGAAGAGAACCCATACAACGTTACCTTTAAAGAGTTAGAGGCTGCACAGGTTGCCCGTGTCGTACCGGAGGTTGCCTTCGTCGTATTAAACGGTAACTATGCACTTCAGGCTGGTTTCTCTGTTGCAAAAGATGCCATTGCTTACGAAACAGCCGATTCCGAAGCAGCTCAGACCTATGTAAATGTCATCGCTGTCAAAGAGGGCAACGAAAATGCTCCTGGCATCCAGGCACTCGTAAACGTTTTAAAATCCGATGAAATCAAACAGTACATCAACGACACCTACGACGGTGCAGTAATTCCTTTTGAATAAGAGCTTGTAGATGAAAAAATGGCAGGTATACACGAAAATGATGTATACCTGCCGTTTTTTCTCATACCCCCCTTATAGGTAAATAGCATTATTCCTTTTTTCAACGCATAAACACTGCAATTCCTGCCAGTGCATCTAAATCGCCCTTCTGTATCATTGCCGCTGCAAGGCGCTGCACTGTCTGTTTGGACAGAAATGGAGCAAGACCTGTCAAATCCTCCAGGTCGATTTCTCCGTCGCTCTCTATTGCAAGCGTTACCACATCATCGAGTGTCTCTTTCGACAGAAATGGAGCAAAACCTGCCACATCATCAATATCGGCATTTCCATTTAAAATTGCTTTTTTCACCAGACGGTCTAATGCCTCCTTCGATAAAAACGGAGCGATTCCACAGAGTTCATCCAAAAAGCAGGATTTCTCACTGACATTTTCCGCAAACTGTTCTAACATTTCTTCCGATAAAAACGGTGCAAGACCCGCAAGGTCCGAAAGGTCCACGTCTTTTGCTTCCTTTAGCATCTGCCCAAGAATATCCTCTGTCTGCTTTGGCGAAAGAATCGGCGCTACATCCACCAGCTCTTCCATATCCATCTCTTTCGGTTCTTCTCCTTTTATCATGTCTTCGACAACTTTTGCCTTGTCATTATTTCCGAGAAGCTCCTCCACCGAACAGCCGAGTACGGTCGAAAGTTCCCCAAGCTTTGAAATGTCCGGCATCGAATTTCCTCTCTCCCAGTTTGACACTGCCTGATAGCTGATGCCAAGTGCATCTGCAAGCTGCATCTGTGTCAGATTTTTCTCCATTCTTTTCTGCTTAATAATTTTTGCTACATTCATCGTATCAAACATATTCTTTTCCCTCTCTATTTCCTTCCCGCAGGACGTCCTGCGGAAACTCTGTCTCTCTACCGGTGAATTCATTGTAGCAAATGAATGGATTTTTTTCAAACAAGCAGTGCTTGAGCGGCATCGTAAGACATCATTTCTCCGGCTCAACTAACGCTTGAGTTACCTGCGCAATCTGTGTCATCCCGCCCACGAGAATCCCGAGATTATCCCGGTAGATTTCATCGAACTGCGAAATGGGTAGCGGATTCTCGCCGATTCCTGCCTCAATCGTATAGCCGGGTCTTAAATAGCTCGAAATAAACCAATCCTTATAGCCCGCAAAACCAGAGGCATAAGGCGTTTCTTCCACAAGATATCCGCTGATCTCTCCAAAATACTGTGCAATCTCTCTGGAATTTTCCGGCTCATAGTCCAGATACCTCCAGTAAATCACCTGTCCCTGCGTGTGGTAGGCGAGAATCAGGGAAAAATCATGTGCCAGCGTAAAATCATAGACCGCCCGGCTCTCCGGTTCTGACAACGGCGCCGTCCCCACGAAATCTCTCGGTGCAGGGGACGTAAAGCCCTGTTCATATTTAATTTCTTTTGCATTCTCCCACCCGGCAGGATACTGAAGATTTAAGTCGACACCGCGGATGTTTGCCTTCCAACCGGACGGAAACGGAATCTGCGGATAGGGTGCACTGATATTTTTAGCACTCTGATAAGCTCTCTGGTATTCTCCCTCCGGAGAAATGACGCCCGTCACAAGGTCGACCCCATCCGGATTTACCATCGGCACCAGATACAGGCGGTAACGGTCAAATAATACCGCCGCAGAGTTCTCCCCGATGCTCTCTCCCGTCGCATATGCCTTTGCATAGTCCTCGACGAATTTGAGCAGCATCGGGGTTGTAATCCATTCGTTTGCATGAAACGATGCGTTGTAAAACATCTCCGTCCTTCCGTCTCCCATCATAAGAAACGGTATCTGCCGCCCCATGACGCTTCGCCCGATACTCCCCCGCTGCAAAAACGGATAACGGACCGCAAGTCCCTCCACCACGTACTGATTTAAGAAGGACGAATAATTCACCCCGGTCGGCACCAGCGGGAAATCAAACGGAATATTTAAAATGGCTCCCACTTCAAGCACATCCTCATTCTGTGAGGGGTTTGCCCGGCGGATGTCTTCAACTGTGGCACCGTAACGCTCTGCGAGTGCCATAAAGGTATCGCCCTGCTCGAGCATATGTCTCGTATACCCTTTTAAATAGGGAAGCAGCTTTCTCCATACCGCCCCATCCGCCTCACATTTTAACGGAAGCCCGTTTTGCTCTTCAAATGTGTGCAGTGCCAGACAGGTTCTTTTTCCAAATATTCCATCTACGGTCGTAGGTATTCCTGCCCGCGTCAATGCAAGCTGAAGATACTGCACAAATGTTCCTCTCTCTCCAATTCTTACGGTCTGCATAATGCTCCCTGTTATGTCTACTTGTAATATCTTATGCCGCCGTATAAAAAGTGGTGTCTGCTGCCTATACCAACATTAATAATGTGCCTGCCACAATGAGTACCAGTCCAAACAGCGCTTTTTTGCCCAGCTTCTCATGAAATACAAGGTACGAAAAGGCGATGGACACGAGAATGCTTAACTTGTCAATCGGTACAACCACGCTCGCAAGACCGTCCTGCAGTGCCCTGTAATAGCAAAGCCAGGATGCCCCGGTTGCGATTCCGGACAAACAGATAAAGGTCAGCTCCCTCTTTTCGATATTCTTTATGGTACCCTGCTTTCCGGTCACGAAGACGACAATCCATGCCATAATCAAAACTACAGCCGTACGAATTGCTGTTCCAAGATTTGACGAAATTCCCTGCATGCCCACTTTGCCGAGAATGGACGTTGCCGCCGCAAATACTGCGGAGAGCACTGCATAAAGTAACCAGCTTTTGCCACTCTTTTCTCCTGCATCCGCGTTTTCTTTTTTGGTAATCATGAGAAATGTTCCGGCGCCGATTAAAATAACGCAGACAAGCTTTAAGCCTGTGATTTCCTCATGCAGAAACAAAAATGCAAGCAGAATCGTCAAAATCGTGCTCGATTTGTCAATCGGAACCACTTTGTTGACATCTCCAAGCTGTAATGCCCGAAAATAACACAGCCACGATGCCCCGGTTGCAAGTCCCGACAGTATCAGAAAAATCCATGTTTTCGTCGAAAGCGCGCCAATTTCGCTCTGCGCCCCGACTAAAAATACCATTATCCAGGAAAAAATTAAAACTACAATTGTTCTTATCGCTGTTGCCACATTGGAATCTGTTTTCCGGATTCCGCACTTCGCCAATATAGAAGTCAGTCCTGCGAACAGCGCTGATGCAAATGCAAATACAATCCACATAATCTTCTCTCCTCCGTTATTCCTCTGTTAATCGTTGTTTCAAATCTGCGCACTCAAATCCGACATTATCAAGCGATATCGCACCGCTCCCTTTGAAAACCAGCCGCAGAGAATTAATCTCACCAAGATTTATCTGCGGATTTGAAGCAAGAAACTGCTCCACTCTCACCGTGACCGTCTGCATCGGACACTTCCATTCTTTTCCGCCAAACAGCGCATCGGTTTTATAAAGCTGCACCGGAAGCGGCGGGTACACCACCGCACAGGAGGAAATAGAGACTTCCGCCTCCTCCCCCGCCGTATCCTTCACCACAATTTTTCCGTCAAATGGCTTGTAATTACCATTTTCCACGCGCTCCGTATTCCGGTCTGCAATGTCAAACGTCACATCCTGCCCACCCATATCATACGGTGCAAACCGGAATATAATCTGTGCACTGTCGGCTTTCTTCCATTTAAAATAAGCTGCATAATTTTCGTCCGTTCCGCCGTCTCCATACGCTCTTTTTTCCTCCGTCCATTTGACAAGCCCCGATACATCCACCGTGGCACCTCTCATCGTCGCGGTCTCTAACTCGGAATCTTCATCAAAATTGGCGATACAGACAAAATCGGACGTCTGATAGCTCTGCACAAAAATGGTTTCGGGAAGCTCATCCGTATACGCGGCATAATATTTCAAAAGCTCCTCGTCTTCCCGCTCGCCCTTAAGCGTCACATCCAGAAATGTTCCGATAAACCGGCACGCGACGTTCTGCTGTTCCTGTTCGGTCAAAAACGTTTTCGTATTTAAGAAACGGTTGAGCGGAAACATCATGTCGTATTCGCCCCACAGCTCGTTAAACTGCCCGTGGTTGGCGTCTGCAATATAAAGCATGGACTTTAAGTATCTGCCATTCCCGGAAAATGTCACGTTTTCATACTGCTTCATTCCCATGAAAACCGTGACGTCCTGGTCGTAAGCCCCGGCTAACAACAGATAATTTACATTTGCGAGTTCTACTGCATGGTCGGCGGGCATGTACTGGTCTACCGTAGGTGCAATCGCAATAACCGATTTTATCGGGAAATGATAGGAAAAAGAGATATTTCCATTTTCCGGATAACTGTCATACCCGTTAAACAAGCTTGCCGTGGCAGCCGCCTCGCCGCCCCTGGAATGCCCGGCAACCGCGATTTGTTCCCAGTCTATTTTGTCATAAAACGGACAGTTTTCCTCTTTTCCAAGTGTCCGCAGCGCACGCATATTTTCTAACAGAAGAATTGCCCTCGCATCATTTTCATTTACCAAATCGTTGCAGCAACGCTCATCCACCGACACAACCACGTAACCCTTTTTCGCAAGGTATCTGCCCAGATAGTCATAGCCCAGGTAGGACGGCGTCGTGTAGGTGTGATTTCCGTGAATCAGAAACAGCACCGGAAAGCTGCCTGCTTCCTTCGGATACCAAACCTTGCCCGCTAACGGAACCTCCGTCAGGTCATAGGAAAAGTACGCATCCATGCCGATTTCCTGCACATCGTCCCGCTCCATAAAATAAGAAATGTCGTAGGTATCCGTCGAAAGCCCCGCTCCCTTGTCCGGTCCATACTCCGCAGAAAGCGCCGTGTACGTCTTCTGCCAAGCCTCTTCCTTCTCCTTTAAAAATGCCTGACGCGCACTGCCCGCCGCCGCAAAAATCTGCTCCAGCTCCTCGTTTGCATAGCCGCTTGAACCAATGACACACGCCATCCATACCACGACAAACGATGATGTCATCCCGCAGAACGCAAGAAATTTCCGGTGACGCTTTTTTATTAATGCCGCAAACAAACACCTCGCCAGCAAATCAAGCCCTGTCGCAAACAGAAATGCAGGCAAAAAACTATGCCACTCATCGCTTTCATTTGTGGCAAATTGTATCGTAAAATAGATGCCTAAAAAGGATATCAGCCAGTAGACTACCGATTTTCTCGCCCCTTTGGAAATGAGCTTCATCGCAAGAAAAAGCATCCCGAACATGGGCACAGACAGTAGTAGTCCAATCAAAATCCAGACTGTCTGCGGCAGCACCGGAAAATAGCCATAAAGTGCCGCTCCTGTCAGGATTCCAACAACAAAATGGGAGACAACTGCGGCTCCGCCACAGGTATCTCCCAGATTCTCTGTCAATGTATATTTGATTCGCCGGAAGAAAGAACGCATTTTTCCATTTTCTCCTCTTTTGTTTCATGGATATGATTTCTACTCCTACGTTAGCACAAAATTCTCCGGCAATCAAGAAGGCTTATTTTATCAGCGTGCAGATAAGCACTGCCACGGACTGCGGCGGAAGTGTAAGCTCCGCACTTCCATGTTCCACAGCAATTTCTGTCGTAACGGGCTTTACCGGCTCGTTCTCTTTTGTATTCACATTCGGCACGGATGCAAGACCATCCTCTGCGGCAAGAAGAATCTGTTTTGCACAGGAAGCAACTTTTTCCTCACAGATTTCCACACTGACACGTTTCTCGATGTTCTCTGCATTGACCAGTTTTAAGTATAAATATTCCCCGTCTCTTGTAGCCGAGCGGAAAATTTCCTTGCAGTAGGCAAGGAGCCGTCCCGTGATTTTTCTGCTCTGAAATGCTCCGTCCTCACTCTGGTAACCACACGCAAAGTGCGCTTCCTCCCTCGCTCCATAATCAAAGGTAATTGTATACAATACACCGTCTGAAACCGGCTCGTACTGCGCACTTCTTAAGTTTCCGACGCACACGCTCGTGGAGAAATCGCCAAGTGTATAGCCTTCCACCCCTTCCTTGTAAACCCGGATTCCGGTGGTATCTCCGTTTAAGCCGACTGCATACTGCAATGCCTGTTTCTTCTGCGGCGTGTAATCCAAAACGCCCGCTCCGATGAAAAATCCTTCGTTTCCATCAAGACGCTCTGCCTTTACGGTAACTGTGTAGTCGCTCCAATCCTTCCGTATCAGGAAAATGCCGTTTTCGCCCGCGGACACTCCCGGCAGTATCAGTCCCTTCCTGTTGTCTCTCTCAAATGGAATATTTCCCGATTTCTCTGACGGAACGCCGTTTATAACCGCCGTCCACTCGTCGCTTATTCCTTTTGTCAAATCTTCTTTTAACAAAACAGTCCCATTTTTATCTGTGACACAGATTTCCCGTACCGCAATCGTCGCATCTCCGGTTGTCACGGAAATTCCGCCCCGCGGTTTTATCACAATCTTCTCGCAGTCCTCATACGTGAGAAACTCTGTGGATACCACTTTTTTTCCAAGGTTTGCGGCAAACATCTGCTGGACGTAATAGGTCGGCGTATGCCAGACGCTTTCATCGTCAAACCAGATACAGTCCGGTGTCCAGCGGTACTGATTGTCTGTCAGTGCCTTATTAAATAACGGTGCTGTCGCTGCCAGACGGACAACATCCGTATTGTTCTCGAATCCGGTCATCACCGCAGCCTCCGCCACGGCACCCGCCAGCGTATTTTTCTCGCTGGACGCATATTCCCCGACAAAGACTTTGGAGCTTTCCGCCTCGTCGATACTGCCGTCTGCCCGGTAAGCTCTCGCATAGTACTCGTAGCGGTCGGTATTCTGCAACAGGTACTCGTTTGTCCGATAATAATGCTCGTCGACAATCGTGTCCATATAATGGGACTTGTTCTGATACCATCTGACCGGCTCGCTCCAGCTCTTTTCACCATCGGTAAAATCGACCGTGGTCTCTCCGGTATTGCCGCCCGCAAGGAATTTCCAGCCCAGACGGTATGCGTCATCGTCCGCCTGCGCGCCAGCCGTTGAAATGATGGTAAGTGGATAGCCCGGATAATTCTTTTCAACGTATTTTGTAATACGGTCATAGAAAATCTCAAAGCTTGCCATAAACTCTTCGCCCCAGTTTTCATTCCCAACACCCAGATAATGCAGGTCAAACGGCGCCTCATGCCCCATCTCTTTTCGCAATGCCGCCCATTCATTTCCGGCAAAATCCGTGCTGATGGCAAAATCAATCAGGTCGGTAAAGTTCTTGATGTATTTCTCCTGCAATGCACCTCCCGCCGGATTCGCATAGTCAGAGCGCGCCTGACAAAGCACGCCGCACGCCATAACCGGAAGCGGAGTCGCTCCCAAATCCTCTGCAAGCTGGAAATACTCCATATAACCAAGCCCCATCGTCATCACATAGCCCCAGACATTGAAATTCTCCTTGCGCTCTTCCACCGCGCCAACCGAATCCTTCCAGTCATAGACATTGTCCCAGATGTAAGAGCCCTCGGAAATACAGCCGCCCGGGAAACGCAAAAAGCTCGGATGAAGCTCCTTTAATGCCTGTACCAAATCCCTGCGCAGGCGGTAGTTCGGATTGTTTTTAAAATTCATATGTGCCATCGGCGCGCCGTCTTCCTCTGCCGCTCCCCAGACCTTCTGCGGCATCAGGGAAACAAAGTCGATATCCATCTCTCCGTGGAACGACAGTACCAGCTCTGCGTGCGCCGCTTTCGTGGCAGTCAGGGTAATTTTTTTCTCCGCTCCATACTTTACAAAGCGGTCACTTGGTTCAATATCTACCGATACTGTGCGGCTCACCGCTGTTTTGTCCGCACTGCGCAAAAATACACCTATCGAGCACCGCTTCTTGGCCCGCACCCAGATGGAAAAGTCATACGCTGCCCCCTCTGTCGTGACGATAGAGCACGCCTCATTCGTGTCACAGAAACCGCGGTTGCTGATTACCGTGCCGTCTTTCACCGTCAGGTAACAGTTATTCGTCTCTTCGTCTGTGATGCCAAACTGTTCGTTTAACCCCCCGGTAAACTTCGGCGTGCACCTGTCCGTATCGACAAACCAGCCGTCAAGTGGGGTTCGCACTCTTCCGCTGCTTTTGCCCTCCGCACCGGAACGCCCGTCATAGACGGCAAAGTGAAAGCTTTCAAAGGAACGGTTTTTAATCTGTTCGGCATAGATTCCGCCGTCCGCCGCATTGTTGATGTCCTCATAGAACAGTCCCCAGAGTGTCTCGCTGACCGGCATCGTCTCATCTTTTGCATGAACGCGGATGGTATACGGAACTGTCTCCTTTGGCAGAACTGTCACCTCATATTCCTTGACTGCCTTCTCATCCCCACAGCGAAGCGTTGCCGTCAGCGTGGCTTTTTCTACCTTATAAATCTCTCCCAGCCTTCCCTCCGCCGTTATTAATCCCGGTCGGTTTGAGCTCCAGGTGACGGAAACCTTTTCCTGAAGAAACGACTTCGGCAGCTCATAATCTTTTACAGCAAGCGGTTGCGGCGCTTCCATATATTTATTTAAAACAAGATTTAATATTTCACCTTCTTTTAACGTCTGGCACATCAGCTCTGTGATTTCACTCTGCGTCAACACACCCTTGTAAATCCGGAAATCCGACAGGCTTCCGCAGAAGTCTTCATCCGCCGCAAACTGTGACCTTCCGAGATAATTGTTCTCATAATTTCTGACATCCTCAAATGTTTCAAACCATTTGCGCAGCTTTGCATACAGTCCGCTCGTTGTCTGGCTGATGGTTCCGTCCGCTACCACTTCCCCGTTCACATAGACTACCGGTCCTGCCGCGCTCATCGTTCCGCCCTTTGTTCCCGACACGGTGAGCGTCACATAGACCCACTCCTGCTGGTTTAACGCCATTGCCGGGTCCGCCGCCAAATCCTGTCCGTTAAAGCAGACGGCCTTTAAGTTTCTTGTCAGGAAAAGATACGGTCCTTCCGCTCCTCTTCCAAAGTCGACAATCCGCTCCCAGACGCTCCCGCATTTGCCCGGGTTCACCCAGGCAGCAATCGTGATTCCGTCGTCATCCCCGATTTCTTCAAAAACCCCGGATGGCACCTTCAGATAGGAAGTGCCGTTTGCCCCTCCTGCAAATGTCACTGCCGTTCTTTTCTGCACGATTCCTGCCTGTGGCAGACTGCTGCCGCCTGCACTGGCATCAAATCCGTTTCCGGAGACATCCCGCCCCACCCGGTCTGCGTCCGCAAAGTCATAATGTACCAATAATTTTGCTCCCATATCAGAAACCCTCTTCTTTATTTTAGTAATATCTAAAATATTTTATATTTTACAATATTATAATCCATGTAAGAGAGTTTTGCAACCGTCTTTCACAACTTGTGCAGAATTTCCCCGATATCGCCATCAATGCAAATCGAGCGTTTCCTGATATTCTCCGGCGCATAGGCTTCTCCAAGGTTGACGCAGACATAGGTCGCCTGTGGATTTTCTCCCCCTGATAAATTGCCTTCATATAGGAATTTTTTTCAAAAATCTCATCTAATTTTTCATTTCCAATGTTTTTTATCTTCCCGCGCAGGGAAACGGAAATTTTATCCTTCGTGGCAGACAGGGCAATATACCTCTGTTCCATCAGCTGACGGTAAAATGCCTTTCCCTTTGCCGTCAGAAAGTAAACGCCCTGTTCATCCCACAGCATCATATCAATGACCCGGGTCTGCGGGTGCCCGTCCGCGCCAATCGTGGCAACGATGGCGGAGTGGATATCCTCCACCAGCCGTTTTAAATACCCCTTAGAACTCATATGGCGGGTTCCCGGAAAAATCAGCAATCACTCCGTGCGCATTATCCAGATAAAATACCTCAAAAATCGGGTTGTCAGCGGTCTGATACTGACCCTTTACAATCGGATTTGCAATACACATTTCTTTTGCCGCCATATTGTTCTCAAATACTGCTGTTCCATGCAGACGAATCCATGCGTAGGAAGGACTTGACACTGAAATCTCAATCTCTGGATTTTCCTGCATATCCTTGTATACATCCTTGGTATTGTTGGTGCAGAACCACAATTTTCCATCCATCTCTCCCGCAAACACATACGGCTCATACCGGCGTCCTCCATGCCCGGCTGACTCCTCACTTGAGGTGCCAATCTGGCACCTCAAGTTTTCATACTCTGCCTTTGTTATTTAAAAACGGAAATCTATTGGAAACCGCTGTTCATTTCTCTTTATTTTTTGTGCATTTTACAATTTCCTCATCATCCATTCACAGTCCTCATAAGTCCCGTCCTTATATTTCATATTGTCCGGGAATCTGCCGTATGTCACAAACCCAAGCTTTTCATACAGCCCTTTTGCCCTGCGGTTTGAGGCTACGACCTCTAACTCCGCCTGCTCATAGCCCATCTCTTTTGCTGCGGCAAGAACTTCTCTCAGCATTGTCTCGCCCATTCCTTTTCCGCAGTATTTCAGATACAAGGCAATTGAAATGCTGCACCGGTGTCTGTAGCGCAGTCCGTCGCCAATCGGTCTTACGGAGCAGTTGCCTGCATGATGTCCGTTCACAAATGCTAACAGCATCAAACTTCCCGGATCCTGTTCCTTTTGTTCCAGAAATGCTGCTTCCCGCTCTAAAGGAATCGTAACCTCTTCCGGCTCACGGAGCAGATACGGCGTTTCTCCCGCTGTCTGCTTTAAATACGCAAGCAGGTCGGCTGCATCTTCCTTTCTGGCGCTGCGAAGTGTCAGTGTAAAATCATTTTGAGTGATATTCTTTTCCGGATAAATCATTTTTCTCCTCCTTTATAATGTAATCCAGTACCGCTTTACCTGTTCGTTCTCTACGGACACTGTTTTCTCATAGACGCCGCCATTTGCAAGAATCGTCCGCTCACTTGCCTCATTTTCTGTAGAACAGCTAACCATGACTTTTTCAAGTCCGCGTTTTCTCGCCTCCTCAAGCATCAAACCAAGCATCTCTTTTGCGTAACCCTTGCGTCTCTCGCTCGGTCTTACGGAGTAGCCGATATGTCCGCCCCAGAGTCTAAGAACCGGGTTGTTTAAGTTGTGTCTCAAATCAATGATTCCAACCACCTTTTTATCCCTCGTTCGCACTGCAAGCCTGATAGTAGATGGAACCTTCCCCGGTGGACAGGTTGCTTCCGATTCATACGGGCGGATCTTTGTTATCCACGCCTCCACAGATTCCGCATGGTTTAATCCACCACAGCCTGCGAACTTATCCGCATCTGCTGAATCCAGAATCTCCTGCCTTACTTCCTCAATCTCTTCCCGCCAGCAGCTCTCCGGTTCAACCAGAATTAATTCATCCATACTATTCGCCCCTTTCGCAATCCGCACTGCAAATTCCAGCGCAAGCATTGCAATCTTGTCTTTTTCCAGCAGATTTTCGTGATTCCCGAGTCCTCTTTTGTCCCATTCCTCTGCATCCAGATTGTCTGCCGCATAGAAAAACTGGAATAACTCTTTTCCACGGAAATTGGAAACGGCTGTATTGGCGGAACATTCCATATCCACACAAATGCAGCCTGCCGCCTTCCTGCGCGCCACCTTTTCCTTTGTCTCACGATAGATTCCATCCGTCGTCCACACTTTTCCGACCGTATATTCACAATGGAGTTCTTCCAAAAGTGCCTTAAAATCTTCCAGATACTTCTGATTTACGGCAATCTCATCCGAAGACATAGCGTAGTGGAAGCTCGTGCCCTCATCCCGCACAGCCGCATCCGGTATGATGACAGCGCAGTTTTCAATGGAGCTGTCAAGCACGCCGCAAGTGCCAAACACGATGATTTTTTCCACTCCCATTGCATATAAATCTTCCAGAACCGCCACACTTGCGGCTGCCCCCACAGCACTCATAAAAAGCGCCACCTTCGTGCCCTGATAAACCGTTTCGTATACAGGGATTTTCATGTTCGCATCGCTTGTCTCTGCGATTTTCTCTGCTTTCGTCTCCGCCACAAGACGTTCAAACGTCACATGGGAATAACAGGTCACTGCCACTTTGGGCATTCCCTCAATCCTTGGCACAATCATCGTCGGATTGATGACCGCCGTCTGGTTCGCATCAAATTCTTCCAGAATCATTTTCACTTCCTCCTCAAAATTTTGTGGAACATCCTTCTATGATATCGCAGTACTAACGAAAAAAAACGGTGTCTGTATTTCTACAAACACCGTTTCATAGTCTTGTTCCAGTTAAAATGGTTACAATTACTCTATGACTTCAGCCGATGTCTGTATTTATCCCCCAAAATAAACGGTACGACAAAAACGATGCCAACCATGCCACCGTGTTTCACGACTTTATTCTGTTTCATTCTGAAATCTGCCATCATTTTCGTTCTCCTTTCTTTCGAGGTATAAATTGTGTATGATATTAACACCGTTTCCAGCCATTGTCAACCATTTTATTTTTTCAAATCTACGACGCCAGATTTGCAATGCTCTCACAAAGTCTGGCTACCTGTTCCTCCGTCGTCGCCCAGGAAGTGCAGAAACGCACCGCGCTATGGGTATCATCCATGCGCTGCTGATAGGAAAAACAATACTCCCTGCCAAGCTTCTCAAGCGCTTCATCCGGCAGAATTGCAAAAACCTGGTTCGTGTGGCTCTCCACCAGAAATGGAAATCCCGCAGCGCGGATTGCCTCCCGCAGCTTTTCCGCCAGACGGTCTGCATGCGCAGAAATCTCAAAATACAGATTGTCCTCAAGCAGCGTCAGGAACTGGATTCCAAGCAGCCGTCCTTTTGCGAGCATACCGCCCTTCTGTTTTATCATATAACGGAAATCCTTCTTTAACGCCGGATGATTGATGACCACCGCTTCTCCAAATAACGCGCCGACCTTCGTGCCGCCGATATAGAACACATCGCAGTTTGCCGCAAGCTCCGGAAGCTTCATATCGCAGTCCGCCGCCATCAGTCCATAGCCAAGCCTTGCGCCGTCCACAAAAAGGAACAGCTCATTTTTTCTGCATACGGTATACAGCGCTTCCAGTTCCGCTTTTGTATACAGTGTACCAAGCTCTGTCGGTTGGGAAATGTAAACCATTCCCGGTTTTACCATATGCTCGCTGCTGTCATCATTTATGTGAAGCTTATAATATGTCTCCACCTGTTCCGCCGTAATCTTGCCGTCCTCCGACGGAAGGGCAAGCACCTTATGTCCGCACGCCTCGATTGCTCCGGTCTCATGCACATTAATGTGACCGCTGTCTGCGGCAATTACGCCCTCATACGGACGCAGTGCCGCTGCAATCACCGTCGTATTAGTCTGCGTTCCGCCCACCAGAAAGTGCACATCTGCCTCCGGTGTCTGGCAAAGCTCTCTGATTTTCTCTCTTGCCGCCTCGCAGTATGGGTCCATCCCGTAGCCCACCGTCTGTTCTAAGTTTGTCTTCGCTAACTTCTGTAACACCTTTTCGTGCGCACCCTCTGCGTAGTCACATTGAAATTGTATCATCGTCTCTCCCTCTTCTACTTCTGTAATATTTCCATAAATTCTTCCCCGGTAATGGTCTCTTTCTCGTAGAGGAATTTTGCAAGCTCTTCGAGTTTTTCCCGGTTTTCAAGCAGAATCTGTCCTGCCTTCTCGTGCTGTTTCTTAATCAGCGTATTGACCTGTCTGTCAATCTCTGTCTGCGTCTCTGAGGAGCAGGCAAGGGACGCATCCCCGCCAAGATACTGGTTGCTTACCGTCTCAAGCGCCATCATGTCAAAATCACTGCTCATGCCATAGCGCGTAATCATCGCGCGTGCCAGCTTCGTTGCCTGCTCAATATCGTTGGACGCACCGGTTGTGACCTCTCCAAAGACAATCTCCTCGGCAGCCCGTCCGCCGGTAAATGTCGCAATCTTATTCTCAATCTCCGTCTTTGTCATCAGGTAGTGGTTTCCTTCCTCCACCTGCATTGTATAACCAAGCGCACCGGAGGTACGCGGAATAATCGTAATTTTCTGTACCGGAGCAGAGTTTGTCTGCTTCGCAGCCACGAGCGCATGACCGATTTCATGATAGGAAACCGTCCATTTTTCGCGGTCCGTCATAATCGCATTTTTCTTCTGATAGCCTGCGATGACAACCTCGATGCTCTCCTCCATGTCTGCCTGCGTCGCATAGCTTCTGCCATCCCGCACAGCACGCAGTGCCGCCTCATTGACAATATTGGCAAGCTCCGCGCCGGAAGCGCCCGATGCCATTCTCGCAATATGAGCAAAATCCACATCGTCTGCAATCTTAATCTTCTTTGCATGCACTTTTAAGATTTCTTCCCTTCCCTTTAAATCCGGAAGTTCTACCGGTACACGTCTGTCAAATCGTCCCGGTCTTGTAAGCGCCGGATCTAAGGATTCCGGACGGTTCGTCGCTGCAAGAATGATAACGCCCGTATTTCCCTCAAAACCGTCCATCTCGGTCAGTAGCTGGTTTAAGGTCTGCTCGCGCTCATCGTTTCCGCCAAGCTGTCCGTCACGCTTCTTTCCGATGGCATCAATCTCGTCAATAAAGACAATACAGGGTGCTTTTTCTTTCGCCTGCCGAAACAGGTCACGCACCTTCGATGCGCCCATTCCCACAAACATTTCCACAAATTCAGAACCGGACATGGAGAAAAACGGTACTTCTGCTTCTCCGGCAACCGCCTTGGCAAGCATCGTTTTTCCGGTTCCCGGAGGGCCCACCAAAAGAATACCCTTTGGCATGGATGCACCGATTTCCCGGTACTTCTCCGGCTTATGGAGATAATCTACGATTTCTTTTAAATTTTCTTTTGCCTCATCCTCTCCGGCAACATCCGCAAACTTGATTCCATCGGATGATTTCACATAGACCTTCGCATTACTCTTTCCCATTCCAAACGCCATGGAGCTGCTGCCACCGCCCGCATGATCCATCAGTTTTTTCGTCATATACTGTCCAATTCCGATAAAAATGACAATCGGCAATACCCAGCTCAAAATAAAGGTCAGAAACGGTGATGTCTGCTCCACAATCTCGCTGGCAAATTCTGCACCGGATTCATACAGTCTGTCGACCAGTTCCGGATCATCCATTCTTCCCGTTTTATAAATCTTGTTCTCATCCTTGTCGGTAAACACTATCTGATTGTCCTGCACCTCGACCCGGCCGATTTCCTTGTTGTTGGTCATCTTGATAAAGGTGCCGTAATCCACTTCCTCAACCGTGCGCTGCATCAGCCACGGCATGAACAGAAAATTTAAGCCAAGAATCAATGCCAGCACTATCAGATAATAGAATATCAGGGGTTTCTTCGGTGTCTTTACTTCATTCATACTCTTTTGCTCCTCTCTTTATATTTTTTAAATTTATGCGGCTTCTTTCCGGCCTCCTGCCTCCTCAAATGCGCTTTGTTTCCACTCTCGATAAGAATCGAAAGATTCCGGAATAAGGATTCTGCTGCAAATGCAAACACAATCATTAACAGGATGCTTGTCCCGGACATCCCGGTAAGCGCAAACAAATCTGGAAGGAAGATGCCGCATAAAATAATACCTGCAATATTGACTGCATAAACTGCCACCTTGAATTTGTTGAACGGATGGCTGATTTTTTCAAGAATCATAAAACCAACCACCGCAAGCAGCATGGTTGCTGCCGTTGCAATGTCATTTTCTGCAATTCCAAACACCTTGCCGCAGACCGTCAGGGAGCCCACAATCAGCACATCCGTAAGTCCCGCAGGGAGTGCCTTTAGCATGACATTTTTCAAGAAATGCCCTTCTATCCGGTTCTTGTTCGTCTCAAGCGCCAGCAAAAATCCCGGAATACCAATCGTAAACATACTGATTAAGGATATCTGGGACGGTTCTAATGGGTACGTCAAAAACAGTATTGACGAGAACACCGCAAGAAGCAATGAAAAAATATTTTTTACGAGGAAAAGGCTCGCGGAACGCTGCACATTGTTGACAACACGCCTTCCCTCTAATACTACATTAGGCATATGTTCAAAATCAGAGTCCAACAGCACCACCTGTGCTGCCTGCGTCGCTGCCTCGCTTCCAGATGCCATCGCAATACTACAGTCCGCATCCTTCATCGCAAGAATATCATTGACACCATCGCCGGTCATCGCCACCGTATGTCCCTGGTTCTGTAACGCCTTTACAAGCATCTGCTTCTGCTTTGGTGTCACGCGTCCAAACACCGTATACTGTTTTACTGCCTCTGCCACCTTCTCTTCGGTATCCAAAAGAGTGGCATCAATATACTGATCTGCGTTTTCTATTCCTGCCATTCTTGCAACCTCGGAAACCGTCTTCGGATTATCCCCGGAAATGACCTTGATTGCAACGTCCTGTTCCTTAAAATACTGGAATGTTTTTTTTGCATTTTCACGGATGGCATTGGTAAGCACCACGATTCCGACAGGTGTCAGTTCCCCTGCCAGCGCACCACCCTCCGCAAGAGGCTCTTTCTGATAAGCAAACACGAGCACACGATAACCCTTTTCCGTGTACGGCTTTATCCGCTCTTCCACCGCCGTTATGCCCTCTTTTAATACAAATTCCGGTGCACCGAGAATCCATGTGCCATCTTCAAAGGTGATTGCACCGTATTTTACCGCAGAAGAAAATGGAAAAATCGAAACTGGCTGTTTTTTCGGCTGTATCAATGTGGCTCCATCAAAATAGTATTCTTTCAACGCTTCCATTGTACTATTGTTGTCAGTTGACGTTGCCACATATTCTTTTAATTTTTCTTCCAGAAACAGAGATGGATTCTCCCCGTCCGCAACCGCTTCTGCCTCTGCAAGCGCTTCCATCCGGTTTAGCTGCATTCCGGGTTCCGTGATGGTTCCGGTCTTATCCACACACAAAACATCCACCCGCGCCAACGTCTCAATGCTCTTCATATCGTGAAGCAGAACCTGTTTTTGTGCCAGCCGTATCGTTCCAAGTGCTAACGCTACTGTCGTCAGCAGATATAAGCCCTCCGGTATCATTCCGATAATCGCCGCCACCATCGACACAATGCTCTCGCGGAAGCTCACATGATTTACATAATATCCCTGGTAAAATAAAATCACACCAATCGGAATCACGATAATCCCCATCCATTTTACAATCTTGTTAATGGAACGTATCATTTCCGACTGCTCACTTCCGTCGAGACTCTTCGCCTCAGCCGCGAGCTTTGAGATATAAGACTCTGCGCCAACCCTTTCTAACACAGCATAACACTCCCCGGACACGATAAAACTTCCGGAAAGCAGCGCATCCCCCGGTTTCTTGCTGATTTCATCCTGTTCACCGGTCAAAAGTGCCTCGTTGACCTGCACACTGCCGCGAAGCACTCTCGCATCCGCACAAATCTGATCTCCTGCGGCAAAAAGTACAACGTCGTCTTTTACCAGTTCTTCCGATGCAACCTTCTTTCGCCCGCCATCCCGCACAACTACTGCATGCGGTGCATTTAAAAGGCTCATCTTGTCGAGTACCGCCTTGGCCCGGATTTCCTGCACGATTCCAACTAACGTATTTCCAATAATAATCGGAAGGAACGTAAGGCTCCGAAATGAGCCAACAATGCAAAGCAGTATCGTAATCACCAGAAATATAAAGTTAAAATATGTAAATGTATTGGAAATAATGATTTCTTTTACGGTTTTCTCCGTGGAAATCTCTGTTTTGTTTGTAAGCCCCTTCTCTTTCCGCTCTTCCACTTCTCCTGCGGATAATCCTGTCAGCTTTGTATCCTCCACACTGCCACCTCTTTCTATCCATTTTCCAAATTATGATAAATTATTTTATCAGATAATACTTCGTAAAACTATTATATTTCTATAAAATTTTTTGTTTGTCGAAAATTGTTATCACAGTGTCTGGACACAAAAGCCCCCTGGAGTTTTTCTGCTCCAGGGGGCTTTTTCGTTCCTTCTAAAGTTTAAACTGTTTCATATCATCGGAAAGTTTTCCAACATCGTTTGAAAGCTGTGATACAAGCTGTGATGACTTCTCTACCGCTGCCTCAAGTTCTGTTGCCATCGCAGATGTTTCCTCTGTGGAGGAAGCATTATCCGTTGCAAGCTGTGTCAGGGTATCAATGCTTTCGGTCACAAGCTCCCGCTGTGTATTGACATTCTGGATTTTAGCTGTAATGGTCTGAATCGATGCCAGACACGAATCAAGTGCCGCCTTCAAATCTCCAAACATCTGCTGCGTATTCTCAAGCGCAGCAACCTGATGGTCTGAAGTATCACTCATCTTCTTCATCAGTTCCATGGATTTCCCGGAATTTCTTGTCAGCTCACCGATAATGTTATTAATCTCATTTACCGTCTCTGCTGACTGCGTTGCAAGACCGCCGATTTCTTCCGCAACAACTGCAAATCCACGGCCGGCTTCTCCCGCCCTTGCAGCCTCAATTGAAGCATTTAAGGAAAGCAGATTCGTCTGGGACGCAATCTCACTGATTAAGGTTGCGGCCTGACTAATTTTGTTGACAGACTCGTTTGTTTCTGATGTCTGTGTATACATTAAGTCAATATCTGCCTTCGTAGCAGAATTAACGGTAATCAGTTCCTGAAGCGTCTCCATGGATTTTTCGGAACGGTTCTGCATAATCTGAGCATTCTGGTCAAGTGACTCCACTTCTGTGGAAGTATCCGCAATCCCCTCTGCAATCTGATTGATATTTTCAGATGCAGTAGAGGTAGAAAGTGCCTGCGAACTGCTGTTCTTTGCAATCTCATTAATTGCTGTGGAAACATTCTGTATAGAATCGTTCATGCTGTTAAAATTCCGGGTGAACTCCTCAATTGCCTCGTTCAGATGTCCGGAAACACCGTCAATATTGGAAATCAGTCCGACAATCTCCTGCTGCGCAAGGTCTAACGCTCCGGCAGTTTTTCCAAGCTCATTTTCGCTCGACACATTTACACCCGTCGTCAAATCTCCGGTCGACATACGGTTTGCAAAGTTCTGAATCTGCATTAATGGCTTGCAAATCATACTTCCGAAAATACGGGATGCCACAACTGCCGCTGCTGCAAGCACAACTCCCACAACTATGATTAACATAATCATGGATTCATATTTCGCGTTTACCTCATTTTGGGATGCAGCCATCTCCTCTTTCATATCGTCAACATAGTTACCTGTTGATACCACCCAGTTCCACGGCGTAAAAATCTGGGAATACGCAATCTTTGGTGCAACTGTAACACCATCCGACTTTGTAAAATAAAATTCGTTATATCCGCCTCCGTCTGCACCGGTTGCGACTTTCATAATCTCCTGGATAATCATAACCCCGTTCTGGTCTTCAAGCTCATACCGGTTACTTCCCTCCTGCTCCGGCAGAATCGGGTGCATGACCAACATATAGTCGGTATCGTCAATCCAGAAGTATCCGCTTCCATCGTCTCCGTAGCGCATCTCTCGGATAATTTCACAGGCTTCCTTCTTTGCCTCGTCCTCCGTAAGTTCCCCGTTTTGTGCCCTGTCATACTCCGCCTGCAATACGGTAATGACACTCTGAACCTCGTTCTTTATCTGCGAATTGTAGCCATCAAGCATCGCTTCTTCATAATTACTGTTTGCGAGTGCTGTCATGATTTTGATGTTGTGAATCGAAATTATCCCGATTACACCCCCCGCAACAATCACAAGTGCCAGACATATAATCATCAATGAGTTTTTTACGCTTTTGCCTTTCATAACAAATTCCTCCCAATCTTTTGTCTACTTTCATTCTAGCACTTTTCTGTCCAAAAGGAAATTATTTTATTAATCTTTTCTCATTTTTTGACTTTAAAAATCAACCAGGTCCCCACAAAAAGCCAGAGTCCGGCACCGATTCCCACAAGCACGCCGGTCAGCCCGAACACATCCGCTGCCGCCCCTGCCGCAGGGAACACCAGAATCATTGCGATGGAGAAAAACATGCTGTCCACTGAAATCAGCGTTGCGCGCTGTTCCGATGGAATCAGGTCATTAAGAGAATCGGACTGTATCGGGTACAAAAGCGCATTGCAAAAGCCTGCTGCTGCAAATGTCACAACAGAAACTGCAACATTGTGAAATCCATAACAAACCAGTGCCGCCCCTATCACAGCAGCCGCCGCAAACGACGTCTTTTCTCCAAAACGCGCATAAATTTTTTCACTTAGGGAAGCTCCCAGACAGGACGCTGCGCCCACTACAAGCAAAATCATGCTGATGCCGATTTTGTTATATCCAAGCTCTGCATAATACTGCTGGCTGTAGAAAAACAGCAGCGTTTCCGCCGTAAAGATTACCGAATAAAATACGATATTTTTTAAAATACGGCTGTCTGATTTTAAGATTTTGCCGCTCTTTTTAAAATGTTCTTCTATCAGTGTCCCAACCGGCATACGCTCTGCCATATCATCCGTAACCGGCGCCTCCGTCATAAGAAGAACCGGAAGAACCGCAAGAACTGCAATCAGCAGGCACGCCGCATAACACCAGAAGTACGAATATTCTGCAAGCACACCTCCCGCAACGGTTGCAATTCCCTGTGCCACTTCAATGATGACATTTAATCTGCCATAAACACCCATATATTCTTCTTCCCGTCCGATGACCTTCATGCTGTCATAGATGAACGCCTCCTCCGAACCGGAATTTAAGTTGTTTCCAAGCGCCTGAATGATGAAGCTAAGCGCAAACAGCCAGAAATTTCCGGCAAACAGCATAATCACACAGGAAATGGCGATGCACAGCCTGCTTAATACCATACTGCGCTTCCTTCCCAGCAAATCGGCAAATGCACCGGATGGAATCTCGCAGATAATGCTTGTCGCATGGTAAACTCCCTCCAGCAGACCAATCTGTGCAAGGTTCATCCCGCAGTATGCAAGGTAAAGTACCCAGATGGAGCTTTGCATATTCAGGTTTGTAATAAAAGTTGCAATATAATCTAATCCAATGTTTTTCTGAAGTTTCTGTTTCATTGTGGTAAAATCCTTTCACTCTCGTCTTTTTGTACTGCATTTCTGTATAACAAAAAAACAGCTCAACCTGTTTCTTTCTTTTACAGGTCAAACTGTTTCTGGGATTTACCACGCATATTTAGAGAACTTTTTCTTTTTTAAAAATCTATTCTCCTAAAAAAGGGCGCAGTAATCCCGTAAGCGGTTTTTTTGTACGTTTTTTGTGCTGCGCTGCTGCTACAAATTGGTGTATAACCAAGTCCGTTCATGCTGCGTCCTCCTTTCCGTTTCAACTCAATATAGTTTTATGTTATCACAACTGTCACCTGACCGCAAGGTGATTTTAACCTTCTATGCGGTTTAATAACGGCTGTGCCTGCGTGACGAAGACTATACATTCCGAATCGGCGGGGATGAATTTTCCCTCATTGTTCCCAAAAACGATTCCGCTCCTTCCGGGGATGCACTGATTGCGTCCATCAAAGAGCATATCGAAAAACCTCTGCAGATAGACGACATCACACTTTATATGGGAACAAGCTGCGGCTATGCAACCTACCCGTCCGAGAGCACTGACACAGAAGCTCTCATTAAAATTGCCGATGAACGGATGTATCAGGACAAGGAAGCCGCTCACCGTGCGGACTCTACTGCTGTTCGGTTGTAAATTTTCTCCTGCTGCCGTACACTGTTTTCCAGGAGGTAGCAAATGATGTTTGAAATTGACAGAGCGAAATTCGGTTCCTTTGTCGCCGAATTAAGAAAAGAAAAAGGATATACGCAAAAAGAACTTGCCAGCCAGCTTTTCATTTCTGATAAAGCGGTCAGCAAGTGGGAAACCGGTGCCAGTATTCCGGACACCTCACTTTTAATTCCATTGGCAGAACTTCTTGGGGTAAGCGTGACAGAACTTCTGCTCTCAAAACGGCAGGAAGCCGCCCCGCTTTTAGACACCGCAGAAGTTGAAACCGTTGTAAAAACTGCCATCCTCTATTCAGAGGAAAATGCCGAAAGGGCTTACATCACCAAAAGCCACTGGGGAATTCTCTACATTTTATCCGCAGTGCTCGGATTCCTTACACTATTTCTTGGCTATCTGCATGGATATCTATCCGAAATGTCCATCACCGGATTTTGTATGGGCGCCGCTTTTGGTGCCTACTTTGTATTTTTTATCCGCACAAAACTGCCCCGGTATTACGATGAGAACCGCATTAACACATACACAGACGGCTTTTTCCAGCTAAGCATTCCGGGAATTTCCCTAAACAATGCCAACTGGCGTTCTATCATTGTCTCCGGCCGTATCTGGTCTGTGCTCGCCATGGTGCTGTTTCCGGCTCTTTCTCTGCTCCTGCACCAATTCTGCCCTGCATGGGTCTGGATTGAATGGGCTTTTTTCTTAGTTCTCACGCTGGGCGGACTGTTTATCCCGATGTATGTTATTGGGAAACGTTAGTTAAATACGGTATGAAAAAACCGGGCACAGAGAAATCTGTGCCTGATGATCCTGAAATGATTCTGCCTTCAATTCTTTTCGCCACGTCTATAGGACAGCCCTCACTTTACTGAATTCAATCTCTAGCATATAATCTTTTCCGGTATTACTTTTGTAGCTATCGGCCTTAACATCTGTCCCACCTCCTATTAAATATGCCTTTCTTACAACTACTTACTTTAACGGCTCAATCTTAAAATATCCTTCTCCTGCACTCAACATGGTCCAGTTTGCCATTAATTCATCTTCATGAATCGCCATCCATGCAAGTAAAAGTTTTAACTGTTTATTCGGAAAATTTCCTTCAAGTATTTCTCCATCAACATATTATGTTTTCCTCCCCTTTCACTTTGCATCCGAACAATAATTCCATAAAACATTGATAATGCTGGCAATTCTTTTTACAACCACCACTCCGGTGTCAGTTCTCCCAGTGTCACAACTCTACCGGTCTCATAATCCATCATAATTTCGATATCCCGATAATTTTCCGGCATAAGCTGCGTCATAAACTCACGGCAGGCTCCACATGGCGGGATTGCCTTGCCGTCTCCATCAATGGCAATCACCCGCTTAATGACATCTTCCCCATTCGTAATCATGTTAATATAGACAACTTTTAATATATCCA
This sequence comes from uncultured Roseburia sp., assembly GCA_958420225.1. Classification (GTDB taxonomy): domain Bacteria; phylum Bacillota; class Clostridia; order Lachnospirales; family Lachnospiraceae; genus Roseburia. The sequence continues at coordinate 40,464 of CATZIT010000015.1, read as the reverse complement.
TATTATAAATTTTCGCCAATATCCTCAAGTTCTTTTATCGCTTCTACATCTTTTGCAAGTTCATCTCTTGCATTAGCATAGTATGACTTTTGAAAAAGCATATTCCATGACAAGTAATCCGCCATACAGTCAAATTGCCTGCAAATCAGCTCATATTGGATACTATCAACTGGCGCCCCCCCGACAATAATTAAACCAATCTTTTTATTTTTCAATTGCAATCCACGGCAATAACATTTATCAATTATAAGCTTTAACTGTGCCGACATTCCCCACCAATATACAGGTGTTGCAAAAAGAATCATGTCCGCTTCCCTTTCTTGCACTTCCGTTTATAATTACAATTTTCATATGATTAATCTCCTACACCTTCTACTCCACTGCCAGAATTTCTTCCACGATTTCTTCCGGGGACTTTCCGACAGTGTAAATATGAACCGCACGGCTGTCATTTTGCTGCGCCTCTAAGCACATTCCGATATTTTCCATGCACCAGCAGCCTTCTTCTTCCCCTCGCTTTAAAATTCTGTCATGAATGGTCTGCCAATCTCCATCCAGAAAAATATAACAAACCTTTATGTTATCTTCCCGCAGCCGCTTAATGATATCCGTATAAGATTCTTCCATTACAAGTGTCATTGGCACAATAATATCGCCATCATATCTTCTATCAATGTCTTTTAACAATTGATAATTCGTTTCTCTCCACAGCGGATAGCCCTCAAAAATAATACTGTCCTTACACTCCTTCGGGTAGTTGTCCCTTACTGCATTTCCAACCTCTTCCGCATCAAAAATATGCGCCTTCGCCAGCTTTTTTTGTAATGTTTCTGCAACGGTGGATTTTCCTACTCCGTATGCACCATTAATCCAATAAATCATCCTGTTTCTCTCCTATTTTTCGTCTTCCCCATTTATTTTAGTCTGCGTTTTTGTACTGCCACCGGCACAGAAGCAAAAAATCTATCACACATTATAACGATTTCAAAAGAACAATTCAACCGGACAAAACAAAAGCAGCCCCTCCAGAGCGGGGGCTGCCTTCGTAAAATCGATATGATTTAAAAAATTACATAATCTTGCGGAACAATTCCTTCAAATCTTCTACACTTGCATCTTTTGGATTTCCCGGTGCGCAGGCATCTGCGTGTGCAGACTCTGCAAGGAACTGAAGGTCTTCTTCTTTGATAGCGTCCAGTTTTGTCGGGATTCCAACATCTACAGAAAGTTTTCTTACCGCATCAATTGCAGCTTTTCTGTACTCATCCTGTGTCATGGAATCAACATCTTTTACTCCCATTGCACGGGCAATCTCACGATATTTTTCTCCGGTGCAGTCCTGGTTGTATTCCATTACAATCGGGAGCATCATCGCGCATGCAACGCCGTGCGGTGTATCATAAACAGCACCCAGTGTATGTGCCATGGAATGTGCGATTCCAAGACCTACATTTGAGAAGCCCATGCCTGCAATATACTGTCCAAGAGCCATTCCCTCACGACCTTCTTTGGTGTTTTCAACAGCGCCGCGAAGAGATTTGGAAATCAGTTCAATCGCTTTCAGATGGAACATATCTGTCATTTCCCATGCTGCTTTTGTCGTGTATCCCTCGATTGCATGAGTTAAAGCATCCATACCGGTAGAAGCGGTCAGTCCCTTCGGCATGGAGGACATCATCTCCGGGTCAACAACTGCGATGATTGGCATATCATGCGGGTCAACACATACAAATTTACGTTTTTTCTCTACATCTGTGATTACATAGTTGATGGTAACCTCTGCGGCTGTTCCTGCGGTTGTCGGAACTGCGATAATCGGAACACAAGGTTTCTTAGTTGGTGCTGTTCCTTCCAGACTTCTCACATCCTCAAATTCCGGGTTTGCAATAATAATTCCGATTGCTTTTGCAGTGTCCATGGAAGACCCACCACCGATTGCAATGATATAGTCAGCACCGGATTTTTTAAATGCTGCTACTCCGTTCTGTACATTCTGGATGGTCGGGTTTGCCTTGATATCAGAATAAATTTCATATTCGAGACCTTCTTTTTCCAGAATATCTGTCACTTTGCTTGTCACGTTAAATTTAATCAGATCCGGGTCGGAACATACAAATGCCTTTTTAAATGCATGTGCTTTTGCCTCATTTGCAATCTCTGCAATTGCACCTGCTCCGTGATAAGATGTTCCATTCAAATTAATTCTGTTTGCCATAATGATTCCATCCTTTCTGCGTGATACGCGCCTCACCTTTGTTATTATCTTAACAATATTCAGATGCAAAAAAAAGTTACAGAATCCGCCAAATGTAACGTTTTCTGTAACTTTAGTAATATGTTCTAAATTCCCATATTCGTATTTGTCAAAAATGCCCGCTGCATCAGCTTAGAATCTCAAGTCTGACCAGCAGTTCTGCCACCTTCCCAGGCATCCCATCGACGATAATCGCTGCAAGTTCTTCCGGCGTGCAGATAAGCCCGTCTGTCACCCATTTGACCGTCATGTAGATAGAACTCTGGCAGTACATTTCCAACATATAATGCATATTCTCCTGCGGAACTCTGCCGGTCTTTTCATAAATCAGATTTTCATAAAACTGCAAAATCAGTTCAAAATCATGCTGCCTCAGTGAATTCTGTTCGTCGTAACGGAATGCAGTCGCAAAAAAAATCTGCTCCTCCCTGATATAAGTAAACTTTTTAACCAGCGCATCATAAACCGTTCTTCCACGTCCCATATGTTCAAAAGATTTTACAAGCAGCTTATCAAAGTACCAGTTAATCAAATCATATTTATCCAGGAAATTCCGGTAAAACGTCTGTCTGGTAAGTCCACACTTTTCTGTAATCTGCTTTACCGTAATATTTTCTACAGAAGTAGTCTTCATACATTCTTTCATCGCATATGCCAGCCGGTATTTTGTTTTTTCACCCTTTGTTAGAATTATCTCTTCTCCTGATTTTGTCATTTTTCCCCTCTTCATATTGATTTTTCACAGCAGACACAGCCTCTATCACATAATATAACATATCGCGACTATTATAGCTATCACGGATTCATTTAACAGACAACTTCCAAGCCGGGTTCCATTTGTCAGAAAAAAAAATAGTTCAACTGCTTATTGACAACTTCAACTTATGGTGATAAACTACGATGCAAATGATAACGACACTGCGTTGAAGAGGAAAAGTATCAGGATGAAAAGGTACAGAGAGCTGCCGGTTGGTGCGAGGCAGTCCGGCTCTCCTGAGAAAATCACCTCAGAGCTTTCAGACCAAACGATATTCTCCAGTAAGTCTGAACGACTGATAACCGTTACCTTATCACATATTGATGGATATGTAACCGAGTGGTTGGTTTTTACCAACAATGAGAGTGGTACCGCAGAGGAAAATGACCTTTGTCTCTTAATTGAGGCAAAGGTTTTTTTATTTTATTAAATCTATTCTGAGGAGGAAATTAGAAATGAAAGTATTAGAAAAAATCAGTGACTTTTTCGGAAAGTACATGGCAATCATCGTTCTTGTTGTTGCCGCTTTGGCTCTGTTTGCGCCCAAAACGTGCCTGTGGATTCAAACCTCATGGGTAAATTACCTTCTGATGATTGTGATGTTCGGTATGGGACTTACCTTAAAGTTAGAAGACTTTAAACTTGTCTTTACCCGCCCGAAAGATGTCCTGATTGGCTGTATCGCTCAATTTACCATTATGCCGCTTCTTGCATTTGCTCTTGGAAAAATTTTTGGTCTTGATGCGGCATTGTTAGCAGGTGTTGTTCTGGTCGGAACCTGTCCGGGCGGAACTTCTAGTAACGTCATTACGTATCTGTCAAAAGGGGATGTCGCCCTCTCCGTTGGAATGACAAGCGTGAACACACTTTTAGCTCCGCTTCTTACACCGGCCATTACCTACCTTCTTCTGAGAACAACCGTCACAGTAGATGCGGTAAGTATGTTCCTTTCCATTATCAAAGTAGTCATCATTCCGATTGCTTTGGGCTTTATCATCAACAAACTGTTCGGAAATGTAACGCAGAAACTCGTCAAGGTTCTTCCTTCTGTTTCCGTTATTGCCATCTGTCTGATTGTCGCTGCCGTTGTATCCCACAACTCTGAAAAAATTATGACTACTGGTGTCATTGTATTTGCGGTTGTTATCCTGCATAATCTTTTAGGCTACGCATGTGGCTTTGGACTGGGAAAACTGCTTCATATGAGTACACCGAAAACAAAAGCCATTTCCATCGAAATCGGTATGCAGAACTCCGGTCTTGCCACTTCCCTTGCCGGAACCGCATTCCCGGATTTAGCTATGGCAACTGTTCCTGGCGCAATCTTCTCCGTATGGCATAATATTTCAGGCGCCATTCTTGCGAATATTTATAACCGCTGGACGGACAAAGCTGAGAACAAATAACCCTATTCCCGCTACCATCACCACCACAAAAAGTGCTGTCAGAAATTCCAGACTGTATGTTTCGATAAAGTACCGGTAGCTGTATGCTGTATCGTTGCTGCTCCACTCGTACCAGATTTCTCCGTTTCCACCATAGACAGCACTTGGAACCATCACTTTGATGCAGCGCGACAAAATATAAATTACAAAGTTGCCGAGAAACCCAAACGCCATCATACAGATGGCGGCAATTTTTTTCCCTCTCCCGCCTGCTGCCGCAGGAGCTTCCTTTGCAGGCGGGATTTCTGTTTCACTTTCATATTCTTCATTTAGCAGATAATCCGCCGAAACTGCAAAAATTTTGCTCAACTGTACGATATTTGACGCGTCAGGAAGTGTCGTTCCACTCTCCCAGCGGGAAACCGCCTGTCTTGATACCTCCATTTTCTCCGCAAGCTGCTCCTGCGTCATCCCCTGCTTTTTTCTCAGATATAAAATTTTTTCTGACAGCTTCATAGAAATCTTCCTCCGTCTTTTTTTCTTTCATCGTACAGGAAAGCGCCTGAGAACGCCATCATACAGACCTGACATCTGCGCAACAAAAGGTTACATCCCCTGCTTCCGGTAAAATTCTGCCATCTGAAGAAACTCCTCCTGCACCTTCCGGTACGGCTGTTCTGCTACGTCCGGTTCCGAAAAAAGAGCGTCTGCGCTGCGGTCTTCCTCCCCCTCCATCAGATACTTTAACTCATAGTCTAGCATCGCATCGTCAATCTGCTTCCACTGGTTATTTTCCTCGTCACTCAAATCGCCAAGCCCGAATTTTTTCCAGATGACCTGCATCATCTTATCTTCAATCTCAAGGTAGTTCGACAAATGACATTTTACAGGTCTGATAATATCCGAAATATATGCCTCGCTTGCGTCATGCAAAAGACAGGCAAACTGCACCCGCTTGGAATACGCTCTCGCCCTCGCTTCCTTCGCACAGTTGACGGAGTGCTGTCCCACCGTATAGAAGCTTCGCAGATGCCCGCCGCCCCTGCACAAAAGGCTTAACGCATGCGCAATATCCTCCATGCGGATATCGTCCTCCGTCATATTCATAGGGTCAAATTTGTGTCCGGTATAGGTTGTCATCGTATTCATGGCGGTCTCCTCCTTGCAATTTAATACGGCTATTGTAACAGTCTGCTACTGTAAAATCAACCGGCAGCTCTGATTTCCGACCTCTATCACGCTGTCATAATTTTTCCGTGACAGCTCATCCGTGTGATGCGAAATCGATATAACGGTAAGCTCCTCGTTCTCCAATAATCCCTGTTCGATTTCCCGCGCTGTCTCCGGGTCCAATGCACTAAAGCCCTCATCGAGCATCAGTAGATTCCGTCCGGCGTATAAGGCTCTTGCAATCGCAATCCGCTGTCTCTGTCCGCCGGAAAGCTGTTTTCCGTTTTCACCGACTGTAAAATCAAGCCCTTTTTCTGCTACGACTTCCTGCAGTCTGGCTACACGGAGCACCTGCTCCAGCCGTCTCTCATCCTCGTGTCCCAGACAGATGTTGTCCCGGATACTTTCGTTGAACAAAAATACATCCTGCCAGATGACTGCCGCCTCGTCCTGCAAAAATTTCCGTTTTTCTGACACATCGACATTGTCCATCCGGATTTTCCCGGAATTTACCGGATAACAGCCGCACAATAGCTTGCCAAGCGTTGATTTTCCGCCGCCGCTCTCACCGACCATCAGATACTTTTTCCCGCGCTCGATGGTAAGGGACACGTCCTTTAAAACCTCGGAGCTGCTGCCCGGGTAGGAAAATCCGAGATGCTCTGCGCTAATCTCCTGCCACCTGCCGCAATTAGCACCTGCACCACCCGCATCAACCTTATTTCCTGTACAGCCCTTAAACGCTACCGCATCCTCTCTTTCTGTGTGACACTCGCCGTTCCCGCTGTTTGCGGTGTACACTTTTATCTTCTCCCAGACCGGCTTTAATGCCTTTAAACCTGGAACCGCACTAAAAAGCCCAAACAGCGGCACGGTAATGCTTCCCGAAACCTGAATTACACCCACCATGCTTCCATAACTCATTTTTCCCTGAAAAATAAACCACGCGGCAAGCACGCAGATGACCATCTGCATCGTAAAGGCAAGGACATTGGAAACGGTCTCATTTGCCTTCTGTAAAAATCCAAGCTTTTTCCCCGCCTGTGCCTGCCCATTGTTCTGTTCCGCAAAGCGTGCCATCCGGTTTGTTTCCAGCCGGAACGACTTAATCACACGAAAACCGCCGGTTACTTCATTGATTCCCTGCGTCAGTTTTGCCTGGCTCTGTGAAAATCCTTCCGTTGCATCCTGCAATTTCTTTGTAAAATACGATGGAATCAGAAACATTGCCACGGTCATCCCAAGCATGACCACAGTAAAAACCCAGGAATAATAGGTCATTACGATAATGGCAAGAATAAGCTGCACCACCTTTTCCAGAATTGCAAAAATAGTGTCGAGATAGTCGTCCTCTATCCTTTTAACGTCATTTGTAAGCAGTGATAAATAATCGCTTTCTTTCCGCTCTTCAAATTCCAGATAGTCCTTGCGGAGAATTTTTTCCACGATTTCTGCTCGGATATCACACAGAAATTTCTGGTTAAGTGAGACAAATCCCACGTTTCTCACCCCATAGAGCACGGCAAACAAAACCAGAAAGGAAGCGACCATTGCAACTGCCTCCCATACCCTTCCTTCCATTGTAAAGTCAATTGCATACTGCAGCACAATGCTGACACCTACCATTGCGGCTGACAGCAGCACCGATGCCAGCCCGACACCTATAAACTTCATCCAGTGTTTTTTTCCATATTCTTTCATCTTTTCCTCCAATCCAAAGCCAAGGCTTCCCGTGACAGCTATTTCCCGCTGTCTCTGGAAAAAAGTTTAGAATATGGGGTGCTCTCCATGTCAAGAAGCTGATTTTGCATCTATTTTACCGGAATAACCAAAAAACCTTGGGCTAACCCAAGGTTTTGAACTGATAGATTCCATATTTCATTTCAAGGTCTTCTTTTTTCCCGAAAACCGTCATATCCGGCGACTCTTTCCGGTTAATCATGCTGCCCGTCAGAAATGCGCCGGTCTTCTGCATGCCCTTTTGCTTCATGTCCGCCAAAAATGCCGCCTCATCCGGCAAAAGCGCCTCGCCTTTTAAAATGAGTGCCTTAAAGCAGTCCAGTTTTACCGCATCTGCAAGATATGGGTAGAGCTTAAAGCCACCGCCGTTACAGAATTCCATATCATAATTCTGCAAAAAAAGATAGTCCATTTTTCTTTTGAGCGGAATGTTTTCTTTTTTACCATCATACACTAACGCATTGGCAGGCAGAACATCTTCCTCAAAAATTTTCACAAAAATATTGTTCTGGCAGTTGATGAGCACAAAGCATTCCTCCGGAAGCGCCCTAAGAATCGATCTGTCCAGAAAACAGCAGCCCTGCCCGTCTATCAGGACATTTTTTGCGCCCGCACTCGTGACCTCCACGCAGTTTGCCGTCTCGGTAAAAAGCTCCCGGATTTTTACGATATACTCCTCGTCGTTCTGCTGCAAATACTGTTCGAGCATCTCCTTAACCCCGATTACCTCTTCTACATCTGCAACCGGCTCATCGGACAGACAACCGTAGCGGATGTAATAGCTTCTGCCACAAGCCGGGCAGACAAGCCGTCCCGAAATGATTTCATTGTGCAGCATTTCCGGCTGTTCTAATTCCAGATTGGCATCACAGTCCGGGCAGAAAAACTCCGGGATGAGCCGGATAGGAACGCCACGCTGTATTTTGACTTCTTTTTTTGCGGCAAGATGCTTCTCAATTCTGCGGTTCATCTCTTTTAAGGCTTCTATCTGTTTTTCATTCTCTTTGATTTTCTCCCGGAATTCCGCCTCAAAGGAGCCGAGGTAGGAAAATGTATTCTGCTGGAACATGGTCTGAAACAGCAGGTACGGTCTCATTTCTTCGAGCTTGAAATTCATGCTTTTTAACAGCAGAATCGAGTCGAGCACTTCCTCATCAATCGCACAGAAATCATACTGCGTATTCACCTTCACCGGCGTAAGCAGCCCCTCACTCATGTAATGCCTCACGGTATCAATCGTCACATGATGTTTTTTTGCAAATTCTCCTATTTTCATCGTGTTCCCTCTTCCATGCGTAGATGCCAAACAGCGGCGCCTCTTTCAAATCCCAGTCCTTTATCACGCGTTCTCCTACAGTTGTATCGCACTGGCATTTTTCAAATCCGATTTTCTGTAAAATCTGCACATCCCAGTCCGGTCTGTCCTTCTCATTAATCGCCATGCTTAAGGTTATTTCGGCGTTTTCGCGCTCCATCTCCTGCGTGATTCCAAGATGCCCATAGGGGACGGTCGCATTTCCGCTACTGCTTCTCTCTGCCGCCTCTTTTCGCACGCTGTTTCCATAGCACGCATCAAAATTGAGCAGTACCCCGCCCGGCTTTAACACGCGCTGCCATTCCTGATATGCCCTGACCGGCTCCGGCAGTGTCCATGTGAGATTGCGCGCAATCACGGCATCGAAGGTTTCGTCCGGAAATGTAAGATTCTGTGCATCCATCACCTGAAAATCCACGGAGACATTTTTCTGCTCCGCCAGCTTTTTCGCCTGCGCAATCATTTCCGGCGTGAGGTCAATCCCGGTCAGCTCATAGCCTCGTGCGGCAAGCATAATCGCAAAATAGCCTGCCCCGGTGCCAACGTCAAGTATCTTTGCACCCGGTTTTTTCGGAAGCTTCGCAGTAATCTCCTGTAACCAGCGCCCGCTGACCTCATGCTCCATTTCGTTTTGTCTGACTTTTGCAAAATCCAGGGCGCGCCCCGACCAGTAACGGGTCACACGCTCCTCTAATGTCTGCATCTTCGCACGGTCTAGTTTTTCCATCTAATTTCATTCCTCTATTCTACCTTATTTCTACGCGTCTGTCAGCAAAATACCGACTCAATCAGATTCTTTGTATACACGTTCTGCGGATGATTTATCACTTCCTCTGTCCTGCCGCTCTCAACAATTTTTCCATCGGATAACACCATCACCCGGTCACAAAACATCTGCACCAGTGCCAGGTTATGACTGATAAAAATAAACGCCAGCTTCTGCGTTTCCCGAAGGCTGATTAAAAGCTCCATAATCTGCTTCTGGACGGTGACATCGAGCGAGCTTGTCGCCTCATCACAGATTAAAACACGCGGATTTAACGCAAGCGCTCTCGCAATTGCCGCCCTCTGGCACTGCCCGCCGCTCACCTCATGCGGATAGCGCTCTGCAAATTCTGTCTCAAGCCCGCACATTTCCAGAAGCTCCCACACACGCTCTTTTCGCTCGGGTTTCTTCATTCCCTGATTCTTAAGACTCTCCGCGATACCATCACCCAGTGTACGGCGGGGGTCAAACGAACCGGACGGATTTTGAAATACCATCTGCATCTTTGCATAAACACCTTTTAGTTCCTTTCCCTTTGCACGGGTAATGTCCGTTCCCTCAAACAGAACGGTACCCTCCGTCGATTCGCAAAGACGCGTTATAAGTCCAGCAATCGTACTTTTCCCGGAGCCGGACTCCCCGACAATTCCAAGGGTCTCTCCCGGATAAAGGGAAAAGCTCACATCCTCCAACGCTCGAACCGGTGCTTTTCCTTTTTGATAAAATACCTTGCCAAGATGTGCTGCCTCAATAATTGCTTCCATCTATTCCCTCCGAACCTTAAGCTTCGGAACCGCCGCGAGCAGCTCCTTTGTATACGCTTTTCCCGGATGCTCCAACACCTGCGTGGCATCCCCGTACTCGACGCACATACCGTTCTTTAACACGAGCACGGTGTCTGCCATCGCACGTACAACACCGATGTCGTGCGTCACAATTACAATCGACGTTCCGTTTGTCTCCTTCAGTTCCTTCATCTTATTGACAACCTGTCTCTGCACCGACACATCAAGCGCACTGGTCGGCTCATCCGCCAGAAGAAGCGGTGGATTTAAAAGCATCGCAATTGCAATCCCAACCCTCTGGTTCATCCCGCCGGACAACTCAAACGGATAGCTGTTCCAGATACGTTCCTTATCCCGGAAACAAAGCTGTTCAAACAGCACAAAGGCGCGCTTCTTTGCTTCTTTTTTCTTTATTTTCTGATGCGCCGCCATGCTCTCATAAATCTGTTCTCCGATTGTGCGAATCGGGCAAAGCGATGCCCCCGCATCCTGAAAAATCATGCCCATCTTTGCGCCATAGAGTTTTCGCAGTTCTTTTTCCGGTCTTCCAAGAATCTCACGGTTTTCAAAATAAATCTGTCCCGCCGTCACGCTTCCCTCTGCACTAAGAAGTCCCATTGCAGCCTTTATCAGCGTGCTCTTCCCGCTCCCGGACTCCCCGACAAGTCCCAAAATCTCGCCACGCTTTAACGAAAAGCTGATGTCAGACACCGCCGGCTTTCCGCCGTAGGCAATCCCGACAGAGCGGTATTCGAGTATATTTTCCATATATCCTTCCTCTGGTTCATATCCAACTCTACTGCTAGTTCACATCCAGCTCCGCCGTCAGCTCATAGTAATCACAGGGGTGCGCATTGAGCCCCGTCACATTTGACTTTGAAATCATGCTCATCCGAAGGTGGGAACAGAACACGTATGCGTTATCATCAAGAAGAATCTGCTGCATCTTTACGGCAAGTTCCCCGCGCTTATCTTCGTCAAACGTAAGTGTTAATTCTTTTTCCAGCTCCTCAAGTGCATCGCTGTGATAGTGACCATTGTTTGCCACTGAACTGTCGAGACAGCAGGAGGTAAAAAAATACTCCGGGTCTCCAGTCGGCGCTGTCACCATTGCACTTGCATACACATCCCACGCCGTCGTATCTTTGCGGATAGCATTATTGTTTGACGTGCAGTTGACCTCCACATCCATTCCGATTTCCTTTAAGGAAGCCTGCGCTGCCTCCGCAAGAAGTGGCAGTTCCTGGCGGCTCGGATAAGTCAGCCAGCGAATCGTAAGCTTTGCACCATCCTTTTCCCGGATGCCATCCCCGTCCGTATCCGTCCATCCGGCTTCCTCTAACACCCGCATTGCTTCCTCTTTGTCATAAGATTCGGTCGTCACATTCTGTCCGCCAAAGCTCATCGTCTCCGGAAACACTCCTTTTGCCGCATAACCGTAGCCGTTTAAAAGATGTTCTACAAATCCTTCCTTATCAATGCCAAGTGCAATCGCTTTCCGCACCGCCGGGTCAGAAGTAACCGGACTTTCAAAATTCATCCAGACAAAAAAAGCGCGGCTTGTGGCAGTACTGCTGAAGGTATATGCGTCCGTCTGAAACAGCGGGTAACTTGCATATGCCATTCCGTACGCGGCGTCAATCTCTCCGCCAAGCAGTGCATTTGCAAGCGTGTCTCCGTTGGAAATCGTGCGCACCGTGATTTCATCGACGTTTACCTCTCCATCCCAGTAATTGTCATTTTTGACAAGGGTCAGGTGGTCGTCCGTCACAAGGTCCACTGCAACATACGGACCGGTTCCCACAACAATCCCCTTTTCATCCACGCCTTCTTCTACATCTATAATACATCCGTATGGGTCACTCAGATAATGAAGTAATGCCGGTTTCGGAACGGTTGTCGTAATCGTGACCGTATTTTCCTCTGCTGTAATCGTATCAATGCAGAGGTCTCCTGCCGCCCGCTCATGTTCTGCAACAAGTGCTTCCAGGCATGCCTTTACCGCTGCACCATCCATCTTTTTCCCATTTGAAAAGGTCACGTTATCCTTCAATGTAATTTTCCAGGTAAGCTCGTCTATATTTTCATAGCCGCTTGCAATCCATGGCTCTAACTCCATCGTGTCGGAATACTGGAACAGTGTCTCCCCTACGCCGTAACGGATGCATGCCCATCCCGCATAGGTATTGTGCGGATTGATATCTGCCTCCTCGTTTTCTGCATTAAACGTCGTATCTCCAAATACGAAGGTCTTTTTTCCTGTTGTCTCTTCCTTCTTATCATTTGCACATCCGCCAAGCAGTCCACATGCCATGACAACTGCCAGCAATGCTGTAAGTATTCTTTTTCTCATTTTTCTCCCCTTATTGTTTTTTAGCGGCTACCCCGCGGGTCAAGCTGGTCTCTCACCGTGTCCCCGAGCAGGTTAAACACAGTCACGGAAACAAATATCGCAAGTCCCGGTGAGAGCACAACCCACGGATAGGTTGTCAGCATGCTGCGTCCGCCACTCATCATACTGCCCCATTCTGCCGTCGGTATCTGTGCGCCAAGCCCAAGAAACGACAGGCCCGCAAGCTCCATCATCATCGTTCCGATATCTAACATCGCCGTTACCAGAACTGCTCCCAGTATATTCGGAAAAATATGGCGTCTCATCAGCTGTGCCGGACTGTCTCCTGCAAGAATCGCCGCCTGTACATAGGGCGCGCGCTTGATGGAAAGGGTCTGGCTTCTTGCAATCCGTGAATATTTCGGCCAGCTCACAAGCGCTAATGCGATTACGGCATTCTGGATTCCGCCTCCAAGCACGGCGGCAACTGCCATCGCAAACACCAGACCCGGAAACGCAAGACAAATATCAGATATCCGCATCACAATTGTATCAAGCATACCGCCGCAGTAACCGCAGAACACCCCTGCAACAGTTCCCGCTATCGCCGTCATCGCAACCAGTGCCAGTGTCGATAAAATACTCGCGCGCCCGCCAATAATGACACGTGACAGCATATCCCGTCCGTAGGTGTCGGTTCCCATCCAGTGATTTGCATCCGGCGGCAGAAGCGCCCGGCTCAAATCCTGCGCATACGGGTCATAAGGGCAAAGCTTCTCCGCGAACACCGCACCGAGCACCAATAACACCGCAAGGGAAAGTAAAATCCAGAGCCGTTTTGATTTTCCATGATTTTTATTCCAAAATCTGTGCCTCATGCGTCCTCACCTCCCAGACGGATTCTTGGGTCGAGGAAACGATAGGAAATATCTGTCACCAGATTGATGACCACATATATAATCGCCATCCACATGACATATGCCTGAATCATCGGGTAATCACGCATGGAAATCGCATCGACTGCCATTTTTCCGACGCCATCCCACATAAAAATAGATTCTACAATTGCAGTTCCGCCTAGCAGATTTCCAACGGAAAGCATCAAAAGTGTGAGAATTGTCACAAACGATGCTTTTAAAATACTTTTCCAAAGCGTTACTGAAAACGGGATTCCTCTCGCTTTCGCACCGTTTACATACTCTTTATTTAACTCCTCCAAAACCGTGGCACGCACCTGTCTTAAATATTTTGCAGACATGGCGATTGCAAGCGTAATTGCCGGCAATGCTACACTTTTGAGAGAAATATCGCTCGATATCACCGGAAAAATATTTCTTTTGATGGCAAACAGATACATTAATAAAAGTGCCACAAAGAAGTTCGGCATACTGTTTCCAATAAAGCTTAAAAACCGGATTACATAGTCCGCAACGCGGTTCTGTCGTACTGCCGCAAGTACTCCCAACGGAATTGATATGACAATTGTAAGCAATATTGAAATTGCCGTAAGCAAAAGTGTTGCCGGCAATTTTGATATAAATGTAGTAAACACGGGTTTTCCTGTCACATAGCTTTTTCCCATATCTCCCCGCAAGAGATTTAAAAGCCACGAAACATACTGTACCAGAAACGGACGGTCAAGTCCCAGCTCTGCCCGCGCCGCAGCAAGCATTTCCTCGGACACCACACTGCCGGTATTCTCCATCTTCTGTGTTACCACATCACTTCCCGCCGCCCGCATCATTGCAAATGACAGCAGTGTAATTGCCAGAAGAATCGGTATCAATTGTAATAATCGTTTTCGGATATATTTTCCCATATCCATGACTCCTCCTCTCCGGCAAAGTCCGTTTTCCAGTATAACGGATTTGTACCCTGTTTTTAAGCCCCACGGGGGGATATTTCTGGCAGCAATTACAGAATAAAGTGTGCTTCTTCTCCGCGAGCCGCAAAAAAAGACCGCCGCCTCACAAACTTTCGTCCGTGAGGTGGCAGCCTCTTTTTATGCACTGCGGTATTCCGCTGCGTCTTTATTCTTCTACGTTGTCGGAAGCATATTCTTCTTCCATCATGTCATCCATGTCGTCGAAGTCATCGTAATCGTCAAACATTAACTCATCATCTTCGTTAATATCAGAGTCAAGTTTAATATTGCGGTAACGTTTCATACCAGTTCCTGCCGGAATCGGCTTACCGATAATTACGTTCTCCTTCATACCGATTAACGGATCAATCTTTCCTTTGATTGCAGCTTCTGTCAGAACCTTTGTGGTCTCCTGGAAGGATGCTGCTGACAGGAAGGAGTTGGTAGCTAAGGATGCCTTTGTGATACCGAGAAGAATCTGAGTACCCTCTGCAAGCTCCTTGCCCTCTTTTTCAAGCTGTTCGTTGATATCCTCGAACTCCAATGTATCCATCAGGGTTCCCGGAAGCATATCAGAATCACCGTTTGTCTCAACGCGAATCTTCTGTAACATCTGGTGTACAATTACCTCAATATGCTTATCGTTGATTTCTACACCCTGTAAACGGTATACACGCTGAACTTCGCGAAGCATGTAATCCTGAACGGCACGAACACCCTTAATCTTTAAGATATCATGCGGATTTACAGAACCTTCTGTCAGCTCATCACCGGCTTCAAGCACTGCTCCGTCCATAACCTTGATACGGGAACCGTAAGGAATCAAGTATGCCTTGGATTCTCCGGTCTCGCTGTTTGTCACAACGATTTCACGTTTCTTCTTGGTGTCTTTGATAGTGGCTACACCGCCGAACTCTGTGATAATTGCAAGTCCCTTCGGCTTTCTAGCCTCAAAAATTTCCTCGACACGAGGAAGACCCTGTGTAATATCGTTACCTGCCACACCACCGGTATGGAAGGTACGCATGGTAAGCTGTGTACCCGGCTCACCGATAGACTGTGCTGCGATAATACCGATTGCCTCACCTACCTGAACTGCCTGACCGGTTGCCATGTTGGCACCGTAACACTTCGCGCAGACACCCATGTGGGTACGGCAGGATAATACAGTACGAATCTTAATCTTGGTAAGCGGTTCGCCCTTCTCGTCAACACCCTTGCTCATGATGGATGCTGCGCGTTTCGGGGTAATCATATGGTTTGCCTTAACTAACACATTTCCTTCTGCATCGCAGATTGTGTTGCAGGAGAAACGTCCTGTAATACGCTCCTGAAGGCTCTCGATTTCTTCTTTTCCATCCATGAATGCGGTTACCCACATACCCGGAATCTCTCTGTCTGTTCCCTCACAGCAATCTGACTCACGAATCAGCATATGCTGGGAAACATCTACCAGACGTCTGGTCAGGTAACCAGAGTCAGCGGTACGAAGTGCGGTATCGGACAGACCTTTACGTGCTCCATGTGCAGACATGAAGTACTCCAATACGTCAAGACCTTCACGGAAGTTTGACTTAATTGGCAGCTCGATGGTTCTACCGGTTGTATCTGCCATCAAACCACGCATTCCGGCAAGCTGTTTAATCTGCTTATCAGAACCACGAGCTCCGGAGTCAGCCATCATGAAGATGTTGTTGTACTTATCCAGTCCGGAAAGCAGTGCATGAGTCAGCTCATCATCGGTTTCCTTCCAGGTCTCAACAACCTCTTTGTAACGCTCTTCCTCGGTAATTAAACCACGCTTATACTGCTTGGTAATTCTGTCTACCGTATCCTGTGCGTTCTTAATCATCTCAGGCTTCTGCGGCGGTACGGTCATATCGGAAATGGATACGGTCATCGCTGCTCTGGTGGAATATTTGTATCCCATTGCCTTAACAGCATCAAGTACCTCAGCGGTCTTGGTTGCACCGTGGATATTGATAACCTTCTCCAAAATCTGCTTATTCTGTTTCTTAGCAACTAAGAAATCTACTTCCAGTTTTAACTCATTGCCCGGAATACTTCTGTCTACGAATCCTAAATCCTGCGGAATGATTTCATTGAAAATGAAACGTCCCAGAGTAGATTCTACATTTCCGGTTAAAGAGGTTCCATCCGGCATCTTCTTTGTCATGCGGACAGTAATCTTGGAATGAAGGGTAATTACTCCGTTCTCGTAAGCAAGAATTGCCTCGTTTACGCTCTTGAAGAATTTGCCTTCTCCCTTTGCTCCCGGTCTCTCCTGTGTCAGATAGTAGATACCAAGGACCATATCCTGAGAAGGAACGGCTACAAGTCCACCATCGGACGGTTTTAACAGGTTGTTTGGTGAAAGGAGCATAAAACGGCACTCAGCCTGTGCTTCCACAGAAAGTGGAAGATGCACAGCCATCTGGTCTCCATCGAAGTCGGCGTTAAATGCGGTACATACCAACGGATGCAGCTTAATTGCCTTACCTTCTACCAGAATCGGCTCAAATGCCTGGATACCAAGACGATGCAGTGTAGGAGCACGGTTTAACATTACCGGATGTTCTTTGATAACATCCTCTAATACATCCCATACTTCTGTCTGAAGACGCTCTACCATCTTCTTTGCACTCTTGATATTGTGTGCGGTTCCGTTTGCAACCAGCTCTTTCATAACGAAAGGCTTAAACAGCTCGATTGCCATTTCCTTCGGCAGACCACACTGATAAATCTTTAATTTCGGCTCTACACAGATAACGGAACGTCCTGAGTAGTCGACACGTTTTCCTAACAGGTTCTGACGGAAACGTCCGGATTTACCCTTTAACATATCGGACAGGGATTTTAATGCTCTGTTACCCGGTCCTGTTACAGGACGTCCACGACGGCCATTGTCGATTAACGCATCAACAGCTTCCTGTAACATACGTTTCTCGTTGCGCACGATGATGTCCGGTGCGCCTAACTCTAACAGTCTTCTCAGACGGTTATTACGGTTGATAATTCTGCGGTATAAGTCATTTAAGTCAGATGTTGCAAAACGACCACCATCCAACTGAACCATTGGACGTAAATCTGGCGGAATTACCGGAATTACGGTCATAATCATCCACTCCGGCTTATTTCCTGACTCACGGAATGCTTCGACTACTTCAAGTCTCTTGATGATACGGGCACGCTTCTGTCCGGTTGCCTTCTCTAACTCAGCCTTAAGCTCAGCAGAATCCTTCTCCAGGTCAATTGCCTGTAAAAGTTCCTGAATCGCCTCAGCACCCATACCAACACGGAATGAACTGCCATACTGCTCTCTTGCTTCCTGATACTCGCTCTCTGAAAGCACCTGTTTGTACTGCAGTGCTGTATTGCCTGCTTCAAGTACGATGTAAGAAGCAAAATACAATACTTTCTCCAATGTTCTCGGAGACAGGTCGAGAATCAGTCCCATACGGGACGGAATTCCCTTGAAGTACCAGATGTGGGACACTGGAGCTGCTAACTCGATGTGTCCCATGCGCTCTCTACGCACACTTGCCTTTGTAATCTCAACACCACAACGGTCGCAGACTACGCCTTTGTAGCGGATTTTCTTATATTTTCCACAATGACATTCCCAGTCCTTGCTCGGTCCGAAAATCTTCTCGCAGAATAAACCGTCTTTTTCCGGCTTTAAAGTTCTGTAGTTAATCGTCTCAGGCTTCTTTACTTCGCCTCTGGACCATTCTCTGATTTTCTCCGGTGATGCCAAACCAATCTTGATGGCATCAAATGAGATAGACTGCTCTGTCGCATCTTTATTTAATTCTGGCATTTTGACACTCCCTTCACCTTGTTCTCACGCCTTTCGGCTGCACTGTTTATTTATCATCAAGAACGTCGTCTGTAAAGTCGTCGAAATCATCTGCGTCCTCATCGTCCTCAAAATCATCTTCCTCAACATCTACCAGTTCTTCGTTCTCTGCGTCAAATTCCTTCTGGGAGAATCCCATCTTTGCAAAAGAATCACTGTCTTCAAATGCAAAGTCTTTATCGCCGGAAATAATGGAATTCAAATCTGTATTTCCGTACTCGCTGGTCTCCATCAGCTCAACTTCGTTTCTGTCCTCATCTAACAGCTTCACATCCAGACCAAGGGACTGTAACTCTTTTAACAATACCTTGAAGGACTCCGGAATACCCGGCTCAGGGATGTTATCTCCTTTGATGATTGCCTCGTAAGTCTTAACACGTCCTACGACATCATCGGATTTCACGGTCATAATCTCCTGTAAGGTATAGGAAGCACCATATGCCTCAAGAGCCCAAACCTCCATCTCTCCGAAACGCTGTCCACCGAACTGTGCTTTACCACCGAGCGGCTGCTGTGTAACCAGAGAGTAAGGACCGGTAGAACGTGCATGAATCTTATCGTCTACCAGGTGATGCAGTTTGAGGTAGTGCATGTGTCCGATGGTAACCGGTGAATCAAACGGCTCTCCGGTACGTCCATCACGAAGCTGTACCTTTCCGTCGCGGGAAATCGGAACACCTTTCCACAGCGCACGGTGTGCACGGTTATCGGAAAGATATTTCATAACGTCTTCTCTTAAGATATCCTTGTATTTATCTTCAAAATTCTCTGTCTTGCCCTCTTCTTCGGCTTCTGCTGCGTCAAACGGCATATTTACATAGTCATTTGCCAGCTCCAGAGTATCCTGAATATCAATTTCCTTTGCACCATCAAATACCGGAGTCTCAATGTTAAAGCCAAGTGCCTTTGCAGCAAGACTTAAGTGAATCTCCAAGACCTGACCGATATTCATTCGGGACGGCACACCAAGAGGATTTAATACGATATCAAGCGGACGGCCGTTCGGAAGGAATGGCATATCCTCTACCGGAAGTACACGGGAAACCACACCCTTGTTACCATGACGTCCAGCCATCTTATCACCGACAGAAATCTTTCTCTTCTGTGCAATGTAGATGCGGACTGCCTGGTTGACACCCGGAGACAGCTCATCACCATTTTCTCTTGTAAATACCTTGGCATCTACTACGATACCATACTCACCGTGCGGTACTTTTAATGAGGTATCACGTACTTCTCTTGCCTTCTCACCGAAGATTGCGCGAAGCAGTCTCTCCTCTGCGGTAAGCTCAGTCTCTCCCTTCGGAGTAACCTTTCCGACTAAGATATCACCGGCACGTACCTCAGCACCGATACGAATAATTCCTCTCTCATCGAGGTCTTTTAACGCATCATCGCCGACACCCGGAACATCTCTTGTAATCTCTTCCGGTCCTAACTTCGTATCACGCGCTTCTGCCTCGTATTCCTCAATGTGGATAGAGGTATATACATCGTCTTCTACCAGACGCTCGCTTAACAATACGGCATCCTCGTAGTTGTAACCTTCCCATGTCATAAATCCGATTAACGGGTTCTTACCTAATGCAAGCTCACCATTCTTGGTGGATGGTCCATCTGCGATTACCTCACCTGCATTTACGTGGTCGCCCTTAAATACGATTGGACGCTGGTTGTAGCAGTTGGACTGGTTACTTCTTGAGAACTTGGTCAGCTTGTATACATCTCTGCCGCCCTCTTCATTCTTGATGATAATCTGGTTGGATTCAGAGCTTTCTACAATACCTGCCTTCTTTGCAACCACACAAACACCTGAGTCAACGGCTGCCTTTGTCTCCATACCGGTTCCTACAACCGGTGCCTCAGTTGTTAAAAGCGGCACTGCCTGACGCTGCATGTTGGAACCCATCAGAGCTCGGTTTGCATCGTCGTTCTGTAAGAACGGAATCAAAGCGGTAGCAACAGAGAACACCATCTTCGGGGAAACGTCCATGTAATCAAACATAGTTTTCTCGTATTCCTGTGTCTCATCCAGGTAACGTCCGGATACGGAATTACGTACGAAATGTCCTTCCTCATCCAACGCCTCGTTTGCCTGCGCTACATGGTAATTATCCTCTTCATCTGCGGTCATGTATACAACTTCGTCTGTGACACGCGGATTCTTTGAATCTGTTTTATCAATCTTACGATATGGTGCCTCAATGAAACCATATTCGTTAATTCTTGCATAACTTGCCAGAGAGTTGATAAGACCGATGTTTGGTCCCTCAGGCGTCTCAATCGGGCACATTCTTCCATAATGAGAGTAATGGACATCTCGTACCTCGAATCCGGCACGGTCTCTGGAAAGACCGCCTGGTCCTAATGCGGAAAGACGTCTCTTGTGGGTCAGCTCACCAAGCGGGTTGTTCTGATCCATGAACTGTGACAGCTGGGAAGAACCGAAGAACTCTTTCACTGCTGCGGTTACCGGCTTAATGTTGATTAAGCTCTGCGGAGAAATTCCATCTAAATCAAGTGTTGTCATTCTCTCGCGGACAACTCTCTCCAAACGGGAAAGTCCGATACGGTACTGGTTCTGTAACAATTCACCGACAGCACGGATACGACGGTTACCCAAATGGTCAATATCGTCATCATGTCCAATGCCATATTCCAGATGCATATTGTAGTTGATAGATGCAAAAATATCGTCTTTTGTAATATGTTTCGGAATCAAATCATGTACATTTTTACGGATTGCTTCCTTTAAATCGTCCACATCCGGGTTTTCTTCCATAAGCTGTGCAAGAACCGGGTAATATACAAGTTCTGTAATACCAAGCTCTTTCGGCTCACAGTCTACATAGTGCTTTAAATCTACCATCATAGAAGAAAGCACCTTGATATTTCTGGTCTCGCCCTGAATCCATACATACGGAACAGCCGCATTCTGAATCTCATCAGCCAGTTCTCTTGTTACTTCTGTTCCTGCCTCTGCGATGATTTCTCCTGTTGTAACATCAACAACATCCTCTGCAAGAACCTGTCCTTTGATACGATTCTTGAGCGCAAGTTTCTTGTTGAACTTGTAACGTCCTACCTTTGCAAGGTCGTATCTTCTCGGGTCAAAGAACATAGCATTAATAAGGCTCTCCGCACTCTCAACAGTAAGCGGCTCGCCTGGTCTGATTTTCTTATATAATTCGAGAAGTCCCTCTTCATAGTTCGTTGCAACATCCTTGCCAAAGCTTGCAACAATCTTCGGCTCCTCGCCAAACAGGTCAATAATCTCCTGGTTGGAACCGATTCCAAGTGCACGGATTAATACGGTAATCGGCACTTTTCTGGTTCTGTCTACACGAACATAGAAAACGTCATTGGAGTCTGTCTCATACTCTAACCATGCTCCACGGTTAGGGATTACGGTACAGGAAAACAGTTTTTTACCCACTTTGTCATGAGCAATTCCGTAATAGATACCCGGAGAACGCACAAGCTGGCTGACGATAACACGCTCTGCGCCGTTGATTACAAACGTACCGGTCTCTGTCATCAGAGGAAGGTCACCCATGAAAATTTCATGTTCATTGATCTCATCGGTCTCTTTGTTATGAAGTCTTACTTTTACTTTCAACGGTGCTGCATATGTTGCATCGCGCTCTTTACACTCCGGAATCGTATATTTTACATCATCTTCACACAATGTAAAATCCACAAACTCCAGACTCAGATGCCCGCTGTAATCACTGATCGGGGAGATGTCTGCAAATGCTTCTTTTAAGCCCTCTTTTAAGAACCACTGATAGGAATCCTTCTGGACTTCAATCAGGTTGGGCATTTCCAGAACTTCTTTCTGCCTTGAGTAACTCATACGCAAGCCTTTTCCAGCTTTCACCGGACGTATTCTGTTTTTCTCCATTGACGTTTCACCTCTCGTTTTTATTTTGAATCTACCGCACCCAAAAGTCACGGTAAGTGAGCAACCACCATTCACTACATCTAGTAGTGTCTCTTGCATATTTTAAGAAAAATACACAAAATGCCTATTTTTCGGGCTTTCTGCTGTCCCTCTCTCCAAAAAAGAACGCAATAAGTCCACTGCACCACAATAGTGCAACGTATATGATAGCACAACTTGCCTTAAATCGTCAAGTTATTTTTAAATTTTCCGAATATTTTTTTGTTTTATCGAAAATTACTCTGTAACTTCTGACAAAAGAAAGACGCGGCAACCACGTATCATGGTGCCGCGTCTTCTCTATCCATTCTCTCAGCGATAAGCAATTATTACTTAAGAGTAACTTTTGCTCCCTCAGCCTCAAGTTTAGCTTTGATATCATCAGCAGTAGCTTTGTCAGCCTGCTCTTTTAAGATCTTCGGAGCGCCGTCTACTAAGTCTTTTGCTTCCTTTAATCCTAAACCAGTTGCCTCACGAACAACTTTGATAACCTTAACCTTGTTCGGTCCTACTTCTGTAAGCTCTACATCGAACTCAGTCTTCTCTTCTGCTGCTGCGCCGTCACCAGCACCTGCTGCTGCAACTACAACACCTGCTGCTGCAGATACACCAAACTCTTCTTCACAAGCCTTTACTAAATCGTTTAACTCTAATACGCTTAACTCTTTGATTGCTTCGATAAACTCAGCGGTTGTTAATTTTGCCATTCTTATTTTCCTCCATTTCAATTTTGAATTTCAATGTTTGTTTTCCTGTAACGGATATTATTCTGCTGCCGGAGCTTCTTCAACTGCCGGAGCCTCTTCTGCTGCTACAGCAGCGTCGGATGCGCCACCTTTTTCAGCGATCTGATTAAGAACGCGTGCCAGGTTAGCAACCGGAGACTGTAAGCTTCCAAGTAATCTGGAAAGAAGTTCTTCTCTTGACGGAATACTTGCAACTGCTTTCATGCCTTCTGTATCATAGAAGTTACCTTCTACTACACCGGCTTTAATCTCTAATGCCGGAGCTGTCTTAGCAAATTTTGCAAGGATTCTAGCCGGAGCAGTTGCATCTGTTGTAGAAATTGCAAATGCGTTCGGTCCTTCAAGTGCTTCTCTTAAGCTCTCGAATTCAGTTCCCTCTACTGCACGGCTGACTAATGTGTTCTTATATACTTTATAAGTAACACCAGCTTCTCTTAATGCCTTACGTAACTGTGTATCTTCAGCAACGGTAAGTCCACGGTAGTCAACAACTACTACAGACTGAGCATCTTTGATGTTTTCAGAAATTTCCTGTACGATAGGCTGTTTTAACTCAACTTTTGCCACGAATCGTGCACCTCCTTTTATTATTTTTGCATAAAAGACCTGAGGTAATGATTCCTCGAACCATTAAAAAACCTCTCTGCCCGCAGACAGAGAGGTTGATAAATCATTCTTATGACGGTAAACCGTCGTTAAGATTCCCTCGGCAGGTCATATACGTTACGCCTTGCGGCACCTGCTGTCTTCGGCAATATGCAGCGTTTTTCAAACGCTAATGAAGTATAACATTATATATTGGGTTTGTCAACTAAAACTTTTACCTAGTTTGAAATCTTGGTAACATTCAGCTTAACACCAGGTCCCATTGTAGAAGTAAGTGTTGCGCTCTTGATATACTGACCTTTTAAGCTGGATGGTTTAGCTTTGTTGATAGCGCCCATAAGGGTCTGGAAGTTGTCGCTTAACTGTTCTTCTGTGAAAGAAGCCTTTCCAACTGGCACGTGGATAATATTTGTCTTGTCCAATCTGTACTCAATCTTACCGGCTTTAATATCGTTAACAGCTTTTGTTACATCCATGGTAACTGTTCCAGCCTTCGGGTTTGGCATTAAGCCCTTCGGTCCAAGTACACGACCAAGACGTCCTACAACGCCCATCATGTCCGGAGTAGCAACTACAACATCGAAATCTAACCATCCTTCGTTCTGGATCTTCGGAATTAATTCCTCTCCACCTACGAAGTCAGCGCCTGCTGCCTGTGCCTCATCCAACTTGGTTCCCTTTGCGAATACTAAAACCTTAACAGTCTTACCAGTTCCGTGTGGTAATACTACTGCACCACGAATCTGCTGCTCTGCGTGACGTCCGTCACAACCGGTTCTGATGTGAAGTTCGATTGTCTCATCAAATTTAGCTGTAGCATTTTTCTTAACGAGGCTGATTGCTTCAGCAACATCGTACTGATTAGCCTTGTCAAAAGATTTTACAGCGTCCTGATATTTCTTTCCTCTTTTCATTTAAAAACCTCCTGGTGGTATTATCGGGAGAAGTCCCTCCCACGTTTCTAAGTGACCTGCGATGGTATATTGCCGCATTATTGCGGCTGTTCCGTGATTTTCACGTATAAAATGCGTCTTATTCCTCTACGGTAACGCCCATACTTCTTGCAGTTCCTGCGATCATGCTCATAGCTGCCTCAAGAGATGCTGCATTCAAGTCTGGCATTTTTAACTCTGCAATTTCCTGTAATTTTGCTTTGGAAAGTACAGCAACCTTATCTTTGTTCGGCTTTGCAGAACCAGATTTGATGTTGCAGGCTTTCTTAATCAGGACTGGTGCAGGCGGGGTCTTTGTAACGAAGCTGAAGCTTCTGTCTGCGTATACTGTAATTACTACAGGGATGATGAGATCTCCCTGATCAGCAGTTTTTGCGTTGAACTGTTTTGTAAACTCTACAATGTTCACACCATGCTGTCCAAGTGCCGGTCCGACTGGAGGAGCCGGAGTTGCCTTGCCAGCTGGAATCTGCAATTTAATATATCCTTCTACTTTCTTTGCCATTGGAATTGCCTCCTTAATTCATTTTTAAAAGCTATTGACACAGCTTTACATCTGCGAAACTTATCTCTACCGGCGTTTCGCGGCCGAATAATTCTACATTGATTGTCACACTCTGCTTGCCCGGGTTCATCGTCTGGATTACGCCGATTGTGTCCTTCCAGACACCACCTGTCACAACCACAGTATCCCCTTCGTCAAAGTCGACTTCAATGTTCTCTGCCTTGATTCCTAATGGTTTCATTTCCATATCGGTAAGCGGTACGGGCTTTGATCCCGGACCAACAAATCCGGTCACACCACGGGTATTTCTGACAACATACCATGTGTCATCATTCATTATCATGTTAATAAGAACGTATCCCGGAAACATCTTCTTTGATACGGATTTTTTTGCGCCATTTTTCATCTCGACAACTTCCTGCATCGGAACCCGGACCTCTAAAATCTGGTCTTCCAGATGTCTGTTTTCAATTGTCTTGTCAATGTTCGCCTTTACCTTATTCTCATAACCAGAATAGGTATGCACGACATACCAGTGTGCCTCTGCCATATACACTCTGCCTCCATTAAAAACTTAACCCTACAAGGAAATCCACACCATACTGAATAACAAAATCCAGAAGTGCGATGATAAGACCCAGCACTACGGAAACAGCAACCACTGCGGTTGTCTGTCTTACCAGTGACTTTTTGTCCGGCCAAATAATCTTCTTAAATTCAGCCGTAAGACCGGAAAACCAGTTTTCCTTTGGAGCTTTGCTCTCGGTTGTTTCTCCCATGTTCTCACTCCTTCACTGTTCGTGCTTATTTTGTTTCCTTGTGTAACGTATGAGTCTTGCAGAATCTGCAGTACTTCTTGGTCTCCATTCTATCCGGATGAGCCTTTTTGTCTTTCGTCGTATTGTAGTTACGATTCTTGCACTCTGTACATGCCAATGTTATTTTTGTGCGCACAACTTCCACCTCCATTAAATTCTTTGTGATTTTTCATGCTCCGGGTGTCTCTTTTGGAGCCGCCTAAAAAAGAGCATAAAAAAAAGACCTACTTCCATCGCCAGCCTACTATATCATAATTCTTTTTTCGCGTCAATATGTTTTTGCGGTTTTCCGCACACAGATGCGCATTTTATAATCTTTACAGCCAGCTATAGTCCCCTCCGGTAACTGCGAGGGATAAAAGCGTATCCATTTTTTCCACTTCTTCTCTGCCACGGATCATCTGAATGAGCTTTGCCGTCTCCACAACCTTTGGCATCTCCTCATCCGGTCCGATTTCCATATTCGGCTCTTCCCCGCAGTACGGGCACACACGGGTGGGCGCTATCTGCAATGCCAGAAACCGGTTGCCGCACTCCTTACATTCATAGTATCCGCACATTTCTGTGCCATCCGGTACATAATACATATCTGCTCCTTTCCTATTTAAACGCAAGTCCATCGGAAAATGCTTTTCCAACAACATCTCCAAGCGCAACATAGGTGTTGTCTGCCGGATTATAGGAAATCGGTTTTAATTTCTTAATGTCGATTTTTCCATCTGTTACGACAGATTCTTCCGCCGTCACATTTACAATCTCGCCTACAAGGATTCCGTCCTCAAAGCTTTTTACCTTGCACTCCAGCGCAACCGGCAGCTCTTCAATGAGCGGCGCATTTACCCTGCTGCTTTTTACTGCATGAAATCCGGCTTTTTCAAATTTGTCCGGCACCTTGTTTGCAGACTCTACGCCCACATAATCGCATGCCGTCACAGTGTCCTCCGTTGCAAAACTAACCGTGAATGCCCCTGTCTGCGCAAGGTTCTCTGTCGTCTTGTGCTCGGAAAGGCTGATGGAAATCTCCCCAAAATCAGTAATCATTCCCCATGCAGCGTTCATCGCATCCGGAACGCCATCCTTATCATATGTCCCAATAATCAATACCGGCATCGGAAATAACATTGGCTTTGCTCCAAAATCAACTTTACTCATTTTCTGTTCCTCCTGAATCACACAATATTTTATGAAAATCCCCACCGACACCAGCCGATGGGGAAACTTTACCTGTAGATTCAGTATATACAGATTGTGGGAAATAATCAACCTAATTTTCTGCTCCTAAGCCAATCAACCGACTGCCTCAGCGATTCGATTGTCTTTGTCTCAAGGACACATCTCGCATTACATTTCCCCGCAAGATTTAATCGATTTCTCAAATCAATCTCTCCATCCCCTAATGCCAAATGGTTTCTCGGTGGGTTTTCCGACCCATCATGAATGTGAAAATGCTTTATCGCCGTTTCGTGCTCCAGAAGAAACGGAACATCCTGTTCTTTTGTTGCCTTTGAATGTCCTATATCCCAGGTCAGTCCAAACTGCGGACTTTCCAGAAGGTACTCAATGGCTTTCTTTTCATATGAACGGAATCCATCGGTATTTTCAATTACAATTTTAATGTCGTCCTCTCCGATACACTGTTCACATTTTTCTCTGAACGTTTTGAAGTATTCCATGTATATGTCAAAATCCCTGTCATACATCTGCACTTTTCGCTCCGGAAGTGTAATGTAAATTCCATGGTTCATGTGCATATTAATCGTAAGTGGCTGGGTTGAATCTCCATAAGCATTTTTCAGCGGCACAAAATGCTTTGCCACTTCAATTGTCTTACACACAGTTTCCAGATAGGCATCCCGGACAAGCGGATTAAAATCCGCTATATTTAAATTTTCGTCCAAATGAATTGTGTAAAAAAGTTCTGCTTTTGCCGCGGCATCATAAAAATTTTCCCAACATTCCAATTTGTCTATCTGATACTCTGGAAAGTTCATATTAAGCTCTATAAAGTTTAATCCAAGCGCCCGGCAGAGTTTTATATTATCCGCAAGTGTTCTGTTTTCTATTAAAGTTGGCATTCCAAACTGCATCCCTATTCTCCCATCTTTTTCCAGATATTAACCGCAACAAACACAATGCCAACCGTCATCACCCATACAAGCGCCTCGACTGCAATCAGCGACATACCGCTTCGGGATGCCACAACAGCAACGCCATCCAGTAACGCGTGCAACGCAATTGCCAAAAACCAGAGTGACATCCGGCTTTTTTCTCCCTCAGCAGCGAACCATACAATTACAGACAAGCCAATCTGCGCCGTAATCGCAGCAATTCTTTCCACCGGACTCAAGGCAAATTGCCAGGACGGTGTCTGTATCAGGGTATCAAACGCTGTCTGCAACGTGTTTTTCGACACTTCATCTAACGATGCAAGCAAAGTCTGTGTCTGTCCCATATTAATCATCAGCGCATAAATAAGATTGTTTACCATTCCCATGGATAGTATCACAAACATCTCAAATCCACCGTGTCCGGCACCATACATAAGTGCATTATGTGCATTTCCATGCTCTTTCTTAAGCACATAGCGCATCGCAAGGAATCGCCCGGTTTCCTCAAACAGTCCCGCCATAAGCGCTCCATAGAGCGCATATGCCCATATGTTGCGCCGTATCGCTGTTCCAACGGCAGAGCCAAGCACTACCATATGTACCATCTGTTCTAACACCAATGCAAACAAAAGCATTACTGCACACCCAACAAAGAAACTTTTGGCAGATGCCTGATATTTCTTTCTAAAAAACACTACTAATCCTACTGGAATGATAATCCCTAACAACATATTTGTGATAATCAATACAATTGATAAAGCTGGCACCATAACTCATTTTCTCCCTTCGCTATTGTCCCCTCTCCAAATATGAATTTTCTAAAACACCCCTAAAACTATTTTGCATATTTCTTGAAATTTTCTGCCTGCTCAAGAACTTCTTTATAAACATCATCAATGGTTACTGGTGGATAGCCGAACTCATCAAGTAACAGTATTAAATCAACTTGCAGATTTGCTTTAATATCATCACGGGCTGACCAATCCGTATAACGTGATTTATCATCAACAATCAACTTTATCCTCTTGGAAAGTTCAATCATTTTATCGTCAGGATACTCAAACTCATATTTCTTGGCAACTACTTTCAAAATATCAAAGAAAGCCTTTTCCTCATAATCTATACCCATATTCTTGAAGGAATCCTTTTCTGTTTTCAGTTCGGACAATAACTGTGCAAGTTGCTCCGCAACATCATCAAGAACTTCGTTGGCATACGCTTCATCACGCCGACGGCTATTGTACTCATCCACAACCTTTTTAAGTCTGTCTGCAAATTCCACGCCCATAATCTTATTGACCTTCTTAAATTCGTCGATTGCCTGAGAAAGAAGCCTTTGAAGTATCTTGATTTTCGTATTCGGCAACTGAATAGCATTTATCTTATCCATATACTCATCGCTGAAAATATCCACCGATATATGCTTTCCGGTTTCAAATAATTCCTCAATGCCATCAGACTGAATTGCACCCTCAAGCATTTTGCGGACACGAGCATTCATCTGCTCAATATCTGGTGCATCGCCTTTTGTCAATTTGAAAAGGATAGAACGGACAGCACAATAAAAATGGATATAATCCTTATCTTCATCAGAGAATTTCTCACTTGAGCTGCAAAGATTAAATGCCTGTTTCATTCTCTTGACTGCTGCCATAAATCTTCTTTCCAGTTCTTCGGACAACTGCACATACTCAACCGCACGATTCAGGCAGGCAAGCTGTTCGGTAGGCGAACCATTGAAGAAATCACTGCTGTTAAAGTTATGGAACATCTGACCAAGAACTTCTAACTGGTCTTTTACAATCGTGATAGACTGCTCCACACCTTCAAATTCTTCGCTCTCAAAATTCGTATATTTCTTGAGGGCAGTGTTCATGTTTTTTTTGATACCTATGTAGTCAACAATCAAGCCTTTATCCTTGCCCTCGCATACACGATTTACACGGGAAATCGTCTGAATAAGGGTATGCTGCTGAATAGGCTTATCAATGTAAATCGTATCAAGCTCCGGCACATCAAAACCAGTCAGCCACATATCTACAACAATGGCAATCCTAAAGTTTGACTTCGGATTTTTGAACTGACGGTCAAATTCTTTCCTATCCTCTTTTGTGCCAAGCATATCAAAGAGGTCTTTTTCATCATCTTTATTACGAGTCATAACCAACTTAATTTTTTCCATTGGCTTCAACTCTTTTTTATCTTTTTCACTCAGAACAACCCCGTCATCACAAATCTTCTTTTCTGTCCATTCCGGTCTGAGTTTCTTTACTATTTTATAGAAATCGTATGCTATATTTCGGTTGGAACATACAAACATTGCTTTGCCTGCTACGGTTGCACCTTCTGCCACACGGGTTTCATAATGCTTGATAAAATCCTCCGCAACAGCACGAAGTCTATCAGGGTCGCCAATAATAACTTCCATTTTAGCAACTGCTTTCTGACTTTCTTCTACTTGATGTTCATTTGCTCCCTCAAGCTCACACTGTGCATAATATTCTTCAATCTGTCTTACCTTGTCCTGATTAAGCATAACCTTAGCTGCACGACCATCGTAAACAAGATTAACTGTAATACCGTCCTTAACAGCTTCCGTCATTGTATATGCGTCTACAACACCACCAAAGACTTCGATTGTTCCATCAACCGGAGTTCCGGTAAATCCAACATAAGTTGCATTTGGTAAAGAGTCGTGCAGATACTTTGCAAAGCCATAGGTTTTCTGAACACCTGACTCTGTAATCTTAACCTTTTGGTCGAGATTGATTTGGCTTCTGTGTGCTTCATCAGAAATACAAATAACGTTCGTTCTGTCTGTAAGAAGCTGCAAATCCTCTGTAAATTTCTGAATGGTAGTCAGATAAACACCGCCACTCTCTCGTCCTTGAAGCTCCTCACGAAGTTTCTCACGGGACTCAATACTTACAACAGTTTCATCTCCGATATATTTCTTTGAACCTACAAACTGTTTGGAAAGCTGGTCATCAAGGTCTGTTCTGTCTGTAATAATGAGAATAGTCGGGGAAGAAAAGTATTTGCTTTTCATCAGCATACGGGTAAGGAAAAGCATTGTATAACTCTTGCCGCACCCTGTTGCTCCGAAGTATGTACCACCTTTACCATCTCCTTCAGGGCGAAGATGAGCCTTGATATTCTCATACAATTTATTTGCCGCAAAGAACTGTGGATAACGGCACACTATCTTCAAATCCTTATCTGAGTTATCCGGAAAATAAATAAAATCTTTGATAACTTCAAGCAAACGGTCTTTTCGGAAAAGTCCCTTTATCATTGTTACAAGAGAATTGATACCGTCCAGTTCTTTATCGTCTGAGTTTATCTTTCTCCACGCATAGAAGAAATCATACGGGCTGAAGAAAGAACCATATTTATTATTTGCTCCGTCACTGATAACAACAAACGCATTGTATTTGAAAATCTCCGGAATATCTCTACGGTAACGGATTGTAAGCTGCTTATATGCGTCCATTATGGTCGTATTCTCTTGTACCGCACTCTTAAATTCAAGAACAACAACAGGAATACCATTTACGAACACAATGCCATCAGGAATACGCAACTGATTATTTACGCCTTCAATTTCAAACTGATTAACCACTTTGAATAGATTGTTTTCGGGAGTGTCGAAATCAATAAGTTCAATATAGAGGTCTTTCTGCGTTCTATCCTCACGGTTAAGAATAAATCCATCGCAGAGCAACTTAAATACAGCTTTGTTTGCTTCATAAATCGTACCGGAAATATTACGCAGCATTAGAATGACACTATCCACCTCACTCGGTGTGATACCATCTTTCGCATAGCGATTATAGAGGTATTGCTTCAGGTCGTCCGTAAGCAAAACCTCTGTCCTTTCTCTATGTATCTGGTCGCCGCTGACATAGGTGTACCCCTCGTCTTTGAACAACTCCATTATTGACATTTCCAATGCGTGTTCATTAAAATTTGCCATTGCGTTCACTCCTTTGGTATTCTGCATCAAATTATAATGCAACTACACTTGTATAATAGGCATTATAAAGTGCTTGTACTGTTTCATAATATTTATCTTCATAAGTTTCTGCTTGTGCATCGGTATACTCTAAGAAAAACTGACAATCAACATCTTCGCCAAACTTATTATTTATAATTATTGCTATATTCTCAACAAGTTCCATCATCCACATACAAACGGTTTCTTCTCTTGTGTGTGCAAGACTTTGATATTCCCATACATAATCAATCGGAGGTATAGGTGTTTCCTTATCAAAATCCATTTTTCTATCTACGAAATAATAGAAATATTCATCAATATACTCTCCAATAGATATTTGAGCCACATTCAAAATCATCATCAGACGATTTTTTTTGTTTATAGGTTCAAAGATATTAGGAGTGCCGTTCCATTCTAATTCTCGGTATCTATCATAGCTTCGATGAAAATATTTTGCTCCATCATACAAATAATCCTTTCCCAAATTATATTTTTCTATATCTTGCTGAAGTTTATCTATACATCCCTGTAACCAATACTTTCCTGTAAATTGTTTAATCTTATATCCGGCTTGATTTAATATCTCATTTTGTAATTCTTCAGAACACCGGCAGTATTCCGAATAAATTTTCCTTGTATGCTTTTCAAGCGGATATAGATTAGCTGCTATAATACACCACGGCAAATAATCTCTTTCCTCTTGATTATCAATTAGAAAAAGTCGAGCTTTTTCTTGCAATGCTATACGTTCCTTTTCGCATTGCAATTTCTGTATTTCCTTCTCATGTCGTGATTGCAACCAATAAATCAAAAAAGAAACTGCTATTGTTGCCACCAGTGACAATACTCCGATTATAATCTGAATTATATCTGCTAATGACATAGGTTCCTCCTTGTAAATGATAATTTAGCGGCTTGATAACTGAGTTAATAAAGCATTTTGTAAGTCAAGAAGCTGTTGTATTTCATTGGTATTTGCAAGAATTTGGGCAAAAAAAGGTTCGACACGTTTTTCAAATAGAATTGCGTCTTTCAAATTAGGTTCAAATACTTTTTCCATTTCAAAATCTCGTGTTACCAATGCACTAAAAACAGCTCCCGATGCTTTTTTCTTCATCGTTGCTATTGCATATCGAGTAAAAGAGAATACGAATAAGGCTGGAAAGTCATTCTTTCCCTTCAAAGCATAACACGATTGATTCATAGCCATAGATACACCAGCTAAAGCTAAATTACCGACAGTTCCACGACAGGTAACAAACGTTGTATATGGTGGATATAATCGACTTGAGCAGTTGTTTAACCCTTCATTGGTCAAATGCTTTTCGGTACTAATACAAAATGGTGAACGTGAAATATCTTTAGGAGTAAAGAAAAGAATATTACCGTTCCAAAAACTATTTTCATCTGTCTTAGGAGTGCCACCACCCATAAGTTGTACAATATCCGTGAAAGATATTGTGGCAGCCGGCTTATTTTCTAAGAACATCTTGAAGAAAATTGTATCAGTGGTGTCTATTAAATTCCAGTTTTCCTTCTCTTCCCTTGCCATTCGATTTAATACGGAGCATCTTATCCACCCGGAAGTGCTTGATCATTTTCTCCGAGCTATCGTAAGCAATTAAATAGTAATTCTCATCGTCCCATGACAAAGACCAGGGACTGACCTCATAGAGTGCACCACCATGCCTGAGTTCCATCTTTTTATCCACATTCCATTGAAAATACTGGAATGTGATCCTCGAATTTTCCGCTATCGCCGTGTGAATCCTGTCAACATTGTAATAAATGCTTTCATTCATCGTCTTTACCCGCCCAGCCACAAATACCTGCCTGTGTAACTGTGACGCTTCATATTTACTTGCAAGTCCTTCTATCTTCTTTATCAATTCATTAGACTTCTTTGCCGTGATAAATTTTGCCGACTGGACGGAATCAACCAACAGCTTCAGTTCTGCGAGTTCAAATTGTCTGTTTCCGATATGATAGGAATAGGTTCTATCTTCCTGTGTCCCTATGATATCCAGTCCATATAGCCTGAGGCTTTCAATATCATTATATAAACTCTTGCGTTCTGCACCTATATCATACGCTGCAAGCGCATCGATTATCTCCGGCATCGTAATACTATGCGTTTCATCCGTTCTCTCAAGCAGGATTTTCATAAGATAAATAAGTTTTAATTTCTGATTTGATGACTTCGGCATACTGCACCCCCAAACTCCCCAATATAATCGAGTAGAAGGCGGTGATTAACCGCCGTCCTCTCACAGCACCGTACGTACCGTTCGGTATACGGCGCTTTCAATAGTTGCCGTGCATAAACTGATAGGCTGTGGCTAAATCATAGAAGCCCCAGTTTATCAGTCTTTCTTTACTTAATGCCCAATTCACCACTTTATTTCTGGCATTAAACCAGTATCCTTTGCGGTTTCAGCAATACTTTAATCCCGGCCACTGATCAAATGCCAATGCAACAATTTCTTTCTCCTCAGAAATAAGAACCTCGTTTTCAAAATAAACCGCAACTTTTATTAAGCATGTAATTCTTTCCGTCAGTGTTACAAGATAATCCCCATTTACCCTGACTTTTAGGTTCTTCAAGCATACTTCTCCACCCGCTCTGACTTTTTCCACGCCAACTTCAAATGGAGCAACCAGATTCGTATCTGAAGTCACTCTGATTAACAAATTGTCGATATCTTTATCTGTTGTATTTTTAAGCACTACCTCACGAACTATTTCAACTCCATGCTGCTGCATTGCGTAGTTCATGACATCATCTATTTCAAATGATAATTGGAGCCCGTTTGGTTTGGAATGATTCATCATATTCATACCTATTTTCTGAATCAATGAGGCATCTGCCGGGAGCCATTCCACACTATAAAGCGATTCTTTATTGAGCCATTTCGCCGCCTCATGTTCCTTCAACACAAGATTTCCACTTACAATCTCGCACCAAAAGCAATCCATCGACAAATGAAACTCCGGATAATCATACTCAATCGTATCAATTCGTTCTCCAACTGATATTTCAGTATCAAGTTCCTCCATGATTTCACGCTTTAAAGCTTCCTGTGGTGTTTCCCCTGCTTCGATTTTTCCTCCAGGAAACTCCCAACCACCTTTGAAATCACCATATCCACGCTGAGTTGCAAAAATGATTGTTTCACCACTCTCATTAACAGCCTTTATTACTGCTGCAACTACTCTTACTATTTTCATATACTCCTCCGATTAAGAATTTACAATATACTCATAGATATCTTCCCGCACCGGTACATCAAGAATCCATTCTATTTCAACAGCAGATTTTTCTGTATTTGGCATTGTAAATTCTTTGGTATTTCCACTTGCCGTCATATGCCCAAGATAATAGAATTCTTTCGAAATCTTGTCATCTTTGTTTTTGCGCACAAAAAGTTCCACTTGAATCCCACGTTCTTTTGCTTTAAGAAAGTTCTGCACATCTTCTGACTGTAGGCTCCTTCCAGACTTGGAAATTGCAATCAAACGATCTCTAAATCCCGGCACAAAATGATCTTCGTACTTTGTGGTATCGCTAATATCTTCTGCCTTGTCATAATTGATAAATACAGGAAATGTTTTCGTCTGCTTGTCATACTTATAACCACCAATATTTAATGGCACCTCATTTTGTTCCCAGTTCAAAAGACGACAGACATCCTCATAGGTATATTTCTGATATAAAACCAAGTCTGTCTGGTCATACGTATTTTTATAATCCCTTTCATACCGACTAATACCAAATTCTACAAGTTCTTCAAGTATTTCGTTGAACTCATCATTAGACATCATCTGCATAAATGACTTCGTCGGCTTGTAATCAGTTCCTTCCTCCTCAATAAATATGCACTGAGAATATGTCTTCTTGCTTGCCCCTGCAGGGAATTCATTTGTCATAACATTTACAATGTTTTTCTTCTGCTCCTGGCTAATATCTTTTCCATACCCCTTCATATCCTCTGACAGGCCTGCAAATAAACCAAGTTTTGACAAACCACGAGCATATGCAAGCATTCTCTTCAACATCTGAAGTTCCTGAATCCGTTTTCCATTTGCTAATTTTTTCGACACAAATTCAATTACTTTTTCCTCATCCTGGGATAAACGAACCTTATATCCTTTCTCATATTTCACTAAGAACTTGTAATACGATCCGAGGCTATTATTATCAAAGATTCTGATAACATCCATCTCTCCATAATTATCAAAATCACGTAATCTAGGGATTCTGCCAAGTTTATTCTTTAGATTTGTGTAATTTTCCCGGATGAGTTTAATATCACTAAAGTTTGCATTATCTACTGATGCAAAGATTCTCTTTCTACTAATCTCATCAAAATGTACTGTAGATGCTCCGGGAATAACCCTTCCACCCTCCATAATATATCTACGAATATTGTCTTTATTGTAAGTTCTGTCTCCAGATAATGCAATTGGAATCATAAAATTATTGTTGTAGTTTCCAATAAAATCAAGAATCACCACATATTCTTTTCCATTTGCTTTTCTAAGTCCTCGTCCAAGCTGCTGAATAAAAACAATTGGTGACTGTGTTGGTCTAAGCATAATAACTTGATTTACTTCAACGATATCAACACCTTCATTTAAGATTTCAACCGAAAATATGTAATCTAACGGCTGATTATCTTCTGTTGCTTCTTCCTCATTCATTGCAAGTCTCTCAAATGCATTCTGTCTCTCCTGTTCAGAAGCACTTCCATTTAAAGCAATTGTACGAAATTTCTGCCCTGTTGAAGGGTTCATCATCTGATTAAATTTTGCAGATAATTCCTCTGTTTCTTTGATACTGCTACAGAAAATCAGTCCTTTTACCTTATCTCCACTATATCCGTAATAATCAGCCTGATGAATGATATGTTTTACTCTCTCATCACTCGTAAGCGTTGAAAAATCTCGACTTGTTTCCTCATTATCTCCAATAATTGCTAAATCGGTGATTCCAAAATAATGGAATGGACAGAGAAGATTTTCTTCCATTGCCTGCTGCAATCGAATTTCATAAGCAATCTGATAATTGAAAAGTTCATAGACATTTCTACCTTCCACATTATCATCACGCTTATCTGGAGTTGCTGTCATTCCAAGCCAAAGCTTTGGTGTAAAATGTTTCATCACTTTTTGATATGTATCCGCTGGAACATGGTGCGCTTCATCCAAAATAATGCAATCAAATGTATCTTTCTCATACTGAAGCAAATGTTCATCACGATTTAATGTCTGAACTGTCGCAAAAACATAGTCCGCATCATATTCATGATATCCAGCTCCTACTAAACCCATAGAAACTGACTTTGCAAACACTTTTCCATAGGACTTCTTCGTCTGTCTTGCTAATTGTCCTCGATGGACCAAGAACAGAACCCTCTTAAAGCCCAATTCTCTCATTGCAAAAGCAGATGCATAAGTCTTTCCAGTACCAGTAGCAGAAATTAACAATGCTCTATCTTCTCCTGCATCTAATATCTTCTTCAAATTCGTAATAAATCCAACCTGCATACTGTTTGGCTGCAGCTTATACTTTTCAATGGAAGTAATTTCTTCCTGTTTTGCAACTTCCCTTTGATGTTTTATGATTTTATAGCGTTCACTATAATTCTCATAGAACTCATCAAAAGACAATGCATAGCTCGAGTTCCATAATTCATGGAACTCCGCAACGATCTCCTTTGCTACTTCACCTTGTTCCGTTGAAATCAGTTTTGTATTCCATTCACGGTTACTCGTGAGGGCTGCACTCGTAATATTGGAACTACCGATAATAATACGGTAAATTTCATCTTTTCTGAAAATGTATCCTTTTGTATGGAATCCTTCATCGGCACTTTCGACATCATACATTTTAAGCGTGATATTTGAAAGTTCATTGAGTTTTTTCAAAGCCCTTGGCTCACTGAAATTCAGATAGTTTGTAGTTAGAATTTCACCCTTGATATTTCTTTTTTCCAGTTCCTTCAATGTCTGAAGAAGTGGCGTAATTCCACTCATTGTAATGAATGCTACACTTATTTGAAATCCATCACATACCAAAAGTTCATCCTCAATGGATGAGAGCACTTTTTTGCCTTCTTTATGATTATTTGATACAAACTGTGGTCGATATACATTACTCGAAACAACGGAACCATCAATATATGCTGTTTCAAACCCTAATCGTATTTCATCAATATTGCTCATTTGTTCCACCCCGTTATTTCTTTTCCACAAATTCTAAAAAAATCTTCTCCGCAAATCCGCCTCTTTCGCCCGCCTTCTTTGCCCTCAGCGCTTCCAGTTCTTCTAACGAATACCCTCTTGCAACACAAATAGCCCGTAAAACTTCAAGCACATCTGCCATTTCTTCCAGATTCTTATCAATCTGATACTCTGCCACCTCTTCATTTAACTTTGCCTCAAGTGCAGCGAGATACTCATCATCTGACAAAATATGTGTTTTACAGGTTTTCCCGTCTGCCTCAATAATCTCTGGAATTTTATCCCGCACTAACTTGTTATATACCTTCATCAAATCCCCCTATCCAAGATTCCAAATCTCGTAGCCTTGTCTTCTTGCCGAATCATATACCGGACGCATATTTTTATTCAAAATTGTATAAAATTCTTCTCTTGAATTTCCTTTTCGGTAAAGCTCCTGATTTGCCCAAATCGAATGCAAATTATCCCTGTAGCAAGCTTCATATAATTTATGAATTCCGGGCTTTTCATACAGCTGCTCATATAAAATAAGCTGATTATCTGCAAATTTATCAAAAAACGACTCCCATTTTGGCAGCTTATTACTTTTCTTAGAATTCCATGAGGAATCCATCGGCATAAGATTCCAGAGTTCATCATTCATGACAAATGACCATGGAATAAAATGGTCCAGTTCATATTTTTCTGTATCGATTGGCTCACCCTTAAATACATCTTTTATGGGTGCCACTTCCATGACAGCGTCCCACAGCTTTCTTGCATTGAGCAGCTTACGCATTTTTTCATCTGCGGGAGCAAGTTTATATACCAGTCCCGGGACTTCCGGATTATTATTCTGCAACCACTTAATCTTTTCAAACTGAATCCAGCCGAGAATATTAACGGTATTATCCCGAATCATCTGAACCCAGCTATCATGAAAGGTAAGAACCCTTTTCAACCCTTTTTCATCATTAAACGTATACGGCAATAAGATTTCTGACTGGCTTAATCTGTTGTAATATGCCATCATTCTTCCGGCACTACTATCCAGATTAATTTTCTCCGTTCCCCGATTTGCGAATCCTGACAGAGATTTGTATGGAACATTCTTTGTAAGCTCTTTTTTGTAAGCGCTAAGTTCTTTATCCTCCGAAAGCTCATGTAACTTATTGATAATCTGAATTTCATCTGCATTATTGGGAAGCTGACTTAATTTCTCCAATCGCAATACTGCCTTTTCAAGATTGTCCTTAATAATTCCATCCCCATAGATTCCACTTAAATGAATGTGATACTCAAGAACCGGATACCAGGCATTTGAAATCATCTTGTTGATTATTTCATCGTAGGTAGCTTCTGTCTTATTCGCAGATATCAGCTGCACAATTGCCTCAAGCCAATAAAATTTATAGCAATATGAAGGGGAATTCATCATCTTGGAAAATCCCTCTATATCCAGCGTATTATAGTATTTTCTATCAATTATCAAATCAGCCATGGTTTGCCTTTCGTAGATCCATTTTCCTGCAAATTCTGCTGTTGTCAAATCTCCCACGCATTAGTTTTCATAAAAATTTGCAACTTACCATTATTGTAGTCTTTTATCCGACTAGTTTCAAGGAATTTCATAAATATACAAAAATCGACATCAAACTCATCTTTGAATTCAATGCCGATTTTCACATACTGTTTCATTTCACTTTCCTTCTCCCTTCTATTAATTTACCAATTTCGTCACATACACAGTCATACTCATTATATCCTAGTAATATCATCTTATCTTTAAGTTTTGCAAGTGATTCCTCAAATCTCTCTATGTCTCTCTTCGGCACTTTACAAAATATGATGCAAAATTGTGAATCCCTTTTTGTCATCTCTTTTTTAAATTTCATAGACACCTTATTCTGATCAAATATTGAATCTGCTAAATAAGAATTATGGTCAACATATGCATATAATTTTGTAAATGGTGAAAAACTACTTATTTCCCAAAAATTTTTCATTATCATCGCCTTCGCTTCTACTCTTTCCTTCCGATATCAGCTTAACGTACTGAAAACAATCTGTCATTGAACTAGTAGTTTAAAAGATACTCCCATAAACGAACAATATCCCCGTCAATGAAAAGAACATCTCCAATGCACTACTTTTGTCGGTTACAATTAAATTAAAAGAGCCATTCCAGAAGGCTTTCCGCTTCGCCTCTCTTAGGATGACTCTATAATATCAATTTACAAGTCCATTAATCTCCCCTTGTATTTCGAATCTTTGTTCTTTTCTTTAACTGATATGTAATGACCTCTTGTCAAGTACAAATTAACAGAAATCACCAAAAA
>CATZIT010000014.1:0-83426 GCA_958420225.1 uncultured Roseburia sp. | reverse complement strand
GAAAATGTAAGAAAAAGCGAGTTAACAAGAGAAAAACTAAGATTAATATGGGAGGCTTATATAAAGACATTAAAGGATATAGGTGTGTACGAGAAACTTAAAAATGATATAGAAGTATTTTTTAAGGATTTTAAAAATGCTTATGATGATTATGTTAAACAAAAAAGTAGAGAGGACGAAAATTCGGGTATAAGAATTGATTTAGCTTGGCAATATGCACAGTTTAAAAAAATACAAAATATTGCAGAACTTGCTAAAGAAAATGAAAAAATAAAAGATAAAATTAGGAAACCAAGAGAACTATTTTTGGAGGTCATAAATGATTTCTTTTTGAGTAGTGGAACACATAAAAAGGTTATGATATATGATAAATAGCGAGGGTCAGATATATTTTGATACAGTAAATGGAAGACTTAAACTTTCGGATTTATCATCAGGGGAAAAACAGATTATTATTACATTTGCAAGCATGATTTTTGGATTAAGAGGTAAAGGAACGGGAATTTTTATTGTTGATGAGCCAGAGGCATCATTGCACCTTGAATGGCAGAATAAATTTGTACCATCTATTTTAAAAACAAATAAGAATATACAATTAATATTCGCCACACATTCTCCAGAGTTGATAGGAGAATATAGAAAAAATGCGGTCAGATTAAAATAATGAAATGGAGAGTACGCAAGATGGAAGATGGTCTTTTTTATTCGGAATCGGCTTTGTTAAATCGTGTATTATTTTATTCTGATTATAATGATATTAATATTTTTGTCGAAGATGAATATAAGGAATTTATTTATGAAAATATTTTTCAAAGAATGTTTAATTATAAAGTTGAGATAAATAAAATTTACCCAATGAAAGGTAAAAAAGGTGTTGAGAAAGCGTTTCAAGAATATGGTAAAGAATATGATGGAAAGCCAGCTATCTATTTAGTTGATGGAGATTTTGATTTGGTAATGGGAAAGGAAATGATAAGTAGTCCAAATTACATATATCTAGAAAGATATAATATTGAAAGTTATTACATTGAAGAAAAAGCAGTTCTAAAGTATATGGCTGGTAAAATGAAAACAACTCAAAAAAATGTTTCGGAGAAAATAGAATACTTTGGGTGGGAAAATATGATTTATGATGCAATGAAAGAATTATTCATAAATTATATGATAGCACAGGAAGTATTTCCAGAAGAGAAAAATGTAGGAATTTCTCCACATACTTTTTTTTATAAAAATGGTTATGTAAACATTGATAAAGTAGAAGAATATATTAATCGGTTGAGGAGTAGAATCCCTGATTATGATGTTAAGTACGATTTGTATAAAAGGAAATTTGAAACAATTTTATCGGGAGATACTACAAAACTGGTGTGTGGGAAGTATCTATTAGCTAGTTTATCAAATTATTTGAGAGAAAAGGCGAAGGTGACGTTTAAAGAGGATGATTTTATTTATTTTTTAGCGTCTTTTTTTGATATAAAAACACTTGATTTTGTCAAGGAAAGGATTTTTAGTATTATTAATGTGAGACAGGAGTAAGTTGAGGTTTAAAAATGCAATATTGGGGTTGGCTATTAAATAGTTAGAGGTGAAGATTGATTGCTCCATTTTGGCTCTAATAATTTTAGACGAGGTACACAAAAATACAAACCAGGATGAATATGAAGAATAAAACACACAAATGTGTACTAGAAAATAGCCAGATAAATCTCTCCGCCCAAGAGTTTGAGTAAATAATAACATCAAAGCCTCAAGCCGCATGTTTATGCGGTTTGGGCTTTTTCTGTTGATATGACAATAAAATGATATATAATAATAGAAATAGCTTTTTACGGGAGGCAGAACAATGAAACATTATTTACATTTCAATGATTTTTCAAAACAGGAAATGATGCACATATTTGAATTGGCAGACAAACTAAAATCCGGCAGTGGAGAATGTGATTTATTAAAAGGTAAAACGATTGTTTTATTTTTCCCGGAAAGTAGCATTAGAACAAGGGTTTCTTTTGAAAAAGGAATCAAAATATTAGGTGGAAACACAATTTTATTTCCGCCTGAAGCTCTTGATAAAAAAGAGGACATCAGGGATGTGATAGGATATCTTGAAAATTGGGCGGATATGGTGATTGTTCGTCACAAGGATTTATCCTTGATGGAGGATATGGCGGGGTATTCGCAGATTCCGATTGTCAATGCAATGACATCTGTAAATCATCCATGTGAAGTACTGGCGGATTTATATGCACTATCAAAGAAATATGCGAATTTTTATGAAAAGAAATATCTATTTATGGGGGCAAAGGGGAATATCGGAAATACGTGGAAAGAGGCATCGGAAGTGTTTGGATTTGAGTTTACGCAATGCTGCCCCAAAGGATATGAAATAGAGAGTGCTCATGTATGTTATGATATAAATCAGGCTGTCACAGCGAAAGATATTATTTGTACGGATTCCATTCCTTCCTCAGCGAGAGGCGATTTTGAAGATTATCAGATTACATTGGAGCGGTTAAAACTGGCGAATGAGGATGTTTGTCTGAATCCATGCCCGCCGTTTTTCAGAGGAGAAGAAGTGTCGGCGGATGCAATTGGTAGCAACTATTTTGTGGGATATGAGTTTAAGAAATCTTTATTAGAAGTCCAGCAGGCAATAATCTGCTATTTGCTTGGCTGTGAATAAAGTATATATTGGGGATTGGAAAAAATGATAGAAAACGCATTGGAGTATATAAAGGAATTGTTTTCAGGTGACAGCAGTGGACATGACTATTATCATACCGTCAGAGTATATAAATTAGCTGTCGAGATTGCGAAACAGGAAAATGCAGATGTGAATATTGTGCAATTGGCGGCGTTGCTGCATGATGTAGATGATAGTAAACTTTCCACGGAGACACATGATACGAAAAAGAATGCAGTTGATTTTATGGCGGCAAATAAGGTGGATGCGAAAGTGATGGAGGCAGTGTGTAAAATCATAAAGG
Source organism: uncultured Roseburia sp. (assembly GCA_958420225.1). GTDB lineage: Bacteria > Bacillota > Clostridia > Lachnospirales > Lachnospiraceae > Roseburia. Next base: position 80,442 of record CATZIT010000014.1, on the reverse strand, counting down.
AAGTTTCGTTTGCAGGAACCGATTCCGTTGTACCCAGTACTATTGAGGGAAAATGCGTGCAGGACGCGGACAGGCTGGATGCGATGGGAGCAATTGGAATTGCCAGGACATTTGCATATGGTGGCAGCAGGGGAAGAACGCTCTATGACCCGGATATAAGCCCTCAGATGGGGATGGGAAAAGAGGAGTATCAGAAAAATCAGAATACGACGAGCATCAATCATTTTTATGAAAAACTGCTGTTGTTGAAGGATATGATGAATACGGCTATGGGAAAGAAATTGGCAGAGCACAGACAGGCTGTAATGGAAGAGTTCCTTGCCGAGTTTATGGCGGAGTGGGAAGGGGAAAGGTGAACCTGCACGGTAAACACGATGGAACATAATTAGGAGGAAGGCTCATGGATATGATGAGCTGGATAACGAGAGAATCGATTTGGATTTCTGCTGGGTTCCATTGGAGGAATTGAGGAAAGGCGCGAAAGTATATCCATTAGAACTCATTCCATACATCCTTGAACCAAAGAAGGAAACCGTACATTTTATTTCAAAACAGATTTAGTCAGGGGGAAAATACTATGTTAGAAGTAAAATTTTATGATACAGTGGATGATTCATTGTTGAAATTTGCGGTAATTATTTCACAGAGCAAAGGAAAATGGGTGATTTGCAAGCATAAAGAAAGAGATACCTATGAAGTGCCGGGCGGACGTAGGGAAGAGGGAGAAAGTATTCTCGAAACAGCGAAAAGAGAGCTGCGGGAAGAAACGGGAGCAATCAGCTTCGAGATGAAACCGATATGCGTATATTCCGTAACAGGAAAGACCAGGGTAAATGATACAGGCGAGGAATCATTTGGATTACTTTGTTTTGCAGAGATAACGGAATTTGAGAAAGAACTGCATAGTGAGATAGAAAAGGTTATGCTTATGGATGAACTGCCGGAGAACTGGACGTATCCTTTGATACAGCCCAAACTGATAGAAAAATATTGCTTATGGAAAAGGAATCACTATGGGGAAAACAAAGCAGCAGAAAATAAAAACACTAGCGGAATATATCATTGATAAAACCGACACAGACAAATACCGCGCGGGAACACTTGGCGGGTGGAAGCATCTGAAGAAAATAACAGAGCTGATGGAGGCGGTTGGGGGACGGAACAACCTGATGGAACAGGCATGCTTTTTGGAGAAAAATACCAAGGCAGGACGGGACGGCAGATTTGTAGTTGAACGTGGGCAGGTAAATACGGAGATTAGAAGAATCGATTATGAAATCAGTGTGATTCCAGAATTATGTAAACTTGAAAAGCGGGAAGATACCAGGGAACATCAGATAAAATTAATTTCCATGGTGGAGCGCTGGCGGGAAGGTGCAAGGGATTACAAGTGGGTTTGTGAATATTATGACGATATTTTGAAAAAATTGGTTGCGGGGGAAAAGGTTCCGGATGCAGAGGACGAACAGCGTTTTCACTGCATTAATGAAATTGCAAAAATAAAAGAGCCGGTCTGGGAGCGCGTATTCAGTGCAAGAGTGTTGCAGGACTCCAAACTTTTTGAGAAGAATTATCGCAAGAAGATGGTGACGATTCTAAAGAATCATTCTCCGTACTATGAGGACGGCATGGAGGATTATGACGTAGAAGACGATGATGCGAAGGAGGATGAAAAGGAAAGTTCGGGATTAGAGATTCTGAAAATTCATGGCATTTTATCCTATGCGCAGACGCTTGAATGGAAAGGGGCATTGCAATATCAGTTAGACGAGGAAAAAGTGATTGACACGACGGACAATATTTACGGAACCGTGCTTAATACGCAGACCTTAGAACATTCGAGACCGGTTGGGGTGTCAGGGTGCAGAAAAATTATGACCATTGAAAATAAGGCAAACTATGAAAGCATGCCCTATGAGGAAGGTACGTTTTATATTTTTTGTCATGGATATTTTACGCCCAAAGAGGTGCGCTTTTTAAAACAATTGTGCGCGGTTGCACCGGAGAACTGTGAATTTTACCATTGGGGAGATATGGATTTTGGCGGAATCAGTATTTTCCAGTTTATCCGGAAAAAAGTTTTTCCGGAATTGAAGCCGTACCGGATGGGAGAAAAGGATTTTAAAGAGGCACTCGAAAAAGGGGCTGGAATACCGCTAAAGGCTTCCACAAGAGAAAAGCTTGAGAAAAAAGATGCCGGATTGCTGGCAGAATTAAAAGAAGCAATCCTTCAGACGGGAATGACAATTGAACAGGAGCGGCTGCTATAAGTTTGCTCCTTGCTCCATCAATTCCCCATATATAATACAAACATGACACACAGTTGTCGTGTTTACTGTGATAACATAAAAATCGTAAAAGGAGCAGCGATGAAAATAGACAGGCAGTTAGGAATTTTATCCATACTATTGCAGAATGCTTCGGTTACAGCGCCTTATCTGGCAGAGCAGTTTGAGGTTTCCAGGCGCACCATAAACAGGGACATTGAAGATTTGTGCAAGGCGGGAATCCCGATTGTGACAAGGCAGGGAGTAAACGGCGGGATTTCCATTATGGAGAACTATAAGATTGACAAAACGCTGTTCACACGCAGTGAAATGCAGGACATCCTTGCAGGGCTTCGGAGTTTAGACAGTGTAAATGGCACAAACCGCTACGGGGCACTGATGGAAAAACTCCAAGCGGGTTCCTCTGATTTTATGGTGGGAAACCAGTCGGTTCTGATTGATTTATCCTCCTGGTATAAAGACTCTCTTGCGCCTAAAATAGAACTGATACGGCTGGCGATTGAACGGCACAGGGAGCTGGAATTTGACTACTATGCGCCCAAGGGAGAAACTATTCGGTGTATCGAGCCGTACTACCTCATCTTCCGCTGGTCGAGCTGGTATGTATGGGGATGGTGTAAAAAACGGGAGGATTTCCGGCTTTTTAAATTAAACCGGATGGACAAACTTCAAATGTCAGACAACGCTTTCGCAGTCAGACCGGTGCCGATGCCGGATTTAAGCGATGAGCGGGTTTTTCCCGGTGGAATAAAAGTGAAGGCTTTGTTTGAGCCGGACTGCAAGTGGAGGCTGGTAGAGGAATTTGGAACCGGCTGTTTTAAGGAGCAGGAAGACGGAAAACTGTTGTTTTGTGCGGATTACATGGATAAAGAGAACCTGATAACGTGGCTGTTGTCGTTTCGGGATAAGGCAGAGCTGTTGGAGCCGGAAGAGATAAGGCGGGAACTAAAACAAAGTATTTTTTTGATGGAAAAGAAGTACGGCGATAAGCACTGAGAGGAGAAAAGATGGCAGAGTCAAGATGTGGTATTTTATGCAGCAGATGCAGCTATCGGGAAGAAACAGGATGCAGGGGATGTACCAATATAGAAAATCCGTTCTGGGGAAGCTGCCCGGTGAAAAGCTGTTGCGAGGGAAAAAAACTGGAGCATTGCGGCGAATGTGGGGAGTTTCCGTGCAGTACATTGCAGGAATTTGCATACGCCAAGCAGGAGGGAGACGAGGGGGTGCGCCTTGACCAGTGTAAAATATGGAACGCAGCGCAGTTTATGAGATATCCCTGGATTGATGAATTTTTGATGGCAAAGACGGGCGTGGAGAAGCTGCCGCCACAATGGAACTGGATTCGCTATGCAGTCGGAGGAAAAATGTTTGCGGCGGTATGCCTTGGCGAGGAGGACAAGCCTTATTACATAACCCTGAAATTAGAGCCGGCAGAAGGAGATTTCTTAAGGCAGCAGTACGAGGACATCATTCCCGGATATTACATGAATAAAACACACTGGAATTCCGTAAAACCGAATGGGAATGTGCCGGATGAACTGCTGAAGGATTTGCTGGAGAAATCCTATTTTCTGGTGCTTGGCGGATTCAGCAAGAAAAAACAGCGGGAAATTCTTGGAGGTGCGGAAAATGGCATTTGATTATAAAAAAGAAGAGAAAGAATTTTATATGCCCAAAAACAAGCCGAAAATTGTGCGGGTTCCGCAGATGAATTATGTTGCGGTGAGGGGGAGAGGAAATCCGAACACAGAAGGTGGAGAATATCAGCAGGCAATCCGCGTTTTATATGCTGTCTCCTACACGTTAAAAATGAGTTACAGGACGGATTATCAGATAGAGGGATTCTTTGAGTATGTTGTGCCGCCGTTAGAGGGCTTCTGGTGGCAGGAAAAAACAGAACTGGTGGGTAATAGTCCCAAGGATGCATTTCGGTGGATTTCCGTCATTCGTCTGCCGGATTTTGTGACGAAAAAAGATTTTGCATGGGCGGTGGAGACGGCGGGCAGAAAGAAAAAGTTGGATTGTTCGAAAGCAGAATTTTTGACAATCGATGAGGGGCTGTGTGTGCAGATAATGCACCATGGTCCTTTTGATTCAGAGCATGAGACTGTTGCGCTGATGGAGCGTTATCTGGATGAACAGGGATACGTCAATGATATTAATGGAGAGCGGCGGCATCATGAGATTTATCTGTCGGATGTAAAAAGAGTTGCGCCGGAAAAGTGGAAAACGGTCATCAGACATCCGATTAAGAAAAAATTGTAGACAAAAAGTCCGATTGACAATCTCCATCTTTTACTATATACTTTGTATAACAAAGTAACAGAGGGATGCCCATGAACGAAAAGTATGAATGTCAGATGAAAAAGGGAGTTTTAGATATGCTGGTTCTAAAACTTCTTGAGCGGGAACCGAAATACGGATATCAGATTATTCAGGAGATGCGTGAAAAAAGTAAGGACACGTTTTTGCTGAAGGACGGAACGCTCTATCCGATTCTGTACCGGCTTGAGGATGATAAGCTCGTGAGCAGCGCGTGGAGCGAGGCGGACGGAAAGCAGGTTCCGAGGAAATACTACAGCATTACCGATGCGGGCAGGGAGACGCTTGCCGAAATCGAGATGCTGTGGAACCGGATATCGGAGGGCATTGTGCGGATTATGGAGGAGGAAGCATGAAGGCTGAGACATATGTAGATAAAATTGTAAAGCAGATGCAGTGCAGTAAGAGCAAAAAGGAAGAAATCCGAAAACAGCTCTTAGGGGACATCAGAGAAAGAGTGGCTGCTGGTGAATCAGAGGAAGCAGTGATTGCCCAGATGGGAACCGTCGAAGAGCTTGCGCAGGAATTTAACGAATCTTTTTCGGCAAAAGAGAGAAAGCGCAGCCGGAAGGCTAAAAGCACAAAAATGATAATCATCACGATACTTGTAATCATCGGATTATTTGCGATTGCAACCGCATTATTATACTGGATGCTCCCAAAGGGAACAGACATTTCAGAGAGCAGCACTTTTGTGAAAGAGCAGGTGGAAGCGAGGGTAGAAGAGGTCATAAACCTGTTGGATGACGGAGCGTATGACACGCTTGCCGAAAATGCCACGGAGCAGATGGCGGGAGTTTTAAACGATGAGGATATGGACGCTGCGAAGCAGCTGGTTGGAGACGACTGGGGTGCGCGGGTAGAGCTTGGAACGATTTATATGCAGGAAGTAGAGCAGCAGGGTGTGCATTATGTCATCACACAGGTGGCAGCTTCTTACGAAAATGTAACCGTGACGTATACAATCACATTTGACGAAAACATGAAACTTGCCGGAATTTATATGAAATAAAAATTGCCGCCTGGCGTAAAAAAGAGGGCATCTGGATGTGAAATCCAGATGCCCTCCTTGCAAAGATATGCGTTTTTTACACAAAATAGTTTTGTTTGCCTGTCCGGTGAAAGTATTTTACGTGCATCCCGCCGGAGAAAAGCATTGTGCAGAATTCCGCTACCGGAATGGCAGCCCAAACGCCGCCTAACTTGAAGAACTGCGGCAGAATCAGGAGCGAGAGCACGGTAAAAACAAACGTCCGGCTAAAGGAAATCATTGCCGAAATCTTGCCGTTTGAGAGAGCGGTAAAGAAACCGGAGGAACAGATGTTAAAGCCGCTGAACAGAAAGTTAATGGCAAAAATCTGAAATCCTGTGATACTGAGCGAGAGTGTTACCGGGTCGGTTGTAAAAACAGTGACGACAGGTGTAGACAAAAAGTATGCGGCAAGCGCTAAAACAACGGAGGAAGCGGCAACAAACAGGAAGGAGATTTTATAAACCTTTTTTAACTCCGTTTTGTTGCGGGCACCGTACTGGAAGCCGACAATCGGGCTGATTCCAATTGAAAAACCAAGGTAGAACGCATTAAATAAAAACTGCCCATACAGGATGATGGTGATGGCGGCAACGCCCGGTGCTCCAGCAAGGCGCATCAGGATAATGTTGAATAAAAATGTCACGACGGCATTGGAAAGCTGTGAAATCATTTCGGAAGAACCATTGTAGCAGGCGTTTGCAAGAACTTTACAATTCACGGAAAATCTAGTAAAATATAATGTCTTTCTGGAAAACAGGAAAAACAAAAGTCCTGCAACTGCCGGAACAGACTGTCCGATTCCGGTCGCGAGTGCGGCGCCGGAGATTCCAAGGTCAAATCCCACGATAAAAACATAGTCCAACGTGGCATTTAAAATGCCGGCACCCATGGTAAGCGCAAGTCCAAGACGCGGATGTCCGGCGGTGACTAGGTAAGACTGAAAGAGGGACTGAAGCATACAGGCTGGGGCAAACAGCATGGAAATCGATAGATATTTTTTGCAGTCGTCTAAAAGAACCTCATTTGCGCCGAGGAAAAGGGAAAGCCTGGTCTGGAATATCTGGGTCAGAATCAGAAGCACAATGCTGACTGCGACACCGACCGTGACAAAAAAGGTCAGGTATTCGTTTGCAAGCTTTGTGTTGCCCTGTCCGAGCGTTTTGCTGATAATCGCATTTCCGCCGGTGGCAAGCATTGTAGCAGTTGCGACCACGACATTGATGACGGGGTAGACGATATTTAACGAAGATAAGGCATTGCTGCCAACAAAGCGTGAAACAAAAATACCGTCAATGATGGTGTAAAGGGACATAAACATCATCATGACGATGGACGGAGCTGCAAATTTTAAAAGCGACCAGGGGGTAAACCGCTGGTTGATGGAACAGTTCATGATAAAATCCTTTCTAATATATAGGTATTGCCCTGCAAAATAGCAGTAGACATATCATAGCATATCCGATAGAGTAATACCAGAGCAAATATTGGGCGAGGAAAATGATAGAAAAACAAGGAGTAACCATATGATTTTGCAAAAACGGATTCCAAAGGACTTCTACCGACTGTTCCGCACGCGGAACATGGAGGCATATATGATGTTCCTTGTGGCGATTTATGATGAAAATAATGAGTTGTATACAGCCATGGGGCTTACCACGGCAGAAGGAGCGGCAATCATCGGGGAGACGATGGAACGCGGGCATATCTACTGGCAGGAAGACGAAGAAACGGCGGACGAGGAGACAACGGAAGAAGAGACAAACGAGACGGATATCGCTTATCCCGGAACCCCGACTGCAATCCTAAGAAGACTGATTCGGTGGGGCTGGTTAAAAAGTGATTACGATGAGCGGCTGAACACGGATATTCTTTCCTTCCCGGAGTACAGCCAGCTTTATGTGTCACTGTTCAAGCGTCTGCAAAAAGAGGACGACAGCGGGGAGAGAGAAAGTATTCTTTCCATTTACAGTGCCCTTTATACATATCACGCAGACCGGGAGAAGAATAACGAGATTTTAAAAAGTGCGCTTCGGACCTCGAAAAACTTGGAGCAGCTTTTGTCCAATATGCAAAATGGCATGAGAGCGTACTTTGACGAGCTGTCCCAGAGCCGGAATTTTATGGAAATCCAGAAGGTTCTTGTCGACGAAATCAACAACAGTGACAGCAAGCGGTATGCGATTCTTACTACAAGTGACAGCTTTTATCGCTACAAAGAGGCGGTGAAGGAACTAATCAGTCAGATTTTAAATGAAAATGAGGAGTTGCAGCGGAAACTTGCGGTGGAAATTGCATCCATGACGGCGGATGTTTCACAGGCGAATTCGTTAGAGGTAAGGAGAAACAGATACAGGCTCACCAGTGCCGAAGAAGCGATGACGATGGTGTATCAGGTGGAACGGGAATTTGACTTGATAGAGCGCAGATACAACAAGCTCATCGAGCAGAAGGCAGTGTTTGCAAAGCGCGCACTTGCCAGAATCCGCTATATTTTCCAGGAGGGAATCCACGATGAGGATAATATCCGCAAACTGTTACAGCTTCTCTCAGCAAATCCCGACCGGGAAGATATTTTAGCGGAGCTTGGAGAACGGGTGAAGGTTTCGATGCCGTATAAGGCACTGACGGATGACAGCCTTTATAGGCGAAGAGACAGTGCACGACCGGAATTTCGTCCGCTTGAGCCGGAGGAAAAATCAGGACAGGAAAAACAGGAGATTGCAGACTTTGTGCCAAAGCCATTGTATACACGCAGACAGCTTCGGAGATTTTATGAGGAAAACAGCAAAGATGGCGTATTTACGACGACGGAGCAGACGGTAACATCGATGGAAGACCTCGAGAAGATGATGTTTTTATGGCAGGAGGCAACCGGAAACCAGAGCGAGGAAGACCTTGTGCACTTAGACGGAGAGTTTAAAAATGAGGACGGCTTTGCCTTTTCAAAACTCACGATACAGGAAGCAAAAGCGCAGAAAGGATAAACGGACGGATGTTAAAATATATGGAAGAACTGTCGCAGAGTGAGGCGGCAGCGATTAAGAAAACAATTCAGGAGCTTTTTAAGCAGACCTGTATTTTACAGGTGAAGTGCGACCCGGCTACGCTCATCGAGCGGGACAACCCGCATTACCGCACCTGCGCAAACCACAGGGAATTTATCGCAGCGTATTTGTCGGTGCTTGATATCGAGCTGGTGCATGACCCGCAGGAGCGGCTGTTCCGCATCAGCGGAGATGGGATGCCGACGGAGCATATGAATCTCGTGACGACAAGAATTATGTTGATTTTAAAAATCTTATATCGGGAAAAAATCATGGGGGACGGCTTAAACGCCACCGTGACCTGCCTGCGGGAAATCCGCGAGAGCGGCAGAAACACGAACCTTTTGACCAGAAAGCTGACCAACCAGGAGTGGCAGGATGCGCTGATGCTTTTTAAGGTGCATCAGATTATCGAGTTGCCGGGTGCCGTTGGCAATGTGGAAGACGATACCCCGATTTATATTTACAGTACCATAAATATCTTCTGCTCTTCGATGGATATCAATGAGCTGGTGGCACAGTATCAGAATCAATTGGAAGAGGAACCGGAGGAGGTAGACAGTTGAAACAGGCAAAAAAAATCATCACCAGAATGTGTATCAATAACTGGGGCGGCGTCCGTCACCAGATATTGGAATTTAACGAATATGTGAATCTGTTCAGCGGAAAGAGCGGTTCCGGAAAATCAACCGTGATGGATGCGATACAGGTCTTATTATACGGAAGTTTCTCGCCGGCATTTTTAAATAAAGCCGCAGACGATGCGAAGAACAGACGAAGCGTTCTCAATTATTTACGTGGAGAGCAGAAGGACGGAACGGCAAACCGTGAAGGAGTGGACTTCTGTTCCACGCTTGTGATTGAAATCGAGGACACCGGCACGCACAGTTTTACTTGCGTGGGTGTGGCGTTTGAAGTGAGACGCGGCGATACCGAAATCAAAAAATATATCTTTTTCAGCCATGCGGGACAGATTCCGGAAAACGGTTACAGCAATGAACAGGGCTATGTATACACGAATCAGGAAATAAGACAGCTCATCGATGAGCGGGCAAAATCCGAGGAAAGCCGCACAAGAGACGTCAACCGTATCTACACGTCAAGAGAGGCATATCTCGCATCCCTCTATGATGTGATTTTAGGCTACATCGATGGAACGAGATTCCAGATTATGGAAAAAAGCGCGATTGCACTAAAAATGTCGAATGGAACCGGACAGTTTATCCGCGACTATATGTTCCCGAAGAGTGAAAACAACGTCATTGAAAAAATCAGTGACCAGCTCGGCGCCTATCGTGATATTCAGGAGAAGATTAAGGACATGCACCACCGCATCGAGCTGCTGCGGGAGGTAAAGGAAGCGGGGGATCGGTTAATTGCGGTCAGCACCGATATCACAAGAGAGCATGCACTGGTGGGCTGCATTGATGTAATAGATTTGCAGGGAAAAATTGAGGTCAGAGAGCAGGAACTTGCGTCAAACAACGAAGAGCTGGAAAGAATTTCGCAGCAGATGCAGACGAAACGGGAGTTTTTAAACGAGACAGACCGGGAACTGATACAGGTCATTGCCGATTTGAAGGCAGGAGACCTCGGGGCAAAAGAAACACAGCTTGCCGAGCTTGAAAAGCGCGAAAAGATGCTGACGGACAACGACAGGCAGTGGCGCAGAATCTTAGACGGACTGCGTACCTGGGAGGAGGATGAGATTGTCACCGACTATGTCAGCAATCCGATGCTTCATAAGATTGAGGCATTTACCGCGGGAGAGGTGTCCGTAGAGCAGTGTCAGGAATTAAGAAACAGCATCCATGACACGATAGAGAGCATTAACGAGGCGTTAGAGGAATATCAGGAAGAGCGCCGTGAGACAGAGAAAAAAATAAAAGAGCTGCGCACCTTAGTCGATGATATGCAAAATGACAGAAAACCGTACTCACCGGTTTTAAAAGAGGCGAGAGGAGCACTTGAGAGGAAACTTACGAATCAGTACGGGCGTACCGTAAAAGTGTCCATTCTGGCAGATTTGTTTGACGTGCGGGAAAAAGAGTGGAAGGACGCCATCGAAGGACGGATGGGAAGACTGAAGCTGTCTCTTGTCACCGAGCCGAAATACGCCCATGATGCGGCAGTGTTATTCCGGGAAATGAAAAAATATGAGGAGGTAGACCTCATCAATACGGCGGCAATCGAGCAGAGCAGACCGCAGGCGGAGGATGGCTCGCTCTATGAGGCGGTGGAGACGAAGCTTTCTTATATTGATGCGTGCTTAAAGCGCTATCTCGGACGGATTCACAAATGTCATTCCGTGGAGGAACTCGAACAGGTGGCAGATGGTGTGACACCGGACTGCTATTCCTACAGCAACTTTATTTTCCGACATCTGCGCAGGCGGGATTACGATAGATATGCCTGCATCGGAAGCCGGGTTTCCAAGGCAAGGCTTGAGGAATACCGCGCGGAGCTTGCAAAACTCGAGGAAGAAAAAGCGGAGCAGAACCGGATGATTCTCGGCTTGAAGGGCGCATCTGAGTTTGAGACACTGCACAACGAGGATACGTATTTTGTGAACCTGTCAAAGGCCGGGGAAGAGTTAGGAAGCGTGAAAGAAGCGGCAGAAAGGTTAAGACAGGACATCCTGGCATTAAAGGAAGGAAAATACAAAGAACTGCAGGAACGCAAGGAAGCGCTTGAGACAAAGAAGTCTGGATTACAGAGCGAGATTGATAAGATACAGCAAACTACAAATGACTTAAATCAGAAACAGGGACATCTTGAGGGAGACATTGCAAACTATAAGAGTACGCTTGCAGACAAAAAGTTAGGCTATATTGCAAATTTGCAGTTGGAGCAGGAGGCAGAGGAGCTGTTAAAAACGCGCTCCGGTCAGAGTATCAAGAACCAGAAACTGGCGCGGATTGCAGAGTTAGAGGAATTAGAGGAGCAGGAGGCAAATAACCGCCAGGCGGCGCGCAACCGCTTTAACAGGGAGTACCCATCGGTCGGCTTCAGTGGCATGGAAAAGCACAATGACGTGTACGTTTCGCTGTTAAATGATTATGAAACGGACTATGAGCCGAAGTATGAGAGCGAGTTTGAGAAGCAGTGTGACGTCATTTATAAGAGTCTTAGAGAAAATGTGATTGCGACGATTCACGGCGATATCAACGCGGCAAGACGTCATACACATGAAATCAACCGTCTGCTTCGCAAGACGAATTTTGCAGACAGTACCTACCAGATTAAGATTGAGCCGGCAAAAAACGAAAACCGGCAGTTTTACGAGATGCTGACTGCGCCGGAGCTTGACAGCAAGAATGTCGGAAACGATGGAGTTGAGGGTCAGATAAGTCTCGGAGAGGATGAATTTTACCAGAAATATGAGGCAAAGATTAAGCTTCTCACGGACAAATTCATGCCGGTGAAGGATGAGGACGGCGCACAGCGCGCGGCGCGTTTAAAAGAGATGGAGCAATATGCGGATTACCGCAATTACCTGTCATTTAGCATGTATGAGCAGGTGACGGACGCCGAGGGCAACGTGATTCGGGAGAACTTTGTCGATGAGATGGCGGGACGTGATTCCGGCGGTGAGGGACAGAATCCGAAATACGTTGCGCTGCTTGCCGGATTTGCGATGCTTTATATGCAGCAGAGCAACCGTGATTCCAAAATCAAGCTGGTGCTGTTAGACGAGGCATTTTCCAAGATGGATCAGGAGCGAAGTGCGGTCTGCTTAAAATATGCGAGAAAAATGGATTTACAGCTCATCGTCTGCGTGCCGGATGAACGTTTGCAGTCGTTAATCCGCAATGTGGACTGTGTGTACGGCTTTCGGAGGTTTAACAATCAGATTTCCATGATGCACATTGACAAGGGAGAATATTTAAAACTCATGGAGGGTGAGGAATAACAAACCTTTTGGTTGTATTGTTGCCTAAGAAACGTTATAATAGGCACAAAGTGTAAGAAGGAGCTATTTTTGATGTATCAGTTTAGCAGTCGAGTGCGTTACAGTGAAGTAAATAGTGAAAAAATTCTGACGCTGCCGGCATTGTTGGATTATTTGCAGGATTGTTGTATCTTTCAGTCAGAGGAGCTTGGGGTCGGTGTCGATTATCTTGCGGACAACCATGCCGCGTGGGTTTTATCCTCCTGGCAGATTCGCATCTGCCGTTATCCTAAGCTTGGAGAGGAGATAACCGTCAGTACGTGGGCGTATGATTTTAAAGGCTTCTACGGATGCCGGAGCTTTAAGGTCGAAGGGGAGGACAAAGGGTTGCTTGCGTATGCAAACTCGCTGTGGGTGTTTATGGACACAGATACAATGCGTCCGATGCGGATTAATCAGAAGATGATAGATGTGTATCTGCCACAGATGGCAGAGATAATCGGAACGGACTGGGGGGACCGGAAGCTTCAAGTGCCGGAAGGTGGAACTGCCGGGGAACCTATCCGGGTGCAGAGATGCCACATTGACACGAATCATCATGTGAATAATGGAAAATATGTCCAGATGGCAGAGGAATTTCTGCCGGAGGACTTTGAAGTCGGAGAACTGCGGGTGGAATACAAAAAAGCGGCGGTCTTAGGTGATGTATTGACACCGGTCTATTGTGTAAATGAAAACCAGGTGACAGTCACACTCGCGGATGAAGCGGGAAAAACCTGTGCCATCGTGCAGTTTGAGAAAGGAGTGGAAAGAAAATGATGCGACTGGGAGAATATCAGCGCCTTAAGGTAATCAAAAAGGTAGAGTTTGGCGTTTATCTTGCAGAGAAGGAAGAGGATGAACTTCGCGTACTGCTTCCGGAAAAACAGGTTCCGCAGGGAACCACAATCGGAAGTGAAATCGAAGTCTTTTTATACAAGGATTCTAAGGACAGGCTGATTGCCACAACGGCAAAGCCGGCGCTCACCCTTGGAGAAATCGCGGCATTACGTGTGCTTGAGGTGGGAAAAATCGGTGCATTTTTGGACTGGGGCTTGGAAAAAGACCTGTTTCTTCCATATAAAGAGATGACCACCAAGGTACAGCCGGATGATGAGATACTGGTAACACTTTATATTGATAAGAGCAAGAGACTCTGTGCGAGCATGAAAAAGTTATACGATTTGCTCTCAACTGATGCACCCTACAAGAAGGATGATGTTGTAACTGGAAGAGTTTACGAATTCAGTGACAACTTTGGAACGTTTGTGGCAGTTGATGACAAGTACTCCGCAATGATACCGTCTTACGAAGACTGTAGGATGTTACGCATCGGAGATGAAATCGAGGCGAAGGTGTTAAATGTAAAGCCGGACGGCAAGCTTGATATCACGCTGCGCGAAAAGGCATATATCCAGATGGATGCCGATGCCGAGAAGATTTTAGAACTGTTAGATTCCTATGCCGGAGTGCTTCCGTTTACCGAGAAGGCATCACCGGAGGTCATCAAGCGCGAAACAGGACTCAGCAAAAATGCGTTCAAGCGTGCAATTGGACATTTATATAAGGAACACCGGATTGAATTAAGCGACAAGACAATCCGCAAATTATAATTTAGCATAAAAAGGTGATGCAGGACAGAAACATACCATGCATACAGAAATGGAGGCTTCTATGAAAAACGTAATCAGCACAGACAAGGCACCGGCAGCAATCGGACCATATTCCCAGGCAATCGAAGTAAACGGTATGGTGTATACATCCGGAATTATCCCGGTAGTACCGGAGACAGGTGAAATCCCGGAGGGATCTGCGGCACAGGCAAAGCAGGCACTTACCAATCTTTCTAACTTGCTTGCAGCAGCAGGAACCGATATGAACCATGTGGTAAAAACAACCGTATTTATTAAAGAAATGAATGACTTTGGTGCAATCAATGAAGTGTATGCAACCTTCTTTGAGGGGGATTTCCCGGCAAGAAGCTGTGTGGAAGTCGCACGTCTTCCGAAGGATGTTATGCTTGAAATTGAGGCAATTGCAACAAAATAAAAATTGGAAAAATCTGGAAAACAGATGTTTTGTGTAAAAATAGCACAAAAATGACTGCCAATATCTGGCAGAAAATCACAAAGACTAGCGGTTGACATCGGATTACACCTTTGATATAATAACCACGTAACAAATGTAACAAATCCGTAACAAATATGAGACCGTTTGGAGGGTCCGTTTTTATGTACAGAAGTGTTAAGAAGATTACAGGATGTTTCGTGGCGGGAGTGCTTGCAGTGAGTGCTTTCCCAATGGATATAAAGGCTGATTCGGCAGCAGGCGTTTCCAATGTCATGTCGATTGCTGCATATGAAGAAGAGAACAGTGCCGCAGGTTTTTCCCTGTCACTGTCCCAGTATCTGACCGAGAGTGGTGAGATTGCAGCAAAGGCATCTGCGGAAGCAGCAGACCAGGTCAGCGAGAATGATGCACCGGAGGTTGAATCCGAGTATGCAGATATTGCAATTGCACAGGTAGACGGTTATGTGCGGGTACGTTCCGAACCGAATACAGACAGTGAAGTAGTCGGCAAACTGTATGATAAATCAGCAGCTACCGTGTTAGAGACAGTTGATACTGAGGATGGCGGCTGGTACCGCATCACATCCGGAAGTGTTGACGGATATGTAAAGTGTGAATATGTGGTAATCGGGGATGAAGAGCTTGCGAAGTCCGTAAGCACCCGGTATGCAACCGTTACAACAGAGACATTATTTGTAAGAGAACAGCCGACAACGGAATCCGATGTTCTTGATATGGTACCGTTAGAGGATGATTTAGTTGTATTAGCAGAGCCGGAGAATGGCTGGGTATTAGTAGCAGCTGAGAAAGGAAACGGATACGTTTCGACCGATTATGTAACATTCTCAACGGAGTATGTGCTTGCAGAGTCCAAAGAGGAAGAAGAGCGCAGACTTGCGAAGGAAGAAGAGGAACGCCGTCAGGCAGCTGCGGCAGCAGAGGCTGCAAGACAACAGCAGTATTCCCAGAGCTCCAGCCAGAGCAGTTCATCTTCAAGCAGCAGTACCACAACCTACAGTGCACCGAGTGGTTCCAATGGTCAGGCTGTTGCAGAGTATGCGTGTCAGTTTATTGGTAACCCTTATGTATATGGTGGAAGCAGTCTTACAAACGGAACGGACTGTTCTGGATTTGTCATGAGTGTTTACAGTGCATTCGGAATTGGATTGCCACATTCATCAAGCTCACTGCGCAGCAGCGGCTATGAAGTAAGCGTATCAGATGCACAGCCAGGCGATATCGTATGCTACAGTGGTCATGTAGGAATTTACATCGGCGGTGGACAGATTGTACATGCCAGCACACCAGAATCAGGAATCAAGATTTCGGACGTTGGATACAGAACCGTCCTTTGTGTCAGAAGAATTTTCTAATTGAAGAATATAAGTGTATTAAAGGAAAACCTGCAATTATGCAGGTTTTCTTTTTTTAATTCATAGGAAATCCCTAAAACATTCAGACAATATGCGAAACTAGTCTGGGACAAAAGTATGAAGGGAAAACTTGCAATTTGCAGGCATAGATGAAATCACAAAAAAACGCGTATGTACAAGATGCACAAAAATAAAATGGTTATCCCCAAAGTGAGGACAACGTAGATAAGTTTATCCATAAGTTATCCACTGGAAAAAACGCGAAAAAATGGAAAAAATCAAGTTATACACGAAGTTATGCACATTATCCACAATAAAAACTGTAGAAAACTTGGTTTACATAGTAAAAAACTCGAATGTTTGTTTTGTGTAGAAAGTATAAACTTGTGCAAAAACGGGTTCAAAATGCAAAAAAATGTTGACATTTCAATATTGAAACAATGGAAAATAATTGAAAAAAGTGTCAGTAAATTCTAAAATAAAGGCAGAAATTGAGCTGTGAATTGCAGAATCTTGAAATGTGAAAAAAAATTTGCTATACTACTTGGGTATATTTTTTCGAGGAAACTGGAACTATATGGGAGAAATATGATAAAAAAGATAGATATATTAGGAATGCAGCTGGATAATTACACCGTGCGGGAAGCGATGATGCTGGTGGAGAATTATCTGAGCGGTGACAGATTAAACACGATTGAATATGTGTCGGCACAGATGCTTCTTAGTACAGAGGAAGATACTGTGTTAAGGGATGTGATAGCATCTTTGGATCTTGCAGTCATTAGTGACAGAGAAATTATCCAGGTGGCGGGCGAGGCAACAATGCAGCGTATCCGTGAGACAGAGGAAAATGATTTCTTTCAGGAATTTTTCAAGCGGGTGGAGCGCAACCGTAAGAGCATTTATATTTTAGGCGAGACGAAGGATGCAATTGCAAAAATGAAAGAAAAGCTTGCACAGGAATTTCCGAAGGTGGAACTGTGCGGGGAATATGCCGTTGAGGAATGTGTAGGAGACCTTGAGGCGGTGATTAATGATATGAATGTCAAGACACCGGACGTGATTGTTTCAGTGCTGCCTGCACCGGAGCAGGAACATTTTCTTGCGGAACACAAGGATAAGATGAATGCAAATGTCTGGTATGGCGTCGGGAATATTGGGGAGTTGGAAAAAAAGCGCGGCATCCGCAATGTTTTCCGCAGCTTTGTAAGGCGCGAAAAATTAAAGAGTGAGATTGCCAAATATCAGGTAAAGAATGAGGCGTAACAACAATGCAGGGATTAATAAAAAAAAGAACGCTTTTTCTGGATTATGTTCTATTGATAATCGGAACAGCATTAGTGGCTGTGAGTGTCCAGTGTATCTATGATCCGCTCAATATGGTGACAGGAGGCTTCAGTGGTCTTGCCATCGTTGTGAAAGATTTGACAAAAGGGCTTATGAATGGTGGAATACCGCTGTGGTTTACGAACATGGTATTAAACGTTCCGATTTTTCTGGCAGCTTTCAAGATAAAAGGAAAGAAATTCATATTAAGGACAACCATCGCAACACTGATGTTATCCGGCTGGCTCTACATTCTGCCACCGGTGGATTTATCCCAGGGAGATTTTGTCTTAGCAGCAATTTTTGGAGGTCTCTTAGGCGGTGCCGGAATGGGACTTGTGCTTCTTGCCAAGGCAACGACCGGCGGAACCGATATGCTTGCTGCATTGATTCAGCATTATATGAGACAATATTCGGTTGTCCAGGTAATACAGGTGATGGACGGACTGATTGTAATCATCGGCTGGTATGTATTTGGAATCCGCACGGCACTTTATGCAATTGTCGCAATCTTTATCACGGCAAAAGTGTCGGATGCACTGATGGAAGGTTTGAAATTTTCCAAGGTGGCTTATATTATTACAGATGAGTACGACCTTGTTGCAAAAGAGATTTTTAAAGAGCTTGAGCGCGGCGTAACGGCGATTAAGGCAAAAGGAATGTATTCCGGAAATGATAAATGTATGCTTTACTGCGTGGTGGCGCGCAAGGAAATTGTTACCTTAAAGGAAATCGTGGCAGAGATAGACCCAAGCGCATTTGTGATTGTGACGGATGCCAGAGAGGTGCTCGGGGAAGGGTTTCAGGAGCATGGGAAAACGACTTTGTGAACAATTAACCTACCCGAGACGATGGGAAAATACAAAAAAGAAAGAGGAAGTGCATAAAAAATGTGCATTTCCTCTTTCTTTTTTTGCTGTTTTGCATTAAAATATATGCTAGATGTTTTGTATTTGGAAAGAATGGGGAAAATCCATTGTGAAAGTTGCCAATGATATAGAACAAATTCAAGAGAAATGAGAAGGAGCGAGGCTATGATTTCAAATCAGATACTTCAAAATACAATTGACGGGTTGAAGGGAATCACCCGGATTGACCTGTGCATTATTGATGTGGAAGGTAAAGTACTTGCTGCAACATTTCCCGAGGCAGAGAAATATATCGAACCTGCACAGTCGTTTGTGTCCTCACCGGCAGACAGCCAGATTTTAAATGGCTGCCAGTTCTTTAAGGTATTTGATGAGCATCAGCTCGAATATATCCTTTTAGCAAACGGTGACAGCAACGATGTTTACATGGTGGGGAAAATTGCCAGTTTCCAAATTCAGAATCTTCTGGTAGCATATAAAGAGAGGTTCGATAAGGATAACTTTATCAAAAACCTCCTGTTAGACAATCTGCTGTTAGTTGATATCTATAACCGCGCAAAGAAGCTGCACATTGACACGGAAGTGCGCCGGGTTGTTTTTCTTGTGGAAACCAACAGAGACAAGGATGGCAATGAGTTAGAGAAAATCCGTGGGATTTTCGGAGGAAAGACCAAGGATTTTGTGACGGCAGTAGATGAGAAGAATATTATCGTTGTCAAAGAAGTAGGGGACAATGAGAGTTACGAGGAATTAGGAAAGACGGCAGAGATTCTTGTGAACCTCTTACGCACAGATGCAGAGAGCGATGTTCACGTTGCATATGGTACCATTGTCAATGAAATCAAAGAAGTATCGCGTTCCTATAAAGAAGCGCGCATGGCACTTGATGTCGGAAAGATTTTCTTTGAAGACAAGGACGTGATTGCATATTCCTCACTTGGAATTGGACGTCTCATTTATCAGCTCCCGATTCCGCTTTGCAAAATGTTTATCAAAGAGATTTTTGATAACAAGTCACCGGATGACTTTGACGAAGAAACACTGACAACCATCAACAAGTTTTTTGAAAACAGCCTGAATGTTTCAGAAACCTCAAGACAGCTCTACATCCATCGTAATACGCTGGTGTACCGCCTTGACAAATTGCAGAAATCCACAGGTCTCGACCTTCGTGTTTTTGAAGATGCGATTACCTTTAAGATTGCGCTGATGGTGGTAAAATATATGAAGTACATGGAGTCGCTTGATTATTAAGAGACATTGGGCAGTGAGAAAAGAGGATTAGCATGATAAAGCTAGAACATATCAGCAAGTCGTATTCTGCGGGAATTCCCGCACTAAATGACGTGAGTCTTAACATTGAAGAGGGAGAATTTGTCTTCGTTGTGGGAGACAGCGGTTCTGGAAAGTCGACGCTGATAAAACTGCTGTTAAAGGAACTAGAACCAACGGAAGGAACCATTACAATAGACGGAAAACAATTAAACCGCATTAAAAGGAGACAAATCCCGAAATTCCGCCGGAACATCGGCGTTGTATTTCAGGATTTCCGTTTGTTAAAAGACAGGAACATTTATGATAATGTTGCATTTGCACAGAAAGTCATCGGAGAGTCGACCCGTGCCATCAAGAAAAATGTGCCGTTAATGCTTTCCATGGTAGGACTGGCAGCGAAATACCGTTCTTACCCGAAGCAGTTATCCGGAGGAGAACAGCAGAGAGTGGCAATTGCAAGGGCACTTGTGAACAAACCGAAGATTCTTCTTGCGGATGAGCCGACCGGTAACCTGGATAATAACAACGCATGGGAAATCATGCATTTGATGGAAGAGATTAATGAAAAAGGAACGACGGTGGTAGTTGTTACGCATAATCTTGAAATTGTAAAAGAAATGAACAAGCGCGTAATCACAATGAAAAAAGGCGTGATTGTGTCAGACGAAAATGGGTTTGACGGAGGTGATTACGATGAGGATTAGTACATTTTTTTATACGATTAAGCAGGGACTTGTCAATATCTGGAAGAACAAGATGTTTTCCCTGGCATCCATCGCAACAATGACAGCTTGTATTTTCCTGTTCGGACTGTTTTACACCATCGTGATGAACTTCCAGTCGATGGTGAAGGATGCAGAATCCGGAGTAGCAGTTACCGTTTTCTTTGATGAGGGAATTACCCAGGAAAAGATTGATGAGATTGGAGATGAAATCCGCTCAAGGGTAGAAGTCTCAAAGATAGAATTTACGTCTGCGGATGAGGCGTGGGAGAATTTTAAAGAAATTTATTTTGAAGGCAATGAAAAGGCGGCAGAGAGTTTTGCCGGGGACAACCCATTGGCAAACCATGCCAGCTATGCAATCTACATGAACGACATTTCCATGCAGTCTGCGTTAGTAACGTATTTAGAGTCCTTAGACGGAGTCCGGGAAGTTCATAAATCAGAGATGGTAGCGAATACTCTGACCGATTTTAACAGCCTGATTGGATACATTTCAGCGGGAATTATTCTGATACTTCTCGGCGTAGCGGTCTTTTTGATCAGTAACACGATTACCGTTGGCATTTCGGTGCGCAGGGAAGAAATCGGAATCATGAAACTAATCGGTGCAACGGATTATTTTGTACGTGCGCCATTTGTAGTGGAAGGAATTGTAATCGGACTTGTGGGTGCGGCGATTCCACTTGGAATCCTGTATGTGTTGTATGAAAAAGTAATCGCTTACATTATGGAACGGTTCAGTTTTATTGGAAGTATGATGAATTTCCTCTCTGCGGATGAGGTATTTCACACGCTTGTACCGGTAGCATTGGCGCTTGGAGTCGGAATCGGATTTATCGGAAGCCGTATTACGATTCGCAAGCATTTGAAAGTATAAGGGCAGAGTCATGAAAAAGAAAAGGTTGATGAAGCGGATTGCGGCAGGATGCCTTGCGGTATTGCTTGCGGCGGGAGGAAGTATATATCTTCTGCCGGCACGCAAGGTTGCGGCGTCTGCAAACAAAAATACCACAAAAGATGCTTCTACGACCAGCCTCAGTGATGCGAAGAAGGAGAAAGAGGCCTTAGAGGCAGAACTTGCAGCGGCCAAAAAGACCATTGAGAATCTGAAAGATTCCAAAGAGGGTGTGGAGGAGAAGGTTGCAGAGTTAAATACAAGCCTTTTGAATATTTCCGCGCGGATTGCAACATTAGAGGGACAGCTTGCCGACAAGAATACGGAGATTGCAGATGCAAAGGAACAGCTTGCCGAAGCAGAACAGAATCTTGCCGATACCAAGGAGCGGCTCGCCGAAGCACAGGACCAGAAAGAACAGCAGTATGAGGATATGAAGGTTCGCATTCAGTATATGTATGAGAACAGTCAGGACAGCTATCTGCAGATGTTTCTGGAAGCGGGCAGTATGCGGGAACTTTTAAATGCAGCAGATTATATTTCAGAAATTGAAAAATACGACAGGCAGAAACTCGAAGAATATCAGCAGACAGTGGCTGCAATCGAGGATATGGTGGAAGAAATCGCCGGGATGGTGGAGCAGATTACTGCGATGGAAGCACAGCTTCAACAGGATTACGATGACCTTGCATCCTTAAAAGCAACGGTCGAAGACGAAAAAGCTTCCGTGGCTGCCCTGATGCAGCAAAAAGAAACAGAACTTGCAGGACTTACGGATGAAATTTCCGATGCGCAGGACGACGTTACTTTCTATGAGGCGGAAATCCAGGCACAGGAAGAACTGATTGCAGAGATTAAGCGCTTAGAGGCAGAGAAGAAAGCGGCGGGACAGACGGATAACCCGTATACCGGGGGAGCATTTACCTGGCCTTGTCCGAGCAGCACGAGAGTCACCAGTGATTTTGGTGTGCGGGAATCCCCGATGGCGGGGGCGTCAACAAACCATAGAGGAATTGATATCGGAGCGTCTTACGGTTCTGATATTGTGGCTGCGGCAGACGGAACAGTCAAATCGGCAACCTACAGCAGTGCCTGCGGTAATTACGTCATGATTGACCATGGTGGCGGTCTGTATACGGTATACATGCACGCATCTTCACTCTGTGTGTCAGCAGGAGATACCGTATCGGCGGGAGATGTGATTGCAAAAGTTGGAAGCACGGGGATTTCTACTGGAAATCATCTCCATTTTGGTGTATCATTAAATGGAAGTTATGTCAGCCCGTGGAGTTATTTTAAATAATTGAGTGGATGCAGTCTGTCTTTGACTGCCCATAAAAATTCCCTGTCTGCGGACAGGGAATTTTTTGCTCTATAGGAATTTCCGATAAGACAAAAGCAGGCTTGCAAAGATGGGCACAATTTATTTTGATGAAAAGCATATATTTGAATTTGACAGAAGTGCATCTGGCAGGACAAAAGGAAAGGAAGACAATATGGATTATCAATACTATAATAATGAACCGGAAAAGAAAAAATCGAAATTTGGCTGGGGAATAGTAACAGGCGTTCTTGGAACTGTGTTGGCGGCAGGGGCTGCATTGAACGTATTCTGTAAGACAACCGGAACGACCATTTATATCATGAATGCGTCGGATGCATCAAAGCCTGCTATTACAGCGGCAGACAGTGACAGTACGCTTCTCAATGAGGACACTGTAAAGAAGATTAACGAACTTGGCACATACATTGATTATTATTACTACGATGATGTGGAAGAACAGGAGTTAAGGGACGGACTGTATGCAGGTCTGCTTGAGGGTGTCGGGGATAAATATTCCGTGTATTATAATGCAGATGAATATGCGGATTTGCAGGTGAGCACAACCGGGCAGTACTACGGAATCGGTGCAGGCTTAAGCCAGAACAAGACGACGATGGAAGTGACAGTCAATAAGATTTACGAGGGAACTCCATCGGAAGCCGCCGGAATGAAAAAGGATGATGTGATTCTTTCTGTGGACGGAACGGAAGCAACCAGCATGGAGCTTACGAATCTGGTAAAACTGATTCGCGGGGACGAGGGAACAACGGTTCATATCGAGATATACCGCCCGTCAACCGAAGAAAACCTGTCCTTTGATGTGGAGCGTGCGGATGTGACATTGCCGAGTGTCAGCTCACAGATGCTTGAAAATTCCATCGGTTATATTCTGATTGACTCCTTTGAGACAGATACCGCAAAACAGTTTGAGCAGGCACTGGCGGATTTGCAGGCACAGGGAATGAAATCCCTGATTGTGGATGTGCGCTACAATCCGGGCGGAATGCTTACATCTGTCGTACAGATATTGGACGATATTTTGCCGGAAGGACTGCTAGTTTACATTGAGGATAAATATGGAAACCGCCAGGACTATAATTCTGATGGGGACACGTATCTCGACTGTCCGATTGCAGTGCTGATGAATGAGAACAGTGCCAGTGCGGCAGAGATTTTTGCCGGAGCAATTAAGGATTACGATTATGGAACATTAATCGGAACGACAACCTACGGAAAGGGAATTGTGCAGACAATCTTCCCGTTAGAGAACGGCGATGCGGTCAAGATTACCACGGCAAAATATTTTACGCCAAAGGGAAATTATATCCACGGTGTAGGAATCGACCCGGATATTGAGTTAGAGTATGAGTATCTCAACCCGGATGGGGAAGAATATGAGATGCAGTATGATAACCAGGTTCAGAAGGCGATTGAAGTACTGACAGAAAAGATGGGAGAATAACGGTGAAAAAAGAAATGATTTGGCGCATTGCCACGACTGCTTCTGTAGTAGGATGGATGTGCCTGATTTTTTCCTTTTCCGCACAGCCGGCAGTGGAGTCTTCACAGGTGAGCAGTTCTTTTTCCGGCGGACTTGTGGAGACCGTTGCTAAAATCTTTGGAATTGATATGACAGGAGAGTCGGTTGCGCACGTTGCGGCGGTAATCGAATACCCGGTGCGGAAAGCAGCCCATATGACGGAGTATGCCATCATGGGACTGCTTTCTTTTGCATTTTATCAGTCCTTTGGAATCGGGAAAAAACGGTATCTGATTTCGCTTCTGACGGCGGCGGCATACGCGGCAACGGATGAATTGCATCAGTTGTTTGTGCCGGGAAGGTCGGGGAGAATCAGCGATGTGTGCATTGATACAATCGGTGCGGCAATCGGACTTTTAATTTTGTATTTTGTCTTAAATTTAATCCGAAAGCATTGCGAAAAAAAGAACCATCCATTACAATAATTTTATGAAAATATGAAAGAGGTGATACTGTGGTAGAATTAGATCAATTTAAAGTGACCCTGAACACATACAGGGAACCGCTGCAGGAAGTGAGGGATTCACTTTGACCTGGCGGGAAAAGAACAGAAAATCCAGGAATTAGAGCGGGAAATGGAAGCACCGGACTTCTGGAATGACCCTGTGGAGTCACAGAAAAAAATGAAAGAGCTTAAGAGTATGAAGGACGATGTTGCCACATATGAAAAGCTTAAGACACAGTTTGAAGATATTGAGACCATGATTGAGATGGGCTACGAGGAGAACGATGCTTCCCTCATTCCTGAGATTGAAGAGCTCCTGGCGGATTTTATCAACACGTATGACGGAATCCGTATCAAGACACTTTTGTCCGGGGAATACGACGGAGATAATGCCATCGTGTCACTCCACGCCGGAGCCGGCGGAACCGAGTCCTGTGACTGGGCGGCAATGCTTTACCGGATGTACAGTAGATGGGCGGCGGACAAGGGCTTTACGCTTGAAGTGCTCGATTCGTTAGACGGTGATGAGGCGGGAATCAAGTCCATCACATTTCAGGTAAACGGAGAGAACGCATACGGCTATCTGAAATCCGAAAAGGGTGTACACAGACTGGTACGCATTTCCCCGTTCAATGCGGCGGGCAAGCGCCAGACCTCCTTTGTATCCTGTGATGTCATGCCGGATATTGAGGAAGATTTGGATGTGGAAATCAATGATGATGATATCCGAATCGATACCTATCGTTCCAGTGGTGCCGGCGGACAGCATATCAATAAGACGTCATCCGCAATCCGTATTACGCACTTGCCAACTGGAATCGTAGTACAGTGCCAGAATGAGCGTTCCCAGCACATGAACAAGGATAAGGCAATGCAGATGTTAAAGGCAAAGCTCTATCTGTTAAAGCAGCAGGAGAATGCCGAAAAGGCAGCCGGAATCCGTGGAGAAGTAACGGAAATCGGATGGGGAAACCAGATTCGCTCCTATGTCATGCAGCCGTACACGATGGTAAAAGACCATCGCACCGGAGTGGAGAGCGGAAACGTGGACAGTGTCCTCAACGGTAAATTAGACCCGTTTATGAACGGTTATTTAAAATGGCTTTCCCTCGGATGCCCGAAGGGACTTGGAGGCAGTGATGAGTAGCGGACAGATTATTTTTCTGGTGATATTAGCGGCACTGCTTGGAGGCGGATTCTATGGGTATCATGTGATTCGCACGAAGATAGAGTCGTTTTCAAGAGCTGCATTTGGCACAAAATCACTTGTGGAAGGATTAGAGCAGCAGGCAGATCTGATAGCAGAAACACCAAAATCTGTTTCAGGAATGACGCGGATTTTTGAACCGCAGATACAGAAGGATTTCCCAGACTTTAATTTGGTTCAGTTTAAAAACAAGGCGGAAAATATGCTGATATCGGCGTTACAGGCGATATCAGCAGGAAATGTTTCTCTATTGCGGGAGACAAGCAATGAACTGACCGAACAGGTCCGGAATCAGATTCAGGCAAATGCGGCAGAAGGAGTAACGGAGACTTACCGTCAGATTCATATTCACCGAACAGAAATTACAAATTACGTAAAACGTGAGGGGAAATGTATCATCACATTTCAAAGTGCCGTGGAATATTTCCATTATAAGGAAAAAGAAGGCAGGGTGACAGACGGAGACAAAGAACGCAAGCAGCAGACCAAGTATAATATAGAAGTCATGTATATCCAGAATGAAAAACTTGCAAAGTTAGACAATGCAGTGGGGACAACCTGTCCGAACTGCGGAGCGCCGATTGTAAAACTTGGAGCCTTGTATTGTGAGTATTGTGGGACGGCGGTGACACCGATTAACTTAAAAGTGTGGACACTGCATCGTTATTATGAAGTGGATTATCATCATGTTTAGGAATGCTGCATAAAGTAAAGCAGTCTACATTTTTTTAGCAGGAGGAAATGAAAATGGGTATTATTAAAGCAATTGGACAGGCGATTGGCGGGGGATTTGCAGACCAGTGGTTAGAGGTAATGGAGCCGGATGATATGGGCGATAAAACCGTCTTTACAAGCGGTGTCAGAATCCGAAAGGGACAGAACACGAAGGGAACCGACAATACGGTTTCAAACGGTTCTGTGATTCATGTGTATGACAATCAGTTTATGATGTTAGTAGACGGCGGTAAAGTTGTGGATTACACAGCAGAGCCTGGATACTACAAAGTAGATAATTCTTCATTGCCATCTATGTTAAACGGTGAACTTGGCGAGTCCGTAAAGGAGACTTTTAACCGGATTAAATACGGCGGACAGACACCGACAATGCAGAAAGTATTTTTCATTAACTTACAGGAAATCAAGGGAATCAAGTTTGGAACCAGAAATCCAATCAACTACTTTGATAATTTCTATAATTCAGAACTTTTCTTAAGAGCGCACGGTACATATTCCATCAAGATTACCAACCCGTTGCAGTTTTATGCGGAGGCAGTTCCGAGAAATAGAGACCATGTGGAAATTGATGAAATCAACGAACAGTATCTTGCAGAGTTTTTAGAGGCATTACAGTCTTCTATTAACCAGATGTCCGCAGACGGCACCCGGATTTCCTTCGTGACCTCCAAGGCAAGAGAGCTTGGAAAATATATGGCAGACACACTTGATGAAGAGTGGAACCAGATGCGTGGTATGGAAATCCAGTCCGTCGGTATCGCAAGCGTATCCTACGATGAGGAGTCCCAGAAGCTCATCAATATGAGAAACCAGGGCGCAATGCTCGGAGACCCGACCGTCAGAGAGGGCTATGTACAGGGCGCAATGGCACGAGGCTTAGAGGCAGCAGGTTCCAATGCAAATGGTGCAATGGCAGGCTTTATGGGCATGGGAATGGGTATGTCCGCAGCGGGTGGAATGATGGGAACCGCATCCCAGACCAATCTCGCACAGATGCAGATGCAGCAGAACCAGCAGGCTGCCCAGGGTACAGCATCTGGAACTACAAATAAGGTGGGATGGACGTGTGAGTGCGGACATGTGAATACCGGAAAATTCTGCAGCGAATGTGGGAAACCAGCACCAGTGCCGGCAGGAGAGTGGACGTGTGAGTGTGGTCATGTAAACACCGGAAAATTCTGCAGTGAGTGTGGAAAACCGGCACCGGCGGCAGAGTGGACCTGTGAATGTGGAACGGTAAATAAAGGAAAATTCTGCAGTAATTGCGGGAAAGCGAGGAACTAACGATGGCAGCAGTCAGTTTTAAATGTCCAAACTGTGGCGGAGAACTGATTTTTGACCCTGCCACCCAGCAATATAAATGTGAATACTGCGTTTCTACCTTTACGCAGGCAGAACTTGATGCCGTACAGCATATGGAGGGAAACGAGTTAAGCGATGAATCGGATGCGGCAGAGACACATGAGCAGGAGAAGGAAGAGAACATCGACGCTGCAAATGCGGTAATGTACCGCTGCCCGAGCTGTGGTGCAGAGATTGTCACGGAGCAGACGACGGCAGCCACCTTCTGCTACTACTGTCATAACCCGATTGTGCTCAGTGGAAAACTAGAGGGAAACTATACGCCGGAGGAGATTATTCCGTTTGCGGTGACGAAGGAACAAGCCGTAAAATCCTTTTTGGATTACGTGGGAAAGAAAAAATTTGTTCCAAAGGCGTTTTTTGACAAAAAACAGATTGAGAGCATGAGTGGTGTGTATTTTCCATACTGGAACATCGACGGCTATTATGACGGAGATATGCAGGCGGAAGGAAAGAAAATCCGCACCTGGCGTACCGGGGATGAAGAGTATACGGAGACAAAAAACTATCGTATCACACGAAAAGGAAAAATCATTTTTAAAAACCGGGTAGAGAATGGTCTTAAGAAGGCAAATGCCAAGTTAATCCAGGGCGTGATGCCGTATCGGATAGAAGAAAAGAAAAAATTCAATATGGGATATCTGTCAGGATTTCTGGCAGAACGCAGGGATATCGAACAGAATGAACTGCAAAAAAGCATTGAGACGGAATTGCAGGGAGATGCCAAGACATTGCTCAGAGAAAGTGCAAATGGCTACAACTCTGTAAGTGTCAACAGTTGTAATATCAAGAATCCGGTGCTGAAATGGAAATATGCGTTGCTTCCGGTCTGGACGATTACCTACAAGGGAAAAGACAATAAGATATACTATTATTCCATGAACGGGCAGACCGGAAAACTTTACGGAGAACTTCCGGTAGATTACAAAAAAATTGCACTGACGAGTGCAGTCTGCGGACTGATTGCTTTTGTCCTTGTGCTGTTAGGAGGCTACTTCGCATGAAAAAGATAACGCGATATTTTGTAGTACTTTGTATGATGCTTCTGCTCGCAAGCGGAACGGTATTTGCCGGACAGCAGGGAAATGTCTATGATGATGGAGGACTTTTGTCTGAGACAGAGCTTAGCACATTAAGTGAAAGCATTGACACGTTTGCCGAAAAGAGCGGATGGAATGTTTATGCGCTCACCACAGAGGATGCCGGGGGAAAAACCTCGCAGGCATATGCGGATGATTTCTACGATGAAATGGTGCCGGGGACAGATGGTCTTGCACTGTTAATCGACATGGATAACCGGGAAATCACTGTGTCAACAAGCGGAATCGCAATTCGTTATCTGACAGACGAACGAATTGAGAACATCCTTGATGCGGGCTATGAGTATGTCAGTGATGGAGACTATTACGGCTGCTTTGATGCGATGCTTGAGGAGGTTTCCTATTATTACAATGCAGGAATTGAAGACGGACAGTATAATTATGATGTGGAGACAGGGGAGATATCAAGATATTATTCCTTAAGTGCCACAGAAGTTGTCACTGCGATTGTTGCGGGTGTTGCGGTAGCAGTAATTGTGTTCTTATGTATTGTCGGAAAATATCGTTTGAAATTTGGCTCTTACAAATATGATTTCCGTCAAAACGGTTATTTAAAACTCACGGAAAAAGAAGATGTATTTGTAAATCAGCATGTGGTACATCACCACATCCAGCGGGAAAGCAGCAGCGGCGGCAGTGGCAGCACAAGCAGCGGAAGAAGCAGTACACACACCAGCAGCAGCGGACAGACGCATGGTGGAGGCTCCCGGAAATTTTAGTCCGAAAGTACAAAAAGACAAACTTAATAAGAAAACACTGGAAAAAAGAGGTTGCGAAAGCAGCCTCTTTGTGTTATTATCTTCCTCGTGAGGACAGTTGTAAGCCCTACACAAACACTAGGAAAAGAGGATTGGGTTAGAAGTGATGGAAAAGGGACAATATTTTGTCTTAAAGGAGAGAGCTGTA
The DNA here is from genome assembly GCA_958420225.1 of uncultured Roseburia sp. Lineage (GTDB taxonomy): Bacteria > Bacillota > Clostridia > Lachnospirales > Lachnospiraceae > Roseburia. Next base: position 50,669 of record CATZIT010000014.1, on the reverse strand, counting down.
CCTGAGGTGCTGTTAAAGGTAGTTGAGGCAAAGCGGCTGTTTGATTCCGGTAAAGTGCCGTCTGTACAGGAGGCAACGGAAATGGTTGGAATCAGCAGAAGCTCTTTTTATAAGTATAAAGATGACATATTTCCGTTTCATGAGACGGCACGGGGAAAGACAATCACCATGGTGATTCAGTTAGATGATGAACCGGGACTGCTGTCGGTAATTTTAAAAATTGTAGCGGAATATCATGCAAATATACTTACGATTCATCAGAGTATTCCGATTAATGGGATTGCATCCCTGACGCTCAGCGTTGATATTTTACAGCAGACGGGAAATGTCGAGGAGATGATGAACCAGATTGAGAAGATGGAAGGAATCCATGGCGTGAAAATATTAGGTCAGGAGTAGATGGAGGGATTATGATTAAGATAGCTGTTATGGGATACGGAACAATCGGTTCCGGTGTAGTGGAAGTATTAGACATCAACAAGAACAACATTGCAAAACGTGCGGGAAAAGAGATTGAAGTAAAATACATACTTGATTTGAGAGATTTTCAGGGAGACCCGATTCAGGATAAAATCGTGCATGATTACAAGACAATCGTAGAAGACCCGGAAGTACGCATTGTAGTGGAGACGATGGGCGGTGTGGAACCTGCATACACCTTCGTAAAGGCAATGCTTGAAGCAGGAAAGCACGTAACAACTTCCAACAAGGCACTCGTAGCCGCAAAGGGCGCAGAATTAATCGCACTTGCCAAAGAAAAAAATGTAAACTTTATGTTTGAGGCAAGTGTAGGAGGAGGAATCCCGATTATCCGCCCGTTAAATTCCTGCCTGACAGCCGACGAAATCGAAGAGATTACCGGAATCGTCAACGGAACCACAAACTATATGCTGAGTAAGATGACGGACGAGGGTGTGGAATTCGAGGCTGCATTAAAGGATGCACAGGCAAAAGGCTATGCAGAGAAAGATCCTACCGCGGATGTGGAAGGATATGACTCCTGCCGTAAGATTGCAATTCTCACCTCATTGGTATGCGGTCAGCAGGTTGATTTTGAGGATATCCATACCGAGGGAATCACAAAGATTTCAGCAATCGATATTCGTTATGCGAAAGCAATGGGCAGAAGCATCAAGCTTCTTGCCACCAGCAAGAAAACAAAAGACGGCTATGCGGCAATGGTAGCACCGTATCTGCTTTCCGCTGCAAATCCGCTGTTTTCCGTAAGTGATGTCTATAATGCCATTTTTGTCCACGGCAATGTGCTCGGAGATGCGATGTTCTATGGAAGCGGTGCCGGAAAGCTGCCGACTGCAAGCGCTGTGGTTGCCGATATCGTGGAGATGGCAAAGCATCTTGAGATTAACATCGCGGTAGAGTGGAGTTCAAAGAAAATGCAGCTTTCCGATTACAAAGAGCTGGAAAATCAGTTTTTTGTACGCACTTCTTCTGCAAAGGAAGATATCGAGAAGGCATTTCAAAACGTATCTTACGTAGAGCTTTCCGATGCGACGGGTGAAGTTGGATTTGTGACAGAGACCATGACAGAGGCAGACTACGAGAAGGCTGCGGCAGCACTTGACGTGATTCAGATGATTCGTGTGGCATAGGAAGTTCCGGGAGGAAGGAAAAATGAAATATCTGGTTATTTTGGGAGATGGAATGGCAGATTTGCCAATTGAGAGTCTTGGAAATAAGACACCGTTAGAGTACGCATCAACACCAAAGATGGATGAACTTGCAGCAAAGGGAGAGATTGGAATGGTGCATACCATTCCGGATGGAATGAAACCGGGGAGCGACACGGCAAACTTATCCGTGCTCGGCTTCGACCCGAGAAAATTTTATTCAGGACGTTCTCCGCTTGAGGCACTCTCCATCGGTGTTCCGATGAAGGATACGGACATCGCACTCCGCTGCAATATCGTGACGCTTTCGGAGGAAGAAGATAACTACGAAGACCGTACGATTATCGACCACAGTGCAAGCGAAATCAGCACAGAGGAATGTGCCATGCTGTTGGATGCAGTAAAAAAAGAACTGGAAACAGACGAATTTCATTTTTATCTGGGAACGAGCTACCGCCACTGCCTGATATGGGAGAACGGAAAAGTGCTCGATTTAGTTCAGCCGCATGACGTGCTGGGACAGAAAATCGGAGATAAGCTGCCGGAGAATGAGGCACTCCGCAGCATGATGAAACGCAGCTATGATATTCTGGTCAACCATCCGATTAACGTGGAGCGCAAAAAACGGGGCTTAAATCCGGCAAATTCCTGCTGGTTCTGGGGAGCCGGCACAAAACCGGCACTTTATCCGTTTGAGGAGCGCACACACAAGAAGGGTGCCATGATTTCAGCCGTTGATCTGCTGAAGGGAATCGCAGTCGGAACTTCAATGAAGGTCATTACCGTAGACGGGGCAAATGGCGGACTTGACACCAACTATGAAGGAAAGGCACAGGCGGCCATTGATGTTCTCACAAAGGACGGCTATGATTTCGTATACGTGCATCTGGAAGGACCGGACGAGATGGGACACCAGGGCAGTGTGGAGAAAAAGGTGACTGCCATTGAGAGACTTGACGCAAGAATTATAAAACCAATCGTGGAAGGGTTAGAGGCAGCAGGCGAGGAATTCCGTCTGGTGATTCTGCCGGATCATCCGACACCAATCTCAATCCGTACCCATTCGGCGGACAATGTACCGTATCTGCTGTATGACAGCACGAGGGAGGAACAGCACGACTGGCATTATAACGAGCGTGAGGCAAGGGAGACCGATAACTTTATTCCGGAGGGGCATAAATTAATCGAATACTTATTGCACAAATAATCGCAGGACTGCGTATACTAACAGAGAGTGTATCTGGTTTGAGGTGGGAGTATGCAGGCAGTGTTGCTGATTCTTGCCCTTAGCATCGATATTTTTATTGCGTGCGCCGCCTGTGGTGCAGAGCATATTACAATTGGAAACCGGACAGCACTCTGCGTCAGTGGAATCTGCAGCGGAGTGCTGTTTTTTTCCCTGACGGTGGGAATGCTTCTTGATGGGGTGCTGAAAGAGGAAAATACAACGGTGCTCTGCTTTGTGGGACTGTTTTTAGTGGGAGCGTTTAAGCTTATAGAATATGCGATTCATGCCTATATAAGAAAACACCGGTTTTTGTGGAAAAGAGTAAAAATCTCGTTTTCCCAGTTGAACTTTATTTTAAACATTTATAATAATCCGGTTGCGGCGGACAAAGACCGTTCTTCTACCATGTCCGTGCAGGAGGGAATTTTCTTTGCACTTGCAATGTCCTTAGACGGTTTATTTGGCGGGCTTGGAGCGGCGTTTTTGGATTTGAATCTGTGGGGAACCGTCGCACTGAATTTTTTATTCAGCTTCCTTGCGGTGCGCTTTGGAAGCAGCCTTGGAAGGCGCGTGGCAGCAGGAAAAGATAGGGATATTTCCTGGCTTGGCGGAGCGCTGTTTTTAGGGCTGGCGTTTAGTAAGTTACTAAAGTGACCGTGAATTTGTCAGTTTTGTAAAAAAAGAGGGTACAAAAGATAAAAATTTAGTGGAAATACCGAATGAGCTATGGTATAATACAACTAAATCAGATATAGGGAAGAAATCAGAGAGTGGAGATGATTTTAAAACTTACGACCGTAGGAACACGGTCAGTAGGCTTTATTTTATTATCTCCGCTTTTTGCGTTAAGGAGGGCATTATTATGGCAAAATATGTAATGGCACTGGATGCGGGAACCACCAGCAACCGTTGTATTCTGTTTAATGAGGCAGGCGAAATCTGCTCGATGGCACAAAAGGAGTTCCGGCAGTTTTTCCCAAATCCGGGCTGGGTGGAACACGATGCAAATGAAATCTGGTCATCAATGCTTGGTGTGTCGGTGGAAGCGATGAATATGATTGGGGCAACGGCGGAGGATATTGCAGCAATCGGAATCACAAACCAGCGTGAAACGTCAATTGTCTGGAATAAAGAGACAGGCGAACCGATTTATAATGCGATTGTCTGGCAGTGCCGCAGAACATCGGATATTGCGGATGCGTTAAAGAAAAAAGGATTAGAGGAAGAGTACCGCAAAAAGACCGGACTTATCATTGACGCCTATTTTTCCGCAACCAAGATTAAGTGGATTTTAGATAACGTAAAAGGGGCAAGAAAGCTTGCGGAAGAAGGAAAACTTCTCTTTGGAACGGTGGAGACCTGGCTTATCTGGAAATTTACCAAGGGCGAGGTGCACGTAACGGATTATTCCAATGCGTCCCGTACGATGTTATTTAACATTAATGACCTGTGCTGGGATAAAGACATTTTAAAAGAACTTGATATTCCGGAATCCATGCTGCCGACGCCAATGCCGTCAAGCCAGATTTACGGATATACGGATCCATCATTTTTAGGAGATTCCATTCCGATTGCGGGGGCAGCAGGAGACCAGCAGGCAGCGTTATTCGGACAGACCTGTTTCCATGAGGGGGAAGCAAAAAATACTTACGGAACCGGCTGCTTTTTACTGCTCAATACGGGTGAAAAACCGGTATTTTCCAAGAATGGACTTGTAACTACAATTGCCTGGGGACTGGACGGAAAAGTCAATTATGCGCTGGAAGGTTCTATCTTTGTGGCAGGTGCTGCAATCCAATGGCTGAGAGACAATATGAGGATGATTGATTCGTCTGCGGATTCCGAATATATGGCGAATAAGGTACATGGAACACATGGCTGTTATGTGGTTCCGGCATTTACCGGACTTGGAGCACCACATTGGGACCAGTACGCAAGAGGTACGATTGTGGGACTGACCAGAGGAACCAACAAGAATCATATTATCCGTGCAACGCTTGAGTCCATCGGACTTCAGGTTTGCGACGTCATCGATGCGATGCGTGCCGATGCTGGAATCGAATTAAAATCGTTAAAGGTCGACGGCGGCGCAAGTGCCAATAATTTCCTGATGCAGTTTCAGGCGGACATGATTAATGTTCCGGTCAAGCGCCCGGAGTGCGTGGAAACGACTGCGATGGGAGCTGCTTATCTTGCAGGACTTGCAGTGGGCTACTGGAAGAGCAAGGAAGATGTGGTATCGAACCAGAAGATTGCGAAGGTCTTTACACCGGAAATGTCAGAGGAGGACCGTGCCGCAAAGCGGAAGGGCTGGAATAAGGCGGTAAAATATGCGTTTGGCTGGGCAAAAGACGAACCGGAAGAGGAAGAAGAAAAGCTGCATTAGGAAACTGTGTTTCATAGAGAACGATAAGAAACGAAAGAAACGGCTGTGCGTTGAAGAAACGCATGGCCGTTTCTTTGCGAGTGGTGGAGAAAATCGAGTTTCTCAAGGTAGTGTAATAAATTTCTCTAGGATTTTCAGAAAAAAAATGATATGATAAACAGAGAACTTTCGGAACGATGGAAGGTGTGCAAAAATCATGGAAATCAGATGGGTGGAAGGCGCCGAATTAGGATTGGCAGTAAAGATGGCGCATGAAATATATGAGCAGTGCGTACGATATCAGATTGCCACGGCAGAGGAAGTCGGGCAGTTTTATGGCTATGTGCGCACAGAATACCTTTGGGAGGAAATGACGGCGGACAGACTTTTTGTGTGGGGTGTCTGGGAAGAAGGACAGTTGTACGGTGTATCTGCCATGCAAAAAAACGGACATATCACAATGTTATACGTCCGCCCAGAAGGATGGCACAGAGGATACGGCACAGCACTGCTTCAGACAATGGTGGATGCAGCAAGGTGTCTTCATCTTGGACAGGCAACCATTAATGTTACGCCGGTTGGTGCAGCCGGATTCTTTTTACAGAGAGGATTTTATATGATTCCGGGAGGCGATATCTATCCGGAATTTATATCATTGACACATCCGGTAGAAAAACCTGTGTATAGGTATGACGTACAGCCGGGGCAGGAGCAGGTGGCTGACAGAGTCACCTATTCCAGACGGACACCGGGGACAAAGTGGATTCTCGGGTTATCGCTCGGGGTGCTCGGATTTATTACAGTGGCAACAGTACTGTTGACGGTTTTATTAAGCTGAGAGGAAAGCTTTTGTTTTGAAAGAATCATCAGCGCAGAAAAAACAGCGCATGGGAGGAAATGGATGTTAGAAGATAAGCTGGATCTGACTTTTTATGCAGGTCAGGACTTATATAGTGATGGAGATGTGGAGGAGGAATTGCTTCAGGCGGTACAGAAACCGGATACGATAGAAGAAACGCTTCTGACCGGCAACTCGTGGCCACATTTGTACCATTTGTCAAATATTCGTGAAAATATATTGGATTGGTACAATTTTAACCCGGAAGGGACACTGCTTGAGATTGGCTCCGGCTGTGGAGCTGTGACCGGATTGTTTTGCAAAAAGGTGCGTCACGTGACAGCGATAGAACTGTCAAAGCGCCGTTCCATGGTGAATGTGACACGCAATGCGCAGTACGATAACCTGACGATTATGCTTGGAAATTTTGAAGATATCCAGATTAAAGAAAAGTTTGACTATGTGACGTTAATCGGTGTGTTTGAATACTCCATCTGCTATATCAACAGTGAGAATCCGTTTATGGATATGTTAAAGCGTGCAAAGAGCTTTTTAAAACCGGGCGGGAAACTGATTATTGCGATTGAAAATAAATACGGATTAAAATATTTTGCAGGGGCAACGGAAGACCATTCCGGCAGAAACTTTGACGGACTGGAAAATTACGTTGCGGTAGACCGGGTGCGGACCTTTTCAAAGGGAACATTGGAAAAGATGTTACAGGAGGCTGGATTTGGGAAAAACCAGTGGTATTATCCGATGCCGGATTACAAGCTGCCGAGAGAAATCTATTCTGACAGCAGGCTTCCGGTGCATGGGAGCATCCGTGGCACCTGTACTGCCTACGACAGGGACCGCTATGAGCTGATGGATGAAAACCTTTGTTATGATTCGGTCTGTGAAGACGGACTGTTTCCGCAGTTTGCCAATTCGTTCCTCATCATCAGCGAGGAAGGGGAACATACAACAGAAGAGCAGGAGACGGTATCCTACGCAAAGTACAGCCGTGAACGTGTGCCTGAGTTTCGAATCAGTACCCGGATTTTAACCGGAGCGGATGGAAAGAAGTGGGTGGAGAAAGCTGCTTTGGGCAAAGAGGCAGAGGCGTATGCTGCGTCCTTGGCAGGAAACAGAAATCTGACAGCGAACATGAACAGAAAGATTGTTCCGGTGGAAGTATTAAAGCAGGAACCGGGACGAACCTGTTTTGCATTTGCAGAGGGAGAAACCCTTGCAGAACAGATACAGAAATTTCTCGGCAGACCGGAACAGTTTGGCAAAGCTGTGAAAGAAGCGTTAGATACAATTTTTGATTTTATCCCGGAAGCATATGGAACGTTTGTGGAGACAGCGGAATTTGACCATGTCTTTGGAACGCTTTCAGAAAGTGCGAAGGAGCAGCTTTTGGGAAGCAGGGCGGTTAAGGTTTCTAATATAGAGACTTCTTTTGAAAACTTTGTGGCGGATGGAAATGGAAAATATGTCTGCCTGAATTATGACTGGGTGTTTGATTTCCCGATTCCAGAAGCGTACCTGAAATATCGTGCGTTGTCACAGTTTTATCATAAGAACCGTGAGTACATGGTACGACATGAAACAACACCGTTTTTACAGCAGTTTGGTTTGACGCCGGAGCAAATCTGTGTCTTTGAAGCAATGGATGCAAAATTTGCACAATATGTGCACGGCGAAAACAATAAATATCGTTACACGAAAAATTACGAAAAGAATGTCATCCGGATTGGAAAAAAATTCCAGAACGGAGAACCGTGGTTTTTATCCGCTATGCGGGATATTGACCGGATGGACAAAGAAATGGGAACAGACCACAGAGAACTGGTGGAATGTCATGTGAAGATGCACAAAAAAAGTGTATTCTGGACGAAGGTAAAAAATAATCTGCGACATCCGAAAGCAGCAGTAAAAAAAGTGATTCACAGATTAAAATAAAAATAGATTCAAGGAGGAGAAACAAATATGCAGGTAGAATCAAGCAAAATCCTGACAGCAAAAAAACCTCTGCTGAAGAAACTTTTAGAAAGACTTCTTACAGAGTATTCCTATGTCTCCATTTTGGCGTGTGATTCCGAAGAAAAAAGCTACGGAATCAGCAAAAATGGAACTTTTATTGCGGAATCAGAACTTTTCAATGAAATTGGCTATGTCATCAAGGCATATGACAAGGAAAGCTATGGGGAATATAGCTTTAACGAATTAAACGAGGACAATCTTGAGACAATTGCGGCAGCAGTAAAAGAGCATCTGATGCCGTGGAAAGATGCCCTTCCAAAGAATGTCGGAGTAAAACAGTACGGTGCATTTACAGAGGAGGAGACAGCCTTTGAAAAGAGTACCGAATGTGAAATTAATCCGAAGACAGTCGGCGATGACAAGATTATCGACCAGGTCATCAAACTGCGCGAGAAGGTATTGAAGAGTGATGAAAGCATCTTAGACTGCCAGGTACGCTATGAATATCAGATTTATCACAAACTGTTCCTTTCCCCAAAAAAGGATATGATGCAGAACGTCATGCTGTCATCTGCAATGATGTTTGCAATGGCAGGAAGAGGCGAAAAGGTGGAATCTGCGTTTAAGGCATCCTCCGTCTGTGGAGGCTTTGAAGTGATGGATTCCATGGAAAACCAGATTCCGGCACTTGTAGATACCTTAAAGGCATTGCTCACAAGTGAGCCGATTACACCGGGAGAATACGATTGTATCTGCGCGCCGGATGTGACAGGAATGATTGTTCATGAAGCATTCGGGCACGGTGTTGAGATGGATATGTTTGTCAAAAAACGGGCGCTCGCAGAAAAATATGTGGGCGAGTATGTTGCGTCTCCGCTTGTGACGATGCACGATGGGGCAGCCGCACAGGGTGTGGAACAGACTGCAACCTACTTCTTTGATGATGAGGGAACACTTGCACAGGATACCGTTATCATTGAAAAGGGTATTTTGAAGAAGGGAATCTGTGATGCGCAGGCAGGAATGGCACTTGGCAGTGTACCGACCGGAAACGGACGCAGACAGAACATGGACCACAAGGCATATACCCGTATGACCAATACCTTTTTTGAGGCGGGTACGGATAAGGTAGAAGATATGATTGCTTCCATCGAACATGGATTTTTACTGGAAAATGCAACCAGCGGAATGGAGGATCCAAAGAACTGGGGAATCCAGTGTATGGTAGGACTTGCAAAAGAAATCAAAGATGGAAAACTTACCGGAAAAATCTATTCTCCAATCGTCTTAACCGGATATGTACCGGATTTGTTGAAGTCGATTTCCATGATGTCCGACGAGATTGAACTGTGCGGTGCAGGTATGTGTGGAAAAGGCTACAAAGAATGGGTGAAAGTATCAGATGGCGGCCCATACATCAAGGCACGGATTCGACTGGGTTAAGAGAAGGAGGTACATCATGTTAGAGAGCATTTTAAAGGCAGTCAAAAAGAACGGAATTGAAGAATACCGCATCATCCGGAGAAAAACAGAAAATGCGGAGCTCTACTTCATCAAAAAAGAACTCGATATGCGCAGAATGAAGAGTCTGTGTACCTATCAGGTCACAGTTTACCGAGATTTTGAGAAAGATGGAGAGAAGATGCGCGGTATGGCGGATGTCCAGATTGTTCCTGAGATGGATGAAGAGACCATTGAAAAGAAGTTAGCGGACGCTTACTATGCGGCATCGTTTGTATGCAACCCGTATTTTGAAATTCCGAAGGGGAAAAAAGAGGACCCACATATCATGTCAGGCAGACTTCCGGGAATGTCCTTGGAGGAGACGGCAAATGCGTTTGCAAGAGCGATTTACGCAGCCGACACCAGAGAAGATTCCTTTGTCAACACCGCAGAAATCTTTGTCAACAAAGAAAACGTGGCAATTTATAATTCACAGGGCGTGGAAGTTTCCTATGAGAAACACACGGTAAAGGGCGAGTATGTGGTACAGTGCCTGACACCACAGGATGTAGAGTTATATCAGGATTTTTCCTTTGTGGATTATGACACCGAGGAACTGACAAGGCAGGTGGCAGAAGCGTTAGAGACCGTCTGCGCAAGAGCAAATGCAACAACGGCTCCGGCAAAGGGCGAGTACAATGTCATCCTTTCCGGAAAACAGATGTATCAGCTCCTTTCTATTTATACGGAAAGAGCGATTAACGGCTATGTGTATGCCGGATATTCCAAATATAAGGTAGGAATGGGTGTGCAGGGCGATGATGTGACCGGAGAGCGCATCAATATGACATTAAAGGCATTAGAGCCGTATTCAGAAGATGGAATCCGTATGAAGGATATGGACTTTATCAAGGACGGTGTCTTAAAGGCAATTCACGGAAACTGCCGGATTGCTTATTATATGGGAATGGAACCGACCGGAATTTATGAATGCATGCGCGTCAACAACGGAAGCGTTTCTGTCGAAGAGATGAAGAAACAGCCATACCTTCATGTGGTACGGTTTTCTGATTTCCACATGGATGCGCTGAGCGGATATTTTGGCGGCGAGATTCGCCTTGCTTATCTTTACGATGGAGAAAAAGTCATTCCGGTGACCGGTGGCTCCATCAACGGAAATATGTTAGAGCTTCAGAAGAATATGACATTCTCAACGGAGCGTTATAAGGACAGCCGGTATGACGGTCCGATGGCAGTTCGCTTTCAGAATGTGCCGGTGGCAGGCGCATAGGCAGATGGGTGCGGGAAAGTCGGAAAAGATTTTCCCGCATTTCAGAAAAAGAGGTTGAAATATATCTTATTATATGATAAACTTTTTACAATTTAGGGATAAATCGGGCACAGCAGAAAACTGCTGGTTATGTCTGCCTAACTATCTAAGAGACTCATGGGAAAAGAAAAACGGAAACGTTTTTTTTTTTGGAAAAATAAGAAAGGACACGGAAAACCAATGAAAGCATATTTAATACTTGAAGATGGGAATGTATTCACCGGAACAAGCATCGGTTCGACCAGAGAAGTCATCAGTGAGATTGTATTCAATACATCTATGACAGGATACTTAGAGGTGCTTACCGACCCGTCCTATGCAGGACAGGCAGTTGTTATGACATATCCGTTGATTGGAAACTACGGCATTACACCGGATATGGAGTCAGGGAGACCATGGCCGGATGGCTATATTGTACGGGAACTCTCAAGAATGCCGAGCAACTTCCGCTGCGAAGGAACTATCCAGGATTTTCTTTTAAAACATGACATTCCTGGTATCGCAGGTATTGATACCCGTGCCCTTACCAAGATCCTGCGGGAAAAAGGAACTATGAACGGCATGATTACGACGAATGAGAACTACAATATCGAAGAAATCATTCCGAAGTTAAAAGCTTATACGACTGGAAATGTTGTAGATAAAGTAACCTGCAGCGAGGCTTCCGTGTTAAAGAGCGTTCCGGTAAAGAAATTTAACGTGGCATTAATGGATTTCGGCGCAAAGAAAAACATTGCAAAATCCTTAAGCGAGCGCGGATGTGAAGTGACAATTTATCCGGCGCATACCTCTGCGGAAGAAATTTTAGCTTCCAATCCGGATGGAATCATGTTGAGCAATGGACCTGGAGACCCGAAGGAGTGTACGGAGATTATCAAAGAAATCCGCAAATTATATGAATCGGATGTTCCGATTTTTGCAATCTGCCTTGGACATCAGCTCATGGCACTTGCAACCGGTGCAGATACGCACAAGATGAAGTATGGACACCGTGGTGGAAACCATCCGGTAAAAGATTTAAAGACAGGAAGAGTTTATATTTCTTCCCAGAACCATGGTTATGTGGTAGATACCGATAACCTTGACCCGAAGATTGCAGTTCCGGCATTTGTAAATGTCAACGATGGTACAAACGAGGGACTTGCATATACCGGAAAGAACATCTTTACCGTACAGTTCCATCCGGAGGCTTGTCCGGGACCGCAGGATTCTGCATATCTGTTTGACCGTTTTATTGAGATGATGCGTAAATAGGAGGAGAAGAGATGCCAAGAAATCATGATATCAAAAAAGTATTAGTTATTGGTTCCGGTCCTATCGTCATCGGACAGGCAGCAGAGTTTGACTATGCCGGTACACAGGCATGCCGTTCCCTGAAAGAAGAAGGCGTTGAGGTCGTGTTAGTAAACTCTAACCCGGCAACCATTATGACCGATAAAGATATTGCGGATGAGGTTTATATCGAGCCGCTTACCGTCTCTGTATTAGAGGAGATTATTGCAAAAGAAAAGCCTGACAGCGTGCTTCCAACCTTAGGTGGACAGGCAGGCTTAAACCTTGGAATGGAGCTTTCTGAAAAAGGAATCCTTGATAAATATGGGGTAAAGCTTATCGGTACGACAGCTGAGACAATTTTCAAGGCAGAAGACCGCCAGGCATTTAAAGACACCATGGAAAAGATTGGTGAGCCGTGTGCTGCATCTCTCGTGGTACACAATGTAGAAGACGGAATCCGTTTTACCAACACCATTGGTTATCCGGTTGTACTTCGTCCGGCATATACGCTTGGAGGAAGCGGCGGCGGTATCGCACATAACGAGACAGAGCTGATTGAAATCTTAAACAATGGACTTCGTTTGAGCCGTGTAGGAGAGGTTTTGGTAGAGCGCTGCATCGCCGGCTGGAAAGAAATCGAGTACGAGGTAATGCGTGATGCTGCGGGCAACTGTATTACCGTATGTAATATGGAAAACATTGACCCGGTAGGCGTTCACACCGGAGACTCCATCGTTGTGGCACCATCCCAGACCTTAGGCGATAAAGAATATCAGATGCTTCGTACATCTGCATTAAATATTATATCTGAATTAAATATTACCGGTGGATGTAACGTACAGTACGCATTAAACCCGGAATCCTTTGAATACTGTGTGATCGAGGTGAATCCGCGTGTATCCCGTTCTTCCGCACTTGCTTCAAAAGCAACCGGATATCCGATTGCCAAGGTAGCAGCAAAGATTGCACTTGGATATACCTTGGACGAAATCAAGAATGCAATTACCGGAAAGACCTACGCAAGCTTCGAGCCGATGCTTGACTACTGCGTTGTCAAGATTCCGAGACTTCCGTTTGATAAGTTCATCACAGCAAAGCGTACGCTGACCACCCAGATGAAAGCGACCGGAGAGGTCATGAGTATCTGCAACAACTTTGAAGGTGCCCTCATGAAGGCAATCCGCTCCTTAGAGCAGCACGTAGACAGTCTGATGTCCTACGACTTCACCGGACTTTCCGAGGAAGAACTGATGGCACAGCTTAACGTGGTAGATGACAGAAGAATCTGGGTCATTGCTGAGGCACTGCGCCGCAACGTAAGCTATGACGTCATTCATGATATTACAAAGATTGATAAATGGTTCATCGACAAGCTCGCTATCATCGTTGAGATGGAGCAGGCATTAAAGACTGAAGAACTTACGGTAGAATTATTAAAAGAAGCAAAACGCATCGAGTTCCCGGATAACGTCATTGCAAAGCTGACCGGAAAGAGCGAAAAAGAAATTCACGATATGCGTTACGCAAACGGAATCGTGGCAGCATATAAGATGGTAGATACCTGTGCAGCCGAGTTTGAGGCAGCAACCCCTTACTACTATTCCGTATTTGGCAGCGAGAACGAGGCAGAGGAGACAAAGCCGAAGAAGAAAGTACTGGTACTTGGTTCCGGACCAATCCGTATCGGACAGGGAATTGAGTTCGACTACTGTTCCGTACACTGTACCTGGGCATTTGCAAAAGAAGGCTGGGAGACTGTTATCGTCAACAACAACCCGGAAACTGTTTCCACAGACTTTGATATTGCAGACAAGCTCTACTTTGAGCCGTTGACACCGGAGGATGTGGAAAACATCGTAAATCTGGAGAAGCCGGACGGGGCAGTCGTACAGTTTGGTGGACAGACTGCAATCAAGCTGACGGAAAGCCTGATGAAGATGGGCGTTAAAATTCTTGGAACTAAGGCTGAGGATGTCGATGCCGCAGAAGACCGTGAACTTTTCGACCAGATTCTCGAACAGACAAAGATTCCGAGAGCAGCAGGTGGAACCGTATATACAGCCGAGGAGGCAAAAGAGGTTGCAAACCGTCTTGGATATCCGGTACTGGTGCGCCCGTCCTACGTATTAGGCGGACAGGGAATGAAGATTGCGTTCAACGATGAAGAAATCGAAGAATTTATCGGAATCATTAACCGGATTGCACAGGATCATCCGATTCTCGTTGATAAATATTTGCAAGGAAAAGAGATTGAGGTTGATGCGGTATGTGACGGTACGGATATTTTAATTCCGGGTATCATGGAACATATCGAGCGTACCGGAGTTCATTCCGGAGACAGTATTTCCGTTTATCCGGCGCCGACCATCAGCAATCATGTAAAAGAGACAATCGTAGAATATACAAAACGCCTTGCACAGGCACTTCACGTTGTTGGACTGATTAACATTCAGTTTATCGCGATGGATGAAGAGGTATACGTCATCGAGGTAAATCCGCGTTCCTCCAGAACCGTACCGTATATCAGCAAGGTAACCGGAATCCCGATTGTAGACCTTGCCACCAAGGTCATCATTGGCAATACCATCCGCGGACTTGGCTATGAGCCGGGACTTGCACCGACAGCAGATTATATCGCCATCAAGATGCCGGTATTCTCATTCGAGAAGCTGCGTGGAGCAGAGATTTCCCTTGGACCGGAGATGAAGTCAACCGGAGAGTGCTTGGGAATCGCGACAACCTTTAACGAGGCACTTTACAAGGCATTTCTTGGAGCCGGTGTGACACTGCCGAAGTATAAACAGATGATTATGACCGTAAAGGATGCAGATAAGCCGGAAGCAGTCGGCGTGGCAAAGCGTTTTGAGGCACTCGGCTATAAGATTTATGCGACCAGAAGTACTGCAAAATATTTGCAGGAGCACGGTGTGAATGCACTGCGTGTCAATAAGATTACACAGGAATCTCCAAACGTGATGGATTTGATTTTAGGTCACAAGATTGACCTTGTCATCGATACCCCGACACAGGGAAATGGTGATAAGACCCGTGACGGATTCTTAATCCGCAGAAATGCGATTGAGACAGGTGTTTACTGTATTACGGCAATGGATACTGCAAACGCACTTGCGAGAAGTCTTGAGACTGCAACCGGAAAACTCACACCGGTTGATATTGCAAAAGTAAAGAACATTTAATCAGTAAAACTGTTCATAGAAAATTGTTTATAAAAAAGCTGTCCACCGGGAAATCCGATGGACAGCTTTTTTGACGTTTTTATTTAATTTTTAGCGAAACCATTAATATTTGCTTGTTCTGTAAACGATAGTCTCGGAAACCTTGGTTTTCTTGTTGTATACATTAACAGATACGCTATCGTAGTTTTTAGAATTGAGTGTCACGGTTTTGCTTAATTTCGTGTTGTTTGGACGATAAGAATGGGTGCTGCTTCCGGAGTATACATAAACGGAACGGATTACCCAGTTCTTGTTGGTCTCAAGAACCAGTTTCTGTTTCTTGTAAGACTTTTTATCCTTGTAATCGTCATTGGTTTTGTATTTGGAAGTATAGTTCGTCTTTCCAATTTTAAAGGTCTTAAGCGGGTTGCTGTATTTCTTGACAGTAAGGGTTGTTTTTAACTTTACTTTGTTTACGGTACAGGTGATAGTGGCTTTTCCCTCTTTGTAACCAAAGTATGCCTTGATGTAACCGTCTTTTGCTTCTACCTTGATATTTTTGTTGGAACTCTTTAGGTTCTTAATCTGAGATTTTTTACTGCAGTTTACAATGCTGATGGTGGTGTAATATCCTCCAGGATATTTGGCCTTATCACCAGGTTTGTAAGTAAGAACCGGGTTAGCATCGTAAGGGTTGATGTACGGCTTGTTGGATGCTGCCGAGACATCTACCGGCTTTGATAAAAACAGGGTGTCTGCGGTAAGCAGAAGGGTCAGTGCCAGCAAAAATGCGGTGGTGCGTTTGAATAATTTTTTCATCTCTCTACTCCTTTTTAGAAAAATAAGCTATAAAAATTTAATAACTTCATTCATTATTATAGAAGTTCCACTTAAAAGTTACAAGAGTTTCCTGTAAAAAAAGAAAAATATTATATATAGAAGACTTACAGGTCGGAAGGATTCTTCACATCATCAAAGCCATCAAATGCAAATGCATTTAAGTCTATGACAGAATCAAGACTCTTGTTGCGGCTTGCAATCCGTTCTTTGCTCTTGCGGAAACGCTCCATTGTCTCAAGAAGATGCTTATCCGCTTTAAACTGCTTTAAGGTGTCAGCGTCGATGGCAATCCGGTTATCCATCGTGCGCATGATGTCTGTGATATGGAACTGCTGTACGGTTTCAAGGTCACTTAAATCAAAGACGCGGTGGTCGCGGAACCGTAAAATCATCGGATGGGAGAAATCGGCTGCATTTTCGGAGAGAACAAGTGCCTTTTCACCGTCCGATAAGTCGACGCACGCTCCGGTCGGCAGAATGTGGATACATTCCGCAAGTGCAGATACGACTTTTGTATTGTACTCTTTCTTGTGCTCTGTAAAATAGTTCATGGCAGCAATCTCAGAAATCGGCGGATGGCTGATGTCCATGGCGGTGAGCCGGTCAAATTTATCGGCAACACGGAGAATTTCAATCAATACGCGTGAAATCTTCGGAGAATCCTTAAGCTTTAAGGTATGACTTCCGGAAAAAACTTTATAATGGATTAATTCTAACGTATCCTGCGGCAGATGATAGTCGTTGTATCTCGGGCGGAGTGCCTCGTAGCCGCGTTCAAGATTGGACTGGATAAAGTCTTTTTCATCGGCAGAGAGGTTATCCCCTTTGTCAAGTATCGCCTGTGGAACATACAGATAACCGATGTCCATTAAAAGAGCCGCAGTAACCAGGCCGATACGGCATTCCGGTGCAACATGAAGTGCATTGCATAACATTGCGGTCAAAATGGCAGTGCTGATGGAATGCTTGTATACAAAATCTGCCGAACTGCGCAGGTTCTGGGTAAAATTCATCTTAGAGTCTCTGGAACCGTATCGGTTTAAAATGGATACGGCAAGCTCTTTCAGAGTATCCGGCGCTGTTTCCGCCTGAATCTTGTCAAGATTTTCTTTTAATTGGAAAACATAGACGGTCTGGAACTGCTCAAACTCCAAATCTTCTTTGGACAGCGGTGGCAGTGGTTCTGCGGGTTCCAGCGTGAAAATACCAATCAGTCCGAAATTTTTGATGCTTTCAATACCCTGCGCAGTAAGTTTTGTGCCGCGCTCGTAGAGCAGGACACCTCTTTTGTTATAAATTGGCTTTGCAAGCCGCATCCCCGGTTTTAATTCAGCTGTTCTTACAAATTGCATAATACCCCTCCATTCTTCTGTCATTAAAATCCAGTTATTCTAAATTTTAGCATATTGAAAGGTGAAATACAATCTGTTATTATAAAGCTGAAAATGCTGTTTTTATTTTGTCAGGAGAATATATTCCTGAAAGAATCGAAGAAAGTAGTTTGATATATATGGAGAAAGCTAGAATGAAAAAATGGTCAAAAAGAATCCTTGCTCTGGCAATGATTTTGTTCTGCTGTTTTTCTGTTTCCAGCCTTTATGCAGAAACAACGCAGCAGGATATTGATGACGCAAAGGACAGGATAAATGAAATTCAGGATCAAAAGGATGCTGCAGAAGATAAGGTAGACAATATTGAAAACGAGAAGTCAAGGCTTCAGGGAGATTTGGAAAATTTAAATGATGAGCTGAGTGGAATTGTCGGACAGATAAATGACTTAGAGACTCAGATTGCGCAAAAAGAGCAGGAAATTACAGATAAGAAACAGGAGATAGAAGACAAACAGCAGGAGATAACAGAAGCACAGCAGAAGTTAGAGGAAACCGAAGAAGAGGCGGAGCAGCAATATGAGGATATGAAGCTCCGTATCCAGTTTATGTATGAAAATACAGAGCAGTCACTCTGGACAGTATTACTGGAATCGGACTCGGTTGCAGATTTTTTAAACCGGACCGAGTATATTACGGAAATCAATAAGTATGACCGGAAGCTTCTATTGCAGTATCAGGAACTTCTTTCTGACATCAGCGAGCAGAAAGCGGGACTTGAGGGAGAGATGGAGGAACTTGTAGCAATGGAGGAGGAACTTGAGAGTGAGCAAAATGACCTTCTTGCGAGACAGGAAGAACGCAAACAGAAACAGAATTCTGTCAACGAACTGATTGCTAGTACGAGAAGCGATATTGTCCGCTCGGAGGAAGACCTTGCGGATGCACAGGAGTCTGTGGAGGATTTAACACAGGAACTTCAGAAAATGATTGATTATGAGGCACAGCTTGAACTTGAGAAAGCGAAGGAAGATGCAGAGCGTCTTGCAGCTATCCAGGAACAGGAGAAAGAAGATACTTCCGGCGTCACCTATACCCCGGAGGACAGTGACCAGTATCTGTTAGGTGCCATTATCCAGTGTGAGGCAGAGGGGGAGCCGTATGAAGGAAAGTTAGCGGTCGGAAGTGTCGTGATGAACCGTGTGAAGAGTTCATATTTTCCAAACTCCGTGTCGGGTGTCATCTATCAGAGTGGTCAGTTCTCCCCGGTTGCAAGCGGAAGACTTGCCTACCGCCTCAAAGCCGGTGTGAGTGATTCCTGCCTTCAGGCGGCAAAGGAAGTCCTTGACGGCAAGATTACGGTAAATTGTCTGTATTTCAGACGCAATAATGGAGTGATTTCCGGAACAGTGATTGGAAACCACGTTTTTTATTAAAAATAAAAGACAGAAAAAAGGACAATATTTTATAATAAGAAGGAAAAGAGTTGTTTTTGTGGAAAATACACAAAAACAGCTCTTTTTTTGGGGCGGAAGATTAAATGGCATGATATTTTTTTAACAAAATAAATTTGTAACACTTGCAATTAAAGATGAAATATGTTAGCATAAAAAAGTACTTGAAAGGTTTGAAAAATAGCTGGTTGATAACAATGTACATTTATAAGTAAAGAGAAAAGGATAAATTCTGGGAGACACCCTTAATTTATTTTTTTTACTAAAAGATTGTTAAAAAATTAACAGCATTTTTCGGCAAATTATTTTAAGAAAGAAACAAATCCTCTGCAACAGACAGAGTTTTGTGTGAAAACTGAAAGGAGAATTTAAAATGGCACAGAAAGTAGTTTTAGCAGGCGCTTGCCGTACCGCAATCGGTAAAATGGGTGGAGCATTAAGCAACACTCCAGCAGCAGAGCTCGGAGCAATCGTAATTAAAGAGGCATTAAACAGAGCAGGAGTAAAACCGGAGCAGGTAGATGAAGTATTAATGGGATGCGTTATCCAGGCAGCTCAGGGACAGAACGTTGCACGTCAGGCTTCCATCAAGGCAGGACTTCCAATCGAAGTACCGGCAGTTACCTTAAACGTTGTATGTGGTTCCGGTCTTAAATGTGTAAACGAAGCAGCTACCATGATTCTTGCAGGACAGGCTGACATCGTTGTTGCCGGTGGTATGGAGAATATGTCTATGGCTCCATATGCCATGACAAAGGCTCGTTTTGGTTATCGTATGAACAATGCAACCATCATTGATACCATGGTAAACGATGCATTAACAGATGCATTCAACCACTATCACATGATGATTACAGCAGAGAACGTATGTGATAAATATGGCATTACCCGTGAAGAACTTGATGAGTTCTCAGCAAACAGCCAGCAGAAGTGTGAGAAGGCAATCGCTGAAGGCAAATTTGATGATGAAATCGTTCCGGTTCCAGTAAAAGTTAAGAAAGAAATCGTTGATTTCGTTAAGGATGAGGGACCACGTCCTGGCACAACAGCAGAGTCTCTTTCCAAATTAAAATGCTGCTCTGGTAAAGAGGGCGGACTTGTTACAGCAGGAAATGCTTCCGGTATCAATGATGGTGCTGCAGCAATCGTTGTAATGAGCGAAGAGAAAGCAAAAGAGCTTGGTGTAACTCCAATGGCTACATGGGTTGCCGGAGCACTTGGCGGTGTTGAGCCTGAAATCATGGGTGTTGGACCGGTTGCTTCCACAAGAAAAGTATTAGCAAGAACAGGTCTTACCATTGATGATTTCGACTTAATCGAGGCAAATGAAGCATTTGCAGCTCAGTCTGTTGCAGTAGCAAGAGATTTGAAATTCGATATGTCCAAAGTAAATGTAAACGGTGGTGCTATTGCATTAGGACACCCGGTAGGAGCTTCCGGATGCCGTATCCTTGTTACATTATTACATGAGATGCAGAAGAGAAATTCTAAGAGAGGTCTCGCTACCCTGTGTATCGGTGGTGGTATGGGATGCTCTACCATCGTTGAGAAATACGAATAATAAAGAACATTTATCAGATGGACAGTCCACATAAAATTGCGGAACTGTTCATCTGATAATCATATAGAACAATTCAAACATTTTTCAGGAGGAACTGACATGAAAGTTGGAGTTATTGGAGCAGGAACCATGGGACAGGGCATTGCAAAAGCATTTGCTCAGGTAGAAGGATATGAAGTAGCTCTTTGCGATATCAAGCAGGAATGGGCTGAAGGCGGAAAAGCCAAAATCGAAAAAGGATATGCAAGACTGGTAGAAAAAGGAAAAATGACACAGGAAGCTGTTGACGGAATCCTTGCAAAAATCACACCGGGTCTGAAAGAGAATCTTTGCGCTGACTGCGATTTAATCGTAGAAGCAGCATTTGAGAACATGGAAGTTAAGAAGACAACCTTCCAGGAACTCGACAAGATTGCAAAATCGGAATGTATTTTCGCATCAAATACCTCCAGCCTTTCTATTACTGAAATCGGAAACGGCTTAAATCGTCCGATGGTTGGTATGCACTTCTTCAATCCGGCAGACCGCATGAAACTCATCGAGGTAATTGCTGGTGTGAATACTCCGGTTGAGACGGTAGACGCCATCAAGAAGATTTCTGAAGAAATCGGAAAGACTCCGGTACAGGTAAATGAAGCTGCAGGATTCGTTGTAAACCGTATCTTAATCCCAATGATTAATGAAGCTGCTTTCATCAAGATGGAAGGTGTTTCTGATATCGCTGGTATTGATGCAGCTATGAAGCTCGGCGCAAATCATCCGATGGGACCTCTTGAGTTAGGTGACTTTATCGGTCTTGATATCTGCCTTGCAATCATGGATGTCCTTTACAAAGAGACTGGTGACAGCAAGTATCGTGCATGCCCATTAATCCGTAAGATGGTTCGTGGCGGTAACCTTGGTGTTAAGAGCGGCAAGGGATTCTATGTATACAATGCAGACCGTACAAAGACCCCGGTTGATGCTCAGTAAATAAATATAGTGATGGAGAAAAATCCTCTGCTCCTGCAAAAGCTTTTGCTTTTTGGGCAGTCGCATTTTTCTTCGAAAAACAAGGAGGATTTGAAATCATGGATTTCAGCTTAGATAAGAAACATGAAATGGCGCGTTCTCTGTTCAGAGATTTCGCAGAAAATGAAGTAAAGCCATTAGCACAGGAAGTGGATGAAACAGAACAGTTCCCGGCAGAGACCGTAAAGAAAATGGCAAAATACGGATTTATGGGAATCCCGGTACCAAAGGAGTATGGCGGACAGGGCTGCGACCCACTTACATACGTAATGTGCGTAGAGGAATTATCCAAAGTTTGTGGTACAACAGGTGTTATCGTTTCCGCGCATACTTCTCTTTGCATTGACCCGATTATGACCTACGGTACAGAGGAGCAGAAACAGAAATATGTAGCACCGCTTGCAAAGGGCGAGAAGCTTGGTGCATTTGCACTGACTGAGCCGGGTGCCGGTACTGATGCCCAGGGAGCACAGACCAAGGCTGTATTAGATGGCGATGAGTGGGTATTAAACGGTTCTAAGTGCTTTATCACAAACGGTAAAGTTGCTGATGTTTATATCGTAATCGCTATTACAAGCATCACAGAAGACAGAAAGGGCAGAAAGAAGAAAAACTTCTCTGCATTTATCGTAGAAAAAGGAGCTCCGGGCTTCTCCTTCGGAACCAAGGAAAAGAAGATGGGTATCCGTGGTTCATCCACTTACGAGTTAATCTTTGAAGATTGCAGAATCCCGAAGGATGCACTTCTCGGACCGGAAGGCAAAGGTTTCCCGATTGCAATGCACACACTTGACGGCGGACGTATCGGTATCGCTGCACAGGCACTTGGTATTGCAGAGGGTGCATTAGACCGCGCAGTTGCATACACCAAAGAAAGAAAACAGTTTGGCCGCGCAATCGCTGCACAGCAGAACACCCAGTTCAAACTTGCTGATATGGCTGCAAGAATCGAAGCTGCACAGCTTTTAGTTTACAAGGCTGCAATGGCAAAAGCTACTCAGAAGGTATATTCTGTAGAAGCTGCAAAAGCAAAATTATTTGCTGCAGAGACCGCTATGGCTGTTACAACAGAAGTTGTTCAGTTGTTCGGTGGATACGGATACATCAGAGAGTACGATGTAGAGCGTATGATGCGTGATGCTAAGATTACAGAGATTTACGAAGGAACCAGCGAGGTTCAGAGAATGGTTATCTCTGGTGCATTACTTAAGTAGTCAAATAAATACAAATATAAGGAGTGGACAAATACATGAATATCGTAGTATGTATTAAACAGGTTCCGGATACAAAGGGTGGCGTAAAGTTCAACCCGGATGGAACTCTTGATAGAGCAGCAATGCTTGCAATCATGAACCCGGATGATAAAGCAGGTCTTGAAGCAGCACTTAGAATTAAAGATGCAACAGGCGCAAAGGTTACCGTACTTACCATGGGACTTCCGAAGGCAGATGCAGTTCTGCGTGAGGCTTTGGCTATGGGAGCAGACGATGCAATCCTTGTAACAGACAGAGTATTGGGTGGTGCTGATACCTGGGCAACTTCCACCACAATTGCAGGAGCACTTCGCAACCTGGATTATGATTTAATCATCACAGGACGTCAGGCAATCGATGGAGATACCGCACAGGTTGGACCGCAGATTGCAGAGCATCTTGGAATCCCGGTAATTTCCTATGCAGCAGATATCAAAGTAGATGGCGATTCTGTTATCGTAAAACGTCAGTACGAAGACAGATATCATGAACTCAAAGCAAAAATGCCTTGCCTTGTAACTGCACTTTCTGAGTTAAATGATCCGCGTTACATGACACCAGGCGGAATCTTCGATGCATGTGACAAAGAAGTAACCGTATGGGGCAGAGCAGATTTGAAGGATGTTGATGATTCTGACCTTGGATTAAAAGGATCTCCGACAAAGATTGCAAAAGCATCTGATAAGGTTCCGAAGGGAGCTGGCGAGAAGGTAAATCTTGATCCTTCTGAGGCAGTTGCTTACTTAATCGGCAAGTTCAAAGAGAAACACATTATCTAATAAAAATAAGGAAAAGTGGTGAATAAAAATGGCATTAGAAGAATATAAGGGAGTATTTGTCTTTGCACAGCAGGTAGACAACGTATTAGATGGCGTTGCATTTGAATTACTTGGAAAAGGCAAGGACTTAGCAAAAGATTTAGGCACAGACGTTACAGCAGTACTGGTTGGTTCCGGTGTAAAAGGTCTTGCAGATCAGCTCGCTGAGTACGGTGCAGACAGAGTTATCGTAGTAGATGACCCGGAATTAAAAGAATACAGAACTGAGCCATATGCACACGCACTGGCATCTGTAATCAACGAATACAAACCGGAAATCATGTTAGTTGGTGCAACTGCAATCGGACGTGATTTAGGACCGACTGTTTCAGCAAGAGTAAAGACTGGTCTGACAGCAGACTGTACTTCACTGGAAATCGGTGATTTCCCATTAGTTGCAGCTCCGGGAAAAGAGAGCGAGCAGAAGCATAATCAGCTTCTTATGACCCGTCCGGCATTCGGTGGAAACACAATCGCTACAATTGCCTGCCCGGATAACCGTCCGCAGATGGCAACTGTACGTCCAGGCGTTATGCAGAAGATTGCTCCAATCGCTGGCGCAAAAGCAAATGTTGTAGAATTCAATCCTGGATTTACTCCGGACAACAAATATGTTGAGATTCTTAACATCGTAAAAGCTGTAAAGACAACCGCAAATATCATGGAAGCAAAGATTCTTGTTTCCGGTGGACGTGGTGTAGGCTCCAAAGAGAACTTCAAATTACTTGAGGACCTCGCAGAAGTACTTGGCGGTACTGTAAGCTGCTCTCGTGCAGTCGTAGAGAATGGCTGGCTGCCAGTTGATTTACAGGTAGGACAGACCGGTAAGACCGTACGTCCACAGATTTACTTCGCAATCGGTATTTCTGGAGCAATCCAGCACGTTGCAGGTATGGAAGATTCGGACCTCATCATCGCAATCAACAAAGATGAAGATGCACCAATCTTTGATGTAGCTGATTATGGTCTGGTTGGAGATTTGAATAAGATTGTTCCGGCATTGACCGCAGCATTAAAAGCAGAGTTAGGAAAGTAGGAAGAACCAGATAAACAAAAAGAAACGGCAATGAGAGAAATCTCGTTGCCGTTTCTTTTTTCTGTAATGAGTGATTACTTTGCCAGTGTAACCGTCAGTTTACATTTTCCATCAGAAATAGAATCTACAGATATCGTATAACCGGAAGAAACGGTTTCTTTCCCGCTTTCATCGTACCAGTGAAATCCAGAAACAGATGCGTCAATCGTTGCACCTGCAGAATAGAAATCACCGTTTTCGTTTGCAAGACGGATTAAACGCTTTCCGGTGCCGGAAGAATCATAATCCGGGCTGAAATTGTCATACTTCAGATAAGGAGTGTTCCATTCGTCTATCGCACGGTCTAAATCCACGTGGTAGATGCGGACACCGCCGTCCGTGAAAAGACCGTCATAATTGGCAGAAGGAGTCAGGTAATCGACCAGAAAATATTCCGAGAAATAACCGCCTGATGATTCTTTTAGGAGAAGCAGGCAGCTTCCCGAGAGGGAATTGTCTGAAAGAGTAAAGGTCTGACTTTCTTTTCCTTCCAGGTCAAACGTCTGAATCTCAGAGGAAGAATACCAGCCGAGAAGTAATTTGGAGAGGGAACAGAAATCTCCTTCCGCCTCATCCATCCGTTCAATTCCGCCGGCACCTGTTGTTGCCTGCCATCCGTCCGTTGTCTTATATCGGTAATAATCCGGCAGTCCCATGCAATGTCCATATTCGTGTGTCAGGGTACTGAGGTAATAGCTCATCGTATCATCATATGGCTGTTCATCGCTGATGACATAGTGATAAAGTTTCATGCCATCCGTGTCTGTCAAATCCGTCATATACCAGGTGGCGGTACAGCCGTACCAGAAATCTGCATTTCCTCCGGTTGGAACGGAAAGACAGAGTGCATCGATATAGCCGTCATGATTTCCGTCATATTGGGTATAATCAATCGTATCATTCAAACCGGAGAGAACCTCCTGTACAAGCAGCTCGTAGCCATATTCGGAACTTTCGTAGTCTGCAATATTGCCGGAAGCAGTGTAGTGGTAGACGTCACCTGTCATGTGCAAGGCACCGTAGGAAGCGCGGTCAAAGTAGTCCGTGAGATTTTCACAGGGATAACAGTCACTTTTCCCGGAACCGAAGAGATAGTTTTGCATGGTATCATCGGATAGACGGTTGCTTTCATAGGAGGTGTCGGCAAAATCCGTCACGATGACAAGCGCACGCACCTCACCTGTGGAAGCTGTGGCCTGCGGGTCAATTTCAAGAATCGGGGCAGGAATCAGAGAGCGATTGCTCAGTGCAGTGCCTGATGTAATCAGGGATGCGCCGCCGAGCACAAACAAAAAAGCGGTGGCAGCGCAGGTGGAATAAACAGTTTTCTTACGCATAAAATGCCTCCTAAAATCGAAACTGTCATGATTATAGCAGGTTGCATGTGCATCTTCCAGATGCTATACTTAAATTTAGAAATATATTAAGAAAGGCTTAAAAGAAAGCAGGGTTTGAAACTATGAGCGAAAAAAAGAAAAAGACAACAATACCGGAAGGCTTACGCGAAAATAATAAAGCACCGTCAAAGGAAGACCAGAATGCGCTGATGTCGCTGGCGTTCGGTGTTATCGGACTGGCATTAAGCTGCGCAGGCTACGGTGCAATTTTTGGCTTGTTTGGAATTGTGTTCGGGGTACTCGGATTGAAATCTGAAAACCGAAGGAGTCAGGCGATTGCCGGAATCATTCTTTGTGTGTTGAGTGTTGTACTTATGATTGTCGTATATGCATTTGAAGCGGCAAAAGGGAATGTACAGTAAGATTCGTACCGGGAGGGCAGAAGGGAAGCCGCCGTGGGACAACTTGTTGTTGAAATTGTCTGATGGTGGGGGTATAATGTTCTCTGAATATACAATAGGGGAAGTCAGTAGTTTACTGATTTCCCTAAAAATATGAAGTGAGGAAATGTTTGAATGATTATTAGTGCCACTAAGAAGGATAAAACACCTGCGGCAATCAGTATTATCAGAGATATTGCAGGAAATCTAAAACTGATTTCGGAGCTTTCCAAAAATGACTTGAAAAAACGGTTTGCAGATTCGTACTTTGGAATTTTGTGGGCATTTGTAAGCCCGATTGTTACAATTTGTGTATACTGGTTTGTATTTACCGTTGGTATGCGCGGAGCTGCCCAGGACGTCAATGGATACCCTTATGTATTATGGCTGATATCGGGACTGATTCCGTGGTTTTTATTTTCTGAAATTATAAACAGCGGCACGAGTGTACTGTTGGAATATGGATACCTTGTCAAAAAAATCGTATTTAACGTCAGTATTCTCCCGGTGGTCAAACTGGTGACTGCCACATTTGTGCATCTGATTCTTTTGTTATTTACGTTGATTATTTTTGCAGGGACGGGACATTTCCCGGATATCTATATGCTTCAGATACCGTATTATATCTTCGCATTGTGGGTATTTTCCGTTGCCTGTGTTTTTGCAACAAGCGCAGTGGTTTTATTTTTCAGGGATTTAGGACAGCTTGTCAATATTTTTATGCAGGTATTTATCTGGATTACTCCGATTATGTGGCAGGATGAGGCAGTGGCTGTCAATCATCCGGTATTAATCAGCATTATCCGGTTAAACCCGATGTGCTACATTGTAAAAGGATACCGTGACGCGCTGATTAATCATGTGTGGATTTGGGACAATATGGGAATGACAATTTATTTCTGGGTTGTCACAATTCTGTTGTTTATCATAGGAAGCAGTATTTTTGTCCGGTTAAAACCACATTTCTCAGATGTAATTTAAGGGTGACACCGCAACACACAAAAAGGATGGAAAAGATTTAGAATGAGTGAATACGCAATTAGTGTGGAACACATTTCAAAAGTATATAAACTTTACCGGAGCAAGGCAGACCGTCTGAAAGACTCGCTTCATCTGACCCGTAAAAAGAACTATGAGGAGTTTTATGCCCTCTCAGATGTTAATTTTCAGGTAAAAAAAGGTGAGACGGTCGGTCTGATTGGAACAAACGGTGCCGGAAAATCAACACTTTTAAAACTGCTCACAGGAGTACTGACGCCGAGCGACGGGCAGATTGAGGTCAACGGCAAGGTATCCGCCCTGTTAGAGTTAGGAGCAGGCTTTAATGGTGAGTACACGGGAATTGAGAATATCTATTTCAACGGAACTCTGATGGGCTATACCAAGGAGCAGATGGAAAAAAAGGTACCGGAAATCCTTGAATTTGCCGGAATCGGTGATTATGTTTACCAGCCGGTCAAGACCTATTCAAGCGGTATGTTTGCAAGACTTGCCTTTGCACTTGCAATTAACGTGGAGCCGGACATTCTGGTGGTAGATGAGGCATTAAGTGTAGGTGATATCTATTTCCAGTCCCGTTGTTTTAAAAAGATGGATGATATCAAGAAAAAAGGTACAACCATTCTGCTTGTCACACATGACATGAGCAGTGTTATCAAATATTGTGACAAGGTCGTTCTTCTAAACCACGGCAAGGTGGTAAAGGAAGGAAGTCCGAAAGAAATGGTCGATATCTATAAGAAGATTCTCGTCAACCAGTATGATGAGAATGAGGATGGAAACGGAAAGAAAGCCGAAAATAATCTTTCTGCGGTGGAGGGAAGCTGGATGTCACAGCTTTCGTTAAATGACCAGAATACCCTTTACGGAGATGGCAAAGCACGGACGATTGACTTTGGATTTTTTGATGAGAACGGTCAGGTGACCGGAATGATTTTAAAGAAAAGCAATTTTGCCATCAAAATGAAAGTGGAATTTTACGAGGATATTGAATATCCGATTTTTTCCTATACGATTAAAAATGCAAGAGGCGCAGAGATTACGGGAACCAATACGATGTTTGAGAAGATAGATTTCCCTCTTGCAAAGAAAGGAGAGCAGTATATCGTAACCTTTACGCAGAAAGCACTGTTACAGGGCGGCGATTATCTGATTTCTTTTGGTGTCACAGGTTATGAAAACGGTGTGTTTACCGTATACGACAGGAAATACGATGTGGCAAACTTAAGCATTGTATCAGAACAAAATACCGTGGGAGTTTTCGACATGGATGCAAAGATTACCGTGGAAAGGGTAGAACATGATTGAGGAAAGTGTGGAAAACAGACTGATTCAGGCGGTACAGAGTGAGACAGAAACGGAAAAATGTCTGTTGGAGGAACATTCCTGGCAGGTGCTTTACCACCTGTCTGCTATCCGGGAGAATATTCTGGAATGGTATCCATTTGCCCCGGATGCTTCGTTACTTGAGATTGGGGCAGAATGTGGAGCGTTGACAGGGATGTTCTGCGATAAGGTAAAACGCGTGGTCGCATTGGAAAAGTCAGAAGCGGGCGTCAGAGTCAATCTGGCGCGCAATGGGAACAGACAGAATCTGACAGTTGTCGGGGAAGAATTCTTTTCCTGGCAGAGCGAAGAAAAATTCGATTATGTGACACTGATTGGCGGCCTTGGCTATGCGGGGCGCGAAAACTGGGACAAAGATCCGTATCTTGCCATGTTGGAGAAGGCAAGAACCTTTTTAAAGCCCGGTGGGAAACTGTTTGTTGCCATCGAAAATAAATATGGAGTGAAATATTTTGCCGGCGCGAGGGAAGACCACACCGGCAGATGTTTTGATGGGCTTGAAAATTATACGGTTGCGCGGGATGTGAAAACGTTTTCACATAAGACGTTAAATAAATTACTGCTTGAGGCGGGATTTACACACAATGCGTTTTACTATCCGATGCCGGATAATAAGCTGCCCTCTGAGATTTA
Organism: uncultured Roseburia sp.; assembly: GCA_958420225.1. Taxonomy (GTDB): domain Bacteria; phylum Bacillota; class Clostridia; order Lachnospirales; family Lachnospiraceae; genus Roseburia. The sequence goes on along the minus strand of CATZIT010000014.1, from coordinate 21,319 downwards.
TTCAGAGGAGAGTAAGCCCTCCTTTGGCAGTCTGCGTTACCCGTGTGTTGCCTATGATAATGACCGCTATGAGCTGATTGATGAGAGACTTTTATTTGACTCCATCTGTCAGGATGATATGTTTGGAGATTTTGCCAACGCCTTTCTGGTGGTCTGCGATAACGGACAGCCGGTTTTGCCGGAGAAGGAAACGGTGCTCTATGCAAAATATAACAGACAGCGTGCACCGGAGTATCAGCTTTGTACCAAGATTATCAAAGAATGTGATGGCAGCAGGCTGGTGCAAAAAGAGGCATTAAATCCGCGGGCGGCAGCCCATATGGAACGCTTCTCACAAAATCGCACGGTACTGATGGAGTTTTATCAGAAGATGGCAGAAAACGGCACGGATGTTTCAATTCCGGTAACGCTTCTTTCCAATGAAAACGGATGCGCGTCATTTCCGTTTGTGGAGGGAAAGAGTCTGGCAAAGGAAGTAGAAAAAAGCCTTGGCGACTGGGATGCGTTTGTTGGTGCAATGAAAGATGCCACAGAGGATATCTATGGCGGCTATTTAAAAACGCCGGGAGCGCTTGTGGATTTTTCCGTTACGGAGGAATTTGAGCATATTTTTGGAAGTCTTGATGAGACGGAAAAAGGAATCTTAAGGGATGCAAAGTCGTTTACGGTTTCCAATATTGACAGCATTTTAAGCAATTTTGTAAGGACACCGGAGGGCAGACTGGTCTGCCTTGATTATGAGTGGGTGTTTACCTGCCCGATTCCGGTGGAGTATCTGATTTACCGCACACTGCATTATTATTACAGTGAAAATGTCAGTTATATCCGGATTGGCGAACAGGAGCTATGGCCTGCGTTTGGAATTGCGGAAGAAAAAATCCGCATTTTTGAAAAAATGGATGATAACTTCCAGCAGTATGTGCATGGAGAAAACCGTAGATATGGATACACTGCAAACTATGCAAAAAAGTCAATTAATATCGGAAAAGATATACAAAACGGTGAGAGCTGGTTTTTATCGATAATGGATGATGTCCATGAGTTAAACACCCATTTGCGCGGGGAGAGACGTGACCTGATTGAGTGTCACGTAAAGGTCCGGGAAAAGAGTATTTTCTGGGACAAATGTAAAAATAAGGCAAAGCAGATGGTAAAAAAATTACTGCGGTCGGGCAGATAAAAATACCGCCAACAGGGTGCAGGCAGCAACACAGGGAGGAAACGGCGTATGTTGATGACACGTGTAAAAAAAGCATGTAATGTCTGGAAGAATGACGGAAAAGATGTATTTTTCTATAAAGTGAAACAGAAATTGGATTCAAAGAATATTTTTCGTGCAAGCCTATATGAAAAGTGGGTGGAAGCGAATGAGCGTGATATTCTGGAAGTGACAGAACTGGAATACAATCCGATGTTTTCGGTGGTAATACCGGTATACAATGTGGCAGACAATATGCTGCGCGAGTGTATTGATTCGGTGCTGGCACAGACCTATAAAAATTTTGAAATTGTTCTCGTGGACGATGCTTCCACACAGGAATCCGTGCGCAAAGTACTCGGGGAGTACGAGGGAAGACCAGGGATTACCATTATTTACCGCAAGGAAAACGGGCATATTTCGCGTGCGACAAATGACGGAATCCACGCTGCAAAGGGTGAATTTGTTGCACTTTGTGACTGTGATGACCTGTATGCACCGAATGCACTTTATGAGATTGCCAAAAAATTAAATGAGGATTCCTCGTTAGACTTTATTTATACGGATGAAGATAAGATTGACGAAAAGGGAAAAGTGCGTGAGAATCCGTTTTTCAAACCGGACTGGTCACCGGACTCTTTTATGTCCTTTATGTATACCTGTCATCTTTCGGTTTACCGCAGAACACTCTTGGAGGAACTTTCCGGTGTGAGAGTCGGATTTGAGGGTTCACAGGATTATGACCTGGTACTGCGGGTAATGGAAAAGACAAAGAATATCGGTCATGTGCCAAAGATTTTATATCACTGGCGGATGCGTAAGGAGTCCACTGCAAATGCAATGTCCGCAAAGCCATATGTATTTGAGGCGGCAGAGAAGGCAAAGAAAGAGGCATTGGAGCGCCGTGGCTTAAAGGGAGAAATCACGTTTCTTCCGTCTGTGGCACAGCACCGCGTGACCTATTTTCCACAGGGAAACCCGATGGTATCCATTATTATTCCATCGAAGGACAATACCAAAATTTTAAAAATGTGTCTGGATGGTATTTTTAAATATACGGAGTATCCAAACTTCGAGGTTATAATTGTAGATAATGGAAGTACCGAGGAACATAAAAAAGAAATTGAAGCATTTATTTTAGAATATGCAAAGCCGGAAGAAGAAAAGATTCACTACATTTATCAGCCGATGACCTTTAACTTCTCCCAGATGTGCAATATAGGGGCGGCAGCAGCTAAGGGTGAATATCTGCTCTTTTTGAATGATGATATTGAGGTGACGGAAGACATTGAGAAATACTGCCCGCATGACCATGCGAAGGTCGTAAAATGGCTGTCTGTTCTGCTTGGGCAGGCACAGCTTCCGGATACCGGTGCGGTGAGCGGTAAGCTTTATTATCCGGGCGGAAACATCCTTCAGCATACCGGTGTTACCAATCTCCCGATTGGCCCTGCACACTGCTTCTACGGAGCAAGCGATATCTATAATTTCTACTATGGAAGAAATATTTTAGATTACAATTACTGTTGCGTCACAGGGGCATGTCTGATGTTAGAACGCAAAAAGTTTGACGAGGCAGGCGGTTTTGATGAGGGCTTCCCGGTGGCTTATAACGATGTATCCTTATGTTTCCGTCTTGTGGAGCTTGGCTATTACAATGTGGTCCGCAATGATGTGGTACTGGTACATCATGAGTCTGTCAGCAGAGGACTCGACAATGCGTCCGCTGAGAAGGAAGAGCGCAGAAGCCGTGAGATGCAGAGACTCTATGAGAAACATCCGAAATTTGCAGGCGGATATGACCCGTGTTACAATCCGAACCTGGTTGCGGACAGAGTCGATTTTTCGATGGATATGAAGAGCGCATCTGCCCATGGAAAGGTAAGAAAGCTGTCAGCGGCAGAGTTTCAGAGTTACCGGGATGTCAGCGGCAGAGAGGATGCGATTGCCTATCATGTTGATTTTGTCGAGGAGAAGGGGCGCTATGTCCAGATGAACGGATGGCTCTTTAACAGACAAAAGAAAAATAATAATCATAATAAAACAAAAATTCTGTTGATTGCAGAAAACGGAGACGTTTATGCAATTGGGACATCGAAGCTTTACAGGCTGGATTTTGCAAATCCGTCAAATCCAAACTGCGGAGTGAAAGATGTTGCTCTGGCGGGATTTGAGTCCATCTTCGATAAAGAAGAGTTCCCGGGGGGACATTATAAAATTGCACTCGAACTTGATAAAAATTATGTGATGTGTAAGGAACAACTGGAATTATAGACGACAACAATGGAAAGTACGGGAGACGCACGGAGTGTGTTTCTCGTATTTTTAAGATTTACGCGGATAGCGGGGATAAAAGGAAGGAGCGGTACATGAATACACATAAATTTATGGTGGATGAGATTCGCTTTCATTTGAAAAAACCGGATGTCATCATATTTGTAGGATGGTTTTATGACGGCAATACCAAAAACCACACTCTGACGGTAACGCTTGATGGCAGGGAACTGCCGCTTGAACAGCTCATAAACAGAGGGGTTGAGATAAATCAGAAGTACATTCACAGCCTCAACGAAATCAGTGAGGAAGTGGTTGGGATTGTGACCCTTCCGAAGGACTGGAAAAACGGACATAAGTTAGTGATTCAGTCTACCTATAAGGGAAATCCGCATACAGATGAGGTCTGTTCGGTCGCAAAGCTGAAAAAACTTGAAAATAAGATTCGTTATAGTGTCGATAATGTCAGAAAGACGGCAGATAAAGTTGTCGTGAATGGTTTTTGCATCGGAAGCGGGGAAATAAAATTATCACTTTTGGATGAGAATAAACAGCCAATCCCTGTGAAATGCGATTATTTTTACCGGAAAGACCCGGAACGGGTAGGACCGGAGGATGAAAACTTAGAGAGAATGATTTTTACACTGGAATCAACGAAGCCGGTGGAATCCGTATTTTATCTGGAGCTGCGCAGCGAATATACGGCAGTCGTGGAGCGCCTTGACAAGTGGAATCATTATTCCAAATTGATGAAGCTCTGGACCAAGGGCAAAAAAACAGTTCATTTTTTTAAGCAGAACGGCATGAAGGCAACACTTACGCGAATCAATGAGAGAGTTGGGCATGGTAATACGGCAGATTATGGAAACTGGCTGTTGAAATACCGTGTGACAGAGGAAGAACTGCAAAGACAGCGCGAGGAGCAGAAGGCTTTTAAGCTTCGCCCCAAATTTTCCATTGCAGTGCCGCTTTACCGGACGGAGGAACGCTTCCTGCGAGAACTGATTGCATCTGTGCAGAATCAGACCTATGATAACTGGGAGCTGTGTCTGGCGGATGGAAGCGGGGACGGCGGTCAGAGCCTTGCTGCCATTGCAGAGGAATACACAAAGCAGGATGCGCGGATTCATTATAAGATTTTAGAGAAGAATTACGGAATCGCACAGAATATGAACGAGGCGATGAAGATGGCGGAAGGTGACTTTGTCGCACCGGTAGACCACGATGATACGCTGGCGTTAAACGCATTGTTTGAGTTCGCAAAGGCATTCAATGAAAATCCTGATATAGAGCTTCTTTATTCGGATGAAGATAAAATTGACTTTGAAGGAACGCAGTTTTTTGAACCGCATTTTAAGGCGGATTTTGACCCGGATTTCTTCCTGACAAACAACTATATCTGTCATTTGCTTGCGGTAAAACGGGAGTTAAAGAGTTTTAAAGAGGGTTTCTTAAGCGAGTACGACGGCTCACAGGATTTTGATTTTATCCTGCGCTGTTGTGAGGAGGCAAAGGGAATTTACCATGTGCCGAAGGTGCTTTATCACTGGCGTTGTCATTTTGATTCCACGGCGGCAAATCCACAGAGCAAACTGTACGCTTTTGAGGCGGGAAGACGTGCGGTCGAGGCACATTATAAGCGTAGACAGATACCGGCGACTGTGGAGCACGCACAGTTTTACGGACTGTATCGCACACGGTATCACTGGCAGGAGCAGCCGCTTGTGTCGGTTTTAATTCCATGCAGGGACCAGGCGGAGGATTTGGAGAGATGCATTGCGTCTGTCTTAAACTCAGATTACACCAACTATGAGATACTTGTAATAGACCAGGACAGCCGGAAAGAAGAGACGCGTACGCTTTATGAAAAGCTTTTAAAAGAGCATGGAAATATCAGGATTTTACAGGGCGACGGAGCAAAAAATAAGACCGGATATTATAATTTCGGTGCGAAGGCGGCAGCAGGAGAGTATCTGCTCTTTATGGACTGCCGGACGCAGATGATTCAAAGCTCCTGTCTGGACGAATTGCTCGGATATGGTATGAGAAATGATGTCGGTATCGCAGGCGCCAAGCTAATCTATGAGGACGATACGATTCATCATGCAGGAATCGTGCTTGGGTTTGGCCAAACGGCAGGCTACGTATTCCGTGGAAAATCCCGTTATGCGGCAGGCTATGAGAGCCGTGTCATCTGTGCACAGAACTATTCTGCGGTTTCGGGGGACTGTATGCTGGTAAAACGGAGTATTTTCGATGCCGTGGGTGGAATGTCAGAGGAGTTTGACGATGTCTTTTATGATATTGATTTCTGCCTGAAGGTGCGGGAAAAAGGCATGTTAGTGGTGTTTAATCCGTATGCGGAACTGTATTATTACGGACCGAAGGAAAAAGGAATTCCACTGCCGGCAGATAAGATAAAAGGAATCCCTGCAGAGCAGCTGTTAAAGAAGTGGGGAGACGTGATTGCTGCGGGCGACCCGTATTACAACCCGAATCTGACTTTGGAAAAACTTGATTTTTCACTTCGTGCTTAAAAAGAAGTGGCAAACAGGAATGTACAATAGCAGGTACATTGGTTGATAATTTTTTAACAGAGTGCTATACTACTTGATGTAAAAACATATAGAAAAGAGGAAAAGACCAATGAACAAAAAAAGTTTCTCCACAAAATATCTTGTGGAAATGGCACTGTTAGTGGCAATTATTTTAATCATGGCTTTTACCCCAATCGGTTACATTCGGACAGGCGGACTTGAGATTACCCTGATTGTTGTACCGGTAGCGGTAGGAGCTGTTACATTAGGACCGACAGCAGGTGCTATTCTTGGTGCAGTGTTTGGAATCACAAGTTTTATCCAGTGCTTTGGAATGAGCGCGTTCGGAGCGATGCTTCTTAGCATTAATCCGTTTTTCACATTCCTGGTATGTGTGCCGACCCGTATTCTGATGGGATGGCTTACCGGAATGATTTATCGCGGTCTGGTGAAAACAAAGCTGCCATCTCCGGCATCCATCACGATTGCCAATCTGTGCTGTCCGCTCTTAAATACCACATTTTTCATGGGAGTGCTTGCACTTTGTTTCTATCACACAGAGTATATCCAGTCGATTGCAACCAGTCTTGGAACCAAAAACGTATTGCTGTTTATTTTTGCGTTTGTCGGAGTCAACGGTGTAGTGGAAGCTGCGGTGTGCTTTGTAGTAGGAGCGGCAATTTCTGCTGCATTAAAGAAGGCGCTGCGCACAGCATAAATGCATTCTTTTGCCTGTGAAAGAAAAGAGGAGAAGGAATGGACGACACCAATATCATGGATTATGACACGGTCCGTCTTGATGAGGAGAAGGGCGCCGTTGTCATTATCGACCAGACGAAGCTGCCGGGAAGCATTGAACTGATTTCATTGCATACGGCGCAGGAACTGTGGGACGCTATTTATCTGTTAAAGGTAAGAGGCGCACCGGCAATCGGGGTGGCGGCTGCATATGGCATCTATATTCTTGCCAGACAGATAGAGAGCAGCGATTACGCCACATTCCGGAAGGAATTTGTCAGACAGAAGGAATATTTAGATTCTGCAAGACCGACAGCAGTGAATTTAAGCTGGGCATTAAACCGGATGTTAAAGGTAGTGGATGAGAATGCAGAAAAGCCTGTTGCAGAGATTGTAGAGGCATTGCATAAGGAATCCGTTGCAATTCAGGAAGAAGACATCTGGATTTGCAAGAAAATCGGTGAGTATGGACTGTCACTCGTGAAACCGGGCGATGGAATCTTAACCCACTGTAATGCCGGACAGCTTGCCACAAGCAAATACGGAACCGCAACGGCACCGATTTATCTCGGACAGGAAAAAGGGTATCATTTCCGGGTGTTTGCAGACGAGACAAGACCGCTTTTGCAGGGCGCGCGTCTGACTGCGTTTGAATTGCTGTCCTCAGGTGTGGATGTGACACTGATTTGTGATAATATGTCGGCAACCGTGATGAAAAACGGCTGGGTAAACGCTGTGTTTGTAGGATGCGACAGGGTGGCAGCAAACGGAGATACCGCAAATAAGATTGGAACTTCGGTTGTGGCTGCGGTTGCAAAATATTACGGAGTTCCGGTATATATCTGTGCGCCGACCTCCACGATTGATATGGAGACACCGGACGGGGCGGGAATTAAGATAGAGGAACGCCCGGCGGAGGAAGTCACCGAAATGTGGTACAAGGAGCGCATGGCGCCGGAAGGCGTGAAGGTGTTCAACCCGGCATTTGACGTGACAGACCATGAACTGATAGCCGGAATCGTCACGGAATACGGTGTGGCAAGACCGCCGTATACAGATTCACTTCGTGAAATCTTTAACAAAAAACACTAAATTTTTTAAAGGAGTGTGTAAAAATGGCAGAAAACAGCAGTTGCAGCAGCGCATCAACCTGCGGAAAATCAAGTTGTGAGGGGTGTCCGAGCAACAAAGGCGGCAATGGAATTCCAAAGGAGCCGATGAACCAGTTCTCGAATGTTAAGAAGGTCATTGGTGTTGTCAGCGGAAAGGGCGGCGTCGGCAAATCATTCGTGACCGCATCTCTTGCCTGTGCAATGAAAAAAGCAGGCTATCAGGTCGGAATTATGGATGCAGATATCACAGGACCGTCCATTCCAAAGATGCTTGGTGTTCACGGACAGATTGTCGGAGACGAGCGCGGAATGATTCCGATGGAGGCAGAAAACGGCATCAAGGTGATGTCTGTCAATCTTTTACTGGACCATGAGGAGGACCCGGTTATCTGGAGAGGACCGGTTATCGCAGGCGTGGTAAAACAGTTCTGGAATGAGACCGTATGGGGCGATGTAGACTATCTGTTCGTAGATATGCCGCCTGGAACCGGTGATGTTCCACTTACCGTATTCCAGTCGCTTCCGGTGGACGGAATTGTGATTGTGACATCTCCGCAGGAACTGGTGCAGATGATAGTAAAGAAGGCATACAACATGGCAGAGCAGATGCACATTCCGGTTCTTGGAATCGTCGAAAACTTCAGTTATCTGGCATGTCCGGATTGCGGCAAAAAGATTTCTCTTTTCGGGGAAAGCCATGTAGATGAAGTGGCAGAGGAGTTACAGGTTCCGGTATTCGGGAAACTGCCGCTTGACCCGTCGATGGCACAGAAGGCGGATGAAGGAAAATTTGCAGAGATTGAATACAACAATCTTTCCGCTGGAATCGAATGTCTCAAAGCACTTTCAAAATAAAATCATTACCTCTTACCGGGGAAAACTGACCTCTTGCTGTAATGCTATTTACAACAGGAGGTTCTTTTTTTATACTGGGTACAGGTGATGAGGAAAACCTCATGACGAGAGGAGAAAGCGGGTAGCTGGAATGAAGATACGGGTTGACATTGACGAAAATTTAACGGACGATGAGGTGCTGATCCGGTGCCGGAGTCTGACGGAACAGGTATTGCGGGTGTAGCAGGCAGTAAATGATGTGTTGCACGTATCCGAAAAGTTTCCACTGTACCGGGACAACACAGAGTACTATATTCCGTTAAATGAAATTCTGTTTTTTCAGACAGAGGGGACGAAGATTACCGCTCATACCAAAGAAGAGATGTATGAGACCCAGCATAAGCTCTATGAGCTTGAGGATATGCTTCCCGGATTTTTTATGAGAGTGTCAAAATCAACGATTTTAAACACGAATCATATTTATTCCATCAACCGCAGCCTGACCGCATCAAGCCTTGTGGAATTCCAGCACAGCCACAAGCAGGTGTATGTCTCGCGCTCCTACTATAAACCGCTAATCAGCAAATTAGAAGAAAAGAGGTTACAGAAATGAAACATACGAGAGAATTATGGGGAATGTTTTTTATCCTGGCAGCCGTATATCTGGTCATCAGCCAGATGGGATTTGTTCCGAAGGTCGGTGTGTTCAGCATCATCCTTACCGTGTTTATGATTTGGATGTTTATCGAGGGAGTCCGTAGAGTCAACTTTTTTGAAATGTTGTTTGCAGTTGCGTTTGTCCTGATTATTTATGACAAACCGCTCGGAATCACTGCATATACGCCGTGGACAGTACTAGGAGCAGCACTGTTGTTAAGCATCGGACTTTCCATGATATTTCGTGGGGAAAAAAAGAAACACTGGTCTGTAAATATAGGAGATGGTGACACTACTTTTTCAGCCGGCTCCTCAGACGAAAGACGCGAGGATGGAGAACGGATTCATTGCGAAAATAATTTTGGAAGCGCCATCCGTTACATCAATTCCGATAATTTCTGCGAGGCAGATTTGGAAAACAATTTCGGAAGCCTTGCCGTTTACTTTGACAACGCCGTGATTCAGAATCCGGTGGCATATGTGAAAATAGACAATAACTTTGGGGAAACCAAACTGTATCTTCCAAGGAGCTGGAGAGTGGAAGAGCAGATAGACAGAAGCTGCGGAAGTGTCGTTTATCATGGAAAAAACGAGGCAACCAGCCAGGCGGTGCTGCGCGTGGAAGGTGACACCAGTTTTGGAGCAATACAAATTTATTTCGTTTAGGAGGACCTACAATATGGAAACAAAAAGAGAAGTTTTTCAGGCAGATGAAGTACAGAAGTTAAAGCTGGAAGTAGGCTGTGGAACAGTCTATGTCAAAGAGAGCACAGATTCAAATCAGATTCAGGTAGATGTTCTGGAGGATGAAACCGGAACCTATTCGTCCTCACTGGAAAATGGGAAGCTTAAGATTCACTTTAAGATGAAACAGAAAAAACTGCATATGAATGAGTGCAAGACGGTGATTACCGTGACAGTTCCGGCTGGAAAAGTATTTGAAAAGGTGAAAGCGGAGATTGGCGCGGGAATGTTTGATACGCAGAAGGCAGAGCTTCATTCTGACCGGATAAAATTTGAAGTCGGAGCCGGAAACGCAAAAATCGGTTCCATAAAGGCACAAACCTTTACAGCAGAGTGCGGAGCCGGTCAGTTAGACGTTGCAAAAGCTGTGGCAAACGATATGGATATCAGCTGCGGTGTTGGAAAGTGCGAAATAAATGTGGAAGGAAAAAGCACAGACTACAATTTTGATTTGAATTATGGAATCGGAAAGATTTATATCAATGATGAAAAGTTGTCCAGAAAGGATGGAAACCGCCAGGCAGCAGGAATAGCGGCGGGAACCATCCATGTATCATGCGGAGTCGGAACCATCCGTTTAAATATCGCTTAGAAGTGTTCAGAAGTGCCTGCTTCCATCCGGTCCATCTCCCCGGTGGCATCCAAATAGAATGCCACGTAGGATTCTGTGAGGTAAGGATTTACCCACAGGGAGGCGAGACCGATGGAGCAGAACACCAGACATTCCCAGCCGATAAAGCTTAACAGCAGATAGAAGAAACGCCCTTTTTTTCCACGCATCAGGCGTGCAGATTCTTTAAAGGCAGCAATCGTCTTCATCTGCGGGTAGTCGAGCAGAAAATAGCTGGTAAACTGAAAAAACAGTGAAATACAGAGAGTAAGAAGCAGCGAACAAAGTGCTCCGGCTGCGAGAAGCAGGCAGGAGGAAACGGTGACACCGTTTACGTATACATTTGCTGCGGTACAAAACAGCGGAATATTTGCAGCCAGATTAAAAAGACTTAAGAAAAAAGCTGCAAGGAAGAAACGGTCAGCGCCCCTGCGGAACGGATAGAAAATATCCGAGATCCGGTAGGGGAGTTTTCGCGTCAGATTCAGGTGAATGGATACAACGCCTATCTGAAGAACTGAGGCAATCAGCGTAATCAGATAGCGCGCAACAAGGTAAATTCCCGTCTGGAAAGGGTCTCCGTCCAGATTTAAGGTCATGGAAAACGGAATTTCTATGACAGATGCAATTAAATTTGCGATGACAAACGCACCCATCGGGATGCTGTATTTGTCGTTTAATTGTTCACGGGCGAACCGTTTTAGCTCTTTGTTTGATTTTTGCATATGCGTCTCCTATTAATAATAAAGTGAGGGAAAGGATGAAACTATTTTTAATGTTGCTTGAAAAATACCAGATTCCGTGCCTGTTTCATACGGTAACCGGTTATTACTGTCCGGGGTGTGGCGGAACAAGAGCCGTAAAGGCATTGCTTTCCCTGCACATTGTCGACAGCATCCGGTATCATCCACTGGTGCCCTATACAGCAGCAGTCTGTGGGTGGTTTGTGATAAGCAATATCATTGAGCGCATGACAAAAGGGAAACTGAAAATTGGCATGCACTACCACGACAGATATCTCTGGATTGCGGCAGCAATTCTGGTATTTCATTTTCTTGTGATAAACCTGCTTTTGGCAGTGTGGCATATCGATATTTTATCGTAATTCTTCTTCTGATATCAGAGAAGTATCTGCGGCATGGTTTCTAACAGAGAATTATAAAAGGACATATAATCATCGCCATAAAGCTGATACTGTTCGTAAATAATCCGTACCATGTTGGAAAATCCGCCATAAAAGATACTTAAGAAAACCGTGCTGAAAATCAGAAGCGCCACAAACAGACCTAAAGCCGTGGCACCGAGTGCAATCCCTGCCTTTGCCTTTGGGGTGAGCGTGAGCTCTCCGCCGCGGGAAAGAAGCCCAAGTGTAATGCTTAAAGCACCGCAAATCATTGGTGGATAGACACAGCAGAACAGGGCGAGGGATAAAATCCCCAGAATCAGGGAAGCGGTCTCCATATTGCGCGAGCGCTTTGGAGAAAAATTGGAATTCGGTTGTTGATATGTTTGATAATCCATGAAAAACCTCCTGAAAAAACTTCTTTTTATTGTAACATGGAACCGGGAAAAATACCAGATATGATTATGCTTGAATCTGCCGTTGGATTTCGGTATAATTGACCACGAAAGCAATTCAGGAAGTATGAGGATTTAATATGGACATTATAGCAAAGATATCCGAAGAACTTGGAATACGCAGACAGCAGGCAGAGGCTGCGGTAAAGCTGATTGACGAGGGAAATACCATCCCGTTTATCGCACGTTACCGCAAGGAGGCAACCGGTGCATTAAACGATGAGGTGCTCCGTAATCTGTATGAACGTCTGAACTATTTGCGCAATCTTGAAGAACGCAAGGAGACGGTGCTTGCAAGCATAGAAGAACAGGGAAAACTGACAGAGGAGTTAAGAAACCAGATTCTTGCTACGGAGACGATGGTTGCAGTGGAGGATTTATACCGCCCGTATAAGCCAAAACGCCGCACCAGGGCAACGATTGCCAAAGAAAAAGGATTAGAGCCGCTAGCAGGCATTATTACGCTTCAGATGATAAAAACACCGCTTGATGCGGAAGCCGCAAAGTATATTGACCCGGAAAAAGGGGTAAACAGCGCAGAAGAAGCGATTGAGGGTGCAAAAGATATCATCGCGGAAGCGATTTCCGATGAAGCGGATTACCGTACCAGAATCCGTGACCTTACTTTTAAAAAAGGACGTGTGACATCCACGGCAAAAGACCCGGAAGCGGAATCCGTGTATGAGATGTACTACGAATTTGACGAGCCGGTCGCAAAGCTCGCAGGACACAGAATCCTTGCATTAAACCGTGGAGAGAACGAAAAGATATTGACGGTCAAGGTTGAGGCACCGGAGGAAGAGATTCTGCGTTACTTAGAGAAACAGGTGATTACGCGGGATAATAAAGAAACGACAAGCGTCTTAAAAGAGACGGTCGCAGATGCTTATGAGCGGTTGATTGCCCCGGCGATTGAACGTGAAATCAGAAGCAGTCTGACAGAGATGGCAGAGGACGGAGCCATCCGTGTGTTTGGAAAGAACTTAGAGCAGTTGTTGATGCAGCCGCCGATTGCCGGACAGGTTGTACTCGGCTGGGACCCGGCATTCCGTACCGGCTGTAAGTTAGCAGTTGTGGACCCGACCGGAAAAGTGCTTGATACGACAGTTATTTATCCGACAGCACCGCAGAACAAGGTAGAGGAAGCGAAAACAGTCTTAAAGAAGCTTATTGCAAAATACCATATTACACTGATTTCACTCGGAAACGGAACTGCCTCAAGAGAGTCCGAGCAGGTGATTGTGGACCTCTTAAAAGAAATTCCGGTGAAGGTACAGTATATTATTGTAAATGAAGCAGGCGCATCCGTATATTCCGCAAGCAAGCTGGCAACCGAAGAATTTCCGAACTTTGACGTGGGACAAAGAAGTGCGACATCCATGGCAAGACGTTTACAGGACCCACTGGCAGAGCTGGTAAAGATTGACCCGAAATCCATCGGTGTTGGACAGTATCAGCATGATATGAACCAGAAGAAGCTCAGCGAGGCACTTGAGGGCGTTGTAGAGGACTGCGTAAACCGTGTCGGAGTGGATTTAAATACCGCGTCGGCATCCCTTTTGGAATATATCTCCGGTATCAGTAAGGCAATTGCAAAAAATATAGTCACTTACCGTGAAGAAAACGGCAAATTTACCTCCCGCGCCCAGCTTTTGAAGGTTCCGAAGCTTGGACCGAAGGCATATGAGCAGTGTGCCGGATTCCTCCGGATTAACGATGGCAAAAATCCGCTGGATGCCACAGGTGTTCATCCGGAGAGCTACGATGCGGCAAAGAAACTGCTTGAGCGGACAGGTCACACCCTAGAGGATGTAAAAGAGCGCAGGCTTGGCGGAATTGCAAAGAAAATTACAGATTACAAAAAACTGGCAGAGACGCTCGGCGTTGGTGCACTGACTCTTGAAGATATTGTAAAAGAGCTGGAGAAACCGGCAAGAGACCCGAGAGAGGATATGCCAAAGCCAATTTTACGAAGTGATGTTCTGGAAATGAAGGATTTGACACCGGGAATGATTTTAAAGGGAACGGTGCGCAACGTCATTGATTTCGGAGCATTTGTCGATATCGGTGTGCATCAGGACGGACTGGTGCATATCTCGCAGATGAGCGACCGCTATATTAAGCACCCGCTTGAGGTAGTGAGTGTCGGCGATATCGTAGAGGTGAAGGTGATGAGCGTGGATTTGAAGAAACAGCGCATCCAGCTTACAATGAAATTAAACGACTAGAACAGGAGCAGAAGATGAGTAGGCAGAATAAAATGATAAATGTCCGTTATCTGACGGTGACGGCAATGTTATCCGCAATCGCATTTGTGTTAATGCTTTTTGATTTTCCAATTGCATTTTTGATACCAAGCTTTATCCAGATGGATTTTTCCGAGCTTCCGGCACTGATTGGTTCCTTTGCGATGGGGCCGGCGTGCGGGGTGATGGTGTGTCTGATAAAAAATATACTGCACCTTACCGTAAGCAGCACCGGAGGCGTTGGGGAACTTTCCAACTTTATCCTCGGAACGGCGTTTGTACTTCCGGCAGGACTGATTTATAAGCACAAAAAGAGCCGGAAAAGCGCTCTTGCCGGCTCCTTGTTAGGGGCTGCGTTTATGGCAGTAATCAGCGTTTTTTCCAATTACCTGTTTGTATATCCGTTTTATTATAATTTCATGCCACAAGAGACAATCCTTGCAGCATATCAGGCAATCCTGCCATCGATGAAGAGCATCTTGCAATGTTTGATTTTCTTTAATATGCCATTTACATTTGTAAAAGGAATGCTGTCGGTGGTCATTACATTTTTGATTTACAAGCATATTTCACCACTGTTAAAGGGCACTGCCAGATAAAGAGGCGAGAGAGGAGCAAAACAGGATGCAGGTAGAATTTGAGGTTCGTTTAAAGCCGGAAGATTTATATCGTTTTAATATGTATCAGATGTATACGGGAATACACGGATGGATTTCGATTGTCCTTGGAATTGCGATGCTTGTTTTGACGGTTTACACCTTTGGAACCGTGGAGATGACTTATACGCTGCTTTATGCGGTGTTTGGAATTTTATTCCTGTTTTATGCACCGGTTACTTTAAAGCTGCGCTCCAGACAGAGCATTGCGGCATCGGAAGAGCTGTCAAAGCCGTTACATTATGTGGTAGATGCAGACGGGTTTAAGGTATCCCAGGGAGAGGCATCGGCAGAACTTGGGTGGAACCAGATTTATAAGATGGTGGCAACGAAGAGAAATGTTCTGGTGTACAGCAGCCGGAAAAATGCTTATGTCATTCCGAGAGAGCAGCTCGGGGAAAACTATCAGGCGCTCTCTAATCTGGCAAAAGAAAAATTAGAGAAATTTCGTGTAAAAATGAAATAGCGGAGGATGGATATGAGCGAACAGATATATGAAACCTATTCCGCGGAGGAAACGCGTGCACTTGGGCGAAAGATTGGCGAAACGGCACAGCCGGGAGATGTGTATACACTGGTGGGAGACTTAGGGGTAGGAAAAACCGTGTTTACACAGGGAATCGCAGAAGGACTTGGCATTACAGAACCGGTTTCAAGTCCGACCTTTACCATTGTGCAGATTTATGAGGAAGGCAGAATGCCATTCTATCATTTTGATGTCTACCGGATTGGTGACCCGGAAGAAATGGACGAAATCGGTTATGAAGATTATTTTTATGGAGACGGCTTATGTATGATTGAATGGGCAAACCTCATTGAGGAACTGCTTCCGGATACGCGGTATGACGTCACCATAGAAAAAGATCTGGAACGCGGTTTTGACTACCGCAGAATCACAATCAGCCGCCGGGGGTAAAACTTTTAGACGGTGGAAAGGGCAAATTATGAAACTATTAGCATTGGACAGTTCAGGACTTGTGGCAAGTGTTGCAGTGGCAGAGGATACAACACTGCTCGGGGAGTATACGGTCAATTACAAAAAGACACATTCCCAGACGCTTCTTCCCATGCTCGATGAAGTGGCACGCATGATAGAACTCGATTTGAAAACAATTGACGCGATTGCAGTTTCCGGCGGACCGGGTTCCTTCACGGGGCTTCGGATTGGCTCTGCAACGGCAAAGGGATTAGGACTGGCATTAAATAAGCCGCTTATCCATGTGCCGACGGTGGATGCACTTGCATACAATCTGGTGGGACACAAGGACATGATATGTCCGCTGATGGATGCCAGAAGAAATCAGACATATACCGGACTTTACAGGTTTGAAAACGGTGAATTTCAGATTGTCAGACCGCAGTGCGCGGTGGGAATTGACGAGATTACTGCACACATAAACGAAATCGGGCAATCGGTAGTATTCCTTGGAGATGGTGTACCGGTGTTTAAAGAATATCTTGACACGCATTGCGAAGTGCCGTACAGCTTTGCTCCGCTGCATTTAAACCGCCAGCGTGCCGGCGCGGTAGCGGCACTTGGCATGGAATATTTAAAACGGGGACAGGTGGAAACCGCACAAGAGCATACCCCTGATTATTTGAGACTATCCCAGGCAGAAAGAGAGCAGAAGGAACGTCAGAAAGAAGGAAATGACATTTGACGACAATCCGTAACATGAAACCGGAGGACGTGCCGCAGGTGGCAGAACTTGAAAGTCAGACATTTTCACAGCCTTGGAGTGAGAAAGGATTTCTGGATTCCTTACAGCTTCCAAATACGATTTTTCTGGCTGCCTGTGACGGGCAGGAAGTTGTGGGATATGCGGGAATGTATCTGTCTGTCGATGAAGGAGAGATTGTCAATGTGGCAGTGGCGCAGAAGATGCGAAGAAAAGGCATCGGAGACGCACTTTTGGATAAAATGGCAGAGTGTGCTGCCCAAAAAGGAATACAGCAGATTGTGTTAGAGGTGCGCGTTTCAAATGAACCTGCAATCCGTCTTTACGAAAAACACGGCTATGTACGATGTGGCGTGCGTAAGGGCTTTTATGAACTGCCAAAAGAAGATGCCTATATTATGATATACGGCCAGTAATTTCCACTACAAACTGCCTTGCGCGGCAGGTAAAATGGTGTCAGAAGGAGGCTGTATCATGAGTAGAAAAGAAAACGATATTTATTGTAACCGCTGTGGCAAAAAAATCTGTGCACAGGAGGGGAGAGACTACGCGTCCTACCTGGCAGTCAGTAAGGAGTGGGGATATTTTTCCGATAAAAAGGATGGAACCCGCCATTGCTTTGACCTGTGCGAGGAGTGTTATGATAAACTGGTGGAGCAGTTTGTCATTCCGCCGGAAAAGCAGCGCGTGACAGAATTATTATAGAAATGAATAGGAGAAATCCATGTTAGATGTATGCCTGTTAGGAACAGCAGGAATGATGCCGCTCCCTCACCGCTGGCTTACGGCGGCGATGATGCGTTACAACGGCAGCAGCCTGTTAATTGATTGCGGAGAGGGAACGCAGATTGCCATAAAAGAAAAAGGCTGGACATTTAAACCAATCGATGTCATCTGCTTTACCCATTATCACGCGGACCATATCAGCGGTCTGCCAGGGCTTTTACTTACGATGGGAAACGCAGAGCGCACCGAGCCGCTGACTTTAATTGGACCCAAAGGACTTGAACGGGTGGTATCCGCACTTCGGACGATAGCACCGGAACTTCCTTTTACACTGAAATATATTGAAATTACGGAACCGGAAGCCGATATAGAGATAAACGGATACCATATCCATGCGTTTCGGGTAAGCCACAGTGTCATCTGTTATGGCTATGCAGTGGAAATCAAGAGATGTGGACGATTTCAGGTGGAGCGGGCAAGAGAAAAACAGATTCCGCAGTGCTACTGGAACCGCTTGCAGAAGGGCGAAACCATACACACCGAACAGGGAGACGTCTACACACCGGATATGGTGCTTGGGGCAGCCAGAAAGGGCATCAAGGTTACGTACTGTACGGACAGCAGACCGACAGAGTCCATCGTACAGTCGGCGAAAGGCTCCGACCTTTTTATCTGCGAGGGAATGTATGCAGAGAAGGAGAAGCTGGTAAAGGCAAAGCAGTACAAACATATGACGTTTTACGAGGCGGCAGAAATGGCAAAGCGTGCGGAGGTGACAGAAATGTGGCTCACCCATTTTTCACCTTCGCTGGTGCGTGCGGAAGACTATATGCCGCAGGTCTTACAGACCTTTCCGAATGCAAAGCTTGGAAAGGATGGCAAAACAGTAGAATTGCTGTTTGAGGAGGACGAAGCGTAGAACTAGGGAGGAGATACCTATGAGAAAAAGAAATTCAGTGATTGCAGCGATTGTATGTGTACTTGTGGTTATCGGTCTGTTCGGGTATATCACCTGGAGCCGCGGACACAATACGGCAGATGAGACGGAACTTACGGAAGTACAGAAGTTGGCAGCAATGGATATCGAAAAGAACTATCCTGCGACACCGCGGGAAGTGGTGAAACTGTATAACCGGATTATCAGCTGCTTTTACAATTCAGACTGTACGGAAGATGAAGTGACGGCATTAGGAGATCAGGCAAGACTGTTGTTTGATGAGGAATTGCTTGAAAACAATC
The DNA here is from genome assembly GCA_958420225.1 of uncultured Roseburia sp. Classification (GTDB taxonomy): domain Bacteria; phylum Bacillota; class Clostridia; order Lachnospirales; family Lachnospiraceae; genus Roseburia. The sequence goes on along the minus strand of CATZIT010000014.1, from coordinate 2,491 downwards.
CAAGAGACCAGTATTTTGAAGATTTAAAACTGGAAATCGAAGATTATAAGAGCCAGGGAAAAACCATCAACAGTGCATCTGTATGTTCTTCAAATGAAGTCGAGTTTAAAACGATAGACAGCAGGGAATGTGCATATGTGACGGTGAATTATTTTATTTCAAATGGAAAAGCAAAATCGTATGAACGCACATATCAGACTTATGTACTTAGAAAAGATACAGATGGAAAGTGGAAGATTTTAGTCTTCTATCTGACAGAAGGAGACTCTTCAAATGAGTGAAAAAGAAGTAAAAATATTGGCAATTGAAAGTTCCTGTGATGAGACTGCGGCAGCAGTTGTGGTAAATGGAAGGGATGTCCGCAGTAATGTCATATCATCCCAGATTGCGTTGCATACGCTCTATGGAGGTGTAGTGCCGGAGATTGCTTCACGTAAGCACATTGAAAAGATTAATCAGGTAATCACACAGGCACTCTCCGATGCAGACATGACGCTCGAAGAGATGGATGCCATTGGAGTGACCTATGGACCGGGCTTAGTGGGTGCATTGTTAGTCGGAGTGGCAGAGGCAAAGGCAATCAGTTATGCATCCGGCAAACCGTTGGTGGGAGTCCACCATATTGAAGGGCATATCAGCGCCAATTATATCGAAAACAAAGAGTTAGAACCTCCGTTTTTATGTCTGGTAGTTTCAGGAGGACATACGCATCTTGTGAAGGTTGCAGACTACGGAAAATACGAGATACTGGGAAGAACCCGTGACGATGCGGCGGGAGAAGCATTTGATAAGGTAGCGCGGGCAATCGGACTTGGCTATCCGGGGGGGCCGAAGATTGAGAAGGTGGCAAGAGAAGGAAATCCTCATGCCATCGAGTTTCCACGCGCTAAAATAGCAGACGGACCTTATGACTTTAGTTTCAGCGGACTCAAATCGGCAGTACTCAATTATCTCAACGGGTGTAAAATGAAAGGCATCGAGATTGTACAGGCAGACGTGGCAGCTTCCTTCCAGAAAGCAGTGACGGATGTCTTAATCGGAAATGCCATGAAAGCAATCGATGAATTTGGAATGGACAAATTTGCAATTGCAGGCGGCGTGGCGTCCAATGGAGCACTGCGGGAAGGGATGCGCGAGGCATGTGAGAAAAAAGGTGTGGCATTTTACCATCCGTCGCCAATTTTGTGTACGGATAATGCGGCGATGATTGGAGCGGCAGCATACTATGATTTTATTGGTGGAAAAAGAGACGGGCTGGATTTAAACGCAGTGCCGAACTTAAAACTGGGAGAGCGTTAAAAGGTGACGATGATGAAAACCACGGCGATTGTACTGGCGGCAGGAAGCGGGAAACGCATGAACTCAAAGGTACACAAGCAATATCTGATGCTGTCAGGCAAACCGGTGCTTTATTATGCATTAAAGGCATTTGAGGAAAGCAATATAACAGATATTGTATTGGTAACGGGACATGGAGAAACAGAATATTGCAGACGGGAACTGGTAGAAAAATACGCTTTCACAAAAGTAACAGCAATTGTGGAGGGTGGAAAAGAACGCTACCATTCCGTATATGAAGGATTAAAGGCAGCAAAGGGGACGGACTATGTGCTGATACATGACGGGGCACGCCCTTTTGTGGATGAAAAACTCATTGCGCGGCTGATAGACACTGTGAAGGAATGTCAGGCGTGCGTTGCCGCTGTTCCGGTAAAAGATACCATCAAAATTGCAGATAGTGACGGCTTTGTAAAGGAAACACCGGACAGAAGCCTTCTGTGGCAGATACAGACGCCGCAGGCATTTTTCTATCCACTTATTTTAGATGTTTATGAAAAAATGTTTGCCCGGGGAGAGGTATCTGTGACGGACGATTCCATGGTACTTGAACAGATGACAGAGCATAAAGTAAAGCTTGTACAGGGAAGCTATCAGAACCTTAAGATAACGACACCGGAGGATTTGGTGGCAGCAGAGGCATATCTTTCGTCCTTATAATGATAGGATGTGAATGGATAATATGTAAAAAAATGAAAAAAATGCAAAAAAGATGTTGACATCATAAGAAACAGATGGTAAAATAAATTTTGCACTGATTTGTGGTGCTAACACATGGAGAGGTATCGAAGTGGTCATAACGAGGCGGTCTTGAAAACCGTTTGTCCGCAAGGGCACATGGGTTCGAATCCCATCCTCTCCGCTCGCCAGATAACATCTGGCAATATAATGATAAATATTGATTTATTATTCGGAGAAGTACCCAAGCTGGCCGAAGGGACACCCCTGGAAAGGGTGCAGGTCGTTAATAGCGGCGCGAGGGTTCAAATCCCTCCTTCTCCGCTGTCTGACATGAAAATGTTGGACAAACAAAAATAAAAAAGTTGTTGACAAACGAGTTCAACTGTGATATAGTAAATAAGCTGTCGCTGAGAACTGCATCGACAACGACTTGCTTCTAAAAGCAAGCAGAACTTTGATAACTGAACAGTGA
>CATZIT010000013.1:0-92886 GCA_958420225.1 uncultured Roseburia sp. | reverse complement strand
GAGCAACGGCCTTCTAAGCCGTGGGTCGGGGGTTCGAATCCCTTCGAGCACATTTCCTTTTTGGGAATAAGAAGACACAAGGATTTAAGCATCGGCAACAGAGTTGCTTGCAGTCTTTTATGGTGGGTATAGCGCAGTTGGTTAGCGCGCCAGATTGTGGCTCTGGAGGCCCAGGGTTCGAATCCCTGTATCCACCCTTTGTTGCGATAAGTGCAGCAAATCTTTTTGTTGGGCTATCGCCAAGCGGTAAGGCACTGGATTTTGATTCCAGCATTCGCAGGTCCGAATCCTGCTAGCCCAGTTTTTCGGGCTTTGACCAGTTTTTTTGGGGGCTTTGCCCAGATTTTGGAGTTTTGCCAGAAGTTAATAATATGGGATATTAGCTCAGGTGGTAGAGCACTTGACTTTTAATCAAGTTGTCCGGGGTTCGAATCCCCGATGTCTCATTAAAATAAGAAGAACGTCACTCGAAAGAGTGGCGTTTTTCTTATTTACTGGAAAAATAATGAAAACTGCTTTCCGTTTGAGGTACTTCATGTTATAATTATAGTAGAAAAAGAGAAGAACGATTTGCCATATGTGACAGAATGGAGGTTGCCTATGAGATGCAAAAGAACAGGACTTGAAGCGGAAGTAGTAAAATATGAAGTGGGAAAAGGTCTTGAAGACGGAGTAGAATTGTGGTCGGATGTTGTGACCAAAGGCTGGATTGTGACGGATTTCCTTGTGAAAATTACGAGAGAGGACGGAACAGTGGTATGTCCGTACATCAGACATCGCAGAGGACGTACTTTCATTGGGGAGGGAGACTACATTATAATGGAAGATGATGGAAGCAAGCATGTATGCGGTGCTGACAAAATCTGGAGCCGTTACGAGAAAATGAATTGAGAAACAGACTTGCTTTTTTAGAAAAGCTAAGATATAATGGCGGAGTGGCTGATTTGCAGTCACTCCATTATTATGCGGAACTGATGGAATTGGCAGACATGCAAGATTTAGGTTCTTGTGCCGCAAGGCGTGTGGGTTCAAGTCCCACGTTCCGCATTACAGATGAGGCCAGTCCGTGCGGCTGCTCCACTCATCATTCATCCAGTTGACCGCCTGCTTTTTTCCTTCTTCGGTGAAGGGGAAGCAGGCGGTCTTTTTTTTCTCGTCAGGAGTGGATGCGTAATTATAGGGACCGGGCCAGATATGACACCGGAAGATATCAGCATCCTCCTCGTCTTTGGATTTCTCAAGCAGATAGCGCATTCCGCGGTAGCTGCCGGTAAATTTTTCCTTTTTATAAAAATTCAGGCTTAAAACATCCTCAGTTGTAATCATTGGGATACTCCTTGTTTATGAATTTAGTGGGAACTAATTCGCGCAGTGCCAGTCTCATGGGAGAGCACGGCGTATTGTCACTTTCTATTATATCATTTACAGAAATGAAACTTAATACTTGACAAATGACTCATAGTATGTATAATAAATTGTGTTGTACGTGAGCAACAGACAGTTGTATTTTTTATGATTGTATAGCTAAGTGCGGTGGACAATGGCGTCCAAAGCATTTTTTTTATACAACAAAATAATTTAGCGTGGTGAAGCAGTAGAGCGATAACTTAACAGAGATGTAAGCTGCTGTAAGACTTTGCGCAGGCTGATTTATCGAAGAAGGATACATATTGGATGAAGACCGCGTAAACAATATCTTAGAGAGGAGATATATCTATTATGAAAAAGAAAATTGTGAGCCTGATGCTCGTTCTTGCGACAACAGTCAGCATGACAGCATGTGGCGGCAACACAAACGCAGGCAACGCAGGCAATGCAGGCAATGCAGGCAACAGCAGCACAGAGAACGGTGCAAGCGCTGGAACAGATGCAGTTGATTCAACAGAAGCAGGTGAAAACGGTGCAGAACAGTCTTATGATGAGGAATCCGCAAGACTTTACAATGACAACCTTGGCGATTTCTATTCTGCTTATGAGACAGCAAAAGCAGCAGAAAATCTTTCAGAGAGATATGCACTCATGGCTGTTGCAGAAGCAAAATTAATGGAATCTGCAGTAATGCTTCCATTTACCACAAAGGGTGGTATGTATGCAATTTCTCACTTAGCTCCTTATACAGCACCATATGTACTGTGGGGTAATGACTATGAGAGATATCACAGTGTTCTTGTAGCAACTGATTATATCAAGAAAGCTGACCGAGATGAGATGAAAGCAAAATGGGCTGAGTTAAGAGGAACCGGCACATATAGAGAGTGGGCAGTCTCATTCCTTGCAGACAAAGGATATACTTTAAAAGACACCTATAATATGGCTTATGTCAGTGATCCGACTACATGGGATGTTCTTGCAACATCCAGAGCGGCTGACTCTGAAGCAATCATCAACACTTATGATGGATTGATGGAGTATGATGATGAGGGTGTTCTTCAGCCGGCATTAGCAGAGAGCTATGAAGTTTCCGATGACGGTTTAACCTATACCTTCCACCTTCGTCAGGGTCTTGAATGGGTAGATTCCCAGGGAAGAAAAGTTGCGGATCTTACCGCTGATGATTTTGTTGCAGGCATGCAGCATATGATGGATGCACAGGGCGGTCTGGAATATCTTGTAGAGGGTATCATTGTAAACGCTTCCCAGTACATCTCAGGCGAAGTGTCTGATTTCTCCCAGGTTGGTGTAACAGCAGAGGATGACCACACTGTAGTATATACCTTAGAGGAGCCGTGCAGCTACTTCACAACCATGCTTGGCTATGGCGTTTTCGCTCCGATGAGCAGAACCTACTATGCTTCACAGGGTGGTAAATTCGGTACCGAGTATGATCCGTCAGCAGCAGATTACACCTATGGTAAAGACAGCAACTCTATTGCTTACTGTGGACCATATCTTGTAACAAATGCTACTGAGAAGAACACAATCGTATTCAAGGCAAATGATTCTTACTGGAACAAAGACAACGTTACCATTAAGACGCTTACCTGGTTATTCAACGATGGTTCTGATGTAACAAAGACATACAACGATTTGAAGGCAGGAACTCTTGATGGATGTTCTTTGAACACTTCTACTCTTGAGACAGCAAAACAGGACGGACTGTTCGATGACTATGCTTATACATCTACTACAGATGCAACCACCTATCCGGCTTTCTATAATATTAACCGTACAGCATTCGCTAATACAAATGATACTACTACAGTAGTTTCCTCGCAGACAGAGGAAGACGCTGCAAGAACAAAGGCAGCATTAGGCAATGTTCATTTCCGTAGAGCGCTTTCTTTTGCAACAGACAGAGCTGCTATGAATGCACAGGTTACTGGTGAGGATTTGAAACTTACCTCTCTCAGAAACTCTTACACACCGGGTACCTTCTTAACTCTTCCGGAAGATGTCACAATCGACATCAACGGAACTGCTACTGATTTTGCAGCAGGTACTTACTACGGTGCAATTATGCAGGCACAGATTGATGCTGATGGCGTTGCTATCAAAGTCTGGGATCCGAGTGCAGATGACGGAATTGGTTCCTGCGATGGCTACGATGGCTGGTACAATGTTGACAATGCAGTTGCTGAGTTAAATACAGCAATTGATGAGTTAGCAGCAGAAGGTGTGACAATCGATGAGTCCAATCCAATTCAGATTGATTATCCGTATCCTTCCGTCGGCGAAGTATATACCAACAAGGCAAATGCTTACAAACAGTCTATCGAATCTGTTCTTGGCGGAAAGGTTGTTGTAAACCTTGTAGATACTACCGATTATGACGGATGGTATTACGCAGGATACTACACCTCTTACGGTTATGAGGCAAACTACGATATGTATGACTTGTCTGGATGGGGTCCTGACTACGGTGATCCTCAGACATATCTGGATACCTTCCTTCCGGACTATGCTGGATATATGGTTAAGTGTATTGGTATCTACTAAAATAAAGAACTGATTTACAGTAAATGATTACGTTGCAGGAGGATGTCCTTTTGGATGTTCTCTTGCAACCTATTTAATGAGAGAACGATTATGGCAAAATATTTATTAAAACGTATTATACATGGTCTTGTATCTATTGCAATTGTAATAGCAATAGTTATGATAATGATTTACTCTTTACTGGATCGCAACCTTATTTTTGCAAAGGATACCACCTATTCGCATCAGAGTAACAATCAGAAAGAAGTTTACAAATATGCAAAATGGGAAGAGTACGGTTATCTGGATTACGTACCTTATGCAGACTGGCTGCAGCAGCTCACAGATGATGGCGAGATTGATGAGGAAACCAGATCCAAAGCAGTAGGCCTTGGAAGAACAGAGGCACAGGATTCCGAACTTGTTGCGGAATATGTAGAAAAATTTAAAAACTATTATGAGTCAAAGGGATACAAAACACGCAGATTAGATGCGGTCATGATGAATAAGAAGAAGTTTGCTAATGGTGGACAGCAGCAGTTGTTTGCATATAAGAACATTCCACTGACCTCACGACTGGTAGCTTATTTTAAGAGTATCCTTACGGTTGATAATGTAAATAATGTGGAAGACATCGTAGGGGAGAGGGGCATTTCCTTTACGTTACATGATCCTGTCTATGGCGGGAATAAATTTTCTCCGGCGATTATGGGAAATGGTACAACACACAAATATCTGTTATATTTTGATTCCAGGTTCCCATATATTCACCAGAACATTCTGACAATTAATCTGGGAACATCTTATGCGGTAAATGAAGGTGTGGATGTATTTACGACCATGAACCGCTCCCAGGGTTCTTACGTGAAGTCAATGATTACCTATCCGACCGGACTTATGGAAGAGAGTGCGGATGATTTGCATACCGCAACTTATATGAAAAATTCTCTTTCCACCAGTATGGTATTTGAGTCCCGCTATACGGATGATTACACAAATGTAAATACCGTGAATGGAGGTCTGTCAAAAGTCGGATATTCCTTTGTTATCGGTATTATTTCCGTAATCCTTGCATATCTGCTTGCAGTACCGCTTGGTATCCTTATGGCAAGACAGAAGGACAAGTTAGTGGATAAGATTGGTACAATCTATATCGTATTCATTATCGCAGTACCATCCCTTGCATATATTTTCCTGTTTAAGGCAATCGGTGGACTGCTTGGACTGCCGACTACTTTTGATATGGAATCATCGAGCAAGTTGATGTATGTATTACCGGTTATTTCACTGGCACTGCCGTCTATCGCAAACCTGATGAAGTGGCTGCGCCGTTACATGATTGACCAGATGAATTCGGACTATGTAAAATTTGCAAGATCCGGTGGTCTTACAGAGGGCGAGATTTTTAGAAAACATGTATTTAAAAATGCAGTCATCCCGATTGTACAGGGAATTCCGGGAAGCGTTCTCGGTGCATTGGTTGGAGCAATCGTAACTGAGCGTGTATACGTTGTTCCTGGTGCCGGTAACCTGCTGACAGAGGCAATTGGCAAGTACGACAATGGTGTTATCGTTGGTGTAACATTGTTCTATGCACTTCTTTCCGTTGCATCCATCATTCTCGGTGACGTATTGATGTCGATGGTTGACCCAAGAATTTCATTCTCAACGAAGGACAGGTAAGAGTTATGAATTATGATTTAGATGAATTCAATATGTCGGAAGAGGAACTGTTTTCCAGAGTGGATCACAATAATGTGGATTCTGAGAAAATTACAGCACCGCGTTATTCCTACTGGCATTCCGTATTCCGTGTGTTTTTTAAGAAAAAAATCAATATAGTAATCCTGAGCATTCTGGCAGTTGTCATTTTGTTCACCTATGTATATCCGTTGTTTGTGGAATATGACCGTTTTGGCAACCTGATGGATGCCACTGCAAAGCACTTATCACCGCTTACAGCAATGAAACAGCTCGGCTATAATATCCACTGGATTTTGGGAACCGGTGCATCCGGACAGTCTACTTTTGATGCAGTCTGGTTTGGTTCAAGAATTTCCATCTCGCTGGCATTTATCTGTGCGGCAATCAACCTGACCATCGGTGTATTGGTCGGAGCACTCTGGGGCTTCTCTAAGAAGGTTGATATTTTCATGATGGAGGTTTACAACATTATTGGAAACGTACCATATCTTCTGGTAATTTCCGTTATCCTGATGTTGTTTGGTTCTAACTTCTGGGTTATGGTTATGGCACTTACGATAACCGGATGGTTATCCATTGCATTCTTTATCCGTACACAGGTAATTATCATCCGTGACCGTGAGTACAATCTGGCATCAAAATGTCTTGGTACTTCGATTGTCCGAATTGCGCTTAAGAACATTCTACCATTTATGACATCTGTCATTGTGACGATTGCGGCAACGGAGATTCCGTCCTATATCGGATACGAGGTATTCCTTTCCTACATCGGAATGGGTCTTTCTGAGATGTCCCTTGGACGTTTGATTTACGAGGCAGAGAGTGCCATGGTAACACCAGGCTGGGGATTTGAGTTCTGGAGCCCGGTAGTTGTTTCTTCCATTATTACCGTAGTATTGTATGTTGTAGGTCAGAACCTTGGTGACGCATCCGATCCAAGAACACATATGTAAGAGGGGAACCACAGATGGAAGATAAGAAAGTATTATTATCAATTAAAGATTTGAAAGTTCAGTTCCGTGTGCGAGGCAGAATTTTAACTGCAATCCGTGGTGTGTCACTGGATATTTACGAGAACGAATCCATCGCAATCGTAGGTGAGTCCGGTTCCGGTAAATCCGTTTTTACGAAAACATTTGCAGGAATGCTCGACAGCAACGGTTTTGTAAGCAACGGACATATCATCTTCAATGACGAGGAATTGGCCGATACAGTTGTAAAGTTAGATTCCGGTGCACGTAAAAAGATTGAAGAGTGTAAAAGAAAGTTAGACAGCTATTCCAAGCTGGAGTTTGGTGCTGACACTTATAAAGAAATGGTTGCGCTTGAAAGTGAGAAGCGTGAAAGAAGCGGTTTGAGCAAGCAGGAGAGGGAAGAAGCGGAACAGGCATTAAAAGACCTTGTGGCAGCAAGAACCAATGCTTACAACTTAAAGCAGACGCTTGACCCTTCCAAGGAGAAAGCAAAGATTAAAGAAACCGCAGCCTTAATTTCAAAGTTAGACAATGAAATCAAAGAGCAGAAAAAGCACAACAAGCAGAGAGAAGAAGAGCACAAGCGTGCAACGGCAAATGATACCGCATATCATAAGGCTTTCGATGAAAAGATGAGTGCGCTTCGTGCCAAATACGACAAAGAAATCGCTCATGAGATTTCGGAGGAGACTTCAAAGCGGAATGAGATTCTTGCGAAAGAGATTTATCTTTCTACCGGAAGATTTAATTTCACACGCAGAATGAAGATGATTTCCAGACTGCTTGAGGCACTCAAGAAAGCAATGCAGCTCGGTGTGGATTTATCCGATGAAGCACAGCGGAACATGGTATTCGACGATGTTGCATTCCGTGTGCGTTATCTTGACGAGACAAGCGAGCAGCTTCACGGAACCTGTATCTTAAACCTTGCAAATGTAAAATATGCCAAGGACTGGAGTCAGATCCGGGGTGGAAAGATTGCAACGGTATTCCAGGATCCGATGACTTCTTTAAACCCGATTATTACAATTGGAAAACAGATTGTATCTGTTATTATGAAGCATCAGGATTGTACGGAAGCAGAGGCGAGAGTGCGTGCACTTGAGTTAATGAAAAAAGTTGGAATCCCGAATGCGGAAGCACGTTTCGACGATTATCCGTTCCAGTATTCCGGTGGTATGAGACAGCGTATCGTTATCGCGATTGCCCTTTCCTGCCAGCCGAAAATCTTGATTTGTGATGAGCCGACAACGGCACTTGACGTTACCATCCAGGCACAGATTTTGAAGCTGTTAAAGGATTTACAGAAGGAATTCAATTACACCATCGTATTTATCACACATGACCTTGGTGTGGTTGCAAATATCGCAGACCGTGTAGCAGTACTTTATGCAGGACAGATTGTAGAACTGGCAAATGTTGAGGAACTTTTCTATGAGCCTTGCCATCCATATACCTGGGCACTGCTTTCTTCTCTGCCACAGCTTGCACAGAGAAATACCAAACTGTATTCGATTACCGGTACACCGCCATCTCTTTACAATGACATTGTGGGAGACGCATTTGCACCGCGAAATCCGTACTGCTTGAAGATTGATACGTTGAAGGAGCCACCGATGTTTAAGGTAAGTGATACACACTATGCCAAGACATGGCTGCTTGACCCACGCTCACCGAAGATTGAGAAACCGGAGAGTATTCAGAACATCCACGAGAAACTTGTGAACGCATTTAACATATAGGAGATTTAGATCGTGTCTAAGCTAAATCAGGAAAAAGAACGCCGTGTTTCCCACTTACCGGAGCATGGTCCGATTGATGAAAAAAATGGTAAGGAAATATTATTGTCTGTCAAAAACATTGATATTACCTTTGGAAAAGGCGAAAATGCTGTTAAGGCAGTAAAAAATGCTTCTTTTGACATCTACAAGGGAGAGACCTTCTCTCTTGTAGGTGAGTCTGGTTCCGGAAAAACAACGATTGGCCGTGCGGTAATCCGTGTCAATCCGCTTGCAGCAGGAGAAATCCTTTATAAGGGTGTTCCGATTTCCGGAAAGATTCCAAAGTCATTAGACCGCGAGGTAATCCGTAATATTCAGATGGTATTCCAGGATCCGGCTGCATCCTTAAATGAGCGTGCAACCGTAGATTACATCGTATCAGAAGGTCTTTATAACTTCCACTTGTATGAGAACGAGGCAGACCGTGTCCATAAAGTAGAGGAAATTATCAACGAGGTAGGTCTTCTGCCGGAGCATCTGACCAGATACCCGCATGAGTTCTCCGGTGGTCAGCGTCAGCGTATCGGACTTGCGCGTGCAATGGTAATGGAACCGGAACTTGTAGTAGCAGATGAGCCGATTTCCGCATTGGACGTTTCCATCCGTGCACAGGTATTAAACCTGTTAAAGAAATTCCAGGAAGAGAAGGACCTCACATATTTGTTTATTGCACATGACCTTTCCATTGTACGGTTTATTTCTGACCGTATCGGCGTTATCTATAAAGGTAATATTGTGGAAGTCGCAGAAGCAGAGGAGTTATTCAATTACCCGCTGCATCCGTATACACACTCTCTGATTTCTGCGATTCCGATTCCGGATCCGCAGTTAGAGAAGAACAAAGTGCTTTACACCTATGACCCGTCTATCCATGATTACAGCGAGGATAAGCCAGAGTTCGTATGTATCGGACATGACCATTATGTATATGGTAATAAGAAAGAAATCGAAGAATATAAGGCAATCCGTGAAAAGGGAGAGCCGATGAAAACGATTCGTATCGTGTCACCGGATTCTCCGGAGTTAAAAGCACAGCAGGATGCAGAGATTCCGATTGATTCCGACTTTTTAAATGCACCGACTCATGATACCGGAAATGTATGGTACGCAGTACTTTCCTTCTTCCTTCCGGTTATCGGTATTATCGCAGCGCTGATTTTTAAGCATCACAGATATTATCGTAATTACAGTGCATGTAAGAAGGGCGCAGTTGCCGGATTTATCGTATTAGGTGTAATACTGGTACTGTTCCTGATTGGATTGTTGTTAGTAGTTGTATAATGAATAGAAGGTTTAGGAGCATTTATGAATCGAACTGCTAGAGAACGAACAACTTCGCCACATCCGGCTCCGGTGAAAAAAGTGCAACTATCCGAAAAACATACCACAGGACGGCTGATTGCAGCCGTCCTGCTTGGTTTATTCGGGGCAGCACTTCTCGCCCATGGATTTTTATCCTATCTCAGGACGGATTCCGGATGGCAGGAAATTTCCGCAAGCTCGGATGCGGACATAAATTGTGCGGATGAATTTGTATTCCAGTATGATGTCGGGTCAGGAGAACAGTCTGCAATTGTGGAACGGAAGGCGCTTGTCACCCTGTATACATCCGCGACAGTAAAAGCATACCAGCTTTTTAATAATGATAAGGCATTTGATGGAATCAATAATATCTATTCCATCAATACACATCCAAACGAGGTGCTTGAGGTCGATGAGGTGCTGTATCATGCGTTCGAGCAGGTACAGGAGCATAAAAACCGCTATGTGTATCTTGCGCCTGCTTATGATGAATATGACAGTGTTTTCTACTGCGCCGATGATTCGGAGATTGTAAATTACAGTCCGGCGTTTAATGCGGATGTGGCGGAAGAATTTGCACAGATTGCGGCGTTTGCAGGGGACGAGAAGTCCGTAGAACTGCAACTGCTTGGCAATCACCAGGTACAGTTATACGTATCGGATGAATATCTTGCCTATGCGAAGGAAAATGCCATCACGGATTTTATCGATTTTTACTGGATGAAAAACGCATTTATCATTGATTACTTTGCAGAGGTGCTTACGGAAAACGGGTTTACTAACGGCTTTTTATCAAGCTATGACGGTTTTGTCAGAAATCTTGACGAGAGGGAAACAACGTATTCCTACAACCTGTTTGACAGGCAGGAGGATACCATCTATCCGGCGGCGGTAATGCAGTACAGCGGTGGAATCAGCCTTGTCTATCTGCGGAACTACCCGATGAACAAGGAAGATTACAGACATTATTACGAAATGAAGGATGGAAACGTTCTTACGCCGTATTTAAGCATTTTGGACGGGCAGTGTAAGAGTGCGTTAAATGATTTGTTTTCCTATTCTTATAAGGTGGGATGTGCAGAGATACTGCTTCAGACAATGCCTGCCTATATTGCAGATGCTCTTGATGAAGGAATCCTGTCAGAATTAAAGAAAAATGACATCTATTATTCATATTGTAAAAACCGCGTCATTTTTTATGATGACACAGAGCTTGTGCTGACAGACCTCTATGAAAAAGATAATGTCTCTTACAAAGCAAAACTGAATTAAGCGCCAGGCAGCTGGCGGATGCAAAAAGCGATACCCGAAAAGAGGGTATCGCTTTTTGGAACATTCTGGTATATAATGGACGCAAACAGGCAGGGAGGGGAAGTATGGGTTTTGCGGAGATGGCGGCTTTGCGAAAAAAGTCCAGAGATTTAAAGAATGAGCTGAAACAGTTGAAAAAGGATATGATTGCCGGTGGATGCAGTAAGGATATGGCCGGGAAGATGACGAAGGAGCTGCAGGAGATTCTGGAACTGGCAGAGCAGCTTTCGACGGATTATGTGACAGCAAGAGAAGAATTACAGCAGGCGAGAAGGGCGATTGAACATCTGCTTGATACAATGGGGGAAAGTCCGGCGCAGGAGGTAAAGGAAGCATTACAGGCGTTAGAGGCTAATTTAAACAAGGTGTACCATGAGTGTTCCATCCGGGTGGATGATTTGGATTTCAAATCCACGATGGACTGCTTTAAACGGATGGTACAGCAGTTCGATGGAACGGTGTCGATTATGCTGCGCAGCGAGCTTGAGAATATCAAGGCGGTGTTAGACGATGCCGCAGGCTGGATGCCGCCGGATTTTGCGGCACTGGCATACTTTTTCCTGCATGAAGACAGGGAGCCATTAAAAGAGATGGAAAATGAACAGCGTAACCAGATGGTTGAACACTATTTTGAAGAACATTTTTATGGAGAGTTCAGACGGCAGGTGAAACAGGCGGGTGTTTCGGAGAATGCCATGGAGCTGATACAAAATCACACAGGTTAGGAGTAAGAAGAGAGTATGACAAATGAATTAAAGAGGGAACTTGATAAAAAACTCGGATTTGGCTGTATGCGCCTTCCGGTTTTAAACGGAGATAACGAGCAGATTGATGATGCACAGTTTTGTAAAATGATTGACTCGTTTTTAGAGCAGGGATTTATGTACTTTGACACGGCATATCCGTACCATAATGAGAAATCCGAGGCGGCTGTGCGGCACTGCCTGGTCGAAAGACACGAGAGAAGCAGCTTTTATCTGGCAGATAAGATGCCGGTATGGCTGATAAAAAATGAAGAGGACTACGAGCGCATTTTCCAGAAACAGCTTGAGAGATGTGGTGTGGAGTATTTTGACTTTTATCTGCTTCATGCGATGAACAGAGAGCGTGCAAAGGAAACAGAAGAGATGGGCGGATTTGATTTTGTGCGCCGGATGAAAGCGGAGGGCAAAATCAGACATATCGGTTTTTCATTCCATGACTCGGCGGAGGCGCTTGATGAAATTTTAAGCCGCCATCCGGAGATGGAGTTTGTGCAGCTTCAAATTAATTACTATGACTGGGAGTCCGAGAGTGTGCAGTCGAGAAAATGCTATGAGACGGCAGTCCGCTACGGTAAGGCAGTCATCGTCATGGAGCCGGTAAAGGGCGGTACGCTTGCTAATCTTGTAAAGGAGCCGGCAGAGGTGTTAAGAAAGCTGGATGAAAAGGCATCGTTTGCCTCCTATGCAGTACGTTTTGCAGCATCGCTTGAGGGTGTAGTGATGGTGTTGAGCGGAATGTCCGACTGGGCGCAGTTGCAGGACAACACTTCCTATATGAGGGAGTTTAAACCGTTAAATCCCGAAGAAAAACAGGCGATTGAGAAGGTAGTGGAAGAGCTTGCAAAGCTGCCGACGATTCCCTGTACCAAATGTCGTTATTGTGTGGAGGGATGTCCGAAAAAGATTCAGATACCGGATTTGTTTGAAACCTACAACATGACGGTACAGTTTGGAGTGACAGATGACTACAAAAGACGTTATAAAGAACAGACCGCAGAAGAACATGGAAAAGCAGATGACTGTATCCGATGCGGCAAATGTGAGGGACAGTGCCCTCAGCATTTACAGATTCGGAAGCTGCTTGAAAATGTAGCACAGACATTTGCCTAAAGTTTTTTGACGATTTTTTCAATGTCAGTCTGATGACCAATCATCATCAAATGTTCCTGGGGCTCGAAAACATAGTCGGGACCCGGGAGCAGATTCATATTGCCGTCGGTCTTGATACCAATGATGTTGACATGGTATTTTGCCCGGATATTGGCATCTTTGAGTGTGTGCCCAATCCAGTCTGGAAGCGGTGCAATTTCGTAGATTGAGAATCCATTTCCAAGCTCCACATAATCAAATACCTGGTTTGCAGAAAAGCGGACAGCGACTTTCTCCGCAATATCCCGGTCAGGGTAGATTACCTCATCTGCACCGTTTTTTAAGAGAAACTTGGCGTGAATGTCACGGTTTGCCTTGCTGATGACATAACGCGCACCACATTCTTTTAACAGATTGGTAATTTCAAGACTGCTCTGGAAGTTCTCTCCGATGCAGACAAAGCACAGGTCAAAGTGGCTGACACCAAGTGTCTTTAATACTTTTGGGTTTGTACAGTCACCGATTTTAGCGCTGACAACTAACGGCAGCAGGTCTTCAAGGCTTTCCTCACTGCGGTCTACAATCATAATTTCATTGTCTAATTCCGCTAATTTCTTGCAGAGATGGGTGCCAAAGCGTCCGAGTCCGATAATTAAAATTGATTTCATAATAATTCTCCTTTTTATCCGATATTGATATGTTCTACAGGCTGTTCAATGTGTGTCAGTTTTTTATGGTCTGTAAAGGAAAGTGCAAAGGAAAGGCTTCCTAAGCGTCCTAAGTACATCAGGAAAATCAAAATAAACTGCGATGCAACGGTGAGACTTCGTGTGATTCCGGTCGTCATTCCAACGGTACAGACTGCGGATATGACTTCAAACATCGCGTCGCTGAGCGAAAACGGCTGCATTGCGCAGAGCGCAAGCGTGGCGCTTAAGGTCAGAAGCAGGTAGATGCAGACTAACGCAGAAGCCTTTGAAACAGTGGCATCATCAATCCGCCGACCGAAAATATTGGTTCCAGGCATCCGAAGCAGGGTGGAACGTAAGTGAAGCAGCAGAACAAAAATAGTCGCGACTTTCACACCGCCCGCAGTCGAACCGGATGCACCGCCGATAAACATTAAGATGATGGTTAAAAGCTTGCTTCCCTCCGAGAGTGCTCCGGTGTCCGTTGTGTTAAAGCCCGCTGTACGCGGCGTGATGGCGGCAAAGAGCGAACTTAACAGTTTTTCCGGTGTGCTCATGCCGGCAAACAGCCTGTTCCCTTCCAGCAGGTAAAAAAGCAGTGTACCAAAGACGATTAACGCCACGCTCATGGACAGTACCATTTTGGACTGAAGACTGTAGCGGCGGAAATGAAGTCTGTGGTCAAAAATATCGCTCCATACGAAAAATCCGGCACCGCCGACTAAAATCAGCACACATAAGGTCAGCGACACAAACGGGTCATTGTAATAGCTCATAAAGGAGGATTCACCAAACTGCGCCATCAGGTCAAAGCCAGCATTACAGAAAGCGGAAATCGAATGAAAGATGCCGCAGTAAAGGGCTTTCCCAAATCCCATTTTCGGATAGAATCGGATGGTCAGGATAACTGCACCGACACCCTCAAAAAGGAAGGTTCCAATCATGGCACGGCGAATCAGATGCAGGATGCCGCCGATATCCAATACATTAAAACTGTCTCTGAGCCAGCCGCGCTGCTTGAGGCTGATTTTACGGTGCAAAAGCATGGCAACGGATGCACCAAGCGTGATAAAGCCGAGACCGCCGACCTGTATCAGAAAAAGGATAATAAGCTGTCCGGCAACCGACCAGTAGCTTCCGGTATCTACAAGAGACAGACCGGTTACGCAGGAGGCGCTTGTGGAAGTAAAGAGCGCCGTCATAAGCGGCGTCCAGGTTCTGCTCTTAGAGGCAAAGGGAAAAGATAACAGTATCGTGCCAAGCAGTATCAGCAGAAAAAATCCGACTGCCATTAACTGCATACCGGATAAATTTTTTAAACGTTTCAGGTTCATAATCGGAAAAAGTCCTCCCCGGTGTTTTCTCAAAATCTGGTTGTGAAACAATCCGCAAACCATTATAATATGTTATAATGAAAATCGGTTGTAGAGATACAACAGTATCTATTATACACTATGAGGTGAGAAAATGGACATAATTTTTCTGTTGATTATCATTGGGGTTATTTTGAGTAAAGCGCAGAAGAAAAAGGCGAAGGAGGCAGAGCAGCCGAAGCCGAATCAGCCGAGGACAGCACAGCCAGTCCCGAATCGGGAGTTTCGGCCGAAACCGAGCCAGCCGAAGCCGAACCAGCCAGTCCCGAATCAGCCGAGAACGGCACAGCGCACACAGCCTACGCATCCTACGCAGCGCACGCAGCCTTCTGCCGAAGAGCGGCTTAAGATGCAGAACTTAAAGGCAGAGCTGCAGAAAAAGCATGGAAGCGCAAAAAAAGCGCAGCAAAAACCGACTGTAGATATTTTACTTCCAAAGGAGGAAAACATTGTAAACCGTGCGTCAGACAATGTGCTGGAGAATGATGCAGATATTCTCCGGATGCAGATGGATGCGGCGAGGGAGGACAATTATGGAAGCAGCATTGCAGGAATCCAGATGGAAAGTCCACTCATGAAGGAAGTTGAGGATTTGATGATAAAGGGATACAGCGGTGGACTGACCAATCCACGCGACTTTGTGGCAGAGGGAATAGCGCTTTTAAACAGCTATGAATTACAGGAAACAGAATAGAAAGGCAGAAATGAGAGACATGGAACGTATTCCGGTAAGCGGTGAAATTTACCGTCATTTCAAAAATAAATTATATCAGATTATTACGGTGGCAAAACATTCCGAGACAGGCGAAGAGCTTGTGATTTATCAGGCATTGTATGGAGACTTTAGCGTGTATGCAAGACCACTTGCGATGTTCGTAAGCGAGGTTGACCATGAGAAGTACCCGGATGTGACACAGAAGTACCGCTTTGAGCGCGTGGAGCGGGAAACGCTTAGAGCAGCAAAGCAGATATTCTCTGCTGGGGAAAAGGTAGCTGACGGAGAGGAACTGTCCGGCGGGCAGAACCAGTTTGTTGTGCAGAGACCGTCCGACACAAGGGAGGCAGAAGAGCCGGAGGTAAATCCGAGACTGATGCAGTTTTTGGATGCCGATGATTTTGAGGAAAAGTATAATGTTTTAGTTGGAATGAGAGACGAGATTGACGATAATCTGCTCAATGCAATGGCGGTGTCCATTGACGCGGTGCTTCCGGAAGGAGATTTGTCCGAGCGCTATGATGCGTTAAAGTATACGGTGCGCACAAGAGGACGTTACGAGAGCTTAAGACTGCGGTAACGGGCGGATAGGAATACGATAGATGAGGAAGTGTGTATGGCAGAATTAGAGCGGGCATTGAGAGAGATTGCGGCAGCGGATGTATACAAGATTGTAATCAGTAAACCGTCGGCAAAGGACAGCAACTATCAGAAGATTGTGGTAGAGCAGAAGGAATCCTATTATCAGGCAGCAGCTTATACTGCAAAACAGGTATTTCATCAGAATATTCCAACAGAGGAGCTGGCTGAATATCTGGTAAGTACGGTGACAGGGGTCTATTTGCAGGTAAATGCCTGGGAGGAGGGCATGGAGCATATGCTCTTAATCTCCAAAAAGGGAAAGGTTTCCTATCAGAGAAAGAAGGCAGCTGGAAACGTGGCAAAGTCAGACAGCTCCCATAACCGGAAAAAACAGTATCTGTTAAAAGAAGGCGAGCCGATACCTCCGCTTGTCGATATGGGAATTTTCACGGAACAGGGTAAAGTCGTAAAGTCCATGTACGATAAGTTCCGGCAGATTAACCGCTTTTTGGAAATCATTGAGGATGCGATGAAGGAATACCCGTATGAGCATTTAAATATCATTGATTTTGGATGTGGAAAATCATATCTGACATTTGTCTTATATTACTATTTCGCAGAGATTAAAAAGCGGGATGTGACAATTGTCGGACTGGACTTGAAAGAGGATGTCATAAGGCACTGCAACGAAGCGGCAGAGCGCTACGGATACAAGAACTTACATTTTGAAGTGGGAGATATCAACGGCTATCATGCTGATTTTCCGGTGGATATGGTGGTGACGCTTCACGCTTGTGATACGGCGACAGACTATGCACTTTATAATGCTATCTGCTGGAATGCAAAAATGATTTTTTCTGTTCCGTGCTGTCAGCATGAGTTGAATCAGCAGATTGAGACCGAACAGTTTGGAATTTTATCCCGTTACGGAATCATAAAGGAGCGTTTTTGTGCGCTTGCAACGGATGCAATCAGGGCAAATCTGTTAGAGTGCTGCGGCTACCGGACACAGCTTCTTGAATTTATTGATTTTGCACATACTCCCAAAAATATTCTGATTCGCGCGGTGCAGAAAAAAGTCGTTCCGGCATCGGTAAAGAAAAATTACCGTGGTGAGGCAGAACGGCTGATGGAAGAATTTCATTTTGAGCCGACGCTCTACCGCCTGCTTACTGAGGCGGGAAAGTTAAAGTAGAGCGTTTGCTTAAGGTACTGTTGTGATATTCGGTGGAAAAAGTGACATCTTTCCCGAACCACTCCGGCGGGGTAAAGGTGTTTGCGGCTTCCTCGGATTCAAATTCAACCTCCACAAGCTGCAATGGTGCAAGATTTCCTGCAAAAATATCCAGCTCTGCGGTATGGCCGCAGGAGAGCGGAATGAGATAGCGGCGCTTGGCGATGAGGATGCCATCAATTTTTTCTTTCAGATGTTCAAAGGATTCCTTGGTGAGCGGAAGATTATATTCTTCGCGCACGAGGAGTCCTTTTCCTTTATAAGTCAGCGTGTATTTGTCGTTTCCACGGCGGATGCGTACGACAGGGTCGGTGCAAAGATACCCCTGCTCGATTTCCTTAAAAGGATAGCTGTCGAGATTGTCGGGAAGCGATTTGACGAGATATTTGCGTTCGATTTCCATAAAAAACCGCCTTTCTTTTTATCTGGTTTTATTATGATTCATTGACGGAAAAATTGCAATCTATTATAATGATGGTAAACAGATTTTTTGGGAATGGAGGATAGATACAATGAAGAAAATAGGAATTTTTATGGCGGACGGTTGTGAGGAGATTGAAGGACTTACCGTTGTAGATTTGGTGCGTCGTGCAAAACTGGAAATTGTGATGATTTCCATCAGTGATACAAAAGAGGTGACCGGTTCTCACGGAGTGAAATTTATGGCGGATGCACTTGCATCAGAGGTGGATTTTGCATCATTGGACGGAATCGTTCTTCCGGGCGGAATGCCGGGAACAGTGCACCTTGGAGAAAGCGAGACGGTAAACCGCGTTATCCGCGAGTTTGCATCGGAAGGAAAGCTGGTTGCGGCAATCTGTGCAGCACCGAGCGTGCTTGGGGCAGCAGGACTGTTGCAGGGACAGTATGCAACCTGTCATCCGGGATTTGAAGAAAAACTGACTGGTGCAGTAACATCTACAGATGCAGTTGTAATGGACGGCAATATCATCACCAGCCGAGGCATGGGAACTGCAATTGATTTTGGACTTGCAATCATTCGTTTCCTGACGGAGGATGAAGAATTATTAGACCATGTAAAGAAGGGAATTGTCTACCACAACCTGCAGGAGTAATGAAAAAGACGGCTTTTCATCTTTTATTTTTATAGATGGAAAGCCGTCTTTTTTGTGAAGAGGATTTATTTCATCTGCTCTTCCTGTTTCATGATCATTTTTTTCACCATCTCGCCGCCGATGCTTCCAGCCTGTGCAGAGGTAAGGTCACCGTTGTAACCGTCCTTTAATGGTACACCGATTTCGCTTGCAACTTCTTCTTTGAAGCGCTTCATAGCTTCCTTTGCCTGTGGCACTGCCATTTTGTTGCTTGAAGAATTAGATTCGCTCATGATTTTCACCTCCATTTGTTGTTGGACTGATGTCCTGATGCTAGTATTTACCGGAAAGAAAATATTATGTAGGAAAATTATGAGAATTGTGTTGACATTTTTTTTAAGGTGTGGTTATACTGATTAAGTAATCTAAATTTTGAGGAAAGAGAGGTAAAAGCTATGATTAGATTTACATTTGCGTCTGCGGTTGCAGGAATTGGCAAGTTTCGTACCATGTTAGAAGCGAACAAAGAATTGAATCAGGAGACGATTACCTCGGTGGAGTTCCTTTTTGCTGAATGAGTTATGAGTGGAAATGCAGCAGGAAGAAGGATTGTTACGTTTGAATGGATGCCTCGTGGTGATGGATGTGCCGCGGGGATTTTTTTATTCCGGAAGCAACAGAAATATAAGGGTCTGTCGTGCGGCAAAATCGCGTGGAGGTCCTTTTTTTATGCGCAGAAACGTGTACAATTTCTTAATAGTGGACACCGGGGAAGGAAAAGGAGGAGCAGAAAGTGAAAAAGTTACACACATATATCGGGCGTTACTGGTACGGATATGTATTTGCAATCTTATCCATGATAACGGCGATTGTTTTAGACATGATTTATCCGAAAATCACGCAGGTGATTGTGGATGAAGTAATTACAAATGGGAGACTGGAAATTTTAAATAAACTTCTGGTCGGCATTGTACTGGTGGGAATCGGACGCTGCATTTTTGGATATTGTAAGGAATTTACATTTGACGTGCTGAGCTCTAAAATCGGGGCAGAAATGCAGAAAGATTTGTTTACGCATATCCAGACGCTGTCCATGCGCTATTTTGACGAGACCAATACGGGAGAGCTGATGGCGCGTGTCAAGGATGATATCGAAAAAATCCGTGGTGCGTTAGGCTATGTCGGAATGCTTGTCATTGAGGTCACAATTCATGTGACCAGCGTTATCTACTGTATGCTGACGATTAGCTGGAAACTGACGATTGTACCACTTCTTGTGATGGTTCTCTGCGGTGCGGTTGCAGTTGTAATGGAACGCAGACTCGACAAAGTCTATGAGGATATCAGTGAAGAGAATGCGGTTCTTACGACGGTTGCCGAGGAAAACCTCGCAGGCGTGCGTACGGTAAAGGCATTTGCAAGGGAAAAATTTGAGGTTTCCAAGTTTTTATCCCACAACAAACGTTACTATGAGTTAAATATCAGCCAGTCCAAACTTCTGGTGAAATATTATCCGATTTTCCAGTTTGTCGGAAAGGCACTTCCGGTCTGCATGACGGTTTTGGGTGGTGTTTCGGTAATGCACGGAAACCTGTCATTAGGAGCATTAGTTGCATTTGTGGAATATACAAGAAACTGTACCTGGCCGATGGAAATGCTCGGATGGCTGACAAATGATTTGTCTTCCGCAGTCGCATCCTATAAGAAAATTAAGAAAATTTATACAGAGACAGCGGACATTTCTGACGAGAAAGAACCGGTGGTACTTGAAAAAGTCGACGGAGCAGTCCGTTTTGACAATGTCTCTTTCGGACTTGACGGCAAGCAGATCTTAAAGGATATTTCCTTTGAGCTTCCGGCGGGAAAGACGCTCGGAATCATGGGAGAGACCGGAGCCGGAAAATCATCCATCATCAACCTGTTACAGCGTTTTTATGATGTGGATGAGGGAAGTATCAGCCTTGATGGCACGGATATCCGAAAGCTGACCTTAAAACAGCTTCGCAGCAATATTTCCGTGGTACTGCAGGATGTGTTCCTGTTTTCTGATACGATTGAAGAAAATATCAGGATGGGACAGAGAAAAGCGCTTGACGCAGAGGAAATCCGTCTGGCAGCAGAACGCGCACAGGCGAAGGGCTTCATCGAAAAGATGGAGGAGCAGTACAATACGGTCATCGGAGAGCGCGGCGTCGGACTTTCCGGTGGACAAAAGCAGCGTATCAGTATCGCGCGTGCACTGGCAAAACACAGCCCGGTGTTAGTAATGGATGATTCCACATCCGCACTGGACATGGAGACCGAACATGAGATTCAGAAGATGTTAGACGAACTGAATCACACGACAAAGATTATTATTGCACACCGTATCTCTGCGGTACGCCATGCAGATGAGATTATTTATCTGGAAGACGGAAAAATTGCAGAACGCGGGACACATGAAGAACTGCTTGCAAAGAAAGGACTCTACTATGCAACTTATATGGCACAGTATGGTTCTTATCTGGCAGAGCAGGGCGGTGCGGTTACCGCGTAACTGCATCAGAAGGCAAAGCTGTAAAGGAGGTAGTTATGGCAGTCAATTCATTTCGTGAAGACGAACACATGGAAAACACCGACAAAAAGAAAATTTTGCGACGGCTGCTTTCCTATTTGGGAAAATATAAACTGACCGTAGTGGGTGTGTTAATCTGCATGGGTATTACGGTTGTAATTTCACTGATTAACCCGCTTCTGATAGAGGAAGCCATTGACAATCACATTGCCAATGGAAATTTAAAGGGGTTAGTGGAGCTTGGAATTTTTGCACTGGTATTAAATGTTATTTTTATCATTCTGGTAAAAGTCAGAATGTATGTGATGGCGGTAATGTCTAACAAAATTCTTCTGGATATCCGCCAGGATTTGTATGAACATATCCAGACGCTGTCCTTTTCTTTT
This sequence comes from uncultured Roseburia sp., assembly GCA_958420225.1. Taxonomy (GTDB): domain Bacteria; phylum Bacillota; class Clostridia; order Lachnospirales; family Lachnospiraceae; genus Roseburia. The sequence continues at coordinate 71,458 of CATZIT010000013.1, read as the reverse complement.
TTTGACAGCAGACCGACCGGAAAAATTCTTGCGAGAATTATCGGTGATGTCAACTCATTAAAGGATGTGCTTGTGAACATGGTTACGACCCTGTTGCCGGAATTTGTGACGGTGGTGGGCGTTGTTGTGATTATGTTAGTGAAGGACTGGCGCTTAGCGCTTGCATCACTTAGCACGATTCCGCTTATGATTGTGGGAATCTGGCTGGTACAGTCTATTTCCCATAAGCGCTGGCAGATTTACCGTAAGAAGTCCTCAAACTTAAACGCGTATCTGCATGAGGATATTGCGGGAATGAACGTTGTACAGAGCTTTGGCGCAGAGGATGAAACACAGGAAATTTTTGAAGGTCTCGTAGAGGATCATCAGCATGCATTTGTGAAGGCAGTTATTACAGCAGATATGTTTGGACCGATTATCGATTTCTGCTGGGGATTCGGTGCAATGATGCTTTATCTGGTTGGAATCCGGTTCCTCGGATTTGAAAAAGTGTCCGTTGGACTTCTGGTTGCATTTGCTTCCTATATTAATATGTTCTGGAACCCGATTATGAACCTGAGCAATTTTTACAACAATCTGATTACGAATCTGACTGCGGCAGAGCGTGTGTTTGACATTATGGATACGCCGGCAGACATTGTGGATGCACCGGATGTAAAAGAACTTCCGGATGTAAAGGGAAAGGTGGAATTTTCGCATGTAACCTTTACTTATGATAGAGGAACGCCCGCTGAGACGAGGGTGTTAGAAGATGTGAGCTTTACCGTACAGCCGGGTGAAACGATTGCGCTTGTCGGACCGACAGGTGCAGGAAAAACGACAATTGTCAATCTTATCAGCCGTTTCTATGACATTGAGGAAGGAACGATTTCGATTGATGGCTACGATTTGACGAAGGTTTCCATCGAGAGCCTGCGCAAACAGATGGGTGTCATGACGCAGGATAACTTTATCTTCCACGGAACCGTACGCGACAATATTCTCTACGGCAAGTTAGATGCTACTGAGGAGGAGATGATTGCGGCTGCGAAGGCAGTCAATGCGCATGATTTTATCATGAAGATGGAAAAAGGATATGACACGGAGTTAAAGGAACACGGAGCAGGGCTTTCCATCGGACAGCGCCAGCTCATTGCGTTTGCAAGAACCATGGTGTCTATGCCGAAGGTGCTGATACTTGATGAAGCGACCTCAAGCATTGACACGCATACGGAGATTCTTGTGCAGCGCGGAATTGAGGCATTGCTTTCCGGAAGAACCAGTTTCGTCATTGCGCATCGTCTTTCCACCATCCAGAATGCAGACCGTATCTTTGTGATTGACAAGGGCGGCATTTTAGAGCAGGGCAGTCCGAAAGAACTGATGGCAAAGAAGGGCGCTTATTATAACCTTTATATGGCACAGTTTGCCGGATTGCAGTAAAAGGCAAAAATCGTCATTTTTACATATTGAACGAATGTTCTCAATAAAATATAATGGAATCAGGCGTGAGTGCCGATTGTGAAAATGGAAAAATCAATTGATATAAAGGAGGGAGCCAATATGGAGTTTGAGGTATCGTGCGGTGCGGTGGTTTACACACGCGTGGACAAGGAAATAAAATATGTGATTGTAAAATCACTTGAAGGGGATTACGGATTCCCGAAGGGACATCTGATTATCGGGGAGACCGAGAAGCAGACAGCCTACAGAGAGATTCTGGAAGAAACCGGATTAAAGCCGAAGATTGCAGATGGGTTCCGAACACTCGATGAACACCTGATTCCACAGAAAAAGGACGTCATGAAAAAGGTCATTTATTTTGTGGCAGAATATTCCAATCAGGAGATTGTCTGCCAGGAGGATGAACTGGAAAGTGTCAGCCTGATGACCTATGACGAGGCGATGAAGGTTCTTCAGTTTGAACGGCTGAGAGAGATTCTCGATGAGGCAAGAAATTTTATCGGAAAGTAGGAATAAACAAAATGGCAATACAGGGAATAGAGCAGCCGGAGCAGATTCTGATTCACGAACAGCTCCGTCTGCACAAAAATACGGGTGAATATGAATTCGCGTTCTCATGGTATCAGGATGAGGAGACGGTCTATCTGGTAGACGGCGTGCGAAAACCTTATGACCATGCAACGCTTGATGCGATGTATTCTTATCTGGATGCACACGGAGAACTTTATTTTGTTGAATGGAAAGAAAATGGTGTATGGGTTCCGATTGGCGATGTCACCTTCTGGCAGGAGGATTTGCCGATTGTCATCGGAGCAAAGGAGTACCGTGGCAGAGGAATCGGAAAAGATGTGGTGCTTGCGCTAAAAGGGCGTGCAAAGGCACTCGGATTTGACAGTATGAATGTCCGTGAAATCTATGATTACAATGAAGGTTCCAAGCGCTTGTTTGAGAGCATGGGCTTTGTGGTAAGCGGTAAGACAGAGAAGGGTCATGCCTATCGCCTCAATTTGCGGGAAAAACCGTAGATTTTCGTAAAAAACTCTGGTATTTTCACTATGAGTATGATATAATTCTAAAATGACTGTGATAGTCGCAGTATGCCCTTTTTCCGAAGTGCAGTCAAAAATCCCTCGAAAAGGGGAAATGCGCGGCTTTAAGAACGGAAAATGTACTACACTTTTTATATATTTTAAGGAGGAAACAGTTAGAATGAGTGTACAGGTGGAAAATTTAGAAAAAAATATGGCAAAGCTTACCATTGAGGTTCCTGCTGAGGAATTAGAGAAAGCAATTGAAGCAGCTTACCAGAAACAGAAGAGCAAAATCAGCGTTCCTGGATTCCGTAAAGGCAAAGTGCCGAGAAAGATGATTGAGAAAATGTACGGCGCAGGAATCTTCTTTGAAGATGCAGCGAACACCTTAATTCAGGAGAACTACGGACCGGCAGTTGAAGAGAGCAAAGTGGACGTTGTTTCCAGACCGACAATCGATGTAACACAGATTGAAGCAGGAAAGCCATTTATCTTTACAGCAGAGGTTGCTGTTCGTCCGGAAGTAACACTTGGCAAATATTTAGGCGTACAGGTAACAAAGATTGATACAACCGTAACAGATGAGGAAGTAGAAGCAGCATTAGAGAAAGAGCGCGAGAAGAATTCCAGAACTGTTACCGTTACCGACAGACCGGTAGCAAACGGTGATACCGCAGTCATCGACTTTGAAGGATTCGTAGACGGCGTTGCATTTGAAGGCGGCAAGGGCGAGAATCATCCGCTTGAGATTGGTTCCCATTCCTTCATCGATACATTTGAAGACCAGCTGATTGGACATAACACCGGTGATGACGTAGATGTAAACGTAACCTTCCCGGAGCAGTACCAGGCAGCAGAGCTTGCTGGAAAGCCGGCTTTATTCAAGGTTAAGATTCATGAAATCAAGACAAAAGAGCTTCCGGAGTTAAACGACGAGTTTGCACAGGATGTTTCTGAGTTCGATACTTTAGATGCTTACAAAGAGGACTTAAAGAAGCATCTTGAAGTTGAGAAAGAGAACGATGCAAAGCGTACAAAGGAAGACGAAGCAATCAAGAAGATTATCGAGAAATCCTCTATGGATATTCCGGAAGCAATGATTGAGACTCAGTGCGAGAACATGATTAATGAGTTTGCACAGAGAATCCAGCAGAGCGGACTTTCCATGGATCAGTATATGCAGTTCTCCGGCATGACACTTGACAAATTAAAAGAGCAGGTACGTCCGGAGGCTGAGACCCGCATCAAGAGCAGCCTTGTATTAGAGCAGATTGCAAAAGATGAGAAGATTGAAGTTTCTGACGAGGAAGTACAGGCAGAAATCGAGAAGATGGCAAAAGCATACGGTATGGAAGCAGACAAACTTGCTGAGTACATGGGCGATGCTGAGAAAGAATCCATCAAGAGAGACGTTGCTGTGACAAAGGCAGTTGACCTTATCATGGAGAACGTAAAAGAGAGAGCAAAAGCTAAGACAAAGAAAGAAAAAGAATCTGAAGAGAAAGATGCCGCAGAGGAAGAGTAATCTGTCACAACAGACTGGTGACAGTCAGTGATGCGGACGGACGGCTTTATGCAGCCGGCTGTCCTTCCAGGCAGCATAGTGCAGACTGGCTCATTTATGGGCCGGTCTGTTTAGCCTTATAGGAGATTGGAGGAAAAGATATGAGTTTAGTACCTTACGTTGTGGAACAGACCAGCAGAGGAGAGCGCAATTACGACATTTATTCCCGGTTATTGAAAGATAGAATTATTTTTCTTGGAGAGGAAGTCAACGAAACAACAGCAAGCCTTGTAGTGGCACAGCTTCTGTTTTTGGAATCAGAGGATCCGGGCAAAGATATTCAGCTTTATATTAATTCTCCGGGAGGAATGGTAACCGCAGGTATGGCAATTTACGATACAATGCAGTACATCAAATGTGATGTTTCCACTATCTGTATTGGTCTTGCAGCAAGTATGGGAGCATTCCTGTTAGCAGGCGGAACTAAGGGCAAACGTCTTGCACTTCCGAATGCAGAGATTATGATTCACCAGCCTTCCGGCGGTGCAAAAGGTCAGGCAACTGAGATTCAGATTGCAGCAGAGAACATTTTAAAGACCAAGAAGAAATTAAACGAGATTTTGGCTGCCAACACCGGAAAACCGTATGATGTGATTGCAGCAGACACAGAGAGAGACCATTATATGTCTGCAGAGGAAGCAATGGAGTACGGCTTAATTGACAGTGTGATTACAAATAGGCAATAGTAAGTAAGGAAATGATGAGGGTACCCTTGATAAGATATGGAATATAGTCTTATATGGATGCCCTCACTGTGCAAATTGCACAATTGCGCAATTTGTGCAATGAGTAAATAACGGATATGGAGAAACGAATATGGCAGGAAGAAATGATGAAAAATTCCGATGCTCTTTTTGCGGAAAGACCCAGGACCAGGTACGCAAGCTGATTGCCGGTCCAAATGGTGCATACATCTGCGATGAGTGTGTCGATATTTGTGCGGAAATTATTGATGAAGAGTTAGTCAGAGATGATGCCGCAGCAGAGATAGAGGATGAGGAACAGATTAATCTGATTAAGCCAGAAGAGATGAAGGCGTTTTTGGATGAATATGTTATCGGTCAGGACCAGGCAAAAAAGGTGCTTTCCGTAGCAGTATACAACCACTACAAACGTATCATGGCAGACGCCGACCTTGGCGTAGAATTGCAGAAAAGTAATATTTTAATGCTTGGACCGACAGGTTCCGGTAAAACATTACTGGCACAGACACTCGCGCGTGTATTAAACGTGCCGTTTGCAATTGCAGACGCGACAACGCTCACAGAAGCAGGTTACGTGGGTGAGGATGTGGAAAATATCCTTTTAAAGCTGATTCAGGCAGCAGATTATAACATCGAGCGCGCACAGCACGGAATCATTTATATTGATGAGATTGACAAGATTTCCAAGAAATCAGAGAACGTGTCCATCACCAGAGATGTTTCCGGAGAAGGTGTACAGCAGGCATTGTTAAAGATTCTCGAGGGAACGGTTGCATCCGTGCCGCCACAGGGTGGAAGAAAACACCCGCAGCAGGAGCTGATTCAGATTGATACGACAAACATTCTGTTTATCTGCGGCGGAGCATTTGACGGGCTTGACAAGATTATTGAGACACGCCTTGACCAGAAGACCATCGGATTTAACGCGGAGATTAAAAACCGCGAGGAATATAATATCGGAGATGTGTTCAAACACGCATTGCCACAGGATTTCGTAAAATTCGGACTGATTCCGGAGTTTATCGGCCGTGTGCCGGTGACCGTATCTTTGGATATGCTTGACCGTGAGGCTTTAATCCGGATTTTAAATGAGCCGAAGAATGCACTGACCAAGCAGTACAAGAAGCTGTTTGAGTTAGACGGCGTAGAGCTTACATTTGACCGGGAGGCGCTTAATGCCATTGCTGATAAGGCACTTGAGAGAAAGACAGGCGCAAGAGGTCTTCGTGCCATCATGGAGGCGGTAACACTGGATATGATGTACCACATTCCATCGGACGAGTCCATTACAAACTGCCAGATTACAAAAGAACTGGTAGAAGAGAAGCTTTCCATTGAGGAGCGTCAGTTAGAGAAAATTGGCGCTTAGACATTTGTCATAAACCGGAAAGTGAAATAGAAAGAGGAAGACATTTGGATACAGTAATTGTGAGGATGCCTGCGGTAGCACTCCGGGGGATGGTGATTCTTCCGGGAATGATAGCACATTTCGATATCAGCAGGGACAAATCCATCAAAGCTGTGGAAAAGGCGATGATGGAGGAACAGAAGATTTTTCTGGCTGCACAAAAGGATGTAGAGCAGGAAGAACCGGGAATTGATGACCTTTATCAGGTGGGAATCATCGCAGAAGTAAAACAGGTCATTAAGATGCAGAATAATATTGTGCGTATTCTTGTCGAGGGAAAAGAGCGTGCAAAATTAGAATCCTTTGCGGAGACGACAGAATATCTTCTGGCAGAGGTTCTACGATTGGAAGACGACACAGAGGAAGAACTTGCACCGGAAGTGAAAGAAGCAATGGTGCGGAGCCTTAGTGAGACGTTTCAGAAGTATGCAACTGTGAATCCGCGGATTGGGAAAGAAATGCAGCGCCAGATGAGCGAGACAAAAGAGCTTGATGTGCTGATGGATCAGATGGCGAATAATCTGCCGATTTACTATGAGCAGAAGCAGCGGATTTTAGAGGCAGTTTCTCTGACCGAGCGCTATGAGGTACTGCTTGGAATCCTTTTAAAAGAAATTGATGTTATTGCAATCAAGAATGATTTTCAGGCGAAAGTGAAGGAGCGGGTCGACAAGAACCAGAGGGATTATATTCTGCGTGAGCAGATGAAGCTTATCCGTGAGGAACTTGGGGAAGACCACACCGAATCGGACGCAGATTCTTACCTTGAAGCACTGAAGAAATTAAAGGCGGACAAGGAAGTAAAGGACAAAATCCGCAAGGAAATTGAGCGTTTTAAGAGCATCAGCTCCAATTCTTCAGAGAGTGCCGTCTCAAGAGGCTATATCGAGACATTACTGGAACTTCCGTGGAATAAAGAATCAAAAGACAATAAAGACCTCAAAAATGCAGAACGTATTTTGAATGAAGACCACTACGGTCTGGAAAAGGTAAAAGAGAGGATACTCGAATTTCTTGCTGTCCGTAATCTCACAAGCAAAGGTGAAAGCCCGATTATCTGCCTTGTGGGACCTCCGGGAACCGGAAAGACCAGTATTGCGCGCTCCGTGGCAAAGGCACTTGATAAAAAATATGTGCGCATCTGCCTCGGAGGTGTCCGGGATGAAGCGGAAATCCGTGGACACAGGAAGACGTATGTAGGAGCTATGCCGGGACGAATTGTGAACGGGTTACGCAGTGCCGGTGTGAAAAATCCGCTGATGCTGTTAGACGAAATTGACAAGATGAGCAGTGACTATAAGGGAGATACAGCGTCTGCCCTGCTGGAAGTCTTAGATTCAGAGCAGAATAACAAGTTCAGAGACCATTACGTAGAACTGCCGATTGATTTGTCAGAGGTGCTTTTTATCGCAACCGCAAATTCCGTACAGGATATCCCAAGACCTCTTTTGGACCGTATGGAGCTTATTGAGGTGACCAGCTATACGGAGAATGAAAAGGCGCATATTGCAAAGGAGCATTTATTAGAGAAGCAGATTCTTCGCAACGGACTGAAAAAAGACCAGCTTACGATAAGCGACAAGGCACTGGCACGGATTATTTCCGGTTATACGAGAGAAGCGGGGGTCCGCGGCTTGGAGCGCAAGCTCGGCGAAATTGCCAGAAAAGCGGCGCGTGAGATTTACAGTCAGGAGAAAAAGACGGTAAAAATCACAGAGCAGAATCTGGGAAAGTACCTTGGAAAAGAAAGATACAGCTTTGATAGAAAGAACGATAACGATGAGATTGGAATCGTGCGCGGGCTTGCCTGGACGAGCGTCGGCGGTGATACCCTTGAAATCGAAGTCAATGTGATGCCGGGAAAAGGCAAGTTTCAGCTGACCGGAAAGCTCGGCGATGTGATGAAGGAATCGGCACAGGCGGGAATCAGCTATATTCGTTCCGTCAGTGAGCAGTATCACATTCCAAAGAAATTTTTCACGGAAAACGACATCCATATCCATATCCCGGAGGGAGCGGTTCCAAAAGATGGACCGTCTGCAGGAATTACGATGGCGACTGCGATGCTATCTGCAATCACAAAGACGCCGGTGCGTGCGGATGTGGCGATGACGGGAGAAATTACGCTGCGCGGACGTGTGCTGCCAATCGGAGGGCTCAAAGAGAAGCTTCTGGCTGCAAAAAATGCCGGAATTAAGACGGTCTGTGTTCCGGCGAAGAATGAGAAGGACGTGGAAGAAATCTCTGCGGAAATCAAAAAGGGACTTGAGATTATTTATGTAAACCGGATGGAAGAAGTCTTAAAAGTTGCCTTTGTAAAAGAGCAGGAAATGGAGTAGAATATGATTATAAAAAATGTGAATCTGGAAACCGTATGTGGAATTACCAGTAAGATTCCGGACAATGCGGTTCCGGAGGTGGCGTTTGCAGGAAAGTCAAATGTAGGAAAATCTTCGCTCATCAATGCGCTGATGAACCGTAAGGCGCTTGCGAGAACGTCTGCACAGCCGGGAAAGACCCAGACCATTAATTTTTATAATATCAATGATGCAATGTATCTGGTGGATCTTCCGGGATATGGTTATGCGAAAGCGTCAGAGGAAGTAAAAGCAAAGTGGGGAAAAATGATTGAGAATTACCTGCACACCTCCAAGGTGCTCAAGGCAGTTTTTCTTCTGATTGATATCCGGCATGACCCGTCAGCAAATGACCGCATGATGTATGAGTGGATGGTGTATCAGGGATACGCACCGATTATCATTGCAACCAAATTAGACAAGATTAAGCGCAGCCAGATTCAGAAGAATGTGAAAGCAATCCGGGAAGGACTTGGAGTGCAGCCTGGAACGGTTATTATCCCATTTTCCGCAGAGACAAAGCAGGGAAGAGATGAAATCTGGGAACTGATTGATTCATTGGTGCTGCCACAGGAGGAAGAGGAGGTCTAAGACATGAAGAAGAAAAAAATTGTAATTGCATTGGGACATGAGGCATTGGGAACGACCCTGCCGGAGCAGAAAGAGGCAACCAGACGCACGGCAAAGGCGGTGGCAGAGTTTATCCGTGAGGACTATCAGGTGGTGATTACACACAGTAATGGTCCACAGGTAGGAATGATTCACACAGCAATGAACGAGTTTTGCAGGTTATATCCGGAATACACGGCAACTCCGATGTCTGTCTGCTCTGCAATGAGCCAGGGTTATATCGGTTATGACCTTCAGAATGCCATCCGTGCAGAACTCTTGAATAAAGGAATCTACAAGACAGTTTCTACTGTTCTGACTCAGGTGGTAGTTGACCCGTACGATGAGGCATTTTATAAGCCGAGCAAGGTAATCGGACGTGTGATGACAGAAGAAGAAGCAGAGGCAGAGGAGAAGAAAGGAAACCATGTCACCAAGGTGGCAGACGGTTACCGCCGTATTGTGGCAGCTCCAAAGCCGGTCGATATCGTAGAGATGGATGCCATCCGCGCACTCATTGACGCAGACCAGATTGTCGTTGCCTGCGGTGGCGGCGGAATCCCGGTACTTGTACAGGACAATAACTTAAAGGGTGCAAGTGCGGTGATTGAGAAAGACCTTGCAGCAGGCAAGTTAGCAGAGCTTCTGGATGCAGATATGCTTGTGATACTGACAAGTGTAGAAAATGTTTGCTTAAATTATGGCACAGAAAATGAAAAGCCGTTAAATTCCATGACGGTTGCCCAGGCGAAGGAATATTTAGCAGAGGGACAATTCGGTGCCGGAGATATGCAGCCGAAGATTGAAGCTGCAATTGATTTTATCGGTGATTCCGCAATCAAATCCGTTTTAATTACCAAACTGCACGTGGATGGTGAGAACCTTGCCGGTGGAATGGGAACCATGATAACAAAGTAATCCTGTGAACAATAAATATAAAGAGGTTGAGAAAAATGTTTCGTAAAACAAAAATTGTATGTACCTTAGGACCGTCGACTGATAACGAGGAAGTATTGCGCAGTCTGATGAAAGAGGGTATGAACGTAGCACGTTTTAATTTTTCCCATGGCTCACATGAGGAACAGCTTGGAAGACTAAAGATGCTCCGCAAGCTGCGCGAGGAAGAACAGCTTCCGGTAGCAGCGCTGTTAGACACAAAAGGACCGGAAATCCGTCTGAGAGACTTTGCAGACGGAAAGGTTGAATTAAAGAACGGACAGACATTTACTTTGACAACAGAAGAGATTCTCGGTGATAATAAGCGGGTATCCATCAGTTATAAGGAGCTTGCAAAAGATGTAAAGCCGGGAAATCACATTCTGATTGATGATGGCCTCATTGACATGGAAGTGCTTTCCATTAAGCCGGTGAAGGACGCCAAAACAGAGAATGGACAGGCGATGGATATCGTGTGCCAGGTATTAAATGGTGGTGTGATTTCCAACAAAAAAGGTGTCAACGTTCCGAATGTAGACTTATCCATGCCATATATCAGCGAAAAGGATTACAGTGATATTGTATTTGCCGTAGAAAACGATTATGATTTCATCGCGGCTTCCTTCGTCCGCACAGCGGATGATGTACTTGCCATCCGCCGGATTCTTGAGGAGAAGGGCGGAGAGGAAATCAATATTATTTCCAAAATCGAGAACATGCAGGGTGTTCAGAACATTGATGAAATTATCCGTGTTTCGGACGGAATCATGGTTGCCCGTGGTGACATGGGTGTTGAAATCCCGTTAGAGGATGTACCGGTTATCCAGAAGATGATTATCAAGAAGGTATGTGAAGCTGGAAAGAAGGTTATTACCGCAACCCAGATGCTTGATTCCATGATGAAACATCCGCGTCCCACCCGTGCAGAGGCAACTGACGTTGCAAATGCAATCTATGACGGAACAAGTGCTATCATGCTTTCCGGCGAGACCGCTGCAGGTTTATATCCGGTAGAGGCATTAAAGACAATGGTTCGGATTGCGATTCGTACCGAGCAGGATATCAACTACGTACAGCGTTTTAAACAGCGCAGGACGCTTAGTAACCCGGATGTGACAAATGCAATTTCCCATGCAACCTGTACGATGGCAGGAGACTTAAATGCAGCAGCTATCATGACAGTCACCTGGTCAGGACGCACGGCACGCATGGTTTCCAAATACCGCCCGGCATGTCCGATTATCGGTGCCTGCCTGACCGACAAGGTTTACCGTCAGCTTGCACTGTCCTGGGGCGTTGTTCCGCTTCTCATCGAGGAGAAGAACGAGGCAGAGGAACTCTTCTCCTATGCCGTAGATGCGGCGGAAGAGGCAGGAATGCTTCAGAAGGGGGATGTTGTCGTACTGACAGCCGGTGTGCCACTTGGAACCTCTGGAACGACCAATCTGATTAAGGTACAGGTCGCGGGTCATATCCTTGTAAACGGAAGAGGCTTAAATGATAAGAAGGTTTCTGCAAACCTGTGTGTCTGCCACAGCGGAGAAGATTTAAAGAACTTCAAAGTCGGCGATATCATCGTGGCAACCGATACTAACAATCATATGATGACACAGATGCGGGAAGCATCCGGTCTGATTGTAGAGGCAGACAGTGAGAACTGTCATGCAGCAGTAGCTGGGCTGAGCATGGATATTCCGGTATTAATCGGTGCAAAACATGCAATGGATGTCTTAAAATCCAGCGCTTATGTAGAGCTAGACTGTGAAAACGGCGTAGTAACTGCCAATTAAGCAGTAAGAAGAAAAGCATACATTTCAAAAAACCCCTGTGGAAATTCCACAGGGGTTTTTTGATGTCATTGTGAAAGAAAATTAGCCCATAATAACTTCGACAGTAACGTCTTTCTTTCCGGCAGCCATAGAAACAGGAATCAGGTTTCCTTCGATGACAGTGCCATCAACGGTTAACTTTGCAACGCCTTTTTCTACGTGCTTGTCGTTCTTAACAGTGATGTGGTAAGAAACTCCACGGAAATCACGTTTGGCGGTAAATCCGTCAAGTGTGGACGGAATACATGGGTCTACAATCAGACCGTCGTAATCCGGGCGGATTCCGAGGATGTACTGGGACACATCCAAGAAGGTCCATGCAGCAGTACCGGTCAGCCAGCTGTTCTTTGCCTCTCCGAAGTTCGGAGCATCTTTTCCGGCAATCATCTGGGAGTATACATATGGCTCTGTGCGGTGAATTTCGCTGATATCCTCAAGGTAAGCAGGACAGGTTCTGGTATATACCTGCCAAGCACGGTTTCCACGTCCGATAACGGTCTCTGCGATGGAAATCCATGGGTTGTTGTGGCAGAAGATACCGGCATTCTCTTTGTATCCTGGTGGATAAGAAGAAATTTCACCAAGTTCAACGTGATATCTGTGATAAGGCGGCTGTAACAGTACAATACCGTATTTGGTATCCAGATACTTCTCAACAGACTCCATAGCCTTTAAGCAGTTGCCTTCCTTGAGACCGATTTCAGCCATAACACAGAAGCCCTGCGGCTCGATGAAAATCTTACCGTCTTCACATTCTTTGGAACCGATTTTGTTCTTGTAATGGTCGTAAGCACGTAAGAACCACTCGCCGTCCCATCCGGCATCAAGAACGGTCTTTTCCATATCAGCAATGGCTTTCTCTGCGAGAACTGCCTCGTCTTCCATACCGCGGTGGCGGCAGATTTCAACGTAATCTTTTCCGTAACGGACAAACATACCGGCGATAAATACAGACTCTGCATTCGGACCTTCAGAAGGACCAAAGGTCTGGAAGGATTCGCCCGGCTCGGTAGAGAAGCAGTTTAAGTTCAGGCAGTCATTCCAGTCAGCACGTCCGATTAACGGCAGTTTGTGCGGACCAAGATGGTCGATGGTGTAGTGGAAGGAACGTCTTAAATGCTCCATAAAATCAGTTGCCTTGGAGTCATCATTGTCATAAGGAGTACGCTCATCCAGAATCGAATAATCACCGGTCTCTTTGATGTAAGCAGCAGTACCTGCAATCAGCCATAACGGGTCATCGTTAAAACCACTACCAATGTCGGAATTTCCTTTCTTGGTCAGCGGCTGGTACTGATGATAAGCGCTTCCGTCTTCAAACTGGGTGGAAGCAATATCAAGGATACGCTGTCTTGCACGGTCCGGAATCAGGTGTACAAATCCAAGTAAATCCTGGCAGGAGTCACGGAAGCCCATTCCACGTCCGATTCCTGACTCGAAATAAGAAGCGGAACGGCTCATGTTGAAGGTTACCATACACTGATACTGATGCCATACATTTACCATGCGGTCAAGCTTCTCCTCGGAGGAAGAAACGGTAAAGTGATTTAATAAGTCATCCCAGTAGGTATGTAGTGCTGCAAGTGCGGCATCTGCCTTCTCGGCGCTGTCATAGCGGGAGAGAAGTGCATCAGCAGGCGCACGGTTGATAATGCCGTCCTCTGCGCGACCAACCCATTTCTGGTCAACCGGATTCTCGATGTAAGCAAGTACGAAAACAAAGGTTTTGGACTCGCCCGGAGCTAATGTTACTTTTAAGTGGTGGGAACCAACCGGTGCCCAGCCGCTTGCAACGGAATTCTTGGAAGTTCCGGTTACAACAACTTCCGGAGCGGAGTTCTCACCATAAGCACCGAGGAAAGAATCTCTGTCGGTATCAAAACCGTTGATTGGTGCGTTTACGGCGTAAACGGCATAGTGGTTGCGGCGCTCTCTGTATTCGGTCTTGTGGTAGAGGGCAGAACCGTGAATTTCTACTTCGCCGGTGGAGAAGTTACGCTGGAAGTTTGTCATATCATCCATCGCATTCCACAGGCAGAACTCTACATAAGAAAATACGGAAAATTCTTTTGCAGCCGTTCCCTGGTTGGTAAGTGTCAGCTTGTTGATTTCACAATTGTCGTCAACTGGTACAAATGCGGTCAGCTCAGCAGCGAGGTCGTTTTTGCTGCTCTTGAAGGTGGAATAGCCCATACCGTGATGACATTCATAGCTGTCAAGCTCGGTCTTTGTCGGCATCCAGCCCGGATTCCAGATGGAATCGCCTTCCTTGATATAGTAGTAATGTCCATTGCTGTCATAAGGTACGTTATTGTAACGATAACGTGTCAGACGCAGAAGTTTTGCGTCCTTGTAAAAACTGTACCCCCCGCAGGTATTAGAAATCAGAGAGAAAAAGTTTTCACTACCCAGGTAGTTAATCCAGGGAAGCGGAGTCTTTGGGGAAGTGATGACATATTCCTTAGCGGCGTCATCGAAATAACCAAATTTCATAAGCAATCCTCCATTATTTTGATAAATATATACGAATATACCTCACTTTCAGTATATCTGTACCAGGCAGAAAAAACAAGGGAAAAAATAGTTTCATTTTACCCGAAAGATTGCATATAGTTGCCAGAAAAAGTGAAATATGCTATAATAGAAAATAGTAATGAGCAGAGTTTTGATGACAGAGCAGGGAGGGAACAACCAGAAATATGACAGAGAATGGATTATTAATCTTTCTTGTATTGATTGTGCTGTTAGTGATTATCGTTGTAGTTGCAGCGGTAGTATCATCTGTTTCCGGTGCAGCGGCAGCAATTGCGGCAGAGGAAGATGACGAAGAGGAATAAGAAATGCGCACAACTTAAGTGCACGAATAACAAAAATCCATGGTATCATTTGATACCATGGATTTTTTTCGTTTATGTTTTTCAATTTTCAATCGAAAACAAAATTTTTATTTCTCCGGCAGACGGTTGAGCATACGCTCAATCAGTTCTACGGATTCGTTGATTCCGTAAGCGGCACTGTTAATGCACAAATCATAGTTTGCAGCATGTCCCCATCTCTTTCCGGTGTAAGCGTGATAGTAACGCTGATGTTTGCGGTCAAGCTTTAACAGCTCCTTGCGGGCGTGTTTGTAATCAAGCTTATTTAATGCCATCATACGGCGTACACGCTGCTCAAACGGAGCTGTGATGAAGATGCTGACGTGTGGAATACGGTTGTTCGCAAGAATCTGGTCTGCACAGCGTCCCATAACGATAAAGTCCTCTTTGGCTGCCATATCACAGATAAGGTCGCTTAAGTTGAAGAAAGCGGCATCCTGTTTGTTTAATCCGTGGTAACGGTCAAAGTCAGTCAGACGCTGGCTGATATGAGCCGTTGACTTTGGAAGACGGTCTGCATGCTTTGCAAGCTCTTCCTCTGCAATCTGCTTTAAATGGCTCTCAGAGTCCTGCTTAGCCTCTAAACGGGCAAGCATTTCGTGGAAAATCTCCACGTCATAATAGTTAATCTTTAAAGCATCTGCCAGTGCAAAACCGATATCGGTTCCGGCACTTCCCTGGGTACGGCTGATGCAGATAATCAGGTGGTCGTTGTCGGAAAACTTCTGTGCAAGGTTTGAAGCGTTTAATCCTGCGAGTGTTTCATCGAGAATATCAACGGAACCAAAACTTGACGGAATGGCAGCAACCTGTTTTAAAATTTCATTATATTCGGTCATCAGGCGGCTGCGGTCAGCTTTTACGGAAATCGTACGAGCCATGTTTGCAATTAACGCCAGACGGCTTCTTAACTCATGTCCCTGTGGACGGGTATACATTAATTCTGCAAGTTCTTCTACGCAGGCTTCTTTCTCACCGGCGAATACTCTTCCGAGGGAGGAACCAACGCAGCGATATACTTCTGTATCAAGGTCGTAGATACGTTCTGCTAACGCCATGAGGGATTCTTTGTTCATTTCCATTTCAAATTACCTCCTTTTTTATTTATAGAAAGAATACAAGGGTGTCCAGTATAAACACAGGAATGAGGAAGCAGATGGACCACAGCATGTATCCGAAGAAGGATGGCATACGGATACCGTTTTCATCGGAAATGGATTTTACCATGAAGTTTGGTGCATTACCGATATATGTGTTTGCTCCCATAAATACAGCACCGCAGGAGATGGCAATCAACATCTTGGCCGGAACGGTTCCAAGGGTTGTGGCAAGACCTTCTGCAAAACCAAGAGAACCGGCGGTTGTTAAGAATACCAGGTAGGTCGGAGTGTTATCCAGGAAACTTGAAAGAACACCGGTTGCCCAGAACATCTCTACCGGTTTGGAAAGTCCAAGTTCCGGTCCCATGGATTTTAATAACATTAATGCAGGCTGCATGGTAATGAAGATACCAATGAAAAGGATGGCAACTTCTTTGATGGCGCCCCAGGTAAAATGGTTCTTGGTACGAATCTCTGCCTTGGTTGTCTTAAAGGATAAGAATGCGGCGAGAAGGATGATGGCAACCTCGATAATGGACGGGAAGCCAAGAACTACTTCGCCAAAGTGGATACCGCGGACATTTCCGGCTGCATCCTGGAACATCGGCAGGTTCGGTAAAGTACCGCTTAAAATAACAGCAACAACGATCATTACGATGAAAAGGATGTTGTGAGCGCCGCCTAATTTGATATCGGTTCCAGGTACGCTGATATCCGGTTTCATACCTTCTGCGATATCTTTACGGTAATTGTAACGGTCAAGGAAATAGTAAATCGTCAACAGAATTACCATATTAAAGAGAAGAATCGGGAACAGATGCATGCTCCAGAAGAACGGTACACCACGCATGAATCCCATCAGAAGTGGCGGATCACCGATTGGGGTAAGGCATCCACCCATGTTGGAAATCATGAAAATAAAGAAAATCATAATGTGTGCTTTCCGTTTACGCCAGGAGTTCATCTTAATCATCGGACGAACGAGGAGCATACTTGCACCGGTAGTACCGATACAGCTTGAAAGCAGAGTACCGATTGCAAACAGTACAATGTTGGTTCTAGGAGAACCGGCAATATTTCCTTCCAGCGTGATATTACCGCTGACACAGAACAGACCAAATAACAGTACAATAAATGTCAGATAGTCGTTCAGAATACATTCCAGCACCGTCTCTGTTGCCATTCCGACACCGTATTTAATCGTGAACGGAATGATAAACAGAAGTGACCAGAAGATAACGGCGTGAGGCTGATGTGCCTCCCACCACTCTCCTTTTATCAAAGGGAGAACAGCGATACATAAAAGCAGTCCAGCAAACGGAATACAGAGCCATGCAGGGATGGTTTCTGTAGCGGATTCTGTTGCAGAAGCCGCAAGTGCGGTCAAAGGACAGCAAACGAGCAGTGCAGCAACACTGCTTAAAAGTGCAATAAACTTTTTCATGTTGCAACCTCCTATATTAATTATTTTGTTATCGGAGTCCGATAACGAGTCCCAACGTATTATACAACTATATTTTTTGAAAAGAAACCATTTTTTTGAAGTGCGGGAACAATTTGTAAAAAGTTTCTAAAAATAAATAAAAAATAGGAAAAAAGCATTGCTTTTTTCCAGAAAAAGTTTAGACTGAATACACTGACCGACTGGTCGGACGATTGGAAACATAGGAGGAAATGTGAAAAAGTGATAGCAAAATTCAGCGTAAAAAAGCCCTATACCGTAATTGTGGGCGTTATCCTTGTAATTGTATTAGGAATCGTTTCCTTTTCGAGAATGACAACGGACCTGCTTCCGGATATGAATCTTCCGTATGCACTCGTCATCACCACGGATGTGGGGGCAAGCCCGGAAGAGGTAGAGTCGGATGTGACAGCGCCGATTGAGGCATCGATGGCGACGACGTCCAATATCAAAAATATCAGTTCTACTTCCTATAATAATTACTCCATGGTAATTCTTGAGTACGAAGAGAGTACGAACATGGATTCCGTTCTCATCGAGATGCAGCAGAAGCTTGACCAGTTAAAAGGAAGCTTTCCGGATACGGTGGGAACGCCAATGATTATGCAGCTTGACCCGGATATGCTTCCTGTCATGGTTGTTTCTGCGGATGTGGAGGGCATGAGACAGACAGAAATATCTACATACGTAGAGAATGAGCTCGCCCCGGCACTCGAGAGTGTTGAGGGAATCGCATCCGTGTCCACGACAGGAGCCGTGGAGGAGAGCATCCAGGTAACGATGAACCAGGAGAAGATAGATGCGTTAAATGAGCAGATTCTTTCCAAAATTGAGGAACAGTTTACAGATGCGCAGGAGGAATTAGACAATGCTTCCGCAGAAATCCAAAACGGCAAAGACCAGCTTAATAATGGTCAGGCGGAGCTTGAGAATCAGATTGGAACGGCGCAAAACGAACTTGTGAATGGTAAAATCGGAGCATTTGTCACTGAATCTGACTTAAACCAGAATCTTGTGCTGCTTCAGACGGCGGATAAGGCACTTGGTGAGGCAGTTCCTGTTTTGCAGAAAATCTATGACGATGGAACATCACTTCAGAAGCAGATAGAAACTGTAAACAAGCAGATGGAGGAGTATGCGGCAGAAGCCGAGAAGCAGTTAGAGGAACTGCGGGACTCCATGGGAGAGATTACACTGCCGGATATCACACTGCCGGGAGATAGTACCGAGAGCACGGAGAGCGCCATCAGTGCAGGAATTTCTGCAATGTATGAACAGTTGCAGAAACAATATGAGGAAGCGCTTTCTGCTTACAATGAGCAGATTGCAGCCTATCAGACGCAGCTTGAAAATTTAAAGAGCCAGCTTGAAAAACTGCTTGACGGGGCGAAAGATTATAATGAAGTTTTAAAACAGTTTGACTTGGAAGTTGTGTCATTAGAGGATCTTCCGAAAATTATTTCCACACTGACAGAAAAGCAGGCGGAGATTAAGACATCGATTGCGACAATCGGTGTTGCGCAGGGACAAATCAGTGAAGGAAAAACCACATTAGATGATGCCTACGGAACATTAAACCGTTCGCAGATTGACGGTATCTTACAGATGAGTGAGGCAGCCGCAAAGCTTGCGGATGCGGAAAACCAGGTGAGCCTTGGACAGCAGCAGCTTGATGCCTCTAAGGAGAGTGCACTTTCCTCAGCGGATTTGAATACGATTCTGACTGCTGATATGTTAAAAAATATTCTGACGGCACAGAACTTTGCAATGCCGGCGGGCTATGTACAGGAGGGCGATACCCAGTACATGATTCGTGTCGGGGAGAAGGTCACGTCTTTAGATGATTTAAAAGATTTAGTGCTTCTTGATATGGGACTTGACGGGATTGATACGATACGGCTTTCTGACGTGGCGGATGTGGAGCTTATTGATAATGGCGGCGAGTCCTATGCAAAGGTAAACGGCAATCCGGCAGTCATGCTCTCCATTGAGAAACAGACCGGATATTCTACCGGAGAGGTGACAGACCGTGCACTGAAAAAATTCAAAGCCCTTGAAAATGAAAATTCAGACCTTCATCTTTCTGTTTTGATGAATCAGGGAATTTATATTGACATTATCGTGCAGTCCGTTCTGGAAAATATGATTATGGGAGCAGCACTTGCCATCTTAATATTGATTGTATTTTTAAAGGATATCAAAGCGACAGTTGTAATTGCCTGCTCGATTCCGCTCAGTACGATTTTTGCAATTGTTTTAATGTATTTTTCCAATATCTCCCTCAATATCATTTCCCTTTCCGGTCTTGCACTTGGAATCGGAATGTTAGTGGACAACTCGATTGTAGTAATTGAGAATATTTATCGTTTGCGAAATGAAGGATATTCCGTAAAAAAAGCGGCAGTGGAGGGAACAAGCCGCGTGACAGGTGCGATTATTGCATCCACACTCACCACCATCTGTGTATTTGCACCGATTATCTTTACAGAGGGAATTACCAGACAGCTCTTTGTGGATATTGCACTTACGATTGCATTTACGCTGACCGCGAGCCTTGTGGTGGCGATGACATTTGTGCCGATGATGGCAGCAGGATTTTTTAAGAGCACGAAAGAAATCAAACACGAATTTTTCGGAAAAATCCAGAATGTTTACGGCAAAATCTTGGAGCGTCTGTTAAAGTTCAAATGGCTGGTATTTGTTGCTGTTATTGCACTTCTTGCAACAAGTGTGATTGCGGCATTCTCCAGAGGATTTACATTCATGGACATGGATATGGAGACAGACCAGATTACGCTTACCGTTTCAGCAAAAGAGGACGAGACGCTCAAATTTGACGATCTTACGGCACTTGCAGATGAGATTTCGGATAAAGTATCCGGCATTGAGGGAGTGGAAACGGTCGGTGCGATGGCAGGAAGCGGCAGCAGCCTCACGGCAATGTCAGGAGGTTCTTCGGACAGTGTGACCATGTATCTTCTGTTAGATGAGAGCACGAAGGTGTCCATGAAGCAGATTATCAGTCAGGTGGAAGAACTGACAAAGGATATGGATTGTGAGGTGACCGCAGATACTTCGGCTTCCGAGATGTCCTCCTTCATGGGAAGCGGCATTACCGTACAGATTCGCGGAAATGATTTTGAAACATTACAGGGGCTGACCAGACAGGTGACAGAGCTTGCAGAAAACACTGATGGCATCAGCAAGGTAGAAAATGGTCTCGATGATTCCACACCGTCATTTACACTCATCGTAGACAAGGAGAAAGCGGCGGAGTACGGCATGACAACGGCGCAGGTATTCCAGCTGGTAGCGGAAAAGATGGCGTCGGCACAGAGTGCCACCACGGTTTCCGGGGATGTAAATTCTTACGACGTCTATGTGCAGAGTGAAGAGCAGGCGGACGTAACCCTTTCGGATATTGAAAAATTAACCTTTACCTATACAGACCGGGCGGGCGAGGAGACAGAAGTGCCGTTGTCGGATATCGTGGAATTTAAGGAAGGACTTTCGATGAATTCCATCGGCAGAGCGGCACAGAACCGTTACATGAGTGTGTCGGCAGATATTGACGATGACCATAACGTGACGTTGGTCAGCAATGAATTGCAGAAAAAACTGAATGAAATTTCTCTGCCGGACGGATATTCCATCCAGATGACCGGCGAGGATGAAACGATTAATGAGGCGATGAGCCAGCTTTACCTGATGTTATTATTGGCGGTTATTCTTATTTATCTGATTATGGTGGCACAGTTCCAGTCGTTTTTGTCACCGTTTATCATTATGTTTACGATACCGCTTGCATTTACCGGGGGACTCTTTGCCCTGTACTTTACGAAAAATGAAGTCAGCGTTGTGGCAATGATTGGTTTTGTCATGTTGGCAGGTATCATCGTAAATAACGGAATTGTGCTGGTTGACTATATCAATCAGCTTCGCAGAGAGGGCATGGAGAAAAAAGAGGCCATTATTCTGGCAGGAAAGACGAGACTTCGTCCGATTTTGATGACGGCGCTCACCACGATTCTTGCAATGTCTACGATGGCGCTTGGAATCGGAAGCGGTTCTGAAATGATGCAGCCGATGGCAATCGTTACGGTCGGCGGACTGATTTACGGAACACTTCTGACGCTGATTGTAGTACCGTGTATCTACGATGCGTTTAACCGGAATAAGAGCATGGTGGAGGAAGAAGTGTAAAATGGAGAAAAGAAAACAGACAGCAGAGATTCCTGAGAAGGTACTGTTAATTTACCAGGCGGTGCCGCAGATGCTGAAAGAGGGAGCGGACATTAATACGCTCAAAGTGTCAGAGATTACAGAGCGTGCCGGAATTGGCAAGGAAACAGCATACGAATATTTTTCTTCCAAGGAAGAGTTAATAACGCGTGCACTTTTGTTTTACATCGAAAAGAAAGTAAACGATATTGAAAATATTTCGGAGAGCCAGAACAGCTTTCCAGATAAAATTCATGCCGTTCTTGATTATGTGGAGCAAAATTTCGATGATATCAGGGGATTTTGTATGCTGGTTCGGATTGGAACCGGTTCCTATGAGATATCGGAACCGCTTAAGAATGAATATGAGCGGATGCAGGAGACCTTTGACTGTCACCGGATGGATCATCTGATTGACCGGATGATAGAGCAGGGAAGGCAGGAAGGAATTCTTACCCAAAACAATACATTTTTGTGCCGGATGGCATTTGCCTCACAGATGATGATGTATACAGCGGCACTGTTGCAGCAGGAAAAAGCAGATTTGAACGTGCCGGAGACGGAGAAATTAAAAACGTTCGTCTATCACGCACTTGTCAAAAGCTTAAATTAAATCAGAAAACATTCTTGACAAAATGCACCGCCGCACGTATGATAAAAACAGTCATAAGCAAAAGGTATTGAGAAAGAGGAGTACACAAAGAACGCTGCCTGTCAGAGAAAAAGACTCACCGGCTGAGAGGTCTTTTCAGGAGAGCATTGTGGAACGTAGCTTTTGAACCGGACTGCCGAGAAAGCAAGCTTCTTAAGAAAACTTCTTAAAGAAGTTGCATAAGCAGCCCCGCATCATCCCCGTTAGCGGATGAACTGTCACAGCACAAAGCTGGAGGCAGGGATTGAGAAGTCGTCTGTGCACGGACGATAAACAAAGGTGGTACCGCGATTATACGCCCTTTACATTTCAATTGAAATGTAAAGGGCGTTTTTGATTCATAGGAAAGAAAGGAGCAATTATGAGCAAGGAATTAGAGAAAACCTATGACCCGAAAGGGATTGAGGAGAGATTGTATCACAAATGGGAGGAAAACGGATATTTTCATGCGGAAGTAGACCGCAGCAAGAAACCGTTTACAATTGTAATGCCTCCTCCAAATATTACCGGACAGCTTCACATGGGACACGCACTCGATAATACCATGCAGGATATCCTAATCCGTTACAAGAGAATGCAGGGTTACAATGCATTGTGGCAGCCGGGAACCGACCATGCGTCTATCGCAACCGAGGTAAAGGTCATTGAGAATTTGAAGAAACAGGGAATCGACAAGCATGACCTTGGAAGAGAGGGCTTCCTTGAGAAGTGTTATGAGTGGAAAGACGAGTACGGCGGACGTATCATCAGGCAGTTAAAGAAGATGGGCTCTTCCGCAGACTGGCAGAGAGAACGTTTTACCATGGACAAGGGCTGCTCTGATGCCGTTTTGGACGTTTTCTGCAAGCTGCATGACAAGGGACTCATTTACAAGGGTTCCCGTATCGTAAACTGGTGTCCGGTATGTAAGACCTCCATTTCTGATGCAGAAGTAGAGCATGAGGAGCAGGACGGATTCTTCTGGCATATCAATTATCCGGTAGTTGGTGAAGAAGGAAGATTTGTAGAAATCGCAACCACCAGACCTGAGACACTGTTTGGTGATACCGCAGTGGCAGTTAATCCGGACGATGAGCGTTATAAAGATATCGTAGGAAAAATGTTAAAGCTTCCGATGACCGACCGCGAGATTCCGGTTATTGCCGATGCGTATGTAGACAAGGAATTCGGAACCGGATGTGTAAAGATTACACCGGCACATGACCCGAATGACTTTGAGGTTGGAAAACGTCATAATCTTGAGGAGATTACCGTTATCAACGATGATGCAACGATGAACCATTATGCAGGCAAATACGAGGGAATGGACCGCTACGAATGTAGAAAACAGCTTGTAGACGATTTAAAGGAGCAGGGACTTCTCGTAAAAGTAGAGCCGCATTCTCATAATGTCGGAACTCATGACCGCTGCGGAACAACCGTAGAGCCAATGGTAAAACAGCAGTGGTTCGTAAAGATGGATGAGCTTATCAAACCGGCAGTAGAGGCAGTGAAAAACGGAGAGATTGAGCTTCTTCCAAAGCGCATGGAGAAGACCTATTTTAACTGGACCGACAATATCCGTGACTGGTGTATCTCAAGACAGCTCTGGTGGGGACACCGGATTCCGGCATACTATTGCCCGGACTGTGGCGAGATGGTAGTGGCAAAGACTGCTCCGGCAAAGTGCCCGAAATGTGGATGCGACCATATGGAGCAGGATCCGGATACCTTAGATACCTGGTTTTCTTCCGCACTTTGGCCGTTCTCAACACTCGGCTGGCCGGAAAAAACAGAAGATCTGGATTATTTCTTCCCTACAGATGTCCTGGTAACCGGATATGACATTATTTTCTTCTGGGTAATCCGAATGATTTTCTCCGGCTACGAGCAGATGGGAAAAGCACCGTTCCACACCGTATTATTCCACGGACTGGTAAGAGATTCCCAGGGACGCAAGATGAGCAAATCCCTTGGAAACGGAATCGACCCGCTGGAAGTTATCGACAAATACGGCGCAGATGCACTCCGTCTGACTTTAATTACCGGAAATGCACCGGGAAATGATATGCGTTTTTACTGGGAGCGCGTAGAGGCATCCAGAAACTTTGCAAACAAAGTATGGAACGCATCCCGTTTTATCATGATGAACCTTGAGGATGCCAAGATTACAGAGCCGTCTATGGACGAACTGACTCCGGCAGACAAATGGATTTTATCAAAGGTCAGTACACTTGCAAAAGATGTGACCGAGAACATGGACCGTTATGAGATGGGTATCGCCGTACAGAAGGTATACGATTTTATCTGGGATGAATTCTGTGACTGGTATATCGAGATTACTAAAGTACGCACATATAATAAGGAAAAGAATCCGTCATCAGCAAACGCTGCATTCTGGACATTAAAGACCGTTTTAACCCAGGCGTTAAAGCTGTTACATCCGTTTATGCCGTTTATTACAGAAGAAATTTTCTGCACCCTGCATCCGGAGGAGGAGACCATCATGCTTTCCGACTGGCCGGTATACAAAGAGGAGTGGAATTTCAAGGCAGAGGAAGAGATGCTTGAGCACTGCAAGGATCTTGTAAAGGGAATCCGTAACGTCCGCACAGAGATGGATGTTCCGCCTTCTAGAAAGTCAAAGGTATTTATTGTATCAGATGATGCAGCTATCCGCGAGACCTTTATCCGCAATGAGGAGAGCTACCGCAATCTTGCATTTGCAAGTGAGGTTGACGTACAGGCGGATAAGGCAGGCATCGGAGAGGATGCAGTCTCTGTTGTAATTCCGGGAGCAACCGTTTATCTGCCGCTTGAGGACTTAGTAGACTTTGAAAAGGAAAAAGAACGTCTGTTAAAAGAAAAAGAACGTTTGGAGAAAGAACTTGCCCGTTCAAAGGGAATGCTTTCCAATGAAAAATTCTTAAGTAAGGCACCGGAAGCAAAGGTACAGGAAGAAAAGGACAAACTGGCCGGTTATGAGCAGATGATGGCTCAGGTACTTGAACGTCTTTCCAATTTATAAAAGGTAATGCTTGAAAAAGTGGCGATGTGCTAGTATGATAAAGGTAGAAGTTATTGAGGAATGCTAGTAGAATGGAATTGGGGGAGCAGCCAGATGCCGGAAACTACGAAAGTAATGCCGTTAGTCCGAATTTCATATGACGAGATGGAAGCATACATTGAACTTGCCACTCCGGGGGAGGGAGAGACCTATACCGTTGCGATGCTGCAGGAAGCGCTTGCAGGCAAAGGGGTTGTTTATGGAATCAATCAGGATGTACTAAAGCGAATCATTGACGAGAAGCTTTACGACAGGGAGATTACCGTTGCGCAGGGAACACCGTCAAAAGATGGAACGGATGGATACTACGATTACAATTTTGATGCCAACTTTGATAAAAAACCGAAGGAACTTCCAGATGGTTCTGTAGATTACTGGACCGTACATTCCATCGAATCTGTGGTAAAGGGGCAGGTAATTGCCATTTACCACCCGGCGGTTGCCGGCGAAGACGGAACTACGGTCAAGGGCAAGACACAGATTGCCAAGCGTGGTAAGGAACAGTCTCCTATCAAAGGAAAAGGCTTTGAGCGAATGAATGACAATCTGACCTATACTGCAACGATGGATGGTAAAATCGAGATGCAGAACGGCAGGATTGTAATTCTTCCGGTGCATGAGCTGTTTGGCAACGCTGA
This sequence comes from uncultured Roseburia sp., assembly GCA_958420225.1. Taxonomy (GTDB): domain Bacteria; phylum Bacillota; class Clostridia; order Lachnospirales; family Lachnospiraceae; genus Roseburia. The sequence goes on along the minus strand of CATZIT010000013.1, from coordinate 45,582 downwards.
ATTGACCGGGGGAAATATTGATTTCCATGGAGACGTCGTCATTCATGGTGGTGTGGAAGCAGGACTTGTTATCAAAGCAAGTGGAACTGTTACAGTTGATGGTGTTGTGGAATCCTGTACGATTGAAGCCGGGAAAGATGTTATCTTACGAAGCGGTATGATGGGTGGAAATAAGGCTGTCATCCGGACGAAGGGGAACATTACCGCAAAGTTTTTTGAATTTACCAAAATCGAATGTGCCGGGGACATGGAGCTTGATGTGTTAATGGAGTGTGATGTGAATTGCGAGGGAAAGATTCGCGTACATGGACCGAAGGGATGTATCATCGGTGGTACGACGAGGGCATTGCAGGGCATTGAAGCTTCTGTTATCGGAAACAACGCAGAGAAGAAGACCGAAATTGTGGTAGGTGCCGGCAAGGATATCTATGGGCAGATTGCAACATTAGAGAAACAGATTGCAGGCTGCAAGGAAAACATCAGGAAAGTAGAAGACGGACTCAAACAATTTGATATCCTTGAGAAAGAACGCGGCATGAAGGTTGACCAGGATCCGAGAAGAATGGCACTGCTTCGTGTGCGCATCAAAGATACGGCACTGGTGGCAAACTACGAGGCAGAACTTCAGAAGCTTCGTGGCTTTACAGAACGTGCGAGGGGCGCGGTTGTTGCAGTCTGGAAGGCAGTTTATCCGGGCGTCTGCATTAATATGGGAGAGTTGAAATTCCCGTTGCGCAATGTAGCAGGAGGTGTGGAATTTTATAAGCTGCCGGACAAAATTGCGACAAGACCCTGCTATCGTGAAGGTGAGTAGCTTCGGCGAAAAGTAGCGGATTTTGTAAAAAAACTTCATACAAAATTACTTGATTATTAGCGCCACTATATTATAATGGAAAAAGTAAATAATATAGTGGTGCTTTTTTGATATAGAAAAGGGATGTTTTAAGATGATAAATTTTGAAGAAGAATTAAAAAATTTCAAGCCGAGCTTAGAAGTCGAAGAGGCAGAGCAGGCAATTTATAATCGTGAGCTGACAGACATGACAGATATTTTACAGGAAATGATGCAGGAGATGAAGCGGAATGAGCGCTAAGACGATATATGAGAAGATTATCAGGGCATCAAACCAGTGGTATAACGATGGTCTGGCAAAGGCGGAGGTGCGCAATCTTTCCGGAGCAGTGGAAAGTCTGACGGTAAGCCTGCGGTTCAATAAAATGAATACAGATGCAAGAAATCTGCTCGGTCTGGTCTATTTTGAGATGGGCGAGGTTGTGGAGGCACTGACAGAGTGGGTCATCAGCAAGAATTATAAGCCGGATGACAATATTGCCAGCCACTATCTCGACGAGATTCAGAGCAACCAGGGAAGGTTAGAGACGATTAACCAGACCATCAAGAAATATAACCAGGCACTTTTATATTGCAGACAAAACAGCAGAGACCTTGCGATTATACAGTTAAAGAAAGTGCTTTCCTTAAACCCGAAGCTAGTCAGCGGACATCAGCTTCTGGCGCTTTTATATCTGCAGGAAGGGAAATACGACCTGGCGAAGAAATCCTTGCGGAATGCCAGCAAGATTGACACGAATAACACGGTGACCATGCGTTACATGAAAGAGGTAAACCAGGCACTGCACGATGGCACGAGTGGAAAGAAAGCGAAAAAAGAAGAACAGATTTCATTCCAGAGTGGAAATGAGACAATCATACAGCCTCGGTATCTGAAAGAGACATCCGTTTTCGGAACAATTCTGAATCTGGTTATCGGAGTCGCCATCGGTGTGGCAATCACCTGGTTTTTAGTCGTGCCGGGAGTCAGACAGCAGATACAGAATCAGGCAAATGCGAAAGTGCTGGAGGCAAATAGTAATATTTCATCGAAGAATCAGACGATTACATCGTTAGAGTCCCAGATTGAGGAGTTACAGACGCAGATTGAGACTGCCAAGACAGACGGGGCGGCAGCAGAAGATAAGTTAAAGAGCTACGATGCACTTTTGAATGCATATACGGCCTATGTTGGCAAGCAGACAGAGGAAGCCCAAAAAGCGCTTGAGAAAGTTAATGCGGATGACTTGAGCACAGATGCCAAGGCGATTTATGAAACAATTACTACCGGTGTAGATAAAGAATCCATGCAGGCTCTTTATGAAAGCGGCTATACAGCATATACGCAGGCAGACTATGAGACCGCGACTACAGATTTGCAGAAAGTGGTGGATGCGGACGAAAGCTACGACAACGGAAATGCGCTGTTTTATCTTGCACAGGCATACCAGAAGAAGGGAGACACCGAGACAGCAAGACCGTTATATGAGCGGTTTGTTACACTTTATCCGGGAACGGAGCGGGCGGCAATCTCGCAGGGAGTGCTCTCTGATACAACAGCAACGGTACAGCAGACACAGGAAGCGCAGCAGACACAGGAAGAGCAACAGCCGCAGGAAGAGCAGCAGCAATAAAAACACGAAAGACGTCAAACAATGGGCGTCTTTTTTGTTGCATAAAAATAAAGAAAGGAGAGGTATATGGACAATCAGTATGAAATCAGGGATGGGAGCCTGCGCGTGTTTATGCCGCGGGAACTCGACCATCACGAGGCGGGGAAGCTGCGGGCGCAGACAGACCTTCTGATTGAAAATTATCAGATCAGACAACTGGTCTTTGATTTTTCACAGACGGAATTTATGGACAGTTCAGGAATCGGAGTCATTATTGGCAGATGCCGGAATATGGGATATTTCGGCGGCGAAGTTGTGGCACAGAATCTGAATGAAAGAGTTCAGAAAATCTTTACGATATCAGGACTTCACAAGATTATCAGAACAATATAGAAAGAGAATGGAGACAGATATGCAGAATAGTTATACGGACAGGCACAACAGAAATGAAATGAATTTAAGTTTTGATGCACGTTCTGTGAACGAGGGATTTGCAAGGCTGGCGGTGGCTGCCTTTATCGCAGAAAAGAATCCGACGTTAAGTGAGATATCCGATATCAAGACCGCGGTGTCGGAGGCTGTGACAAACGCCATTATCCACGCCTATGAAACGCCTGAGGACAAGGTGTATGTATCCTGCCGGATAAGTGGAAATGACATTGAAATTACGGTGGAGGATAAGGGGAAGGGAATTTCGGACATTGCAAAGGCGAGAGAGCCTTTTTTTACGACACGACCGGAACTTGAGCGCTCTGGAATGGGATTTGCGTTTATGGAGGCATTCATGGACAGCGTGGAGGTGTTCTCGAAGCCGGGCGAGGGGACAAGGGTGGTGATGAGCAAGAAAATAGGTGCGCAGGAAGGATGACAGAATGGACCGTTTTGCTGAATTAATCAGGCAGGCACACGAGGGGGATAAAAGTGCGAGGGACAGGCTGGTGTCCGAGAATTTAGGACTGGTGCATCTGGTGACAAGGCGCTTTGAGAACCGAGGACATGACAGGGAAGAACTGTTTCAGATTGGCTGTATCGGATTGATGAAGGCAATCGATAAATTTGACCTTTCTTTGCAGGTTGCATTTTCTACATATGCAGTACCAATGATTACCGGGGAAATCAGGCGCTTTTTAAGGGATGACGGGATGGTAAAAATCAGCCGCAGCCTAAAGGAAAACGGCTACAAGGTCAGTCGTGCACGCGAGTGGCTTTCAGGGGAACTCGGGCGGGAACCGACACTGATGGAGGTGGCAGCGGCGACGGAACTTCCGGTGGAGGACATTGTCCTTGCACTTGAGGCAAACCGGGAGGTTGAGTCGATTTATCAACCGGTTGCGGGAAAAGATGGGGAAGAACTGTGCCTGATTGATAAACTTGGCGGAAAAGTCGGCACTGATTACAGGGAGGAGCCGGAAAAGGAAGCTGTGTTAAACCAGATGCTGATTGAACAGGTGATGGAACACCTTTCAGAGGCAGAACAGAAACTGATTACGCTGCGCTATTTTGAGGGCAGAACGCAGAGCGAGGCGGCTGTAGCGCTTCACATGACGCAGGTGCAGGTCAGCCGTGCGGAGAAAAAATTGCTGCTTCGGATGCGGCAGGAGCTTGAATCATGAGAAATACTTGAATCTTAAGAAAAAAAATGATAGATTGAAAGAGGAGTTTTTTAACGGATGAAAATGAGGTGAAGTGCGTATGAACAAAAATGGAATCAGTGAGACGGAGCGCAATAATAAAACAGCAATGATTTGTCATACGGTAGAGGGAATGCTGCTTGGATGTTTGTTCCTGATGCAGGGAATCACAAACAGCGGAATGGCATTCGGTGTCGGTCTTTTGGGAGCAGCACTTTCGATGATTCCTCCGCTGATGGAGCTTGGTTTCTGGAAAAAAGACCATGAGACGTCAATGATTAAGCACCTTGTGGCAATCGGATTTGCCTGTGCCTATACATATATGATGTTTACCACCAATCATCCGGCAAATTACGCATTTGTAATTCCGATGATTATCGTCATTTCTATTTACAATGATGCAGCATATTCCATCAAAATTACAATTGGAATCCTGATTATCAATTTTATCATCGTTATCGGAGGTGGACTGACCGGGAAATTCGGATTTATTGATGCCGATACCGGAATGATTCAGCTTCTGGTGGTGATTCTTACCGGTATCTATTCTGTTTATTCTTCACAGACATCCGGACGCAATAAGGATGCACAGATTGCGGAGATTCAGGATGCACAGACTAAGACAGAGAAACTTCTTACAAATATCTCTGAGACCTCAGAGAAAATGCAGACCGGAATTGAGGAGATTCACAGAAAAGTTGCACTTTTATCGGAAGCATCCGAAACGACAAGGTCAGCCATGCAGGGTGTGACAAGCGGTGCAACGGAGACGGCAAATGCTGTACAGCAGCAGCTGGAGCAGACAGAAGCTATCAAGCAGAAAGTGACCAGTGTTGACACGGCAGTCGGTTCCATTCAAAACAGCATGGAACAGGCAATGCAGGTATTGATACAGGGAAAAAATGATATCGGAAATCTTGCGGCAGAGGTTGACACATCCGTTACGGTAGGCGCGGATATGGCAGAGAAACTTGAAACACTCGACACTTATATCACACAGATGCACTCCATTGTGGAACTGATTGGCGGAGTTACGTCCCAGACGAGTCTGCTGGCTTTAAATGCCAGCATTGAAGCAGCACGTGCCGGAGATGCCGGACGGGGATTCGCTGTGGTTGCAACGGAAATTTCAGGCCTTGCAACGCAGACAAAGGATGCAACGGTGCATATCACAAACCTGATTAATGACATCGGCAGTGCGATTGAAGAGGTTGTAACTGCAATCCGCGGCATGATTGAGGGAATCAATCATGAAAAGGAAGCCACCGGAAATACCGTCGAGAGCTTTAACCGCATTGCGGATGATATGTCTGCGATTCAGAAGGATGTCAATGACCTTACTTCAAACGTAGAAGAACTGAAGGCTGCAAATGAAGTAATTGTGGATTCAATAGAGACGATTTCTGCAATTTCTGAAGAGGTTTCTGCGCATGCAAATGAGACGCTTGAGGCAGAGGGAAAGAACGTTGCACATCTGACCGGAATTGAGGAGAAAACAAAAGAACTGATACTTTTCACAAAACAGGCGTAAAAAAGGGAAAACTATGAAATACAAAAATTATATCTTTGATTTATATGGCACACTCGTGGATATCCATACGGAGGAGGATTCGGAGCTTCTCTGGGAAAAAATGACGTTTCTGTATGGCTTTTACGGTGCTGTTTACACACCGGAGGAGTTAAAAACAGATTTTCGTGAACTGGTTGCTGGAAAAGAAGCGGATACGCATGAAGCATTTCCGGAAATCCGCATCGAGGAAGTGTTTGAGGCACTCTATGCAAAAAAAGGTGTGACAGCAGACCGGGAATTAGCGGTTCACACAGGACAGTTTTTCCGTATTTTGTCCATGGAATATGTAAAGTGTTATGACGGTGCGAAGGAGCTGTTAAAAGGGCTTCGCGATGCCGGCGGGAAAGTATATCTCCTGTCAAATGCACAGGGAATTTTCACGGAATATGAATTGAGACTTTTGGGACTGACACCATATTTTGATGATATTTTTATTTCATCTGAGTACGGGGTGAAAAAACCGGACCCAAAATTTTTTGAACTTCTGATGCAAAAGCACGGATTAAACCCGGAAGAATCCATTATGATTGGAAATGATATGCGGTGCGACATTGGCGGTGCGAAGAAGGTCGGGCTTTCTACATTTTACATTCATTCCAATATTTCACCGGAACTGAAAAGTGAGCCGGTGGCTGATTACATCTTAATGGAAATGAATCTTGCCAAAGCAAAGGAGATGCTTCTTGTAGGTTAATGTTTTGCAAGAGACTGACGATAACCTTTTAAAGGGGGAAATGAGTATGTCAGTTACAATTAATGCAAACAGCGGAAGTACAAACGGGTATCAGGTAAATCAGAATGGCATTTTTTTAAATAATAAGGAAAAGCGGAGCGCCGGAAATACGATTTTTGGCGGAAACTTAAAGCCGCTTCAGGACCCGGTGGAAGCAAGAAAAAAACAGGCGCAGGAAAAAGCGTATAAGGTGGTAAAGGATGCATTCGCAAATGACCGCTCGGTGGATGACACTATCCAGGCGAGAAAAGACCATTATGCAGAGATGTCCAAGGCACGTGATGAGGCGACTGAGCAGTTAAAGGATATCATGAGAATGATTGAGGAGTCCGAGGAGGAGCGGCCGGATTTAGTTGATCAGGCGAATAAGTTCCGGAAGGATATCGAAGATGTGAACAAACAGATGCGGGACGATGTCAGCGATGTGAAGCAGATTCGCTTAGAGCGTTTGAAAACGCATCCGATGCTTGATGCGGAAAAAGAGGCAGATTCGATTTTAGATGCGGCAAACGATGATATTAAGGGTATGCTGATTGAGGATGCTGTAGATAATATTGATAAGAAGCAGGAAGAGAACGAAGAGAAGGCAAAGGATGCTTCTGATGAGAAGAAAGAAAAAGAAGAGCAGTTAGAAGCTGCAGAAGAGAAACGAGCAGTGCAGGAAGCGTTGATTTTGAGGACGAAGGAAGCCATCGAGGAGGCAAAATCCGTACAGAAACGGAACGAGGCTCCGGATATGGAGATGGAAGACATGATAGACCTGACGAAAATAACGACTTCCGGCAGCGGAAAGGATGTCAAACAGAGCCTTGATGATATTAAGAGCAGCATGAAGGTGCTTGAAGCTGACCTGAAAGGCATCAAGGTAGACCAAGAAGCATAGTAACATGAAGACAGAGAACAAGAAATACCTGAAAATGATTTATAACCTGCTATTGGTGGTGTTAGGAAACGCGACCTATGCCCTGGCAGTGAAACTGTTTATTTTACCAAATGACCTGATGACAGGAGGAACCACCGGAATTGCATTGGTGATAAACCACTATTTTAATGGCGTGTCGATATCGGCATTCGTATTGGGATTTAATATCCTGATGCTGCTTGTGGGACTTGCACTGCTGGGAAAGAAATTTGCATTTTCTACAATCGTAAGTTCTATTGCCTACCCACTGGCACTTGAATTATTTGACCGTTTATTTGGAAATGTCGTTTTGACGGAGGATATGCTGTTAAATACGATTTTTGCAGGACTTGGCATCGGTGTCGGTCTCGGCATCGTAATCCGGAATGGGGCATCGACCGGTGGTATGGATATTCCGCCGCTGGTGTTAAACCGTTACTTTAAAATTCCGGTATCGGTGAGCCTGTATGTATTTGATATGTGCATTCTTCTCGGGCAGGCAGTTTATAATCCACTTGAGGGAATTTTATATGGAATTCTGCTCATCCTCGTCTACTCAGTGGTGCTTGATAAGCTCATGTTAATGGGAACGACCCGTACGGAGGTCAAGGTGGTAAGCGGGCATGCCGAAGAAATCCGCAAGGTGATTCTTTCGGAGGTCGACCGCGGTGTGACACTGCTTTATGGAGAGAGCGGTTATTTGCAGCAGGATACGCAGGTGATTTTAAGTATTGTCTCAAACAGAGAGCTTCCGCAGGTGGAGAAATTAATTCATTCCATCGACCCGGAGAGCTTTATGATTATCAGCCGCGTCAGTGAAGTGCGCGGCAGGGGCTTTTCAATGAGCAAGGAATACAAATAAAAGAATGACGGAATATGAAAAGGATGCAGGGTTTTTCCTGCATCCTTTTTGTGTGCGCCCTGCGGCGCACAGGTTATGAAATTATAGCTCTGAATGCAGTTGTAATCAGAACTTCGGAAGTCCGTCAAATCCTGCCTGCAAGTCAGCATCGGTAGGAATGTAATCGGTCATTTCATGGTTGTGGAATTTCTCGTAAGCAACCATATCAAAGTATCCGGTTCCGGTCAGACCAAAGAGGATGGTCTTTTCTTCACCTGTCTCCTTGCACTTTAATGCCTCGTCGATAGCAACACGGATAGCGTGGCTGCTTTCCGGTGCCGGAAGAATACCTTCGACTCTTGCAAATTGCTCTGCGGCTGCAAAGACGGAGGTCTGCTCTACGGAGCGTGCTTCCATAAGACCATCATCGTAGAGCTGGGAAACGATGGAACTCATGCCGTGGTAGCGGAGACCGCCTGCGTGGTTTGCGGAAGGAATAAATCCGCTTCCTAAGGTATACATTTTAGCAAGCGGACATACCATACCGGTATCGCAGAAATCATACGCATATTTTCCGCGGGTCAGACTTGGACAGGATGCCGGCTCTACAGCGATGAAGTGGTAATCTGCTTCGCCACGCAGCTTTTCGCCCATGAACGGGGAAATCAGACCGCCGAGGTTGGAGCCGCCTCCGGCACAGCCGATGATGATATCCGGCTTGATGCCGTATTTATCCATCGCAATCTTAGATTCTACACCGATGATGGACTGGTGCAGCAATACCTGGTTTAAAACGCTTCCGAGTACATAGCGGTAACCTTCAGTAGAAGTGGCAACCTCAACTGCTTCGGAGATTGCACAGCCAAGGCTTCCAGTGGTGCCCGGATGTGCAGCTAGGATTTTGCGTCCAACGTTGGTAGTCTCGGAGGGAGAAGGTGTTACACTGGCACCATAGGTACGCATCACTTCTCTGCGGAACGGCTTCTGCTCATAAGAACATTTTACCATGAAAACTTTACAGTCAAGGTCAAAATAGGAGCACGCCATAGAGAGAGCGGTTCCCCATTGTCCGGCACCGGTCTCGGTTGTGACACCGCGCAGCCCCTGTTTCTTTGCGTAGTAAGCCTGGGCGATGGCAGAGTTTAACTTGTGGCTTCCGCTGGTGTTGTTGCCCTCGAACTTATAATAGATTTTGGCAGGTGTCTGTAACTTCTTTTCCAGACAGTAAGCACGTACCAAAGGAGCCGGGCGGTACATTTTATAGAAAGAGAGAATCTCTTCCGGAATATCAATATAACGGTTGTCGTTGTCTAATTCCTGTGCGACGAGTTCCTTACAGAAGACATGCTCTAATTCTTCCGGAGTCATCGGCTCATGGGTTGCCGGGTTTAAGAGCGGGGCCGGTTTGTTTTTCATGTCGGCACGGACATTGTACCATTGGGTTGGCATTTCGCTCTCTTCTAAGTAAATTTTATAAGGTATCTTTTTTTCACTCATATGGATGTAATCCCCTTCCTCAATCATTATCATTACTTTAGCACGGCAAAGTGATAATGTCAATGGAAGAAAAAATCCTTTACAATTGAAAATTTGTGCGCTATACTGCGGTTAAGTTAGTTGAAACTAACAAATGAAAAGAGAAAGAAGGAGAGTTATGTTTATCGAAATCAAAGATATCAAAAAACATTATGGCGAAGGCGAAAGCCGGATGGAAGTATTAAATGGCGTGAATATTGAGATAGAAAAAGGCGAAATCTGCGTATTACTGGGACCTTCCGGCTCAGGAAAATCTACTCTGTTAAATATCATCGGAGGAATTGATGAGGCGGACAGCGGATATATTTCCATTGCGGGAGAGAAAACGGCGAATATGAGTGAGAAGCAACTAACACTTTACCGCAGAAAACACTTAGGATATGTATTCCAGATGTACAATTTGATTCCAAATCTGAATATCAAGGAAAATGTGGAGGTGGGCGCATACTTAAGCGACAGACCACTTGATACAGATGAGGTATTAAAAACGCTTGGCTTATATGAGCACCGTCACAAGCTTCCGAACCAGCTTTCCGGTGGACAGCAGCAGCGGACGGCTATCGGGCGCGCAATTGTGAAAAACCCGGATATTCTGCTCTGTGACGAACCAACGGGAGCGCTCGACTATCATACTTCCAGAGAAATCTTAAAGCTGATTGAGGATATTAACCACAAGTACGGTAATACGGTGATTATGGTTACCCACAACGATGCCATCAAGAATATGGCAGACCGTGTGGTAAAACTGCGTGACGGACAGATTCGCAAAAATTATGTCAACGAGACAAAGATTCCAGCAGCAGAACTCGAATGGTAAAAAGAGGGGAGGAGTGACAGTATGAGAAATCCATTGATAAAACGCCTGCCCAGAGAGCTTAAGAGCGAGTTCGGAAAATACCTGGTCATCTTTTTATTCTTAGGTGGCGTGATTGCACTGGTATCCGGATTTCTGGTGGCAAGCAGCAGCATGGCGACTGCATATGACGAGAGCTTTGAAAAATATAACATAGAGGACGGAAACTTTGAACTTGCGGCAGAGGCGGATGACACGCTCATTGAGACACTTGAAAAAGAGGACGTCACTATTTATCAGAACTTTTATGTGGAGGGGGAGACCAAAGAGGTTGACAGTACGCTTCGCATTTTTAAAAAGAGAACACAGGTCGACTTAGAGTGCCTGATGGAGGGAGAATTTCCACAAAAGGAGGACGAAATTGCGATTGACCGTATGTATGCGGACAATAATGAGCTGTCTGTGGGCGATACACTGACAATTGACGGAAATGAGTTTCAGGTGACAGGTCTGGTGGCGTTGTCGGACTACAGCGCACTTTTTTCAAACACTGCGGATTTGATGTTTGATGCGCAGAAGTTTGGGGTGGCAGTGGTGACGCCGGAGGGGTTTGATACGTTTGGCGATGCACATCTGCACTACAGCTATTCCTGGATTTATGCCAATAAGCCGGCGGACGACGCAAAGGCAAAGGAGATGGCGGAGGACTTTATGAAGGTCATCAGTGCAAATGGCATTCTGACCAACTATATTCCACAGTATACGAACCAGGCAATTCATTTTACCGGTGATGATATCGTGAGCGACAATGCGATGATGACCGTATTTTTGTATATTGTCATTGTGATTATGGCATTTGTCATTGCAATCACCACAAATTCCACGATTGCAAAGGAAGCGGCTGTCATCGGAACACTGCGTGCTTCGGGCTACAGCAGGGATGAGCTGGTGCGCCATTATCTGATACTTCCGACTGTTGTGCTTGCGGTGGCGGCGGTGGTCGGAAATATCCTTGGCTATACAACGCTTAAGGATTTCTTTGCAGGAATGTATTATGGCAGTTACAGTCTTCCGACTTATGTCACTTTGTGGAATGCAGATGCGTTTATGAAGACAACTGTAGTGCCAGTTTTGCTGATGGTGGTCATTAATTTTGTGATGTTGTCGGTACAGATGAGGCTTTCACCGTTAAAATTTATCCGGCGTGATTTAAAGCGCAGACAGAAGAAAAAGGCTTTTCGCCTGAACACAAAAATCGGCATTTTCCACCGGTTCCGCCTGCGCGTGATTTTCCAGAACATTCCTAATTACATCATGGTTGTCATCGGAATCTTTTTTGCAAACTTTATCCTGCTGTTCGGGCTGATGTTTACACCGCTTTTAGACCAGTTTTCAAAGGATATCATCGACAACATGATCTGTGAAAACCAGTATGTGCTGAAAATGCCGGTAGAAACCAAACACCCAGATGCGGAGAAGTACTGCGCCGGAACGCTGATGACACAGGAAACAAAGTTTAACAGCGAAGAAGTGATGATTTATGGAATTGAAAAAGACAGCCGGTATATTGATGCAGCGATGCAAAAAGGAAAGGTGTCTATTTCTAATGCCTATGCGGAGAAATACGGACTTGGGGAAGGGGATACGATTACCTTAAAAGAGGAGTACAGCGATAAGATCTATGATTTTACCATCGGCGGCGTGTATCATTACCCGTCTTCCATTGCGGTATTTCTGGATATCGACGAGTTCAGGGACGTATTTGACAAGGATGAGGGTTATTTTAACGGCTATTTTTCCAATGAGAAGTTAGACGATATTGACGAGCATTATGTTGCGACGGTCATTACCGAGGACGACCTCACGAAGACATCAAGACAGCTAAAGCTTTCCATGGGAGAAGTGATGAACCTGTTTCTGGTATTCGGCGTCATTATGTCGGTGCTGCTCATTTATCTGCTCAGCAAGATTATTATTGAAAAAAATACGGTGTCCATTTCCATGACAAAAATCTTAGGATATACAGAGCGTGAAGTAGTCGGACTGTATGTGACACCAACTACGATAGTTGTAATTCTATCGATTCTTCTGACCATTCCGGTCTGCAACGGGATTATGAAGAGTCTTTGCAGCATCGTTTTCTCAAGCTATCCGGGTTATTTTCCGTACTTTGTGACACCGGATACCTATGTGAAAATGATTACACTTGCCGTCATTTCCTATGCGGTTGTTCTCGTATTGCAGATGCGTGGGGTAAAACGGATTCCAAAAAGTGAGGCACTCAAAAATGTAGAATAGGCAGTCCATTGTATTCCCCGGAACGCTGTGTTACAATCAAGGCAGAAAACACAGGGGGAGTACACGATGAATCAGGCAATCATGTGGATTATGGCGGCGGCAGCAGTCATCGGCGGTGTGGACCGGATAGTTGGGAACCGCACGGGACTTGGGAAAAAATTTGAAGAGGGATTTCTGCTGTTGGGACCGACGGCACTCTCGATGGCGGGAATCATCTGCCTGGTTCCACTTTTATCAAAAGGGTTACAGATTGCCATTGTGCCGATTTATGATGCTCTTGGGCTTGATGCCGGGATGCTTGGCGGGATTCTTGCCATTGATATGGGCGGCTATCAGCTTGCAATGGAGCTTTCCAATGTGTCTGCGGTTGGCAGATATGCGGGAATTATGGTTGCGGCGACATTTGGCTGCACGATTTCGTTTACCATTCCGGTTGGGATGGGGATGTTAGAGGAAGAAGAAAAAAAGCTGTTTGCGGAAGGCGTGCTAATCGGGATGGGAACGATGCCGGTTGCACTTTTCTGCGGAGGGCTTTTTTGTTCGTTAGATGTACTTACGGTGCTAAAAGAGAGTATTCCGGTACTGATTCTGGCGGTGCTTCTTATGGCAGGCTTATGGAAATTCAGAGAGCAGACGGTGAAGGGCTTTTCGGTGTTTGCCGGACTAATCAGGATACTGACAACGATAGGGCTTATCTGCGGTGCCGTTTCCTATATGACCGGGTGGGAGGTACTTCCCGGCATGACATCGCTTTCTGATGCGATGAAGGTCGTGTCCTCTATCGGAATCGTGATGCTTGGAAGCCTTCCGGCGGCAGAACTGTTGCAGCGGGCGCTAAAAAAACCGCTGGACTGGGTAGGAGACAAAACCGGCATGAACGGGGCAAGTATCGCGGGACTTCTGATGGGGATTGTAAGTATCGTTCCGGCGATTGCCATGATGCGTGAGATGGACGAAAGAGGAAAGGTCGTGAATGCAGCGTTTGCAGTCTGTGGGGCATCGGCACTTGCAGCGCATATGGGGTTTGCGTTTGGGGTGGAGCCTACGCTTGTGATTCCACTGCTTGTGACAAAAGTAATCGGTGGCTGTATCGGAGCGGGTGCGGCACTCATTTTGACGGAGGGGAAGAAATGAATCGAAAACACACCAGTGAACTGCTTGCAGAGCTGAAAGAAGATGGCGCTTTTGAGCAGTATGTGAAACGTAACGAGGAGGAGTTTGAGGAGCAGGAATTCTGCGAGTATCTGAGGGAGCTGTGTACGAGTCTTGGAAAAGTGCCGGAGCAGGTGTTTGCGCAGTTGAAAAATCTGGAGTATGAGGGGATTCCATGTTTTTTGGCATACGAAACAGGAGACAGCTGGGAATTTTTTGTGCGGGAGGATGGCTCGGTCTGTCTGATAGATTTTGGAATTGCAAGAAACTACAATAATAATAAAACGGAAGACACCGTATAATGCGGAACCAGACAATACGCGGCACCGGAGCAGTACGGTTTTGGACAGACGGGCATCACGACAGACATTTATGCGCTTGGAATCTTTTTAACCTGGCTTTTGACAGGAAAAGCGGAGCCAATTCGTAAGCCACACACAAAACTCGAAAAAATACTCTGCCGCTGTACGCAGTTTGCACCGGACCGGCGCTTTGAAAGTGCGAAGGATCTTGCAAAAAAATTAGGGCGGATAAAGGCATCTGAGGGAAGGAAAAAAGGTTTCTTAAAAGGCACAGTTGTGGCAGCAGCGGCAGCCGCTGCTGCTGCATTTGTATTTCTTGCCACAGGATTTCTGCCCGGAAGGCAGGAACAAGACGTTTCTTTTAAGGAACCGCTGATTGAAGAGGCAGTCCGTGTGATGCTTGATAAAGAGCGCGGACCGATTTCAAAAGAGGACTTGCTTGGGGTGACAGAGTTTTATATCATGGGGGATAAGGTCTGTAGCACGATGGATGATTTTTATCAGGCATTTGAGCAATGGGGACTTGCGGGAAGCATCCGGGGCGAAATTGCCTCGGTAGAAGATTTAAAGCAGATGAAAAACCTCGAATATGTCCAGATTGGTGGAGCGGGGCGATATCAATGGACAGTATACCGTAATGCTGCGTAAGAATGGCAAGAAGATTGAACTTGCAAAGTGGAACGAGACGAAACAGAAGGAAGAGAAGATCGGAAAGCTGGCAACGTACAAGAAATCCGGCAAATATTATGTGGTGACGATTAAGAACATGACCTATCAGTCAAAGATGTGGAATTCCAAGGGCAAGCAGGTAAAGGTCAGCAGCCTTGCAGACAAGAGCAAATATTATATGGCACAGTGTGTGAACATTACAGGCCTCTGTGCAAAGAGCAAGAATGTAAATCTCTACGTTGATAATCTGACATTGAATGGAAATACAACTCAGAAAGTGACCTTTGATAAAAAGGATTACAGAGATGTCTGGGGCTGGTATTGCAAAGGAAATGGAAAAGGATGGAAGGTTTCCGTCTCAGCCATAAAGCAAAAATAGCGAATCAGAAAGCACGCAGAGTGAGAACCCTGCGTGCTTTTGTGATGTTAAAACTATGACGCCTTTTTTCGTATTTCACTCGGGCTGCTTCCGAGGCACCGCCTGCAGCAGGTGGAAAAATAAGAAGCGGTCTGGAAGCCGCATTTTTCCGCGATATCCTGTACGGACAGGGCGGTGCCGGTCAAAAGGCGCTTGGCGAGCCGCACGCGCTCAGCGCAGACATAGGAGCCGAAGGAAGTGCCGACTTCCTCGCGGAAGAGCTGGCAGAAATAATTTTTACTGATGCAGACAACATCGCTGACACTCTCTAGGGTCAGCGACTCGCTCAGATGCGTATGGATATAGGAAACGGCATTGCGGATATGTGGATTTTTATATTTGGCAATCAGATACCGGCTGTCCATGCCGTAGGATGCGATGATTTCAAAGCCGGTCTGGACAAGGGAGTCGCTTGCGGCACGGATAATCCGCTGTTCGTTTTCGAGACAGCACTCATGAAGAGAAACATTTTCGTGAATCAGAATAAAATTATAAATGGCAAAATTTAAAGAGGACAGGTACGTGTTCCGCAGTGTGGGGGACAAATCCTGCCCTCTTGTTTTTTCTGCAAAATTTTCCTGTGCCTGTTCGATGTCGCCCGCGTATAAAAGACAGCAGATTTCATAGTGATTGATGTTAAGCTCTGACATAGTTCCTCCATTTGTAAAACTGCGATGTGAATATTTTGAAAAAAGGCAGATATTTTTTAAAACATACCTCCATTATAACATGATACTATGCTAAATAGTTAGTGAAGACTAACCGAAAAGTGAAAAAATTTATCATCATGTGGACAAAAGGAGGATACGACATGAGAAAGAACAAATTGACAGCAATGGTATTAAGTGCCGGTATGGCAGCAGTGATGCTTGCAGGCTGCGGAAATACGACGACCGGAGCAGAGGATAACAAGACAACAGAGGTGCAGACTGAGGCAAGTACACAGACTGAAGTAAGTACTCAGACCGAATCGGGGGATAAGGCAGAGGAAAGCGAACAGGTGGAGGCAACCGAGCAGACGGAAACAGAAGAGGCTGGTAATGTTGTGGCATCATCCGTTGCAATTGTTGAGATTCTCGATGCAATGAATATTCCGATGGTGGGTGTTCCGACAAGCAGTTATACACTGCCGGAGAGTGTTGCAGATGCAACCGAGATTGGAAATCCGATGTCACCGGATATGGAGGTGATGACTTCCTTAGAGCCGGATTATATTATTTCTGTCGATTCACTTGAGGCAGACCTTGGAGACCAGTTTAAGGCAACCGGCGCTACAACTTACTTTGCAGACCTTTCCAGCTATGAGGGATTAAAAACCACTATCACAGACCTGGGGGCACTGTTTGGAAACAAAGACGCTGCATCTGCTGTGATTGCAGGGCTTGAGGAAAAGGAAGCAAACGTGGAAGCCGAAGTGGAAGGAAAGGAAGCGCCGACTGTTTTAATTATCTTTGGAGCGGGAGACAGTTTTATGGCAGCTTCTGACAGTACCTATGTCGGCGACCTGGTACGCCTGGCAGGTGGTGTCAATGTTGTGACAGATGCACCGAGCGGATTTTCTCCGATTGATATGGAATATCTTGCAGAGCAGAATCCGGACTACATCCTGTTGATGGCACATGCCAATCCGGAAGAGTCCTTAAAGGCATTACAGAATGAATTTGATACCAATGAAGCATGGCAGAATTTCGATGCAGTGACAAATGACCGTGTTTATGCATTAGAGACCGGTTACTTTGGAATGAGTGCAAATCTTCAGGCGGGAGATGCACTTGAAAAACTGGTGGAGATTTTGTATCAGGAGAATTAACACAGCGATGAAACGAAAAAGTGCATTTCTTATTTTAAGCACTCTTTTAGTGCTGGTAATTTTAGTTTCCATTCGGATTGGAAGTGTCTCTGTTTCCATGGGGGACATTCTGGCGGCGTTTGGAAACGGCACAGGTGGAACGGCGGGTATCATTCGGGATATCCGCCTTCCGCGGATTATAATGGGAGTGTTAGTCGGAACTAATCTTGCGGTGTCAGGTGTGCTGTTACAGGGCGTGATGCGCAATCCGATGGCTGACCCCGGAATTACGGGAATCTCTTCCGGAGCAAGTGTGGTAGTCATGATTCTGATGCTTTACTTTCCGGGAATGACCTCTGCCGTTCCAATCTTCGGATTTCTGGGAGGAATCCTTGCCTGTGTTCTGATTTATTCGCTGGCATGGAAGCAGGGGTTATCCGCTGTCCGGATTGTGCTTGCGGGAGTGGCGGTAAATTCCATGCTCGGCGGCGTCAGCAGCCTGATTTCACTTTTAAACAGTGAAAGCCTTGCGGGAGTATTGAGCTGGTTGAACGGGGAACTTGGAAAAAAGAGCTGGACGCAGGTAAAATTTATGGCAATTTACAGTGCCATTGGACTTTTTCTGGCATTTTTGCTTCCAAGGTGCTGTGACGTGTTGGCGCTTGGAGATAAGAATACGAAAAGTCTCGGGTATAATCCCAATGTCTTACGTCTTCTGATATCTGCCGTGGCAGTTTTCCTGGCGGGAATCTCGACTGCCTATGTCGGAGTGATTGGATTTATCGGACTGATTGTGCCACATATCGCGCGGATTTTGATGGGCTCGGAGCACAAATATCTGATACCGTTTTCCGCACTGATGGGGGCAACGGTTCTGCTGGCGGCAGATACCGTGGGAAGAACGGTTATCGCACCGTATGAAATTCCGGTCGGAGTGATTACTACCGTGTGCGGCGGACCGTTTTTCTTATATCTTTTGAGAAAGGACAGCAAGGGCTATGGAGATTAAAGAAATCAGTTTTTCTTACGGGGAGGATTCCTTTATCCGGGATTTGAGTGGAGAAATTGAGACGGGAAAGGTGACAACGATACTGGGTCCAAACGGTTCCGGGAAGTCGACATTACTAAATATTCTGGTGCGCCAGTTAAAACCCGGGGAGGGTGATGTGATTCTTGAGGGAAAAAGCATTGCGCAGATGCCGGTCAAAGAGATTGCAAAAAAAATTGCCATGGTTCATCAGCAGAATACGGCGCCATCGGATCTCACGGTGGAGCGGCTGGTGCAGTTTGGGAGAATGCCGCATCAGACCATTTTTTCGGCGCAGGATGATGAGGCGGAGGAAGCCGTCGACTGGGCGCTTGCTGTGACAAACCTGACAAAACTCCGGAAAAAGAGTATCGGACAGCTTTCCGGCGGAGAGCGGCAGCGCGCGTGGATTGCAATGGCGCTCGCACAGAAAACGGATATCCTGTTCCTGGATGAGCCGACAACGTATCTTGATATTTTTTATCAGCTGGAAATACTGATGCTGGTTAAAAAATTAAATCGGGAATATAAAATTACGGTCGTGATGGTACTCCATGATATCAATCAGGCAATGCAGTTTAGCGACAACCTGATTATCATGAACGGGGGAAGCATCTGTTATGAGGGAAATGTAAAGGACGGCATCACCGAGGAACGCTTAAAAGAGGTATACGGAATCCGTGCTCTGGTAAAGTGGTCGGACGCAAATCAGTGTCCGTATATGATTCCTTTGGTGGGATAAAAAACGCACACAAAAATATGTGCAGAAATGAGGATTGAAAATGAAAATTTTAGTGACATATTCAAGCAAGACAGGAAACACGAAAAAACTTGCAGAGGGAATTTATGAAGGATTGGGAGAGATGGAGAAGGAGATTCTTCCGATGAGCGAGGTAAAAAGTCTTGATGCCTATGATACGGTATTAGCCGGTTACTGGGTGGATAAAGGCGGTGCCAACGAGGAAGCGGCAGCATTTTTAAAGGAGATAAGCGGAAAAAAGGTAGGCGTATTTGCAACGCTTGCATTCTGGCCGGACAGCGACCATGGCGTAGGAGCCATCAAAGCAGGTGAGGACCTTGTGAAAGAGAAAAATCATGTGATTGGAAGATACATCTGTCAGGGAAAAATTGACCCTCGTATGATAGAGATTTTTGAAAAAATGCCGAAGGATAATCCGCATTATCCGACACCGGAAAAACGCAAGCGCCACCGGATTTCCGCAAATCATCCTTCTGCGGCGGACATTGCCTGCGCGGCAGAACTATTTCGGGAAAGGATTGAAGAGGATGTTTAAGGAACGGATGAAAACCCACCACAGTGCGATGAGTGAAGGAAAAAAGTACATGGTGGGGATGCAGAGCGTAGAGATGGCACTTGGAACGGAGAATCCTGCCACAAAAGGGGATGCAGCCATCTACATTCATGTGCCTTTTTGCAGGAAAATATGCAGTTTTTGCAACATGAGACGGAGTCTGCAGGAGCCGGCAGAAGATTACGCATCTACAATTGTAAAAGAAATTGAGGCATATGCAGTACTTCCTTATATAAAAACGACGGTTTTTGATGCGGTGTATTTTGGCGGGGGGACGCCGACTACGTTAAGCGGAGAAGAACTTTCGATGATTCTTCATGCACTGAAAGCAAATTTTTCTTTTACGAAGGATGCGGAATTTACGATTGAAACCACGGTGACCGAGCTTACGGAAGAAAAAATAAAACAGCTCATTGCTGCCGGGGTCAACCGTTTTTCCGTGGGAGTGCAGACCTTTGACGATGAGGGACGCCGGAAAATGGGGCGCATTGGTTCCGGGGACACTGCGTTTGAAAGGCTGCGCCAGCTAAAGAGCCACTCTGGGTTGACGGTCAGTATGGATTTAATATATAATTATTCAGGACAGACAATGGAGAGTCTTTACAGAGACCTTGAACGGATAAAAGAGCTGGATTTGGACGGATTTTCCATGTATTCTCTGATTAATATGAGAGAGGCTTCCATAGACCCTGCGCAGGATGAGGCGAATGATGAAAAAATGTTTTTTGCCATTGCAGAGCATATGAAGCAGGCTGGTTATCACTTTCTGGAGCTTACCAAGATGGTAAAGGGCGACCGTTACCGTTATATCATGAACCGTCATAAGGGGGCGGACACGCTTCCGCTTGGAGCCGGGGCAGGGGGTTCGGTCAATCACCTTGCCATGATGAATCCTATCAGATTAGACGAATACCGTGACAGTGTTGCACAGTTTGAAAAACGGATGGGGATGCTGTTTGTGCCGGAATATGACGAGATTGTACGGTTTAAGGGGGCAATTCAGACGGGAAGACTTCCGGGGGAGGAGTACTATAAGGATAAGTCCGGCTATGAGGCATTTCTTGCAGAGCTGCTGTCGAATGAAATGGTCCGCCAGAAGGAGGAAAATTACTACCTGACGGAAAAAGGGATTTTCTGGGGAAATACGATTTCACGGGAATTGTCTGCCATGCTCTGAAAATTTTTTCTCATGCTGCAACCCCGTGGAAGAAAGAGCGTCTATAGGGGTGAAAGGAGAATGGTGCGTATGAAAAAGAGACTATGTGGAATATTGGCGGCAGTGATGCTTGTCACAATGGCGACGGGGTGTGGTTCATCCGGAAAATCAACGAGTTCGGCATCCGATTACAGGGCAGATTACAATGAAAGCGCGGTGTATGATGAAGGCGTTTCGGATTCGGCGGATACAGCCGGAATCGCATCGGGTGACAGTTACGAGATGTCGGAGGATGCGATTGCAGAGAGCGGTAACGGGGGGAACGATACGGACACAGACTTTGCAGCACTCGAAGAAAAGCTGGTTTACCACTGCGATATGAGCATTGAAACGACGGATTATGCGGCAAGCTTACAGGGAATCCGGGACATCATTGACCGCTATCATGCGATTATCCAGAGCGAGAACGAATCGGATGACAGCTATGACTGGTATTATGAGGATTACTGCAAGACCAGCGGAACGCTGCGCAATTACATTGAGATTCGCGTGCCATCCGCAGATTATCAGAATTTTTTAAATGAATTAGACGGCGTGGGCAAGGTGATTTCCAAATCAACGAGTGTCGACAATATCAGCCAGGAGTATTATGACACCTCGGTTCAGATTGAAGCGCTTGAGGTGCAGGAAAAGAATCTGCTTGCCATGTTAGAAGAGTGTGACAGCATTGAGGACATGATTACCGTGCAGGACAGACTGACCGAGGTTACATATCAGCTCAACAAATTAAAAACCCATCTGCGGGGAATGGATACAGATGTTGCCTATTCCTATGTCAACATTAACCTCACTGAGGTGATGGAGTACAGACAGGATGACAGTACGATGAAAAATACATTCCTCACCCGTTTGAAAAAGACGTTTGTAAGCACATGGATGGGATTTTTAAAATTCCTTGAGGTTGCGTTATTTGCGGTGATTCATCTGATACCGTATGCAATCCTTGCGGCATTGATTTATCTCCTTATCTGCAAACCGTTAAAGAAATGGAAGCAGAAGAGAAGGCAGAAAAAAGAAGAAAAACGCGCAGAGAAAAAACAGGAGTGACGAGGGCAGCCCTTATCCGGACGGGATAGGGGCTGTTTTTCATTGCAAAGCACTTGTCGTTGTGATATAACAGATTGTATTAGCGACAAAAGACGGTGTCCAATCCAAAGAAAGGACAATAATAAAATGATAAAATTTTATAAGTTCGCATGGAAACGATTTAACCGGAAGGCAAAATTATATTTTCTTTTAAATTTTCTGACATCCTTTGTAAATAACTGTTCTATGGTTCTTATTCCGATTTTGCAGAAAAAAATGATTGAGCTGATGACCAATTCACAGTTGGAGATTTCTTATATCTGCATTTATTTTTTATGCGGGCTGGCGGGAGTTCTCGCGGTCATTGCAGAATCTGTTCTGTTGAGCCATCTGGAACGGACACTTCAGAGAACGCTTCAGGAGGAACTTATTGAATCTGCATTAAAGAATAAGAAGATAAAGCCTTTATTAAGAAATTTCAGGCAGCAAGGGAAAAGATTTATGAGGCAAACCCGCGTGTGCTTGAGTGTATTGAAAACCGGTTGAGTGTGATGGGATTTGCAGATATAGGGCGGTATATGAAATCCATTTATCAGACGTTTGATGAGAGGGACCGGCTGATGAAGCAGGCAAACACGATTAACACGGCGTCTGCGTCTGCACTTGGCGGAATCCGGATACTGGCTCTTTCCGTGTTTTTCATCGTTTCTGTCTGGCAGATGAATGACGGAAAACTGGAGATTGCGTCTTTTATTGCGATGCTTTCTTATTTTTCAACAATTTTTGCGCCGATTACGCTTTTAAAACAGTATGATTCCAACAGACACCGCTTTACGATGTTTCACGACAAGATAAAGGACAGTCTGCAACCGGAATTGCGCTTAGAAATTCCAAAACACGAAGAGCTTGCGTTAAAGAACTGTTCATTTGCCTATGAAAATGCCTCGGAGCAAAAGGCATTAAGCGGCTTGTCGGTTGACGTCAATGTGAAAATCGGAATTGTGGGCCTTTCCGGGGAAGGAAAAACCACAATTATTAAAATGTTGCTCGGTGAGCTGCTTCCGACTCATTCTGGACGAGCCGTTTACAAGCCTTGATGCCATTTCTGAGAAGAAATGCCTGAAGGTATTGCAGAACTATACAACTGGAATGAAGGGGATTATTATTTCCCATAAAATGAATATCATTTCGCAGTTTGCGGAAGACATCTATGTGCTTGAGAACGGCACGATATCGGAACACGGCAGACATGCAGACCTGATGGCACAGGAGGGACTCTATCAGAGGATATACACGGAATATGTGAAAAAGACGATGGGGGAAGAGAAAAGCCCTCAAAAGTTGGAGGAAAAATCCAACGATTGAAGGCGTTATCCTAAACCGCCTGTCTCAGACAGGTTTTAATATCATCCTCCGCATTGCTGATAAGGCGCAGATGGAAGGTATCGGTTAAATATTGCAGGACATTCGGACTTAAAAATGCCGGGAGAGTAGGACCGAGGTAGATATTCCGGATGCCGAGGCTTAAAAGTGCGAGAAGGTCTGCAACGGCTTTCTGCTCGTACCAGGAGACGATGAGGGAGAGAGGGAGACCGTTGACATCCGTTTCAAAGGCGTCTGCCAAAGCAGTTGCAATGCGGATGGCAGAATAGACATCGTTGCACTGCCCGACGTCTAAGAGCCTTGGCAGACCGGCAACTTCCCCGAACTCTAACTTGTTAAAGCGGTATTTGCCGCAGGCAAGTGTTAAAATCATGCAGTCTTTTGGGACCATCTTGGCGAATTCCGTGTAATAATTTCTGCCCGGTCTTGCACCGTCGCAGCCGCCAATCAGAAAGAAGTGGCGAAGCTGCTTGTCTTTTACGGCTGCTACAATCTGCTCCGCATAGCTTAAGGCGGCGTGATGCCCGAAGCCGACTAAAATGTCATGTGCTTCTTCATCCTCCGGAAAACCGCCAAGCTCCAAAGCCTGCTTAATGATGGGACCAAAATCCTTTTTCCCGTTTTCGTTTTTGCCGATGTGCTTGACGCCGTCCCAGCCGACCACGTTGGTGCTGTAGATACGGTCTTTGTAGGAATCACGCGGGCGCATCAGACAGTTTGTCGTCATCAGGATACAGCCGGGCAGGTTGTCAAACTGCTTCTGCTGGTCCTGCCAGGCGCCACCGAAGTTTCCGACCAGATGCGGGTACTTTTTTAAGCCCGGATAGCCGTGGCACGGAAGCATTTCGCCGTGCGTATAGATGTTGATGCCGGTGCCCTCGGTCTGTTTTAAAAGCATTTCCAAATCCTTTAAGTCGTGCCCGGAGACGATGATAAAAGGACCCTTTTTGATGTGCACATTGACGCTATGCGGCGTCGGGTTCTGATAGATGGTGGTGTTTGCCTCATCGAGCTTCTTCATGACTTCAATCGCCATTTCTCCGGTGCGCATCATCATGCGAATCAGTTCTTCCGCTGTCAGCTTGTCGTCTGTGAGTGCTTCGAGTGCCAGAATATAAAAATCATCCACCTCATCGCTGTAATATCCAAGCTCTCTTGCCTGATGCCCGTAGGCGCTGATTCCCTTTAAGCCGTAGAGAATGGTCTGGCGCAGGGAGCGGACATCCGGGTCTAAGGATTTATCGTACATGATTCCTGCAAGTGGGGCATCGTGCAGCATTTCACTTTTGGTCTCCGGCAGGTGATAAGCGGCGTGTGCCGGAACATCTGGGAGGTCTCCTGCCATGCCGCGAAGCTCGTCCTTGATTTGCTGGGAGCGCTTCAACAGCTCTACATGTGCGGCAGCATCAAAGTTGACATTGGTCAGTGTTGTAAAAAGAACATTTTCAATAAAGCTGACCACGCTTTTGTCCATATGCGCACCCTGTTCTATTAACGGTTTCCCGTAAAAACTGATGCCTTTTATCTGAAAAATTAAAAGGTCCTGCAAGGCAGCAATTTCCGGCGTCTTTCCGCAGACACCGAGCTTTGTGCAGCCTTTTCCGTTTGCCGTCTGCTCACACTGGTAGCAGAACATTTCGTAATCGAGTTCCATGTTGTTGCCCATATCGTGTTCTCCCGTCATAATGATTGATAACTTATAAAGGTTGTCTGAATATTACTCTGTGCAAATTTGTGGAAAATTATTCTGTCACGGAAATTTTTGTGGGAAAAATAAGTTCCTACCGGGGAGCGGTCTGTGTCAGCACGGCACGCACGATAAAAACGGTTTCGTGACTCCCATCATGCGCCACATGAACCTTGGGTGTCACCGTGAGGACGGCATCCTCCGGGAGAGTAACGGTCACGGTAAACGGATAAATTTCTTTGTCAAAAGTCAAAAGTAGTTTGCTTTCCTTTATTTCAGGTGCGACTGGGAAAACAAAATTTTCGGTCAGGCTGGAGGAAGCTTCCGGCGCGCGGAAGGTGTCGGCGAGAAAAAATCCCCTGTTTCCTTCAAATGCAATCTCGCGGCGAAGCAGACTGCCGTCTGCGTAGCCGTATGCCTGCCCGTACTCGATGGAAACCATTTTTTCATCAGCATGAAAATGTGAGGCGCGGGATTCCTTTCCGGCGGACTGTCTGCGTCCGTCTGGAAATGGAACGTTGTGCCCTTCGGAGGAGCAGCACAAAATATCATAGCGGTTCGTACCGAAATAATCCGCGGTATATTCGCCGGCATCGGACTGAAAGATAGTACAAAACGCCCTCCAGGCAGACGCCGGTATGCTCCATTTCCTCGATATAAAGATGTAAGGATGCTAAAACCCGTTTGCGCACTGCTTCATAGCGCGCATCTGTCATATTTTCAGGTGCAAGCTCGTTGAGGTAATAAGCGCAGATTCCGATATTTCCCATGCAGACCGGATTCCAGTTCATTGTGCCCGTTTCCCACCAGTCGCAGGGGCATGATGCCTCAAACACAGAAAAAATATCGGCTTCACAGCGCGACACAAAGCGGGTAACGCATGCGTTTATCCGGGGTGTGCGAAGATTTAAGCGCCCTAAAACCTCGCCGATGCTTCCGGCGGTCTCTGCGGCAAACAGGTCAATGCTTTTGGCAGTTCTCTCGTAGTGCGCGGGGCTTCCATGGGCAGGGAGCACCCAGGTCGGCTCTGCGAGAAGCGCTTCTATCACAAAACAGGCGGCATCCACGCAGGACGACACGTCGATGTTAAGTGTGGCAAAATCCTCTTTTAACAGCAGAAGCAGTCCAAAACAGGTGAAAAACTCCCGGCGTTTAAAATACAGCTTTTCTTAGTGGAGACGGTTTCCGTCCTGAAAAAACGCTCGTAATCCGCACGGGTAATCGCAGGGAAATGCTGTTTCACAGCGACTTCCACAGCTTTAGGCGAGGCAGTTGCAAAGTCGGAAAGTCCAGTGAGACTTCTGCAGCGCTCTTTTCGCCCTTTGGACGATATGCTGGCGTAATTATACCATTGCAGGGGAAAATTTGCTATAATAGGGAACGTGAACTTGTGATGAGAGAGACACCGGGAGGAACTATCGTGAAAAAGGAAAACAATGCACCGGATAAAATCAAGGTAAAGGGTGCGAGAGTACATAATTTAAAAAATATAGATGTGGATGTGCCGTTAAATCAGATTGTGGGGATTGCGGGAGTTTCCGGCTCCGGCAAATCGTCCCTTGCGCTTGGCGTTTTATATGCGGAAGGCTCAAGGCGGTATCTCGAGTCGCTGTCGACCTATACGAGGAGACGGATGACGGGAGCGGCGAAGGCACAGGTGGATGAGGTGCGCTATGTTCCGGCGGCGCTTGCGCTTCACCAGCGCCCGGCAGTGCCTGGAATCCGCAGTACGTTTGGAACCGGAACAGAGCTTTTAAACAGCCTGCGGCTGATGTTCTCAAGACTTGCAAGCCATCGGTGTCCCAACGGACACTATGTAAAACCTACACTTGCAGTTGCTGCGGAGCAGGAAATCATCTGCCCGGAGTGCGGGGCAAGGGTTCATGCGCCAAGTGCGGAAGAGCTGGCATTTAACAGTCAGGGCGCATGTCCGAAATGCAGTGGAACCGGGCTGGTGCGCTCGGTTGACCGCGCATCCCTGGTTCCAGATGAATCGCTCAGCATAGACGAGGGGGCGGTGCGCCCGTGGCAGACTTTAATGTGGTCGTTAATGAAGGATATCGCACGGGACCTTGGCGTGCGCACGGACGTACCGTTTCGGGAGCTGACCGAAAAAGAGCGGGAGATTGTATTTGACGGTCCGGCGGTAAAGAAGCACATGATTTATCAGAACAAGACGAGCGGAGCCGCCGGCGAGATGGATTTTACCTATTTTAATGCAGTCTACACCGTGGAAAATGCGCTCTCGAAGGTCAAGGACGAAAAGGGCATGAAGCGCGTGGAAAAATTTTTAAAAGAAGAGGTCTGTCCGGAGTGTGGCGGAAGCAGGTTATCCGAGGCGGCAAGAGCGCCAAAGCTCCGCGGAATTGGACTTGATGAAGCGTGCCGGATGACGCTTTTGGAGCTGGTTGACTGGGTGAAAGGCGTGCCGGATTCCCTGCCGGAAGAGATGCGCCCGATGGCGGAGAGTATCTGTGAGTCGTTTCAGACGACTGCCGCACGTCTTTTGGATTTGGGGCTATCCTATCTGACCTTAGACCGCGCCGCGTCCACGCTTTCAACCGGAGAGCGTCAGCGGATGCAACTTGCAAGGGCGGTGAGAAATAGAACTACTGGCGTCTTGTATGTGCTGGATGAGCCGTCAATCGGACTTCATCCGTCCAATATTGTCGGGTTAAATGATGTCATGCACGATTTGGTTTCCGATGGAAATTCTGTGATTCTAGTCGACCATGATACGCAGATTCTCTCGGAAGCAGACTGGATTATCGAGATGGGACCGCAGGCGGGCGCAAACGGCGGGTATGTGATTGCGGAGGGAACGGTGCCGCAGATAGAGGAAAACACCGATTCTATGATAGGCGCATTTTTGTCAGGGAAGGCGGATACCGGAATCAGACCGCGTGCGGCGGCAGACGAGATGTTTGCACTCGGACGGATTCATTTGTCCACTGGGCAGATTCATACGGTAAAACCGCTTGAGGTGGACATTCCAAAGGGCAGGCTGACCGTCGTTACCGGCGTGTCCGGCTCCGGAAAAACCACGCTTATATTAGAGAGCCTGGTTCCGGGATTGGAGGCGGCAATCGAGGGAAAGACGCTGCCGGAGCATGTCATTTCCGTAGAGGCGGAGGAAATTTCCCATGTGAAGCTAATCGATGCAACCCCAATCGGCATCAATGTCCGTTCCACCGTTGCAACTTATGCGAATGTGCACGATGAGCTGCGCAAAACATTTGCAAGGACAAAGGAAGCGAAAGAGCTTGGCTATAAGGTCGGCGATTTTTCTTATAATACCGGAAAACTGCGGTGCCCGGTATGTGATGGAACCGGAGAAATCAGTCTGGATGTGCAATTTCTGCCGGATGTGGACGTGCCTTGCCCGGAGTGTGGTGGTTCAAGATACAGCAAGGAGGCAGGGCAGATTCATTATCAGAGCAAGGCTGGAAAAAAATGGTCACTGCCCGAGCTTATGGAGATGGATGTCAATACGGCGTTAGACGCCTGCGCCGGGTTAAAAACCGTACAGCAGAGGCTTTTGACGTTAAAACAGTTAGGGCTTTCCTATCTGACCCTTGGCGAGGAGACACCAAGTCTTTCCGGCGGGGAGGCACAGCGCCTAAAGCTTGCAAGCGAGATGGGAAAAGGGCAGTCTGATTCCGTGTTCATTTTTGATGAGCCTACGATTGGACTTCATCCGCTCGATGTGAGAACACTGCTTTCAGTATTTCAGATACTTGTAGAAAACGGCGCGACGGTACTGGTCATCGAGCATGACCTCGATGTGATGCGGAATGCGGATTATATCATTGACATGGGACCGGGCGGCGGAGCGGCTGGCGGAAGGATTGTCGCCGCAGGGACACCGGAGCAGATTCGGGAAAACGAAGCAAGCGTCACCGGAAGATATTTGTAGTAGTGAAATGTTCCGTGGATAAATGGGGCTTTCCTCTGCCTTTCTGTTATGCTATAATGGAACGGAAGTCGTGAACTTTTAGAGGAAAAGGGAGTTAGCAGAAAATGGAACAATTGAAAAAAGAACTGTCACAGTTCGGATGTAAAGGGCTTGGAACGACGATTGTCATGTTGATAGTGGGACTTTTGATTATCGCTGTTGGTGTCGTTCTTGGAAAGCAGGATTTTGAGGCATTTGACCCGGTTGGAAAAGCATATGAGTTTCAGCAGATTGATGCAGTCTATGCGATGGGACCTTTTGCGGAAGACGGAAACGAGAAGTATTACATCGTGGAAGATACCGAGGGAATGTGGTATCTCATGAAGACCGGAGAAAAGTGCCCGGTTCCGGTTTACGGAGAGGATGTGTCGGATGATGATTTGTCCACACTGACAGGACAGGTGATTAAAGGAAAAACAGCTTCTATTTATTACAATATGGCACAGGCGTTAGCGGATTTCTTTCAGGGGTCGGGTGTTGATTTGACGGCGTACAATTATGAGGATTATTTTGGAAAATATTATCTGGATACGACAGACACCGTTACGAATTCAAGCATCGTCTGCTATTGTCTGGGAGGATGTCTGGCATTTGTTGGGGCAATCCTTGCACTTGCGTATGCAGGAAGAAGAAACAAAATCAGAAAACAGGCAGATTTATTAGAACAGCAGGGCGTGCTTGGCAGAATTTATGCAGATTATGCTGCCGGACAGTATCAGTGGTATCACAAGTTAAGAATTGTTGTTTTTGGACATGATATCATTGATTTCGCTGTTGGAAAGGAGGCATTTAAAGTACATTCGTTAGATGCGGTGACCAATGTGTTCAAGTGCAACATGGTTGATGGGGAGCCGACTGTGACAAGCTATATTGCGCTTGAGACCGCAGACGGAACAAGAAGACTGATTGCCCCATTCACGTCAAATTCACATGAGCTGGCAGATGCAGTAGAGCAGATTAAAAGAAATATTCTGGGAGGTACGAGATGGTAATCATATATGGATATGGAACACGGTTTAAGAGAGAGGGAAGTGTTGCAATTTCAGTATGTACAAACTGTGGACACGAGGCAGCGCAGACACTTTGCAAACAGAGTTTTCGGATTACGCTTTTTGGAATCCCAATCGTGAACATCCCAAAGCAGCGTGGAATTATGTGCGAGAGCTGCGGAAATATCATTCCGCTTGGCAGCGTGGAGTATAGGGACCGTAAGAGGGCGGCGAAGGCGGAATAGAACATCCAATTAACGTTGCTCTTTCTAAAATTGTAACCAATCTTAAGTGTAGGAGGTTGAATTTGTGATACAGGATGGAACAATCCAAAATTCCAGTGAGTTGGAGTTTGCTGTGTTTTGTATTGAAAATGTAGCGGCAAAACTGGGCGTGGATGCAGAACGTGTCTATCAGGCATTTACCGAAAAGAGCGACATTCTGAATGGTTACATCGTGCCGGAATATGCCAGTAAAATGCCGGAACACTGATACTTGCAAACCCTGTAAAATCAACACTTCACAAATTTTTCACAAAAAATTAGCACTCACCTCTTGACAGTGCTAACAATCAGTGCTATAACATAGTCAGAACGAGGGAGGGAAAAAGAAATAAGCTCCCGGGTTCCATCCAAAGGCGCATAGGGCGTCAGGATGACAACAGCTTTTTAAAGTTTAAGGTAGACATGAATGTCTTATAAAAGGAGGAATGACTTATGTTACTACCTAGCATTTTTGGAGAAAACTTATTTGATGATTGGATGAATTTTTCATTCCCGGATATTGACAAAGAGCTGTATGGAAAACACGCAAAGAACATGATGAAGACCGATGTCAAAGAGACAGAGAATGGTTACGAAGTTGCCATTGACCTTCCGGGTTTTAAGAAAGATGAAATCCAGCTTGAGCTCAAAGATGGTTACCTGACCATCAGCGCGGCCAAGGGACTTGATAAAGACGAGAAGGACAAGAAAGACAAATACATCAGAAGGGAGCGTTACGCAGGCAGCATGAGCCGTACCTTCTATGTAGGTGAGAGTATCACCGAGGATAAGATTCATGCAAAGTATGAAAACGGTATCCTGCTTTTGGATGTTCCGAAGGAAGAGAAGAAAGCAGTTCCGGAGAAACGATACATTTCGATTGAAGGATAAGTGACAGAGTACAGGTTCCCGGGAAGGCTTCCCGGGAACTTGTGTTTCACCCAATAATTGATGTTAGTAAAACAGAAAAATCCCTGCATCATGCAGAGAGCAAAAAGGAGGTTATGCTATGAACATTCAGAAATTTACACAGAAATCGGTAGAAGCAATCAATGACTGTGAAAAACTTGCCTATGAATATGGAAATCAGGAAATAGAGCAGGAACATCTTCTTGTGGCGCTGTTGCAGCAGGAAGACGGACTGATTTTAAAACTGATTGAAAAGATGGAGATACAAAAAGAGCATTTCGTGGAAAATGCAAAGCGCCATCTTGAAGCGAGAGTCAAAGTGTCCGGCGGACAGGTTTACGTGGGCGCAGATTTAAACAAAGTGCTGATTCACGCAGAGGATGAGGCAAAGCAGATGGGAGACGAGTATGTTTCCGTAGAGCATTTGTTTTTATGCCTGTTAAAATATCCGAATAAGGCGATGAAGGAAATCTTTAAAGAGTACGGAATCACCAGAGAGCGCTTCTTGCAGGCACTTTCCACCGTGCGCGGAAATCAGCGCGTGACGAGCGACAATCCGGAAGCAACCTACGATACGCTTGAGAAATACGGCTACGATATGGTAGAGCGTGCGAAGGAGCAGAAGCTTGACCCGGTCATCGGACGTGACGATGAAATCCGTAACGTGGTGCGGATTCTTTCAAGAAAAACGAAAAACAATCCGGTTTTGATTGGTGAACCGGGTGTCGGTAAAACGGCGGTTGTAGAAGGACTCGCCCAGCGAATTGTAAAGGGCGATGTGCCGGAGGGATTAAAAGACAAGAAATTATTTGCGCTTGATATGGGTGCACTGGTTGCCGGTGCAAAGTACCGCGGTGAGTTCGAGGAACGTTTAAAAGCCGTTCTTGACGATATCAAAAATTCGGACGGACAGATTATTCTGTTTATCGACGAACTTCATACAATTGTAGGAGCAGGAAAAACAGACGGAGCGATGGATGCGGGACAGTTGTTAAAGCCAATGCTTGCCCGTGGCGAGCTGCACTGCATCGGCGCAACAACGCTTGACGAATATAGAGAATACATTGAAAAGGATGCAGCATTAGAGCGGCGTTTCCAGCCGGTTATGGTGGATGAGCCGACGGTGGAGGATACGATTTCCATTCTGCGTGGATTAAAGGAGCGTTATGAGGTGTTCCATGGTGTCAAGATTACAGACAGCGCGCTTGTTTCTGCTGCTGTGCTCTCAAACCGTTACATTTCAGACCGTTTCCTGCCGGACAAGGCAATCGACCTTGTCGATGAGGCGTGTGCACTGATTAAGACGGAGCTTGATTCCATGCCGACGGAGCTTGATGAGTTAAATCGTCGTGTGATGCAGCTTGAAATCGAGGAGACGGCGTTAAAGAAAGAGACAGACCGACTGAGCCAGGAGCGGCTTGCAGATTTGCAGAAAGAACTTGCGGAGCTGCGGGATGAATTTAACACCAGAAAAGCACAGTGGGAAAACGAGAAAAAATCCGTTGAGAAAGTACAGAAGCTGCGTGAGGAGATTGAGTCGGTCAAAAACGATATCAAGACCGCACAGCAGAATTATGATTTGGAAAAAGCAGCAGAATTGCAGTATGGCAAACTGCCGCAGCTTGAAAAACAGCTTGAAATCGAAGAGGATGAGGTGAAAAAGCGTGACCTTTCCCTGGTGCATGAAAATGTCAGCGAGGAGGAAATCGCACGGATTATTTCCCGCTGGACCGGCATCCCGGTTGCAAAACTGACGGAGAGCGAGCGCAATAAGACCTTACATCTCGATGAGGAGCTGCATAAACGTGTCATTGGCCAGGATGAGGGTGTCACGAAGGTGACGGAAGCAATTATTCGTTCCAAAGCCGGAATCAAAGACCCGACGAAGCCGATTGGTTCGTTCCTGTTCTTAGGACCTACCGGTGTCGGTAAAACGGAGTTGGCAAAAGCGTTAGCGGCAAGCCTGTTTGACGATGAGTCCAACATGGTGCGTCTTGATATGAGTGAGTACATGGAGAAATATTCCGTGTCAAGATTAATCGGAGCGCCTCCAGGATATGTCGGCTACGATGAAGGTGGTCAGCTGACAGAGGCAGTGCGCAGAAAACCGTATTCCGTAGTTTTGTTTGATGAGGTGGAGAAAGCGCATCCGGATGTATTCAACGTCCTGTTACAGGTACTCGATGACGGACGTATTACGGATTCCCAGGGACGTACCGTTGATTTTAAGAATACCATTATCATTATGACTTCAAACCTTGGTTCTGCACATCTGCTCGAGGGAATCGATGCGGACGGCAACATCAATGCAGACTGCGAGGAAGCCGTGATGGACGAGCTGCGTGGACACTTCCGGCCGGAATTTTTAAACCGTCTGGATGAAATTATCATGTTTAAGCCGCTGACAAAGGATAACATTGGAAACATCATCAACCTTCTGATGGCGGATTTGAACAAGCGTCTGGCAGACCGTGAGATTACGGTGGAGTTAAGTGATGCGGCAAGCCACTTTATTGTGGAAAACGGCTATGACCCGATATACGGCGCAAGACCGCTCAAGCGGTTTTTACAGAAGCATGTGGAGACTTTGTCTGCAAAATTGATTCTTGCGGATGAAGTGAGAGAGGGAGATACGATTCTCATTGATGTGGAAGGAGACCATCTGACCGCACGCGTAAAATAAGTTTCTCATAACATGAAAAAGCTCAGTTCACGATTTGGTGAACTGAGCTTTTTTTATTGTCTTAAGTTTTTGATAAGCAGCGGTGTCTCGACAAGGAGCATTGCAAACCAGCCGGCAAGGTAGGAATAAGGAAGCGCCTCAATGCCAAGATGCATTTTAAGTACGAGCGGTGCGGCGGCAAGCACACGCACACCCATATTTACAAAACTGCTGATGAGCGTAATCTTTAAATCGCCGATTCCGCGGAAATATCCCTGGATGCCGTTTGTGACAGCCGGGAGGAGATACATGACGGAAATCAAATGCAGATAGGTTACACCGTGCATCACAACCTCATCCTCTTTGATAAAGCAGAGCATCAGCTCTTTTGCAAAGAAATAGCAGAGAATGAGGACAATACATCCGTAGAGAAGCTCTAAGAGAATTCCGCAGCGGAAACCTTCGCGCATCCGGTCTTTTTTGCCGGCACCTTTATTCTGTGCCATCAGGGAGGTCATGGCATGGGCAATGTTCTGCTCCGGCGTGTAGGCAAAATCGTCGATGCGGTTGACAACCGCAAAAGCGGCTGCAACGGAAACGCCCATGGTATTTACGATTGCCTGGATGCCGAGCTTGCCAAGCTGAACGGTTGCCTGCTGTAGAGCGGAAGTCCAGCCATAGGCGATAGTGCGGGAGAGAAGCGTGCGGTCAAAGACGAGCCAGTTCCCGCCAAGGCATAAAAGCGGCACTTTTTTCTGGATATAGATGACACAGAACAGGCAGCAGAGAGCCTCGCTGATAACGGTAGCGACTGCACAGCCATTGCTTCCGGCACCAAGCACGACGACAAAAAACAAATCGCCGACAATATTGAGTAGGGCACTT
This sequence comes from uncultured Roseburia sp., assembly GCA_958420225.1. Taxonomy (GTDB): domain Bacteria; phylum Bacillota; class Clostridia; order Lachnospirales; family Lachnospiraceae; genus Roseburia. The sequence goes on along the minus strand of CATZIT010000013.1, from coordinate 11,189 downwards.
GCAATCAGGAAATATAACGGTGTACTGCTGTCTCCGAGTGCTCTTAACGTGCTGGAAAAAAAGTTGTACAGAAACGTAAAGACCAGACCGGTAAAAATGATGCGCAGATATGCGGTTGTCATGGTAAGGATAGAGGAGTCTGCCTGCATCAAAATCAGAATCGGTCTTGCGAACAGGATACATGCTGCGGATAAAATCATCGAAAAAATAACGCCGGAGAGCATGGTGGTACTAATCTGGCGGCGGAGTGTGTCATAATCTTTTGCCCCATACTGGATACCCATTAAGATGCCGGCACCCATGCAAAGTCCGTTTAAAAACAGAATCATGAGCGTGGAAATCGGATTGCAGATGCCCACTGCGGCGAGCGCTTCTTTTCCCACGAAATGTCCGACAATCATGCTGTCTGCGGCATTGTAGGTGAGCTGGAACAGGTTTCCGAGAACCAGTGGGATGGTAAAACGGATTAAAAGAGGCATAATTTTTCCGGTAGTTAAATCTTTGGTCATAATGGTAAAAATCCTTTTATTAAATGTTCAAAAAGTGTTTTAATTTTTCTGCGCTGACTTCATAATCAGCAATGCCAAGCTCATAAAGATTCTGCTCTAAGGCAGCATTTTTGGAAAAAGTGCTAAGCGGCATATGCCTGCTTGGTGCGAAAATAAAAGCTTTTCCTTCTTTTTCCAGCTTATTTGCAAGGTCGATGGATGCCTGGTAATTCAGGTGGCGGTTGTCAATTCCTTCGATGGTTTTCGGGTACTTGTGGAGCATCCGCTTATATACAGGGCGGTGCGCCTCCGGCTGCTTTACAAAATCACGCGGATTTGACAAAATGACAACAACCTTATCACAGCCGTGTTCTAGGGCGTGGTGCACCGGAATGGAGTCGGCAACACCTCCGTCATAGTAGAGATGTCCGTTTACATTGACCGGACGGCAGAAGGCTGGAAGTGCGCAGGTTGCCATAATGGTGCGGTAGTCGTCTCTTACAATATCGTATTTGGAAAAAAAGTGTGCAAGTCCGGTCTTAGCATCGGTTGCAGGCATGTAAAATTCTGCCGGATTTTTCATAATGGCTTCATAGTCAATCGGGTCGGCACCGTCCGAGTTGGTCAGCGTTCCGTAGATATACTGTAAGCCAAACAGATTCCCGGTGCGAAGGAGGCTTTGCACGCTTAAATAGCGAGGGTCGTTAAGGTGCTTCGTATAAAACCGGAGGTTTCGTCCTCGCTGTCCGGCAAGATACGATAAGGTGTTGGCGGCTCCGGCGGAGACACCGATACAGTAGTCAAATGTAATAGAATCGTCTAAAAATTTATCCAGAATTCCGGCGCTGTAGGCACATTTCATGCCACCGCCTTCTACAATCAATCCTGTTTTCATATTTATTCTCCATATATGAATCGCTTTTGTTTCCTCTGAAATTTTATCATGTTCTAACGATTTGTAAATAGAGAATGTCGGGTTGCCATTGCGCGATTGTTTTAAAAATTATATAATAAAAGACAGGCAAATTGAAAATGAAGAAATAGAAACGGAAAGAAATAATATGGCATTTACACATCTGCACGTCCATACGGAGTACAGTCTCCTGGACGGTTCAAATAAAATAAAAGAATATGTGGCTCGGGTCAAGGAGCTTGGCATGAACAGTGCGGCAATTACCGACCACGGCGCGATGTATGGCGTCATTGATTTTTACAAGGCGGCAAATGCGGCAGGCATCAAGCCAATCTTGGGATGCGAGGTATATGTGGCGCCAAATTCCCGGTTTGACAGAGAATTATCCCACGGGGATGACCGGTATTATCATCTGGTGCTTCTTGCAGAAAATAATACCGGCTACAGCAACCTGATTAAAATTGTATCGCGCGGTTTTACGGAAGGATATTACTATAAACCTCGTGTGGATATGGAAGTTCTAAACCAGTTCCATGAGGGAATTATTGCATTAAGCGCCTGCCTTGCCGGAGAGGTACAGCGCTATCTGGTGCGCGGGCTTTATGAGGAAGCAAAAGAGGTCGCATATAAGTATCAGAAATGCTTTGGCGAGGGCAATTTTTTCCTGGAATTACAGGACCATGGAATCCCGGACCAGAAAACCGTCAATGCACAGCTTCTTCGGATGAGTCAGGAGACCGGAATCGAGTTAGTGGCAACAAACGATGTGCACTATACAAGAGCGGAAGATGCGGAAGCACATGATATTTTACTTTGCCTTCAGACCGGAAAGAAGGTGACGGATGAGAACCGGATGCGCTATGAGGGCGGACAGTATTATGTGAAGTCGGAAGAGGAGATGCGCGCGCTGTTTCCCTATGCAAAGGAAGCGCTTGACAACACACAGAAAATTGCGGACCGCTGTCATGTGGAAATCGAGTTCGGCGTCACAAAGTTACCGCGGTTTGATGTGCCGGAGGGCTATGATTCCTGGACCTATCTCAATAAGCTCTGCCATGAGGGACTCGTCAGACGATATCCGGACAGACATGAGGAATTGCTGCCGAAGCTCGACTATGAGCTGTCGGTCATCCAGAAGATGGGCTATGTGGATTATTTTCTGATTGTATGGGATTTTATCAATTTCGCAAGGACACACGGGATTCCGGTTGGACCGGGACGAGGAAGTGCGGCGGGAAGCCTTGTTTCCTACACGACGGGAATTACGAATATCGACCCCATCCGCTATAACCTGCTGTTTGAGCGTTTCCTAAATCCGGAGCGTGTGACGATGCCGGATATTGATATTGACTTCTGCTACGAGCGCAGAAGTGAGGTTATCGATTACGTGGTGCACAAGTACGGCAAGGACTGCGTGTGCCAGATTGTAACGTTTGGAACGATGGCGGCAAGAGGAGTAATCCGTGACGTCGGACGTGTCATGGATTTGCCATATAATTTCTGTGATGCGATTGCAAAAAATATTCCAAATGAGTTAAATATCACGATTGACAAGGCGCTTATCATGAATCAGGAGCTGCGGAACATGTATGAATCCGACCCGCAGGTGCACAGCTTAATTGACATGGCAAAGCGCTTAGAGGGGCTTCCGCGGCATACATCGATGCATGCGGCGGGCGTCGTGATTTCAAGAAAGGCGATGGACGAGTATGTGCCGTTGTCCCGCGGTTCCGACGGAACGATTACCACGCAGTTTGTGATGACGACCATCGAGGAGCTTGGACTTTTAAAAATGGATTTCCTCGGGCTGCGTACACTGACGGTGATTGACGATGCGGTAAAGCTGGTAAAAGAAAATTACGGGACCGAGATTAACGTGGACACCATCAATTATGATGATAAAAAGGTGTTAGAGTCCCTTGGAACCGGAAGAACAGAGGGTGTATTCCAGCTTGAAAGTGCCGGAATGAAAAACTTCATGAAGGAGCTAAAGCCGCGGAATCTCGAGGATGTGATTGCGGGAATTTCCCTCTACCGTCCGGGTCCGATGGATTTCATCCCGAAGTATATCAAGGGGAAAAATGAGCCGGACAATATCACCTACGAATGTAAAGAACTGATTCCGATTCTGGAACCGACTTACGGCTGTATCGTTTATCAGGAGCAGGTAATGCAGATTGTGCAGAACCTTGCCGGTTACACGATGGGTCAGGCGGACAATATCCGACGTGCCATGAGTAAGAAAAAACAGTACGTCATTGACGCGGAACGCCAGAATTTCGTTTACGGAAATGAAGAGCAGGGAATCAAGGGCTGTATCAATAACGGAATCAGTGAGGAGTCTGCAAATAAGATTTACGATTCCATGGTGGATTTTGCGAAGTACGCGTTCAACAAATCCCATGCAGCTGCCTATGCGGTGGTGGCGTACCAGACGGCATACCTCAAATATTATTATCCGAAGGAATTTATGGCGGCGCTTATGACCTCCGTGCTCGACAATACGCGAAAGGTTGCAGAGTATGTATACACCTGTCGTCAGATGGGAATCAAAATCCTGCTTCCGGATATCAACGAGGGCGAGGGAAAGTTTACTGCTACAAAGGAAGGAATCCGTTACGGGCTTTATGCCATCCGAAGCGTAGGGCGTCCGGTCGTGGATGCCATTGTGGAGGAGCGGAAAGTAAACGGTCCCTATCCGACGCTTCAGAACTTTATCGAGCGCGTGAGCGGCAGGGAAGTCAACAAACGTTCCGTTGAGAACTTTATCAAGGCGGGCGCGTGTGACAGCCTCGACGGAAACCGCAAACAGATGATGTTTACGTATGCGGCCCTGATGGATGAGACAAACCAGGAAAAGAAAAAGACTATCAGCGGTCAGATGACGTTATTTGATTTTGCTGCGGAAGAGGACAAAGGAGCATATAAGGTTCAGTATCCGAATGTGGAAGAGTACGAAAAGGAGATAATGCTCGGCTTTGAAAAAGAAGTCATGGGCATTTATCTGAGCGGGCATCCGCTTGAGGATTACGAGGAAACCTGGCGAAAAAATATCACCGCGTACACGTCGGATTTCCTGTTAGACGAGGAGACAAATGAAGTAAGAGTGCACGACAATGAACAGGTAACAGTCGGCGGCATGATTACAGAGAAAACCATCAAGTACACGAAGACGAACAAAACGATGGCGTTTCTCACGGTGGAGGATTTGTTCGGAACCGTGGAAGTTATCGTTTTCCCGCGGGATTACGAGAAGTATCAACAGCTTATGACGGAGGATGCAAAAGTATTTATTTCCGGCAGGGCAAACGTGGAGGAGGACAAAAACGGCAAACTCATCTGTGAGAAAATTACGGCATTTGACGATGTGAAACGGGAGCTGTGGCTCAAATTTGACACCAAGGAAGCCTTTGCCGAAAAGGAGCAGGAGCTCTACGGAATGCTCCGGGATTCCGACGGAAAAGATGAGGTTGTTATCTATTGTGCGAATCCCAAAGCCGTCAAAAAGCTGTCCCCGAACTACAATATTCACATTGAAAAAGAGATTGTGAACAATTTAACTAACTTTTTGGGCGAAAATAATGTAAAAGTTGTGGAAAAGGGCATTGAAAAGCGGGGCTAAAGAGTTTAAAATGGTAGAGATTAGAGAAAAGGGTATATTTTTAAATTTAGGAGGGAACAGATAAAATGGCAAAAGAAATTAACACCATCGGTGTACTCACCAGCGGTGGAGATGCACCGGGAATGAACGCAGCAATCCGTGCGGTAGTACGTGAGACAATTGCAAAGGGAAAGAAAGTAAAAGGAATCAAACGTGGTTATGCAGGTCTTCTTCAGGAGGAGATCATTGACATGGAAGCAAAGGATGTTTCCGATATCATTCAGCGTGGTGGAACAATCTTACAGACTGCACGTTGTATGGAGTTTACAACTCCGGAAGGACAGAAAAAAGGCGCTGAAATCTGCAAAAAGCATGGCATTGACGGCGTCATCGTAATCGGTGGAGACGGTTCCTTTAAGGGTGCGCAGAAGCTCGCAGGACTTGGAATCAATACCATCGGTCTTCCGGGAACCATCGACCTTGATATTGCGTGCACCGAGTACACAATTGGATTTGATACCGCAGTAAATACAGCAATGGAAGCAATCGACAAGGTACGTGATACCTCTACCTCACATGAGCGTTGCAGCATCATCGAGGTTATGGGACGTGGTGCCGGCTATATCGCATTATGGTGTGGAATCGCAAACGGTGCAGAGGATATCCTTCTGCCGGAGAAATATGATTTTGACGAGCAGAAGATTGTAAACCATATTATTGAGAACCGTAAACGCGGCAAACAGCATCACATCATCATCAATGCAGAGGGAATCGGTCATTCTGCAAGTATGGCAAAACGAATCGAGGCAGCAACAGGTGTTGAGACCCGTGCAACGATTCTTGGTCATATGCAGCGTGGTGGAAGTCCGACATGTAAAGACCGTGTCTATGCTTCTACAATGGGAGCTATGGCAGTGGATTTGCTCTGCGAGGGCAAGTCAAACCGTGTCGTAGGTTATCGTCACGGTGATTTCGTTGATTTTGATATTGATGAAGCATTGGCAATGGTAAAGACAATTCCGGAATATCAGTACGAAATCAGCAGAAATCTTTCCATGTAAAAAACAGAACGAACAATGGAAAGCTGACGCACCAGAATCGTTGGTGCGTCAGCTTTATTACTTTACAGGATTCTCCTGTAAAGTAATAAAGCCCTACGGGCGATATGCGCAGCTCGCGCGCAGACGTGTGCGACAAGCGCGCACGTATTACAGCAACCTTATTAACTTTACAGGGACAGGAAGAGCAGATGATTACAAGTACAGGCAATCAGCAGATGAAAAACATTGCGCTTTTGCAAAAGAAAGCAAAGGCGCGGAATGAGCAGGAGACATTTATTGTTGAAGGCAGGAAGATGTTTGGGGAAGTGCCAAGGGAATGGTTAAAAAAAGTATATGTGACGGAGCAGGCGGCAGAGGAGACGGACCTTTCGGGTGTCGATTACGAGGTAGTCGCAGATGCCGTATTTAAGAGTATTTCGGATACCCAGACACCGCAGGGCATTTTGTCGCTAGTCAGGATGCCGCACTATGAGCTTTCGGATTTGCTTGCAGGGGAGAATACAAATCTGCTGGTGCTTGAGAGTATCCAGGACCCGGGCAACCTTGGCACAATGCTTCGCACCGGAGAGGGCGCGGGAATTACAGGAGTAGTCATGAACCGGAATACCGTGGATTTGTTTAATCCAAAGACCATCCGCTCGACGATGGGAAGCATTTACCGTGTGCCGTTTTATGTCAGCGAAAATCTGCCTGAGACGGTTCAGACGCTCCGTGAAGCGGGTGTGACCCTTTTTGCGGCGCATCTGAGAGGAAAAGCGTCTTATGACAAGATGGACTACAAACGGGCATGTGGCTTTTTGATTGGAAATGAAGGAAACGGGCTTTCGGATGAGCTTGCCGACCTTGCAGATGCGTATGTGCGGATTCCGATGGAGGGAAAGGTGGAGTCCTTAAATGCAGCGATTGCGGCATCCCTTCTGGTATACGAAGTGCACAGACAGAGACAGGATTAGAGAAAGGATAACCTGATATGCGAATCTGGTTTAAAATGATAAAAGACAACCATCTGCTGCGCGACCTCACGGTGGAGGATGATTCGGCGGAGACAAGAACCCACAAGATTTTTCAGGCGCTTGAGGAGGCGTGCTATGCCTTCGACCTGGGGAAACCCATCTGGTTAGATGCCAATGTGCAGGAGTTTAAGCGTCATGCAAAGACAAGGTTTAGACAGGACAGTTTTGTGGAGCAGATTGAATTTGATTTCCTGGAAATGCAGGTCATTGAGGAGTAATAGAAAAAGGAGCGGCAGTTATGGAAAAGTTTCTGGCATTTTTAAAGAAAAAGAATATCGAACTTTCAGTCAAGCGTTATTTTATCGATGCGCTTGGTGCAATGGCACAGGGATTGTTTGCATCCCTTTTAATCGGAACGATTGTTTCCACGATTGGAACCCAGTTTGGAATTGAGCTTCTGGTAACAGTGGGAACTTATGCGAAGGCGGCAGTAGGACCTGCGATGGCAGTCGCAATCGGGTTTGCACTACAGGCTTCTCCACTTGTATTGTTTTCACTGGCAGCAGTGGGAGCAGCGGCAAATGAGCTCGGAGGAGCAGGCGGTCCGCTTGCAGTTCTTGTTGTGACGATTTTTGCGGCAGAGTTTGGAAAACTTGTTTCCAAGGAAACAAAAATAGATATTATCGTGACACCGTTTGTCACAATCTTTGTGGGCGTCGGGCTGTCTGTCTGGTGGGCACCGGCAATCGGAAAAGCAGCAAGTGTTGTGGGAAATGCCATCATGTGGGCAACTGAATTACAGCCGTTTTTCATGGGAATTATCGTATCCGTATTAGTCGGAATCGCGCTTACGCTTCCTATCAGCAGTGCGGCAATCTGTGCGGCACTGGGACTTACCGGACTTGCCGGCGGTGCAGCGCTTGCAGGGTGCTGTGCGCAGATGGTTGGATTTGCGGTGGCAAGTTTCCGCGATAACAAGTGGGGCGGACTCGTTTCCCAGGGAATCGGAACCTCGATGCTCCAGATGGGAAATATTGTAAAAAAACCGGTCATCTGGCTTCCGGCGATTCTCGCATCCGCAGTGACAGGTCCGATTGCAACCTGCGTATTTCATCTGGAAATGAACGGTGCGGCGATTTCTTCCGGTATGGGTACCTGCGGACTTGTCGGACAGATTGGAGTGTATACAGGTTGGATTTCACAGATTGAGGCAGGCAGTAAGGCAGCGATTACGGCAGGAGACTGGATGGGGTTAATCCTGGTGTCCTTCGTGCTTCCGGGTGTGCTGGCATGGCTTTTTACAGCACTGTTCCGCAAAGCAGGCATCATCAAAGACGGCGATATGAAACTGGATTTATAGGATTTAAGGAAAAAGATAAAAATTTAACAAATTTTTTGCGGATTCGGGCATAGAATAAAAAAGTGTGGTATAATGAGTAAATAGTATCAGTAATAAAAATGTATTTGGAGGGATTACATGGAAAAACCATTCACATTGAGTGATGGGGTGGATGATTGGAACACCATAATATTTTTATACAGGTCGGCACTGCGGGAAGTGGGGACGAAAGTTGAGATTTTGAACGATGAATTTCAGCATGTGCATCAGTACAATCCAATCGAATACATAAAATCCAGAATTAAAACACCGGAGAGTATTGTTAAGAAATTAAAGCGCGGCGGTTACGATTCCTCCATTGAGAATATGGTCAATTATGTCAATGACATTGCAGGAATCCGGATTGTCTGTTCTTTTACGTCCGATATTTACAAACTTGCGGAGATGATAGGCAGACAGAATGACCTGACCGTAATCTCCGTGAAAGACTATATCCGTCACCCAAAAGAGAGCGGCTATAAAAGCTACCATATGCTTGTAACGGTACCGATTTTTCTTTCTGACCGGACCATTGATACGAAGGTGGAGATTCAGATTCGCACGATGGCGATGGATTTCTGGGCGAGTTTAGAGCACAAGATTTATTACAAGTTTGAGGGAAACGCACCACAGTATATCAGCAGAGACCTAAGAGAATGTTCTGAAATTGTATCCATGCTGGACGCCAAAATGCTCCAGTTAAATGAAGCGATTTTAGAGGCAAAGGCGGCACAGGAGGAGGAAACAGGTGCAGTATAACTACGATTTTGAGATTGCAGCATTGACCGTGATGGGGGCGGTACTTTTACATTTCCTCTTTACGCGTCAGTTCGCAACCAGGAAGGTTCGATGCTTTCAGGCATTGCTCTTAACGTGTATAGCGGAATCCGCATTTAACATTATATCATGTGCAGGGCTGGCAAATGCAGAGCTTGTTCCACAATTCTGGAACGAGTTGTTTGTGTTTGCTTTTTTTGCACTTGAGGGGTTAAGTTCTTATTTTATGTACCGCTATATCAGGGCACTCTGCGGGATGGAAAATGGGGAACACAGGTGGCAGCGGGCGGCGGCTTTTTTCCCGTTTGTGTTGTTTGAGATTGCACTTCTTACAACGCCCGTAACCGGATTTTTCTATTATTTTAAAGACAATGTTTATTATCAGGGATACGGTGCTGATTTGGGGTATTACTACATTATCTACTGCTTTATTTTAAGCATTGTTGCATTCTTGCAGAGCTGGAAGCGGGTGGACAAGCGCACGAAGTGGCTGTTAGTGATTTACTGTATCACTGCGGTTTATGCGATTTATACCCAGTTCCATATACGGGGAATTTTACTTACAGGTGTAGGAAATACAATGATTATCCTGATTATGTATTTATGCCTGCAGAATCCGGGAGAGATGTTAGACCCCGTCACACGTGTGGGAAATGAACAGGCATTCCGCGTTCAGTTAAAAGGATACATTGACCGCAAAATGCCGGTCTGGATTGTGACCCTCAGCATCCAGAGACTGCACCGGATTGAGCGTATGCTTGGCATTGAAATGGCAAATCAGGTGCTCGAGGAAATCGCAGCGTTTTTAGACCCGCTTCAAAAACGTGGGAATGTATTCCGCAACACGCAGGAATCATTCTGTATTCTGACTTTAAGCGAGGAAGAGAAAGACCAGATTGTTGAAAAAATTAAAATGCGGTTTGCGGGTGAGTGGAACTGCGCAGAAAGTCCGCTTGTTGTAAATGCGGCAATTGTAGTGCAACAATATCCGAGAGATTTTGAGAGCATGGAGGATTATTCCGAGATGCAGGATTATATGCTCGAACAGGCGCGCAAGGCAAAACATCTGACGGTGATGGATGCGGCGGAGCAGACCATCGAGGATTACAGGCGCAGGGAAAAGGTGGAGACAGCACTCGAGCGCGCCTTACAGGAACACAAGATAGAAGTATTTTATCAGCCAATTTATTCATTAAAGGACAAGCGGATTGTTTCATTAGAGGCGCTTGCAAGGCTTCATGACGATGAACTCGGCTATATCCCACCGGATGAATTTATTGAACTTGCGGAGAAGAACGGAAGTATTCTGATGCTTGGAGAGCAGGTGCTAGAGGAGAGCTGCAGGTTCCTTGCAAAGCATGTTTTATCAAACGAATCGCTTGGAATTACTTCCATTCAGGTAAATGTATCCGTAGCGCAGTGTTTCCGACTGAATCTCGAGGAGACGGTGCTTCCGGTTATGGAAAAATATCACATTCCGTACTCGATGATTGTGCTTGAGCTGACAGAGGGAATTGCAGTTCAGATGCCGGAGCTGATGTTAAAACACATGGAGAATCTCGGAACACATGGAATTGAATTTGCCATGGATGATTACGGAAGTGGAAACTCCAATTGCAGCTATCTCATCCGGTTCCCGTTTGCGGAAGTCAAGATTGACAAGGAAATGGTGTGGGACTATTTCAAGAGTGATACCGCAAAGATTGTGCTGGAAAATGAAATCCGGACGATTCAGATGCTTGGGAGAAGGATTGTTGCAGAGGGAATTGAGACAAAAGAGCAGAGCGATGCCATGGAGGCGCTTGGGGTGGATTGTATACAGGGGTATTATTATGGAAAGCCGATGCCGGAGACGGAATGCCTACGCTACATCCGTAATTTCAGTGCAGAATCGGTGGAAAAATTCTTTTGACGGTCAGTAGTCAGTAAGACCTGGAATGTACAAAAGGAAAAGTTTATGATAAAAATAGCATTTTGTGATGATGATTTAGAGATATTAAAAGAACTTGGTATCTTAT
>CATZIT010000012.1:0-95374 GCA_958420225.1 uncultured Roseburia sp. | reverse complement strand
TCACTGTTCAGTTATCAAAGTTCTGCTTGCTTTTAGAAGCAAGTCGTTGTCGATGTAGTTCTCGGCGACAGCTTATTTACTATATCACAGTTGAACTCGTTTGTCAACAACTTTTTCATTTTATTTTTGAAACAATCGTTTGTTTCGACTGTTTCCGCTACTGTCTCGCAGTCAGCTTGATTATATTATCTTATTCCGATATATTTGTCAATACTTTTTTTTACATTTTTTTACTTTTTCGACTTAACTGATTTTTTTCATGGAAAAACCCCGGTAACATTACTGTTCCGGGGTCTTCCGAGGAGTTTAGTTATGAAAATGTTAATCTATATAAAGGATTTCATCGAAAGAGGTCCCGCAGCGGCACAGCCTTTATTCCATGTCCTGCACGAATGACACCCTGGCGAGATGTCTTCCGTTCCTTTCGATGGTTACAGTATACGAAATAAATGTGTCGGAATTGTGTCGATTTTCAAAAACATTTCTAAAAAACCAAAAGGATAATTTTATTTTTCTTTAAGATTTTTTCCCTTTAAAAGTTTCCACTGTAGTTCCTCTGCTTCACCTGTTCCAAGGCTGTTTTCCATCTGAATCATTCCCCGCCCAGCTGAATCATTTTTTAATCCGGCCGCTATCAGTCTGCGTTTTGTTTCACGCGCAGTCCCCGCACCACCGTCAAAAACTGCCACATCATTTCCAAGTACTTTCTGAATTGTTTCCCTTGCAAGTGGGAAATGGGTGCATCCTAATACCACGCAATCAATTCGTTCTTTCCGGTACGGTGCAAATAATTCCGTAAGAAACTGTTCTAACTCCGCACCACTAAGCTCTCCCCGCTCCACAAGTTCAACCAGTCCCGGGCTTGGCAGTCGCACGATGTCTGCCTGGTCCTCGTAGCGCAGCAACAACTGATGAAATTTTTCTTCCCTCAATGTCATCGGTGTTGCCATCACAAGAACCCTCGGCTCCGGTTTAAAACAAACCGCCGGTTTAAGTGCCGGTTCAATTCCGACAACGGGCATCTTAGGATACTTTTCCCGTAAAATCTGAATTGCCGCACTTGTGGCGGTATTGCACGCCACTACAAGTGCTTTTGCATTCTGTTCAATCAGAAATTCCGCATCCGCAATGGAAAGTTTCCGAACCTCCTCAAGAGTTTTTATTCCATAGGGTGCGTTTTTTGAGTCCCCGAAATAAATATAATTTTCTTCCGGCATCAGCTTTACCAGTTCCCGCAGGACACTGATTCCGCCCACACCAGAGTCAAATACGCCGATTGGCTGTTTTTTTATATCCATTTTCATTCCTGCTTTCTTTTACAGTCCTGCATCATCCCACGCAGCCCTGCTTCCTTTATCAGTCCGCGTAATAAGCAGCTTTCTGTCAATCTGCTCCTTTAGCTCTGTCACATGGGAAATAATTCCAACGAGCCTCGTCTGACCCGCCAGTTCCTTTAATACTTCAATTGCCTGTGCCCTTGATGCCGCATCCAGCGAACCAAATCCTTCATCAATAAACATCATGTCAAACCGGAGTGCTCCTGCATTCTTTCCTACAATGTCAGAAAGTCCAAGCGCCATGGAAAGCGCAGCCAGAAACGCCTCTCCTCCGGATAACGTTTTGACATCCCTCTCACTGTCCGTAATCAGGCTGTAAATCGACAAGTCAAGTCCCTCATTCGTCTTTTTTCCCACATCCGTATCTTCTTTTAGCTTTAGCATAAACTGATGTCCGCTCATCGTCAACAGGCGTTTGTTCGCTTCTCCGATAATCTGTCTGAAATATTGCCGCTGCACATACGTTTCAAAATCAATCTTGGAAGACCCTGCCAGTCTGCCATTTGCTGTGAAATAAAGACTCTTTACCACTGCATCTTCCTGTTCTAATTTTCCTCTTTCCGTACGCAGTTTTTCGCTTTTTTGAAGTATTTCACTATTTCTCGTGTATGCAGTATGCATTTCCTGATAAATCCGGTCTATGCCCTGATATTGCTCTTTACACTTTTGCAATCTCTCTCTCTGCCCCGCAAGGTCCGGTCGAATTTTTCCGCGTGTGGCATCCGTAAGCGCCGTCACCTGTCCCTCGCCGTTCTTACAGGCATCCTGATAGTTCCTGCTCTCATCCTGCAGTTTGTCATGTTCCTTCTGTGAGAGTACTGCTGTCCGGTATTCCTCCACGGAGGTAAACCCTGTTTCCTTCATCGTCACCTGAAGTTTCTGCTTCTGTTCGTTCTGCTCAGTTAAACGTTTTTGAACCAATATGGTTTTCTGCTCTTTTTGCCCCTGTTTCTGGTCAAGCATCTCTTTCAGCTTAAGCTGCTCCTGTCTTGCCTCCTCTGCTTCCGTTCGCCTTGCCGCCTGTTCCTTTTTTAGCTGCTCTGCTGCCTGTTCTGCCTCCCTGCGGCTTTTAAAGGAAAGTCCTTCCGCAAGAAGTTCTGCTTCTCTGCGACAGTTTTCCCATTCCTGCTTTGCAAGTTCTACCGTCTGCTGTCCACTCAGTTGTGCAAGTTCCTGTTTTGCCGCCGCAAGCGCAGCCCGGCACTCATCCCGCACAGTCAGGTTTTCGTTATACTGGTGATTTGCATTCTCCCTTGCTTCCTCCGCCGCTTGACGTTCTTCTTTTGCAAGGTCTAGCTCTTCTTTTGTCACCGCCTCGCGCGAAGGTTCTGCCGGATTCGGATGATGCACGGCTCCACATACCGGACAAGGCTTCCCGTCTTCTAACTTCTGTGCCAGAAATCCCGCCTGTTCCAGCAAAAACGCAGCATACATCCGTTCATATGCTTCGACTTTTTCCCGTGCTTCCTTTCCTTTCTTCTCCCAGTCTTTCCAGCTCTCGTTTACAATTTTCTCCTGGCGTTCTGTCTCCTTCTCCTTTTTTTCAACGTTCTGTGTTTTTTTAACTAATTCATCCTGATAAGCTCTTTCCTGTTCCTCATAGCGCTTTTTTGCCTCCTGCGCAAGGATTCTTTTTTCTTCAAGCCCATCATACCGTACATAACTTTCTTCGATATGATAAATCTTTCGGCTGTTTTCTTCCTCAAAGGCAGTAAGCTTTTCTTCCATATTATTTAATTCCTGTGTTTTAAGCTCCTGCCTCTTTTGTGCCGTAAGAATTTCTGTCTCCAATGATTCTAACTCACTCACTGCAATTTTATAATCCTTCTGCAATTTCAGCCAGTTTTCTTCCTCGCTCTGTACCTGTTTCGCCCGCTCTGCTGCCTCGATTCTTCCTCTTCTTGCAGCTTCTTCCTCCTTCTGTAAATGCAGCCTCTCCAATTGCGTCTCTGCTGCCGCAAGGCGTTTAAACAGTTCTTCATCTGCTTCCATGGCACTGTATGTTCCATTTTCTTTTGACAGACGTTCCTGCGCCTCTTCCCGCTTTTTCTCATAACTGCTTTCTGCAACAGCAAGTCTCTCAACAAGCTCGGACAACAAAAGCTCCTCCTCAAGGCTCAATTCCTGCGGAATCACAATCTGTTCCATCTCCTGGGCAAGTGAGCGTTCATTTTCCCGGATGGCGTCATCAAGCTTTCCGGAACGTTCCCTCAATTCTTCTTCCACTTTCCGATACAAATCAGTATGGAACAGTTTCGAAAAAATCTTTTTCCGGTCATCTGATTTTGTATAGAGAAGTTTTAAGAAATCGCCCTGCGCTATCATTACAATCTGGGTAAACTGATCCACCGTAAGCCCGATAATTTCCACAATCTTAGCATCCGTTGCGCTTTTTTTCTCCGGATAGACGCTTCCGTCAGGCATTACCAGTTCGACCGCACCTGCAACCTTCTGCTCTTTTCGTTTTCCGTTTTTTAACTGCTTTACAATCCGGTAATCCGGATTTCTGCGAATCGAATATTCCTGTTCTCCATATAAAAAGGAAAATTCTACATACGTCTGTGTCTCTTCGGACGCATACTGACTGCGCATCATGGCACCATTGCGCTCTCCACCACTGGTCTGGTTATAAAGCGCATACGTAATTGCATCAAAAATTGTCGTCTTTCCGGCTCCGGTATCTCCGGTAATCAAAAACAGTCCGCTCTCTGTCTCTGGAAACAGGATTTCCGTTCTGCCTGCGTAGGAACCGAAGGCAGATAAAACTAATTTCAGTGGTCTCATACGTCCTCCATTTCCTTCTGCATGTTTATGACAGTCTGAATCAGACTGCTTTCCTCCGCAGTCATCTCTCTGCCGTTCATTTCATAAAAAAAGCTTTGAAACGCATCATACGGGCTTTGAAGCTCCACTTTTTCCCCGGAAAATGCAAGCATCTTCCGTGTTCTCGCATTATCCACACGAATTTCCAGAATATGGTCAAACCGCTCCTCGAGCTGCTCCTTGGGACGGTATGCCTCTATATCATCTGTCAGTGTGATACTGACAAAATCATGATTCCACTCCTCAGGCGTATCCGTAAGGATTTTCTCCAACGTTCCGGTCAGTTTTCGCACCTGCCTTAACGGTTCAAGCGGAAGTTTTCGAATAACCGGTTCCCCTCCCTTTGCGCCAAGTTCCACCACTGTCACACTTTTTTCATCCAACGCTTCACTGACCGAATAGGACAACGGTGTGCCACAGTAGCGGTAAATTTCTTTTCCCATTCTCTGCGGTCTGTGAATATGCCCTAACGCGGCATAATCAAACGGCTCTAACACTGACACATCCACATTTTCAATGCCGCCTGCCATGTGTACCTCGGAATCGCTCATCTCCGGTGCCATTCCGGATGCCGTATAAAACTGGTGGCTGACTATGACATTCCGTTTTGAGGTGTCAATCGTCTCACGCTCTAACAATTTTCGCACCGCCATATCATATCCAGTGATTTCTTCGTCAAAAACCTTTCGCACATAAGACGGTTTGGTAAATGGAAGAAGATAAAAATCCACTTCTCCCTCCTCGTCTGAAAGTGTTACACATTTGATATGTTCTTCCGGCTGCATTGGCGGAAGACCCTCGATATACACCCCGTGTTTTTCCAAAATATTGTTCGCAAAGGAAAGTCTTCTTGCACTGTCATGATTTCCTGCTATCACAAGTATTGTTATCTCAGGCGTTATCGCAGATAATTCTGTTAAAAAACGGTCAAATATCGCAACTGACTCCGCTGACGGGACCGGCGTATCATAGATATCCCCTGCAATTAAAACCGCATCCGGCATTTCCTGTCTGGCAAGCAAAAGAATCTGCTGTAAAATATCGGTCTGCTCAGCACTCATATTATAATGATGAAGCTGTTTTCCGATGTGAAGGTCTGACAAATGAAAAAACTTCATGGGTATTGTCCTTTCAATTCATGATATGCTATAATAAAATTATAGGTCATTTGTACTGGGGGCTTAACGATGGAAAAAGAAAAAAATACTCAAAACTACAAAACATGTGAATACTGCGGACGTCCGCTTCCGCTCGGCTACAAGGAGACATTTTGTCCCGCCTGCCAGGAAACGGCGCTCTTTCATGATGTGCGCGATTATATCCGTGCAAATGACGTGACGGAATTTGATGTTGCAGACCACTTTAACCTCCCGCTTTCGCTGGTTCGCAAGTGGATTCGGGAAGGACGGATTGAATATAAGAAAGACAATACCCCTTCTCTCATGAATCTTCACTGTGAACGCTGCGGTGCGCCGGTTACATTTGGAACACTTTGTCCGAAATGCTTAAAGCTTCTGAATTCTTCCGGTCACGCTGCTGCATCCGCAGCCTCCGGCGAGAGCACAAGAATGCGTTACCTCGACAGTCCGAAATCCGAAATCTGAAACAGAACGTCTACAGCGCAAAAAAGCCCGGTTAACGGGCTTTTTTCTATTTTAAAAATCCATTGATAATCTGTTCTTCTGCTTCCTGTTCTGTCAAGCCAAGCGTCATCAGCTTGATTAACTGTTCTCCTGCAATCTTTCCAATGGCAGCTTCATGAATCAGATTTGCATCCACACTGTTTGCGGTGAGCTGTGGGCTTGCTGTTACACAGGCATGGTCCATAATAATCGCATCACATTCACTGTGTCCTGCACAGGCTGTATTTCCATTCACAACCGAGAGAAATTCCTGTCTGGACTCTCCCTTTGCTACCGACCTGGAAACAATGTTGGCACTTGCCCCTTCTCCATTTAAGTCCACCGAGAAATCTGTTTTAGCAAACTGCTTTCCATGTGTCATGATTTTCTCATGAATTTCAAGCGTTGCGCCTGCTGCAAGGTCTCCCCTGGTCACACGGTTTGTTGAATCGATTCCTTTTATCTGGGTCGTTTCCATTTCCATGTATGCACCTTCTTTCAGATGCACAATGGTCTGTGGATTCATGATATTCTCGCCTCTGCCGTCTCCCTCGCCATAATGGCGTTCTACATAACGCACACGGGCATTTTTCTCAAGATAAAAGGTATGAACGCCATCATGCTTAGACGTATCGACGCCGCAGTTATGAATTCCACAGCCCGCTACAATCGTCACGTCGGCCCCTTCCCCGATATAAAAATCATTGTATACACACTCAGAAAAACCGCTCTCGCTTAAGAGTACCGGAATATGCACACTCTCATTCACCGTTCCCGGTTTGATGATAATATCAATTCCGTCCTTATCTGTCTTTGAAACAATATCAATGTTTGCGGTCGTGTTTCTTGCGAGTTTTGCCCCATTTGCACGGATATTATAAGCCCCCTGCGGTACATCATGCAGTCCAGCCACCTGTTCTAATAAATTCTTCTGCACTAAATCCATTTCTAAAACCAATGCCTTTCCCTAAAGAATCATGCTTTGTCGAGTAACGTCTTGCACGCTTCGGTCGTATGAAGCAGTTCCGGAAGTACCTCTTCCTTAGTTCCCACTTTTCTGACTGTGCCATCTGCAATGACGATAATCTTATCTGCAATATCCAAAATCCGCTCCTGATGGGAAATAATCAGAATCGTTCCATTTATCTCGTCCCGCATTTTCTCAAATACGCGAATCAGACTGTTAAAGCTCCAGAGATCAATTCCTGCCTCCGGTTCGTCAAAAATGGACAACTTGGTTCCACGGGCAAGAATCATTGCAATCTCAATCCGCTTCAACTCTCCGCCGGAAAGACTGCCGTTTAACTCTCTGTCGACATATTCTCTGGCACAAAGTCCCACTTCAGATAAAATCTCGCAAATCTCCGTTACGGACATTTCCCTGCCCGCAGCAATCGAAACGAGATCTTTTACCGTAAGGCCTTTAAAATGAACCGGCTGCTGGAATGCAAAACTGATTCCTTTCCCCGCACGCTCTGTAATGTTTAAGTCTGTAATATCCTCTCCGTCAAGCAGAATCTGTCCTTCGGTCGGTTTGATAATTCCGGCAATCAACTTTGCGAGCGTCGATTTTCCACCGCCGTTTGGTCCTGTGATTGCCACAAAATGATTGTCAATGGTCAGATTGATATTTTTTAAAATTTCTTTATTCTCGTGGTTGTCATCCACTTCATAGGAAATATTCCTTAACTCTAACATCCCATTCCTCCGAATCCGTGCCTGTTATTTTACTACCAGACGCGGGTATTTTACCATAATGGCATCGAGCATCTCCTCATCCGGCTCGAACTCGTAACGTGTAATGTTATTCTCACTCTTTGCAATCAGCTCATAAACCTTCGCATCTGCATTTCCGGATGTCAGGTTCTTGCACGGAACGTTCTTGTCATTCTCGTACTTGTAAACGCCTCTGTCGCCCTTTGGCGCAATCATTAACACATCTTCCATGGAAATCTCAGCCATCCGTTTCCGTTTCCGTTTTGCTTTGATGCGTGCCATATGTAAGTCTCCGTCAAAATAGGTATACTCCCACTCGATATCAGACTGAAATGCCTGGAAATACCAGATAACGCCAAAAAGAATCGCCGGAACTGAAAAAATTAACGGCGTAACAAATGTAGACATCAGAATACAGATACATGCCAGTGCAAACCATACCATAATTAAAATTTTCTTTCCTGTTGTTCTCTGTTTTGGAACAATTACTAATTTTTCGTGCATAATTCCCTCCATTTTGTTATAGCAAGCGCTTTTTCTATTTTAATTCGTTTTCTGAAAAAAAGCCAGTCCTTCTATGAATTTTTCTTTATTTTTTTTCTTTTTTCCTGTAAAATAAAGGCGAAAAGGGGTTTTCGCAAATTTTCGTTTCTATATTAAATAGTAAATCATACCACAGAGGGAGGTTCTTATGGTTAATTACGAATACAAAAAAGACTGCTGGCAGACATTTAAAGACGGAATTGTCCGGGAATGGGCGCTTACCAACGGTATCGGCGGCTATGCCGGAAGTTCTCTGATTGGAGCACACAACCGCACACACCAGGGCTATCTGATTGCAAGCCTTCATCCACCCATTGAGCGCTATCTGGTATTCTCCAAAATCAATGAATCGGTTGCCGTGATGGACGGCGAGAAAAAAAACGTCTATGATTTGGAGACTTCACAGCACAAAAAAGACGGACAGACCGTCTACGCCAACGGTCAGCAGTATCTCACCGAGTTCTGCTACGACGGCAGTGTGCATTTTACCTACCATGCCGGCGCTGTCACCCTGAAAAAAAACATTTGTCTGAAACAGGGGGAAAATGTCTGTGCCGTCGGCTATGAACTGGAAAATGACGGTCCCGATGCCGCCATCACGTTAGTACCACTTTTTAATTTCCGGGAACACAGTGCCTCGAGTACACCGGAAACGCTCCGTTTTACAACAACACAGACAAAATCCGGACTTTGCCTGATTCCGGATGCCAAAAAAGATACCGCCATCCAGTTTCAGGTCAGCGAGGGAACCTTTGTCCCGTTAGAAGAGGTCTTCGATATCGATATGCAGTTACAGATTGAAGTGGATCTGGAAACTGACGGCCTGGACTGTCACTATCGCCCTTATGCCGTAACCATTTCCCTGCCGGCTGGTTCCAAAAAGAAGGTCTCCGTTCTCTGCTCCGTGACCAAATGTGGCAAAACACTGCCCTCTGTTTTTCCGCAGACCGCATTTGACCTGTTATCCGATAGAGCCGCCTACACGAAAGCCATTCTTTCCGGCGCAAAGGATGATTTTTCGGCACGGCTGACGCTTGCCGCCGACCAGTTTCTGTCTGACCGGCAGTCCTCAGGACTCAAAACCGTTCTTGCAGGACTTCCATGGTTTACTGACTGGGGACGCGATACCATGATTGCCTTCACCGGATTAACACTTTCCACCGGGCGCATCAAGGAAGCAGAGGAAATTCTGCTCACGTTTTCCCGCTATATCAAGCACGGCATCGTTCCGAATATGTTCCCGGACGACAACCAGCCGCCGCTTTACAACACAGCAGATGCTTCCCTCTGGTATTTTTACGCAGTCTGGCAGTACCTTGCGTACACCGGAACAACAGAGGCATGGGATTTTGTAGAAAAAGAGATTTATCCGCATCTTCTGGAAATTATCTGCGCTTACCGGGATGGAACGGATTTTTCTATTTATATGGAAGAAGATGGATTAATTCATGCCGGAAGCGGCTTAGACCAGATTACCTGGATGGACGTGCGTGTCGGCGAATGGGTCGTAACCCCGCGCCACGGAAAACCGGTTGAGATTAGCGCGCTCTGGTACAACGCACTGCGGATTATGGAACAGCTTGCACTCCATTTTGAGTCTGCAAAGGGTGTAAAAACTACTTCCGACGTTCTCACTTCCGCAGATTTTTCTGCAATGGCAGAACGCACCCGTGCGTCCTTCTGCGAAAAGTTCTGGGACGCTGCCCACGGCTGTCTTTTTGACGTCGTAGACGGTGATGAACCGGATGACCACATCCGCCCGAACCAGATTTATGCGGTTTCGCTTCCGTTTGGCATTCTGCCGGAGGAACAGGAACGTGCGGTTGTCGATTTGGTGCGCCGTGAGCTTTATGTAGGCTGTGGGCTTCGCTCCCTGTCCACCTCACACCCGGATTACCACGGCATTTACTGCGGTGCACTTGCAAAACGTGATGCCGCTTATCACCAGGGCACCGCATGGGGCTTCCTCTTAGGTGGCTTTCTCTCTGCTTACCTGAAAGTAAATCATCATTCTCCGGAGAGTGTCAAAGAAGCTCTTGTGATGTTAGAGCCGGTAAAACACCATCTCTTTGACAACGGCTGCATCGGTTCTATCTCCGAGATTTTTGACGGCGATGCCCCGCATAATCCAAGAGGCTGCTATGCCCAGGCATGGAGCGTCGGAGAAGTGTTACGCGCCTATACGCAGGATATTCTGCCGTATCTCACCTCTAACACATTCTGAATTTCTTAACACTGTAAGTCACCGCCACCCCGAAAAGGGGTGCGCGGGCGTTGGTGAACAATCGCTGATAACAATCAGTGTCTCAAACTCCTCTGGATTTTCCCTTTGGTCGTGTGTTAAAATATGAATAAATCTTGCTAATATTTGCCTGCAAGGCTCAGCGAGAACAAAATCAAAATTTTAGGAGGAAGCGGTATGTGGTTTTGGTGGTTCATTCTGATATGTGATTGTATTATTCCAGTGCTTATGATAATTGCAGGTAGAATGATGTGGAAGCATTGTCCAAATAAAATCAATGGAATTGTGGGATACAGAACGAAAATGTCAATGATAAATATGGATACCTGGAAATTTGCACATGACTATGCAGGAAAACTTTGGTGGAAAATTGGCGTTGGTCTGCTAGGTCCTACAATGCTTATACACATTCCTTTTTATGGAGCGAGTGACGATACAATGGGAATATTAAGTATTATTATCATTATAGTACAACTAGCATTTTTAATTGGGTCTATTTTCCCAACGGAAAAGGCATTAAAAAACAATTTCAATGAGGATGGAACAAAGCGATAACTTCCTGTTTGGTGGGAAGATGCAAAGAAAGTAAAATCGTTGTCTGAGCGGAGTATATTACTATGGAAATAAAAAAGCGGAAATCAAAGATTTGAATACGGTTGTTAAATTAAAAATGGATATGTTTACAGAAGTGGGTTCAATAGCTCTGCTACAGGATAATGCAGAAGAACAAATCTATGAAAACTATAAGGAATTATACCAGGAAGAAAAATGCTGTCACTATCTGTTGTATGAAAAGTTTGGTTTTTGCGATTCCGGAGAAATGGAATTATGGATTTAATAATAAATTGCTGTCAGATTCATCAACAAGCTAATTTCCATTGATTACAATATGACAATTAACAGGCTGTGTCAACTGCACATTATAAATTTTATTATTTTTCTAAAATGAAATTTTAAAAAAAATAAAAATTTTGCTTGACATCTGCCCAGTTTTCTAGTAGAATCTATTCTTGTGAGACGCCCAGTTAGCTCAGTTGGTAGAGCAGAGGACTGAAAATCCTCGTGTCTCTGGTTCGATTCCGGAACTGGGCACTTATCTGCGGGTGTAGTTCAATGGTAGAACACCAGCCTTCCAAGCTGGATACGTGGGTTCGATTCCCATCACCCGCTCTTCTTTTTAAGGAAACCTTGAAAAAGGTTTCCTTTTTTGTGTTGGTGATGTGAATCGAACCTCCGGTTCGGTCTTCGCTTTGCTCCGGTCGGTGCTAAACAGGTGCCACCGGCACCTAGCACCCCATCACCCGCTCTTCTCTTTAAAGAAACCTTGAGAATGAAAGGTTTCTTTTTTTGTGTTGGTGATGTGAATCGAACCTCCGGTTCGGTCTTCGCTTTGCTCAGCCGTCCACTTTTCCAAAATTTTAGAAAAACTTCACGATTTGCCACTTTTTTCGTCTTTCAGTCTGTGTTATCCTATTAGAATAATGATTTACAAAAACAGAATCGGGAGATTACCATGGAGAAAAAAACAGATTTTAAAGCACTTCCCACAAAGTCAAAATTCCAGTATATCTGGGACTATTACCGGTGGCACATTATCGGCATCATTCTTGTAGTCGGTATTATCACATCACTGGTTTATCACTATGTGACTTATCAGGAGCCTGCACTCAACATTATTATGATTAATTCCAACCACTACGAATACACAGATATGACGCCCTTTGATGCGTATCTGGAATATGCCGGCATCGACCCTTCAGAATCCTGCGTTTCTTTCGCTTCCACCCCTTACTTTGGCGAGAACGCAGCTTCTTCCGATACCTACACCGACTATGAGGTGATGGGCGTGCAGATTGCAACCGGTAGCGTTGACATTTTTATCGGAAACGGAGATATCTACACCAGCTATACCGACCAGGGTGCGCTGCTTGACTTATCGACCGTTCTTTCCACAGACGTTTTAGAACGCTATACAGACCATCTGCTCTACACCACAAACGGTGGCGAAAGCGAGGCTTATCCGTGTGCTATCGAGTTCACAGATGACAACTGGCTCACCAAACAGGACTACTATAGCGCCCCTTGTTACGTCGGGATTTTCGCCAATTGTCCCAATCGTGAAAATGCTGTAAAATTCCTGCAATTTCTGATTGAAAAAAACTGATTTTTCTATTGACATTCCCCATATATAGTGCTAAATTCCTATTAGTCTAGAATGTTTTTATTATCAAACTATTATTTACATTAGAAAGGAAAAAACGGCACTGCCGTTTGGGGAATGCGCTATGAAACTAAAGCAAAAAATGGAATCTATGCAGATTAGCTCCCGACTCACCTATGGATATAAGCGGGTCATCTATATCATGATGGTATCCGGCATTATTTCATTTCTTATTATCCTTACACTTTTTCTCAGTATGAAAAATTATATCCAGAAGGCACAGCGGGCGGATTCCGCTGTAAAAATCTGCCAGATGGATGTCAACTCCGCCGCACGAAGCATCCGAGAGATGGCGTTAAACCCGGACAAATCCACTTACCCGGCATATCGTCAGACTGTGGAAGATAAACTCACTGAAGTAGACTCCCAATTAAAAATCTTAAAAGCCACCGGTCTGGTTGATGATACACTTTACACTCAGTATGCACAATCCTTAAATGACTGGGGCACCATCGGCTATCAGATTGTTGAAATGATTGAAGACAGCAATATTGACGACGCTTCTGACGCAATCTTAAATCAGTGTACACCAGCCTTAAATCAGGTGGTTGCAATCGGAAAACAGTTAGATGACCTTACAGATGCAGAAATGAATCATACTGTCCGGCTGATTACTGTACTTGCAGTCATTGGTATTGCTATCATTATTGTATTTATTGTTCTCGCTATTATCGTATCACAGAAAACTGCCCAGGTTATTATTCAATCTATTCTGACACCGCTTAGTGCTATTGAAGATGTTGCCAAAGAACTGACGGAAGGAAATCTTCACAGTGTACTTGAGTATCACTCCACCGATGAAATCGGCAGACTTGCCCACAGTCTGCGCAAATCTATCCGGATTCTTGGCACCTATGTAGATGACATCAGTCGTGCAATGAAGGAGTTTTCCTCCGGAAATTTCGATGTAAAACCGGAGGTTGAATGGCGCGGTGACTTTGTCGGAATCTTAGATTCCTTTATGGCATTTGAACAGAGTATGACTGAGACCGTAAAAGGCATCCAGACAGCATCTGACCAGGTATCAACCGGTGCAGAACAGGTATCCGCAAGTTCTACCGACTTAGCGCAGGGTGCAACAGATCAGGCTGCCGTTGTTGAAGAATTAACTGCCACAATTGCAAGTGTTGCCGAACAGGTCGCAAAGAACGCAGAGCACGCAAAAGAAATCAGTGGCAAAGTAGACAGCCTTGGTTCTGAGATTTTAGATGGTAATGGAAAAATGCAGGAAATGGTTGACTCTATGAATGAAATCAGCGAATCATCCAAAGAAATCGACAAGATAATTGCTACGATTAATGAAATTGCTTCGCAGACAAATCTGCTAGCATTAAACGCATCCATCGAAGCAGCCAGAGCCGGAGAAGCCGGAAAAGGTTTTGCCGTTGTAGCAGATCAGGTAACAGTTCTTGCTGAACAGAGTGCCAATGCCGCAAAAGAATCTGCCTCATTGATTGAAACCTCCGTCAAAGCTGTGGAAAAAGGAATGGTCATTGCAGATAAGACCGCTACACAGTTAAAAGAGGTTGCAGAAAGTTCCAGAACAATTACGCAGGAAGTCAGTGGCATTGCAGATGCCCTTGATTCCCAGACAACTGCAATCCACCAGATTAATGTTGGTATTGACCAGATTAACGATGTTGTACAGACTAACTCTGCAACCTCTGAGGAGTGTGCAGCTGCCAGCCAGGAAATGAGCGGTGAGGCTGACAGCTTAAAAGCATTAATCCGCAAACTAAATGTTGCAAAGTTCTGATAAATTCTTAACGAAATACTATTGCAGAATACGGCGGCATCGTGATGGTGCTGCCGTTTTCTATCATATCTTCTTCCCCTGTAAGGAGAACTCCCACTGCGTGGCTTAAGTCCATCTCCGTTCCATTTACCGTAACCCCCGACAGTGATACTTCCTGGCTCTCCGTTGACAGATTATAAACAAGAAGTACTTCCTTTCCTTCATAGGTCTTACGAATTGCACAAATGGTCTCATTGGACAATTTTTCCTCAACTGAAACCACTCCACGGGCAATCTCCGGATTTGCATTGCGGATGGCAATCACCTGCTTTACAAAGTTGTAAATAGAATCTCCGTCCTTTTCCTGCTCCTCCAGGCTCTCGTATTTCATCTTTACCGTATCCATATCCTTCGGTCCACAGCACATTCCTTCTGAGGAGGAATCCATTGACCAATACATTGGTGCACGCTTATTCTCATCCTTGCCGGCACCCTTCATTCCAAGTTCTTCCCCGTAATACAAAAATGCACTTCCGCTCATCCACAGATTCATCGCCTGTGCCATCTTCGTCTGGTTTTCGGAATATTCGCCGGAATAATAACCTGCACCTCTTGCAATGTCGTGATTGGTGTAAAATGGTGCGTCAATATAGCTGTCACTGTACTGCGAAACCATATCCTGAAACAATACCTGTGCGTTTGCAAAGGAGGATGCATCATTTGACCCTTTTACGGTATTTGCAATGATACCGTCGCTGTTTGCAAATGCAAAATTAAAACAACTGTCAATACCGCTTGCATAATATTTTGTATAGGTTGTCATATCGTTCCATACTTCTGCAACGATATAGGCGTCTTCCTTTTTGGATTTCACCATGTCGTTAAACCAGGTTAATACCTCCACGTTTGCATCATCGGCTCCAGAGTAATACTCTTTTGCTGCATCCAGACGGAAACCGTCCACGCCAAGGTCCAACCAGAACGAAATGATATTTTCAAACTCTTTTCTCACCGCTTCATTTCCAAGATTCAAGTCCGGCATTTCACTCCAGAACTGTGCCTCATAATACCAGCCGCTTCCAGGCAGTTTTGAGTATCCGGTCTTTGCCTCCTGTGAGAAGTTATAATAATCCACATACGGGCAGACCGAAGCATCCGGTGTCTCCCCATCCTTTAATTGCTTTAAATAGGCAGATGCCTGCGTAAACCATTCATGCAGAGATGAGGTATGGTTCATGACCAGATCTATTATCACGTCAATTCCACGTGAATGACATTCCTCTATAAGTGTCTTAAAATCATCCAGTGTTCCGTACTCTGAATCAATATCGCAGTAATCCTTCACATCATATTTGTGATAAGTCGTGGACGGCATAATCGGCATCAGCCAGATTCCGTTGCAGCCCAGATCCGTGTCGGTTGTATCATCCCCATCGTTGATATAATCAAGCTTTTGAATGAGTCCCTGCAAATCCCCGATATCGTCCCCGTTTCCATCGTAAAAGCTGTAAACAAACACCTCATACCAGGTGCGGTAATTATCATCAGGAACATCCGCCTGCACCGTATTGTACTGCTTCATCAGAGAAAGCGCATCCATACTGCTGCCCGCCTGTGTACCATCTTCTGTCTGTGTATCGTTCTCTGCCGCCTGTGTGCCGTCTCCAGCTGTCTCGGATGTCACTTCTGTGCCCGCTCCGGCTGTCTGTGCATTTTCTCCCTGTTTTCCACATCCACTGAATATCCCGATGCTCATACTGCATACCAGAGTAAGCGCCGCAATTTTTGCTGCAATTCTTTTTTGTTTCATTTCTTTTTCTCCTATTTCTTTTTATACAAAAGGGACGGAGAAATATTCTCCGTCCCCCATAACCCACATACGTGTTTTTTGTTTTAGCCTTTTACTGCCCCGGCCATTCCATCTACATAGAACTTCTGTGTGAATAAGAACAAGACTGCAATTGGTATGGAGACTACTACAGCTCCGGCTGCAAAGCAGGTGTACCAGCCATCAATATATTCTTTTTCAAGCATCTTCCAAAGACCGATGGAAACGGTATAGTATTTCGCATCCGCACGGCAGATAACTTTCGCAAAGATGAAGTCAAGCCATGGTCCCATGAAGGAAGTTAAAATCGTGTATACAATAATTGGCTTGGAGAGTGGTGCAACGACTTTGGTAAATACCTGCCATCTTGTTGCTCCATCAATAATTGCCGCCTCATCCAGTGACTTTGGAATCGTATCAAAGAATCCCTTTGCCACATAAAAGCCTGCACCGGAACCTGCAGAGAAGACCACAATCAATGCGATACGAATCATAGAGCCTTCTGCAAGACCGATTGCCTTTAAGATATAATATACAGCAACCATGGACATAAAAGATGGGAACAATCCCAGAATCATGGCGATGTTCATAAACGGTTTCCGCATCTTAAAACGCATTCTTGACATACAGTAGGCTACTGAAATTACAAACACCGTAGAAATCACACAGCAGCATACACCAATAATAAATGTGTTCCAGAACATCTGCGGAAAATTTAAAATACTTGTATCCGTAAACAATTTCACATAGTTGTTTAATGTATACTCTGCCGGAAAGAAGGTTGTTACATAGGACCCCGGCTGTTTTCTGAAGCTGGTAAGTACCACCCAGAAAATAGGAAGCACCCAGATAAATGCAAGAACTGCCAGCAAAACATGAATCAGCACGTTTCCGATAATCTTCCGAAGTTTTGGCGCCGTCATTGGCTTTCTGTTTGTTTTGCTCATTACATGAATCCCTCCTCATCTTTGTATGATCCGGTATTGCGGTAGGTCACAAGTGCAACAATTGCAAGAACAATGAAGGTCATGATACCGATAACGGCTCCCAAATTGTAGTAATTCTTATCAATTGTCAGCTTATACAGCCACGTAACCAGAAGGTCGGTCTTTCCCGCTGTATCTCCAACTCCCGTCGGATTTCCCCCTGATAACAGGTAGATAACATTAAAGTTGTTGATATTTCCTGTAAACTGGGTAATCAGGTACGGTGTCATAACAAACAGCATATACGGTAATGTGATTTTGAAGAAAATCTGCACGGAATTCGCTCCGTCAATTTTTGCTGCCTCATAAAGTTCTCCCGGGATATTCTGTAAAATTCCGGTTACCTGAAGCAACGTATAAGGAATACCTACCCAGAGGTTGATAACAATAACAGTTACACGCGCCCACATTGCATTTGAGAAGAACGGAATTGCAGTATCAATCAATCCGTATTTCAACAGAAGGGTGTTGACAATACCGGTTGGCTGTAACATGGAACGCATAATTAACAGGGATACAAACTGCGGAATTGCAATGGTAAGCACGAAGCAGAACCGCCAGAAGCCCTTTGCATGTGTCTCTTTCCGGTTGATAACGATTGCAAGAATCATACCGAAAATATAATTTAATACGGTTGCAAACACTGCCCAGATAAGGGTCCATCCCAATACCGAATAGAACTGTTTTCCAATTCCATCACGGATATTTAAGATTTTCTGGAAGTTTGCAAATCCTACCCAGTCAAATAAAATCAACTTGTCATCTACCTTGCTGTAATTGGTAAATGCCATTGTGATGTTAAATAACAGCGGCAGAACCGTAAAAATCAAAATACCGGCAAGCGGCAGTGCCAGTAATAATTTATATAAATTTTGGTCTAACAAACTCTTGATGTCTTCTTTAAATGTTTTCAAGTGCTTTCCATTTTTTGCTAAAACTTCTGCCTTATAAGCACTTTTTACAGATTCACGCCAGGCAACAATAAACATTACCGTGATAAAAACTGCTGCAACACCATACAGCAGCAGCAATAATGACTGATGTCCTGCAGTGTACTCATAAATACTCTTCTTATCATTCCATACTTTTTCCTGCTCTAACCAGCCAAGGGATGGAAGCATGGACAAGCTGTAGATTCCTGACTTTATCATATACCAGATATAGCCAATCTCAACCAGCAGAAACATAATTCCCTTGCCTATCTGTTTATGCGCAATGTTTCCAAAGCCCATAATAAGCAGAGATATTTTTGTTATAATATTTCCTTTCGTCACTGCACCAGTAACGGTATAAGGTTCCAGAAATTCTTTTTCTTTTTTCTTACCAATCTTTTTCACGTTATGGGCCTCCTCAAACATACATTGCTTTTACAATGTCTTTCAGGTTTTTTCTATGAAAACACCCGGGATGCCCTGCGGCACCCCGGAGTTTTCCTTAAGAACCGTC
The DNA here is from genome assembly GCA_958420225.1 of uncultured Roseburia sp. GTDB lineage: Bacteria > Bacillota > Clostridia > Lachnospirales > Lachnospiraceae > Roseburia. Next base: position 76,875 of record CATZIT010000012.1, on the reverse strand, counting down.
ATCCTGCACGAACTCCGGTTTTTCTTCTGATGTGTCACAAAACAAACACCTACTGTGCAGCATCTGTGTTCATTGCAGTGTTCATTTCTTCTGTCTTCTCAGCAGCATTGTCATGAGTTACATCACCAGCTACGATGTTCTTACCCATGTTCTCTGCCGGGCTCCAGTAAAGATTCATCTTGCTTACGAACGGCTGTGTAATAGCAGTATTGTCATAAGTATCGTTCTGTGCTTTTACAACTACGTCATCTGTGATGGTTGAAAGCAGCTCTGTATTACACGGAACAACATTTCTTAATTCGTAATGTGTCTTCTGGGCATCTGCACTTGCAAGATACTGTGCTAAGGACATTGCAACCTGTGGGTTCTCTGCGTTCGGATTTACACCGATTGCCTTAGAACCAGCAAATGCTTTCATCTGAACGCTGTTTCCATCGATTGTTACACAAGGAAGCTGAGCCGCACCAAAGTTATCACCAAGTGCCTCTTTTACAGCCTGTGCATCCCAGGAGCCGGAGAAAATAGCGTTTACACTGCCATCACGTAAGCCGGAGATACCAGCACCATCTGCATCGTTGATGAAATGCGGGTTTGCTACTAAGTCAACTAAGTAATTGGTAACTGCTACTGCCTTGTCACCTGAGAAGTCGATGCCAGCTGCTTCATCCATCTGGTCGTCACCGAATAATGTACATCCGTTTGCTACATAGAAGGCTGCAATATACCAGGAGTTTGAAAGCGGGAATGATACAACACCTTTCTCTAACATTGTATCAAAGCTCTTGATATCATCCTCGGAGTATACGCTCTTGTCATAGTATAAATACCATGTATTGGTTGTGAATGGGAAACCATATACACTTCCGTCTACTGTTACAGAATTAATAATTGAATCAGAGTTTGTAGCTGTCACACTGTCTAAGTAAGATCCACCAAGCTCTGCAAGTGCGTTTGCAGCAACCAAATCTGCAACGTTATCATTTGCATACATATAAACGTCTGCGGAACCTTCAACGTCTGTTGTTACTAAAGATTTTGCATCACCCTCTGCACATACACCATACTCAAATGTAATATCCCAGTTCGGATGAGCTGCTTTAAATGCCTCACAGGTATCCTGTAACCAGTTTGTGTTCTGATCTTCCTGCGGGCTCCAAACAGTAAGTGTACCAGACCAAGCTTCCTCGTCTGCGCCTGTTGTATCATCGGCTGCTGCCTGAGTATCTGCTGCCTGGGTATCGGCTGCTGCCTGGGTATCGGCTGCTGCCTGAGTGTCGGCTGCTGTACCACTGCCTGCTGCGCTGTTGTTGCTTCCTGCGTTGGATGAATTTCCACAGCCTGCTGCTACAGAGGCTGTCATTGCTGCGATGAGCAATAAAGATAATGCTTTCTTTTTCATTTTTTTCCTCTCCTTTTATTAAAAGTATTTATATAAAATGCCCCACGCATCTTATACCATAAGTGAGTTGTCTAACGGCGGTAAACCGCTGCCAGTGTCCTTATCCATGCCCTGCGTTCTTCACTCAGGGTGTCGGTTCCGATTCTCCACCTCCAGTTGCTTCCCACGGTGGATGGAACGTTCATCCGGGCTTCATTTCCCAGTTTCATCAAATCCTGCATCTGTATAATTGCCACATCTGCGATACTCGCATATGCGGTTCGGATAAGTGCATCCGATATTTCCTCTTTGGATTTGATATTCAGATACTCATACAGATACGCCAGTTCGTAATCGGTCTTGTCCCGGAAATGTCCTACAATCGTCTCATTGTCATGTGTTCCTGCGTAAACGACCAGATTTGTATCGGTGTAATTATGCGGCAGATGTTCGTTTGCGGTATCATCTTCCCAGGCAAACATTAAAATCTTGATGCCCGGCCATCCGGTTCGTGCAAGCAGTTTCCTGACTCCCGGTATCGGTGTTTTCGGTCCCACATCTTCCACGATAATCTTCGTATCACCCAAGGCTTCCGCAATGACATCCGTAAGTTTTCTTCCCGGTCCCTTGCACCACCTTCCGTTCCTTGCGTTCGCTGCATTGGTTGGAACGATATAGTATCTCACGATTCCGATAAAATGATCCAGACGGACGACATCAAACAGTTCTCTGCTCTTATGCATCCGTTTCTGCCACCACGCGTAGTTTTCTTCCTCCATGCGATCCCAGTCATAAATCGGGCTTCCCCACTTCTGACCTTCTGTAGAAAATGCATCCGGAGGTGCACCTGCAACATCTCTCGGCGTTCCGTCCGCTTCTAAAAGAAACAGTTCCCGATTCGCCCAGACATCCACGCTGTCCGCCGCTACATAAAACGGCAAATCACCGATAATCCTGACTCCTCTGCTGCCTGCATACGCCTTTAGTGCTTTCCACTGCCGAAAAAACTCATACTGGCAAAACTTACAAAACATAATTTCATTGTGCAAAATTTTCTGATATTCCCGAAGCGTATCCGGGTCTCTGTCCCGGACTGCTGTATCCCAGCTCTGCCATTCCCGGTCTCCAAAATGACGTTTTAACGCTGTATAGAGTGCATAATCATCTAACCAGTCTGCTTCGTTCTCCTCGAAGTTATGAAATTCTTCACTCTCCACATCAAACCTTGCATACGCCATCCGAAGCACCTTGAAGCGATTCTCGTAAATCATACCATAGTCGATATCTGCTGCATCGCTTCCCCAGTTAAAGCTGCGGATTTCCTTACTTTCCAGCAATCCCTCTCTGACTAAATCATCTAAGTCTATCAGATATGGATTTCCTGCAAAGGAAGAATAAGATTGATACGGGCTGTTGCCAAAGGCTGTTGGTCCGATTGGAAGGACCTGCCAGTAGCTTTGCTTTAAATCCACCAAAAGATCTACAAACTGGAATGCCGCATCTCCTAATGTACCAATTCCATATGAAGATGGTAAACTTGTGATTGCCAGAAGGATACCTGCTCCCCTGACCAGTTTCTTCTCTTCCACGTTCCTTCCCCCAGTGATTTCTACCTTGCGAATTTATTTCGCATTTTTTCGTATCTGAGGTTATTTTATCTCCGGTAACGTTTTTTGTCAACGAATTTGGGCATTTTAATATCGATTTTGCCATTTTTCACTGTTTTTTGGAATTGTTTTTGTGAAATATCACGAGTGAATCCGATTCTTTTTCCGAAACTTTTCTAAAAAGATTTTTTGTACTTCTTGTAAATCAGATTTCACTTATATATAATGGAAACAGAACAAATATTTTACAGAAAACAGAGGACTGTTATGGCAACGATAAAGGATATAGCGAACCGGCTTGGCGTATCTGTAAGTACCGTTTCAAAGGGTTTAAATGGCGCCAGCGATATTAGTGATGAACTGCGGCAGATGGTGTTGGACACCGCCGTAGAGATGGGCTATGCAACGAAAAAATCAAAGAAAGTAGAAAACCGCAAGCTCGTGGTTTTTGTAGAAAATATGGATTATGAATCCGCAGGCTCGTTTGGCTACGAGATTCTTTTAGGTTTCCGTCAGAATGCTTTCCGTCATAACTGGGACGTCACCATCCATCCGGTCACTCCGTCATTCCAGCTCACCGAAAAATACGACACTTATCTGTTAAAAAACGGATTCTGTGGTGCTTTTCTGGTCGGATTTGCCCTGCACGATGAATGGATGAAACAGTTAGAGACAACCACGATGCCCACCGTACTATTTGATAACTATATTTCTTCCAACCCGAATGTCTGCTACATCGGTACTGATAATTATGAAGGAATTGATGCAGCCGTACACCACCTTTACACACTTGGTCACAAGCGCATTGCATTTTTAAACGGTTCCCTTCATTCCATGGTGTCGGAGCAGCGTCAGGAGGCGTATTATCAGAGTATGCGTGCGCACGGTCTTGAGATTGCCGAGGAGCTGACCGCTTACGGCTATTATGTCGCCGACAGTGCAAAATATCATGTTCCTACCTTCTTAGGCGCCGGTGCTACCGCAATTATCTGCGGAAATGACCTGATTGCTTCCGGTGTAATTGCAGAGTGCAAGCTGCGCGGTTTCCGTGTTCCGGAGGATATCAGCGTTATCGGCTTCGACGATATCCCGTTAGCTGCCACGCTCGACCCACCTTTGACCACAATCCGCCAGGAGCGGAGCGAACTCGGCAGATGTGCCTACGTCGTTTTAAACTCGCTTGTACACCACATTCCTATCTGCCGCACCCAGATACGTGCAGCCCTGATTGAACGGGAATCCACCGCACGCTATGAGCCACCTGCAAAGCGGGAAGTGTTTTCGGCGCTGTAACTTCTATCAATACGCAAAAAACTTCGCAACCAAATCGGTGCGAAGTTTTTTGTATCTTCTTTTATCATAGAAAGATTTTTCTATAATGTAAACCTCTGTAACATCTGTGCAAGCTCTTCGGCCTTTGCAGAAAGCATTTCTGCTGCTTCCTCAAGTTCCCCGACCATATTTTCCTGCTTTTTGGCTTCGCCATATACCGTAGCAGAGCCGGATGCCGTCTGCGCCGAAACAGCCGATATGCTCGTTATGGCCTCAAGCGTGGTTTCTCTTGCCGTCTCCATATTGGCAACATTCTCATTAATCTGGTGCAGAGATTCCATTAAAGATGCCACTTTATCATCAATCTGCTCAAACGCCTGCGTGGTTTCTCCCACAGCTGTCTCCTGGCTCTTTACAATATCTTCTGCTTCCCTTGCAACCGTTACCACCTGTCCGGTACCTGCCACAATCTCATTCACAATCCGCTCGATTTCTGAGGATGACTGAAGCGACTGGTCTGCAAGCTTTTTGATTTCCTCTGCCACAACTGCAAAGCCGCGTCCTGCTTCCCCCGCACGTGCCGCCTCAATGGAGGCATTTAACGATAACAGATTTGTCTCCTCTGCAATCTCATTGATGGTCTTGATAATCTGACCGATGGATTTGGATTTCTCCTCAAGTCCCTGAATCGCCTCAATGACCTCTGCCGTAATCCGGCTTGTGGAAACCGCACTTTCATTGAGCGCATCCATGGAATGGATTCCGTCTGCAATCGCTCTTCCGGCATCGTTTGTCATTTTGCTGATGTTTTCGGCATTGGACGATACAAAACCGATTTTCTCAGACAGCTTGTCCATCTGTCCAAGGCACCCCGCAGAATCCTCGTCGAGTCTTGATACGCCCTCATCAATCTCTGAAATGGCATTTTTTATACCTCCGGATGTTTCCGCAAATGTAGTGGATGATTTTGTCACCCATTCTGCAGCTCCTGACAACTCCGTGCTGGCATCTGTTACATTTGCAATCAAATGCTTCATGTGCGCAACCATGTCATTGATACCCTGTGCCAAAAATGCAAACTCATCACGCCGCTTCGTCGTAATCTGTACCGTCAGGTCTCCCTTCCCGACTTTTTTGAGCTTATGTATCATACCGTTTATCGTTCTTCCATAACTTCCTGCAATCAGGCTTCCCATGCCGACCGCAACGACACACGCCAAAATCACAAGAAATATGGTAAATTGTTTGATTTCTGCTAACTGTCCCACAATATTAGCTTCCGGAATCAGCCCGCAAATCATCGCATCCCTGCCGTCAATTTTGGAGTAAATAAACAGATAGGATTTTCCCTCATAGTTTACATAATAAGAATCGCTTGTGTTCTCTGAATTTAACGCATTTTCATAAAAATCGGTTCCCACAAACAACTGCTGTGGCGCATCCCCGGACGGTGCATTGATATACTCGTTCCCGTCACAGGTCACGAGTGCCGTATAACTGTTTTCTCCGCCGTCCAGGCTCGCAAGAGTCTCCTGCACGCACGATTTGCTGATATCTACAATCAGAATTGCATTTACCTCATTCAGATGACGCACCATTCTGGCACCGTATCTGCTGCTGTCTGTTCCAAGTGCTGTATCCGTCTCATTCTGATTGCCAAATAAAAAGTACTTTGCCTTTTCTTCTTTTACCCGCTCTCCTTCTGCAGTTGCCGTATATGCAGAATAGAGCTTCTCAGACGTTGTCCCGGTCGTCGTAATCGATGTATGTGTATCTGCTATAATATATATGTTGGATATCATCGCATCCTTTGTCACATTTCCCTGAAAAGTGGACGTGTAATCAGATGGAATAAAATTCAGCTGAACCGAATCATTGTCATAAAGCCCCCGGTAAAACTGTGTAAGCGTACCATCGCTGATATACGTCTTATAATTCGACTGCACTGTATCAAATACGAGCGACAGATACTGGTTCATCGTCTGCATCGTCTGGTTGACCGAATTTTCATAGGATGAAATAATCCCATTTGATGCCTGCTGAAACGACGCATATCCGAGTATCACAATAAATACCACTGGTACCAGAAACGCCGCTATCAGTTTAAACTGGATTCTCCGAAAAAATGGAACTGTGTTTTTCTCCTGCTTCTCCTTTTTTGCCGTCATAGCCTGTATCCCCCTTCATAGTGATTCCTGACTCACCACTTTCTATAGGCTATATTACCAAATTATGTCACAGATTTCCATAGGTATTTGTATGTATTTTTTATTTTCCCGAAAAGTTGCGAAATTATATGTTATGAAGGTTTCCATAGGGCAAAAAAAATACCGCTCACGCGGTATTTTAGGATATGGGCAGAGGTGGATTCGAACCACCGAAGCAATTTGCAGCAGATTTACAGTCTGTCCCCTTTGGCCACTCGGGAATCTGCCCATTCAATATTGTAAGCGATTGCTAAAGCAATGCCCTAACAATAACAGATTATAGCATACTCTTTTGGAACACGCAAGAGTTAAATTCATTTTTCCGACATTTTATGCCTTCTTTTTGCGCACCAGTGCCAGTCTGAAAATTACAATCAGAAAGAACGCCGCCACGGCAAACCACGGAATCATGTATTTTACTCCCAGCGGCGAAAACATATCATAATATCCCTTCAGATAAATGATAACAACGATTACCGGTATGATATAAGTCATATGTTTTCTTAAGATTGCAGGAAATTTTCTTCCATCTCCTGTGTTGGCTTCCTGGATAAAATTATCCCAGCCCCATCCGTTTCTGCTGGTGCAGAACATCACATAGACAAGCGCTCCAAGCGGCAACAGGTTACTCGACACCAGAAAGTCCTCCATGTCCATGATATTGCTTCCAGGTCCAAGCGGCTCAATTCCAGACCACAGGTTAAAGCCAAGAATACACGGCATGGAAAGCAATGGAAGTGCCACTGCATTGACCGCCACCGCAGTTTTTCGTTTCCAGCCAAATAAGTCCATCGCAAACGATAGAATATTTTCATAGACGCCAATCACCGTAGAAAGCGCTGCGAAAAATAAAAAGACGAAGAACAAGACGCCCCAGATTTCACCACCTGCCATCCGGTTAAAGATTGCCGGCAGTGTGATAAACACGAGGGACGGACCGCTTCCCGGCTCAATGCCATAGGCAAAACACGCCGGAATAATAATCATCCCCGCCATAATCGCTACAAATGTATCCAGCAGTGTAATACTGATGCTCTCCCCGGTAAGGGAACGGCTCTTATCCAGATAACTTCCAAAAATCGCCATGGAGCCCATTCCAATGCTCAGTGTGAAGAATGCCTGGGACATTGCTCCAAAGACAACATTTCCGATACCCATTTTTTTCATTGCGGCAAAATCCGGAACCAGATAAAATTTTACCCCTTCCATCGCGCCCGGCAACGTCAGTGAATGAATTGCAAGCACTGCGATAATTCCAAGGAGACACAGCATCATAATTTTTGTGATTTTCTCAACACCCTTCTGCACTCCAAACGAGCAGATTCCAAGTGCCAATGCCACTACAAGCAGCATACAGATTGTAAGGATTCCGGGGGAGGACTGCATCGTCTGAAATTTTTCCGCAATCTGTTCCGTCGTCATCACACTTCCGGTAAATTCTCCCCGAATGGTGCGCACGCAGTAATAAAGCATCCACCCTGTAACCATCGTGTAAAACATCATCAGCAGATAATTTCCCGCAATGGCAAAATAGCTCCACTGATGCCACTTTGTTCCCTCAGGCTCTAATTTATGAAAGGATGCCGCACAGCTTTTCTGACTTGCACGTCCCACCGAAAATTCGCAGACTAGAATCGGAAATCCCAAAATCAGCAAAAACAGCATATAAACGAGAATAAATGCGGCGCCACCGTATTGCCCGCACATATATGGGAACTTCCACACATTTCCCAGTCCGACTGCACAGCCCGCTGAAACCAGTATAAACCCGAGCCTTGAACCAAACTTTTCTCTTTCCATTTTCCTCCCTCACCCTAACAGGCTTTCTCCTGTCATATTTTTTTATTATAATCTATCCACTTTGCGTTTACAACAAAAATCCTATGGAAAACATTAGGCAAAAAAGCAGCCAGTCTTGGGGAGACTGGCTGCTTTTAGGAGAAGGTATTTTTACTATGGGGTATAGTAAAAACTATATATAATGTATTGGGGGTTTTTACATGTATTATAATATCATGTCCCAGCCAATAAGTGTGCACAAACTTCACAATTTTTCATATATATTTTTGTGCACTATGTATATTTTCTATACGATGAACCGTTCTACGTTCTTCTGTAATTCATCCGCTGACGCATGTGCCGCCGCTGCCTTTTCTTTGATTTCAGAAGCACGTGTTACAACAACCCCGGTCTTTTCTGCAATATCTGACGTTCCGGTCGCACCTTCTGTTGCTGCCTTGCTGACTTCCGTAATTGCATCCATCACACCATTGATAGATGCCAGCAATTCTTCCGATGAAGCAGAAAAATCCGTTACAAGTGAATCTACCCGTTCCGCATCCTGGCTATAAGAATCCGCTATTTTGGAAAATTCCGCCAGATTCTGTACCACATCCGTTCCGACAAATTCCAGAAGCTGTTTTGCCCCGTTTGCTAAATTTTCTACAGCTCCGACCACATTCTGGGTAACATCCTGGATGTGTACAACCGCAGCCTTTGACTGCTCTGCAAGAACTCTGATTTCATCCGCAACAACTGCAAATCCCTTTCCGGCTTCTCCTGCACGTGCAGCCTCGATAGAAGCGTTGAGTGCCAGCAGATTTGTCTGCCCTGTAATCTCCATAATAGATTCCGCAAGCACCTCAATCTGGTCTACAACCTTGATATCTTCAAGTGCTTTTGTGAGACCAGAATTAATTTCTCCGTGAACCTGCTTGGTGCGCCTGTCATTCTCATCTGTCGTTGTCTTAATACCTACTGCACGCTCACGGATTTCATCCGCCTCCGTTGCACCATCCTGAGAACGCACTGCAATACTCTTTGCTGCACTCTCAATTTCATGTGACATTGCATTGATTTCTTCCGAGGATGCTGCAGTCTCTTCCATACCCGCCGCAAGTTCCTCTGTGGTGGCGGAAACACTTTCGATTTCTTCATCCAAAGCCGTAATATTTTCATCAATCTCCTGAACCATACTTGTAATTTCGAGTGCTTCTTCCTTAACTGCTCCAATCAGCCTGCCCACTTCCGTCCGCATAGCTTCCAAGGATACCGCAAGCTGCCCAAAATCATCCTGCTGTTTTAACAGATTTGCATCCAACGCATGGGAAAAATCGCCCTGTTCCATCTGTTTTAAAGATTCTTTTGCTTTCTGCAGCGGCTTTACAATACTAATAATAATGGCAATCAAAAGTGCCACAAGAATTGCGCCCTCAATAAAAGCAGCGGCAGAAAATACCGCTCTTCTTTCTGAAGCATAATTGGAAAAATCAGCTTTTACAGCCGCAATCTGGTCATCAATGTGGTCGGTATAATTTCCAGTCCCAATCACCCAGCCAAATGGTTCAAACGCCTTGCTGTAAGAACGTTTCGGAGATGATTCTGTCTCCCCTTCTTTCGGGTAAACATAGTCCGTATATCCGCCGTCCGGCTCCTGACCAATACGGATGATTTCTTTTACCATCTGATATCCATCAGCATCCTTTGTCTCCATACGGTTCGTTCCCTCTGTCTGGCTTCCGAGTAAAACTACATTTGTGCCATCGTACTGGTCAACCCAGAAATAACCACCCTCTCCATAACGAAGTGCACGAATCTCATCTGCCGCAATCTTTTTAGCCTCATCCTCAGTGTATTCCCCCGCCTGATACTTATCATAAATCACCTGGCAAAGAGATATTACATTTTCAACCTGCTGTTTGATAAGTTCGTCATACGACTCTCTCTCATCATTTTCGATAATTTCAAGTGCCTGATTCTGCATCTGTGCCATACTGTTTGTAGAAAAAACAACACACAACGCAAGTGCTGCAATCGCAACAAACATTACGATTAACAGCTTAGTCCGTACCTTCATATTTCTCATCCCAAAATCCTCCTATCTTTTTCATGATTTTCTCTGTCTTAAATCATATTTCTTTTGACTTTAACATCTAATAAATAGTGTATCATATTTCCTATATTTTCGCAATAAGACGCACAATAAATCCCCGGCCTTATAATTGAGCCGGGGATTATCACTATCCTGTAAAATTTCTATTTTTTCTTCCACTTTGCATAAAATGTGACGTTTCCGGTACTGCCCTTCTTTATCTGTGTCACTTTCTTCGTGCATTTCTTATCGGAATACCAGCCTTTAAAGATGTAGCCTTTCTTTTTAAAACCATTCTCCGGCAAACAAAAAAAGCCCCCGGTCTTGGGGGAACCGGGGGCTTTTAGGAGAAGGTATTTTTACTATGGGGTATAGTAAAAACTATATATAATGTATTGGGGGGTTTTTACGTGTATTATAGTACCATGGTGTACTCCAAAAGTGTGCACAAACTTCACAATTTTTTGCATCTTGTTTTAGCGATTGTGTACAGTACCTTCTTCCTGTTTTTTCTTTTTTCATCGTAATTATGCACAATTACGCTTCAAACAATGCCTCAAACTCCTGCTGGCTGATTTTCTCTTTCTCCAAGAGAAGGTTTGCACAGGCATCGAGTACGCTGCGGTTTTCCATGATAATGGTGCGCGCTTTATCGTAGCACTCATCAATAATCCGCTTGATTTCCTGGTCAATTGCGGTTGCAACCCCTTCACCATAACCTCTTGTATGTGCAAGGTCTCTGCCGATAAATACCTCATCGTCATCGTTATCGTAACAAATCAGACCGATATTTTCTGACATTCCGTACTTGGTGACCATCGCCTTTGCCATCTGGGTTGCCTGCTTGATATCCTGGGATGCGCCGGTTGTGATATCATCAAATACCAGTTCTTCCGCCACACGTCCGCCGAGAGAAACAATGATATCCTGTAACATCTTTCCCTTGGTGTTAAACATCTCATCCTTTTCCGGCAACGGCATCGTATAGCCGGCTGCACCTGCTCCGGTCGGAATGATGGACACGGAGTAAACCGGTCCGACATCCGGAAGTACATGGAATAAGATTGCATGACCGGATTCGTGGAATGCCGTGATACGCTTCTCTTTTTCTGAAATGATACGGCTGCGCTTCTCTGCGCCGATTCCGACTTTTACAAACGATTTCTTGATATCATTCTGGGTGATAAATGCACGGTCTTCCTTCGCTGCAACAATTGCAGCCTCATTTAACAGATTCTCAAGGTCTGCACCGGTAAATCCGGCTGTCGTCTGCGCAATCTCTTTCAGGTCGACGTCATCGCCGAGCGGCTTATTCTTGGCATGAACCTTAAGAATCTCTTCTCTGCCACCCACATCCGGACGTCCCACATGAACCTTTCGGTCAAAACGTCCCGGACGCATAATTGCCGGGTCTAAGATATCGACACGGTTGGTCGCCGCCATCACAATAATTCCCTCGTTGACTCCAAATCCATCCATCTCGACAAGCATCTGGTTTAAGGTCTGCTCGCGCTCGTCATGTCCGCCGCCCATACCGGTTCCACGGCGTCTTGCCACCGCATCAATCTCATCGATGAACACGATACAAGGTGCATTTTTCTTTGCCTCTTCAAATAAATCGCGGACACGGGAAGCTCCGACACCCACGAACATTTCCACGAAATCAGAACCGGAAATGCTGAAAAACGGCACACCTGCTTCTCCTGCAATCGCTTTTGCAAGAAGTGTCTTACCGGTTCCCGGAGGTCCCACAAGAAGGACACCCTTCGGAATTCTTGCTCCGAGCTTTGTATACTTGCCTGGAGCCCGTAAGAAGTCTACAATCTCCTGTAGTTCTTCTTTTTCCTCTTTCAATCCGGCTACTTTATCAAACGTCACACGCTTTGCCGGGTCATCCATCATCATCTTGGCACGGCTCTTGCCAAAATTCATCATCTTGCTGCCGCCGCCTGAGTTTGCGGCTGCCTGGTTGGACATGATGATAAAAAAGATAAACATTGCCGCAAAGATAATAAGATATGGCAGGATTGCGACAAGCCAGCTCTCCTCCGGCGGATTCTGTACAACATATTTTAAGAATCCGTTTTCTTGCAGATACTGCTCCATTTCCTGTACATCGCTTACTACCAGTACCTTCGTGCTCGCATCTTTAAATGTAATTTCAAGGCTTCCGGTTGGAATCTCCCGGTTCTGGATTACCTGAATGGATGCAATCTGGTCTGTCTGTAATGCAATTTCAAATTCTGCTCTGGTGTAAGTATTCGTTGCAGATGAACCATCCAGCCAGTACCAGATAGCGATTACTGCGAGAATCAGCAGCAGATAAAAACCAAATCCTCTGTAAGTGCTTCTTTTTGTATTCAATACTTGCCTCTCCTTTAATTATTCCTCTATTTCAACGAATCCGATATAAGGCAGATTGCGATAACGCTGGTCATAATCAAGCCCATATCCCACAACAAATTCATCCGGAATTACAAATCCAACATAATCCACATCGACGTCTACTACACGGCGATCCGGCTTATCCAAAAGGGTACAGAGCTTAAGGCTCTTCGGATTCCTTGTTTTCAAATTCTCCAACAGATAGCTTAAGGTTCTTCCGGAATCAATAATATCCTCTACTACGAGTACATTCTTTCCCTCGATGCTTGTGCCAAGGTCATTGACAATCCGTACCACACCGCTTGAAGTTGTACCGGAACCATAGCTTGAAACAGACATAAATTCCATCTCCACCGGATTGGTGATACGCTTGGCAAGCTCACAGGTAAAAAATACAGAACCTTTCAGAATACAAATCAGGCAGACCGGTTCCCCGTTGAAATCTTTGCTGATTTCTGCGCCCAATTCCCGTACTCTCGCTTCGATTTCTTCCTCTGTAATGTGGACATTGATGTTTTTAATTTTCATTTTTCATTTCCTCCAGTCATCTGTACTTCAAGAATCTGTTCCGTATCCTGTGTAACCCGGCAGGCAGCACTCATCCTGCCACCGGTAACCCATACAATATGAGCACCATCTGCCAAAAGCCATATCTGCTCCCGCTCTTCCTTCGGAACTTTTTCGTCTATAAAATACGATTTTAATTTCTTTTTATGTCCCGCTTCATCAAGCGTGAGGTAATCCCCGCTCTGTCGTTTACGAAATACGAGACCATTCTGTATTTTATCATAATCAAACCATTTCGTATACCGCTTTTTCGCAATTTCCTTCATTTTTCCGGGGAAATCCACTGCTGTAAGCGTCTGTAACAATTCCCCTGCGGGGTATAATTTTAAGAAAAAAGTCACATCCCCGGTCTCTATTTGAATTTTTCCATTCTCAAGGGTCTGCGACAATTGTCTTTTATCAATTTCAATCGAAGCTTCAGCCCCTTCTCCCACCGTACAAGCCGGATTCTCCAGTCCAAGGCGTACCCCCTCGTAAACTCTTTCTGCCACAAGCTTTCCCGGAAGTTCCATCCTTCTGCCCACCTGCCTGCCTGCAAGGTCATATACTGCTTCCACATGCACTTCTCCGATGTCTTTTCCACCGCCCGAAAGCTCTGCTAAAAGTTCATGAATCAGTTCTTTTATCACGAGTGCCGGTGCCTCATCAAACAACGCCCTGCCAAGAAGCACCGTTTCACCATCCCTTTTACAGTAGCTTTTCTCTGCCAGCTTAACCTGTTCCAAAAGAAATTGCCTCAGTTCTGCCAAAAGCGCCCCGGTTCTGCTGATATGCGAAACTGCCTGCGGATTGACCTCGGCAAGCTGCGGCATCACAAGATGCCGCAGTCTGTTCCGGCTGTATTCCACATCATTGTTTGTGCTATCCACACAAAAATTCTGGTTTTTCCGGACAAGTTCTGCCTCAATTTCTTTTCTGGTACACCCAAGAAGCGGGCGGATTAAGTCTGCTCCCTCTGTAAGTTCCCGCTTTGACGGCATCCCGCAAAGCCCGGTCAGACCGCTCCCACGCACCATCTGAAACAAAATCGTCTCCGCATTGTCATCCGCATGATGTGCCAGCGCAACACGAATCCTCCGCATTTTATTATCTGACCTTTGTCGTATTCTTTCTATTTCTTTCTGATAACAATCATAGCGCAATAATCTTGCGGCTTCCTCAAGTCCGATTCCACGCTCTTTTGCAAACGCAGGCGCATCAACCGGATATATCCGGCATGGAATTTCCTGTTTTTCACAGAGTTTTCTTACAAACGCTGCATCCGCAAGGCTTTCCTCCCCGCGGATTCCATGCTCAATATGCACCGCAGAAAGGGTGCAGGCTAACTGCTCTTTTGCTTCCTTTAACAGAAGCAGAAGGCACACGGAGTCCGCACCGCCGGATAATCCAACGATTACATGGTCTCCTTTTTCAATTAAATGCTCTGTGTAAATCCACTTTAACATTTGTCCAATCATCTATTTCTCCCAGATGCAGGCAGCGAGAATCGTCATATCGTCCTGCACTTTTCCTCCGGTAAAAAGAAGCACCCGCTCCATCATTCTTTTTGCAAGAATTCCCGGATTGTTCGTCTGAATGCTCTCTATCATTTCCTGCATCGTTTCCTCCGGTTCCGGAACACGTAGATATTCTAACACACCATCCGTGACCATGACAACAAAATCCCCGTTTTGTAAGACTCTTTCGCTCGTCTCAATCTCCACCTGGGCATCCGCTCCGACCGGAAGGTTCTTGGAGCTGATGCATTCCACCGTATCGCCGTGTTTGATAAACGCTGCCGCCGCTCCGATTTTGTAAAATCCTGCCCTGCCGTCGTACAGATTAATCCGGCAGAGGTCTACCGTGGAATACAAATCGTCCTCCCCCTTCATCACCATCGCGGAATTCATCATGCGCACAGCTGTCTCCACAGAAAATCCGGCGACCAGAAACCGTTCCACCAGATCTAATACCATCTCGCTTTCCTTGCAGGCGGTACTGCCGGAGCCCATTCCATCGGAAAGTCCAAGCAGCACTTCTCCACATTCCTGCTCCAGAAAAGAAAAGTTATCCCCGGATATCTGCGCACCGTCTTTTTTCATCCGCGCAATCCCGTGCACATTGCGGAATTTCGTGTCCTCATACAAGACAAACCTTGCCGCTTCCTTTGCGATAAAGGTCTTACATTCAGAATCAAGACGCAATGTCTTTGAGAGTGCACCGCCCGCAGCAGCTACAAACGTCTTTGCTGCAATGCAGCCGCCTTTCTTGCTGCGCAGCATTGCTTCTAAACGGATATGCCCGTCAAGCGTCCGTATCAGATGCATTTCTTCTATTACGATTCCATGCTCTTTTGCCCGGTAACGGATTTCTGCCATACTCCGCCGCTCCTGCCTGTCAAGCACCTGTTCTTCCCTTGCACAGTCCTGCATAATGTATGCCATGGCGTCGAGCTGTTCCGCAATTACCTGCCGGTTCTCGAGCAGTCTGTGATACCACGCCCGGTTTAAATTGACCCGCTGAAACACCCAGACTGCCTGTTCGATCATGTCACGGCTCTTTTTGCAGTACTGCCCTAACACTTCCTCGCTGTCCTCCGCCGGCTTCCCCGTATGCCAGATTCCGGTTAAAAGCTCTGAAATTGCACCATATAGAGGGGAGGAATCTCTCTCCCAGCAAACAGCGCAGGAATCGCAGGATGCACAGATTTTTCCGGTCAGTTCGTTTTGCACCTGTCCAAGTTCTGCCGGATTGTACTGGTTCTTCGGATTACTCATCGACATAAAAATCTGCGAAAGTCCCTGAAAGGATTCCGCATAGCCTCTGAGACGCTCCTCATTCCCGCTATGCTCTTTTATCTCCTTTAGACGTGGCTGCCATTCCCACTCCAAAAAGCCGTGTATTCCTCTGTTTAACAATACTACCACTCCACACACAAAGACAGCTTCCAAAAACACTACAAGCGGTTCCGGCTGGTTTTTCCATTGCAGCATGCTTCCGCAAAATGATATTATAATTGTAGTGATTCCGGTGAGCCCACCGGCAAGCATCGCAGGACAGCCTTCATTTGCCCACTCCACAAGCTTGACTGCAAGCGCCGTCACCAAAAGAATTACCATGTATTTTATCATGGCGGTAAGCGGCATAAATAAGAACATTCCTATGTACATAATTCCAAGCAGGGCCAGTCCGTTTCCATTTTCTAAATACAGCGCCGTAAAATATGCCGGTGCGACCGGATAGCAGCCCATGACTCCTATTTTGCAGACCACGCTTCCAAGCAGTGTCAGTATCATTTGTCTTGTTCCCATCTTCTTCATAACAACGATTCTCCTTTTCTTTTTCGGGTGAATCTGATTATAGATTTGGGAACCGGAAATGTTTGTCAAAGCGGGGACCTGTTTTTAAAAACTTTTCGCCAAAATCTCTTTTGCTTTGTCTTTTCGACGGACTTTGAAGTTCTTTATGCTTTCGAGGCTCTTACGGTATCTGACCTTTACTTTCCCATAACGTAAAACGGGAGACAGAATTCATTCCTGTCCCCCGAATACTTCTTGTTTTCTATGTTATTTCGCTTTTGTCTCTTTGAAAATGATTTCATTCTCATATGCCATTCCAAGCTTGCTCTTTGCAACATTCTCTACATACTGGCTGGACTGCATATAATCCTGATACTCTTCTAATGATGCCTGACGTTCCTCTTCATCCTGAAGCTGCTCCCGCAAAGCTGCCTCTTTCTGTATGTACTCCTGATCCTTCTCGTATACACGCACAATCTGAATGGACATCACTGCCACAAATACAAGGGCGATCATGGTAATGCAGCGTTTTCCTGCACGGCTGTTCTTCTTATGTTTCATATGTCCTTTCATAACCGCTCCCCCTTTGCTAATGCTTAGATATTCCTATTTTAATCGCTTTCCACACTTTTTTCAATTGTTTTCTAAAAAAAACATGGATTTTTTTTCCGATAAAGCAAAACGGATGAAAAATGACAGATACCACTTTTCCAACAGTTCCAAACAGGGCTTTTAGCACCAGTACATTGAGCCGGATTACAAACCGGCTGAGCAGCCCATAGTAAAGCAGCATTCCGACCACAACGCCACCGATTGCATAACCGCGGATTTTTCCGTCATTTTGGGTATAGAGCATCACAAATACCGCTGCCGTGCAGACCATCCAGTACAAAAAATCTTCTATTCCTATCCAGATTGTCCCATGTGGAAAGACTCTGCGCAGAATGCGGAAGCAGTCATACAGCAAAAACATCCCGGTCCCTAAGAGCACAGATACTCCTAAAAATGACGCCTCCTGCCCGATAACTTCACTGACCGCCATTTATTTAAACAGCCTTCCAAGGACGGACTGCGCCTGTTTCCCGGCGGTCTTTACATCCGAATAAGTTAATGAATCAATCCGCCCCTCTATGTCAACCTCCCCTTTTTCTAACGTCAGCCTGTTTACATGAAGGTCATGCCCTTTGATTAAAAGCATCCCAAGTTCCGTTTCCAGCAGAATCTCTGCCACATCAAAGGACAGCACATCCACCACGCCGCTGAATGCCCCACTTTTGCGGTTCGACAGCAGCACCTTGTGTGTTTTCGCCACATTATTTTTCTCGTCCATAAAAACGCACCTCCTACAGAAAACTATATTAGGAGGTGCGTTCTTTTATGATACATATTCAAACAAATCTTTTGCTTCTTCTTTCTTGGTGGTGTCTAACAGATTTAACACCTTCACCTTCACGGTTTTGGTTCCAAAGGCGATTTCTATGATATCGCCAACCTTTACGTTGACGGATGCCTTTGCCGGTTTACCGTTCACGCTCACCCTGCCCGCATCGCACGCCTCATTGGCAACCGTGCGGCGCTTGATTAAGCGCGATACCTTTAAAAATTTATCAAGTCTCATGTCATATCTCCATTTCATCCAGATTCTGGTATTTAAAAACGGGTTCCTACACACGTAGGAACCCGTTTTGCTTATCCCATATAATTAAGCGTTTACGATATCTTTTAAAGCTTTTCCTGCTTTAAACTTCGGAGCCTTAGAAGCCGGGATGGTCATCTCTTTACCAGACTGCGGGTTTCTTCCGGTTCTCTCTGCTCTCTCAGCTACTTCAAAAGTACCGAATCCTACTAACTGAATCTTCTCACCTTTTTTTAATTCCTCAGCAACAACATCTGTGAATGCCTTTAATGCTGCCTCTGCGTCTTTTTTGCTTAACTCAGCCTTCTCAGCCATAGCTGCAACTAACTCTGCTTTGTTCATGTCAAAAATTCCTCCTCTGGATTTTCAAATATTAATGACGGTAAGTTCATTTCAAAAATTACCTACTTCATATTTATACTTGTTTTCTGTGCCTTTGTCAAGAAAAATCCTCCATTTCAGCGACTTTTACAGCATTGCGTCAATCATCGTATGAACGGCTGCTGACAGCTCCTTTGATTTTTTCTCTGCATCGTCTAATGAGGTTCCTTTTACCCCCAGATAGAATTTTACCTTCGGCTCTGTTCCGGATGGTCTGACGCATACCCAGGCATCGTCTGTCAACTCATAATAAAGCACGTTGGAAGAAGGAAGCCCTGTCGGCTTTACTGCTCCTGTTTTTACATCTGTAATTGTATCTTTTTTGTAATCGCGTACAGCTGTTACCTTGTATTTGCCGATTTCTGCCGGTGCGTTTGCGCGGAGTGTATCCATAATGGACTGGATTTTTGCAAGTCCCTCAATGCCTTTGAGTGTAATAGAGGTCACATCATCCTTGTAGTAACCATAGCGCTCGTACATTGCAAGCATTGCATCCCAGAGCGTCATGTTTTTGGTCTTATAGTAAGCCGCAGCCTCGCAAAGCGTCATGGAAGCAACAATGGCATCCTTGTCCCTCGCATAGGTTCCGGTCAGACAGCCATAGCTTTCTTCCATACCAAACAGATAGGTTCCTTTTCCGGTCTTTTCAAATTCCAGAATCTTCTGTCCGATAAACTTAAATCCGGTCAGTACTTCAATCAGCTCAATGCCATAATATTTTGCAATGGCATCTGCCATATTGGTAGAAACGATGGAACGGATAAATGCACCGTCTGCCGGAAGCCCTTTTAACTCTTTTCTCTGTCCGATGACATAATCACCAATCAGACAGCCGGACATATTGCCGGTTAAGCTGTGATATTCTCCGGTCTTGGAATCTTTTACATAAACACCGAGACGGTCAGCATCCGGGTCTGTGGCAAGGATTAAGTCCGCATCTACTTTTTTGCCGAGTGCAAGTCCAAGTTCAAATGCCTCTGCTGCCTCCGGGTTCGGATAGCTTACGGTCGGGAAATCCCCATCCGGCAGTTCCTGCTCCGGAACCACATAGACATTCTGAAATCCCAATTCTTTTAATACGCGGCGTACCGGGATATTTCCGGTTCCATGCAACGGTGTATACACAATTTTTAACTCTGCCCCCACCTTGTCGATGCAGTCCTGATGAAGAACGAGCTTCTTTAATTCCGCAATATACGGGTCATCAATATCAGCACCGATGACCTGATATAATCCTGCCTTCTTTGCATCCTCAAGCTCCATGGTCTTAACGGTCGCATAATCGGTCACTTTCTTTACTTCCGCCATGATTCCGGTATCGTGAGGCGGTGTAATCTGTGCGCCATCCTCCCAGTATACCTTATAACCATTGTATTCCGGCGGATTGTGGCTTGCTGTGATATTAATTCCGGCAGTGCAGCCGAGTTTTCTTACCGCATAGGAAAGCTCCGGTGTCGGCCGCAGGGATTCAAATACATACGCTTTGATTCCGTTTGCAGCAAGGCAGAGTGCTGCCACATCTGCAAATTCCGGTGACATTCTTCTTGAATCATAAGCAATTGCAACGCCTTTTTTTTCTGCGCCGACACCAAGAATATAGTTTGCCAGCCCCTGCGTTGCCTTGCGGACGGTGTACACATTCATACGGTTGGTTCCGGCTCCGATAATTCCGCGGAGTCCCGCCGTACCAAATTCCAGATCCATGTAAAAACGTTCTTCAATTTCCTTTTCATTTCCGGCGATTGCCTGTAGTTCTTTTCTGGTCTCCTCATCAAAATATGGATTGTTCAGCCATTCTTCATACGATTCTCTGTATCCCATCTTTTTCCTCCTGCTTTAAAATGATTCTTTAAATATGATAACGTGTCTGCCACGCAATCTTCCTAATTCTAATTGCTTGAACCTGAACTTCCGCTTATTACCTTTAACAGCTCTGATAAGGTAGAAATATAATCGGAAGAACTGCTACTGCTCGTGGAACTGCTGTCATTGTCAAGCAGTTCATTTACAACGGTATCTATGGATGCCGCATCTAACGCAGTGCTGCTTGAACTGCTTCCCGTACTGCTACTGCTTCCGGTGCTGCCTGCGGTACTGCTCCCCGCAAGACTTCCTGCAAGGCTTCCTGCCGCTCCTTCCGCACCCGCACTGCTTGTGCTGTCTGAAGTGCTTCCGGTACTGCTACTGCTTCCGGTGCTGCTTCCTGAACTGGTTCCCGAAGCCGTGGAAACCGTTTCTGCATCCTGCATTTGCACTACAATCGTCGCTTCTTTGGAATTGACATATAATTTCTTGCTGTAGGTGTCGTAAGAATCCGCCGTGACAATCAGGCTGTGCAGTCCATACTGTAAGGAAATCGGCTCACTGTAGTTGACCTCTTTTCCATCAATTAACATCTTTGCATCCTGCACATCCACTGCAAAAAGAATCGAACCGAATTTCGGTCCTTCCCCTTTTAATTCATCAAGGTCAAGCGTCAGGGTCTCGCCCTGCTCTATCGTAATGTCCTTACTGCCGCCATATCCATTGTTCGCCACTGTCACCGTGTAGGTTCCCTCCGGAAGTTCCATCTCAAGGTCATCCTTTACCTCGCAGAAAATCTCTTTTCCAATCTGCATATAACTTCCGTTGAACAGTTCCGTATTTTTTAATTCAAGCTTTCCATGACCCGAAGTCACCGATACCGACAGAATCTGTTTACCGATTCCCACGGCACGTATTTCATCCATATCACTTAAATCCGAAAGTCCCAGCGCATTTCCATCCGCATTGACATAAATGTTTGAATCATAAGAATATTTTGTATCTCCGATATAAAAGATTCCTCTGTCCATGTCCACGGAAAAACGCACGATGTCCGCATATTCCCACACTTCATCCGAAAGATAAAGCTCTGTCAGACGTCCCTGTTCATCCCGTTTGCCAAGCGTCACAACACGCCCCGGCTCCATCGCAGAAATCGTTGTGTAATCTCCATATTTATCAAAAAAACGGGTGGTCAGGGAATAGTAATACATATATTGCGTACCGGTTGAAACCTGTTCCAGAATCAGGCTTTCTTCCTGCATGTTCACTGAAATGACCATAAATAAATCATTCCCGATTGTAATTTCTTCCGCCTCGGTCTGCTGTGTTTCCTCTTCCACTGCCTCCTGTGCCTGAGTCTGTTCCTGGGTCTGGCTCTGTTCCTGGGTCTGGATTTCTCCTGTATAATAGCGCTGTCCCATCACTGTTTTTGGTTCTTCTCCGCAGCCCGCCATAAAAAGCAAGGCGAGCAGACAGATGTATAATAATATCTTTTTTCTCACGTAAATTCCTCATTCCTGTGTTAAACTGCCGTGGCAGCTCGATTCCGCTTCGCTCCTTCTCGCTGTCGGGCTGTCGCCCTACCAGCCCCGTACTCTGTAAAATACAGCCTGCAAGCAGTCTATTTTACAGACTCCGTGTCTGCCACTGCTCGTTGCTTACCACATTATATCACATCAACCGGTAAAGTGAAATAAAATCTCGAGAAACTGGCTCCTTGCATTTTCCTGCGCTATCACTTTTTCAAGTTTTTCGATGTTTCTGCCGGAGAGCCATGCTTTGTGTGTGTTGTAATAATGATTGGCAATTTTCCAGAATTTTTCCGGATAGGCAAGGTAAAGATAAAGGTATCTTAATTCCTGCGCAGAGAGTTTTCGCACCCCGTCATACGCCCGGATTAAGTCCATGCCAAGTCCCGTATTCCAGTTATTTTTCTCTAACATCTTACGGATAAAATTGGCAAGGTCGCTGACCCGGATATGGTAGGAAAGGCTGTCAAAATGCACAATTGCCGTTTCCTTCGCCGAAAACAGCACATTGTGCTGATTGTAATCCCCGTGGCAGAATCCGAATATTCCTTCCTCCGGCAAAAGTGCCTCAAGCATTGCCGTCACTTCCCTTGCCCGTCCCATAAAATAGTCGTATTTTCCGGCAAACAATACTTCAAATTCATTCTTTTTCTTTTTACTTCGTATGTAGTTTTTTACCTTCCCAAGCTCACGGTTATGCTTTTCATAAAGATGTAAAAGCGCCTGTTTTTCCGTCTGAATATACGCAGGGACATTCCCCTCATAATGCTCTGCCGCGTTGTGAAATTTTGCAAGCATACGCACCGCCCGCAGCATTTCTTCCCGCTGTCTGGTATCACATTCTGCGCCGGAAAATGTATCGAGCAGAATATATTTCTGTTCCTCCTCGTCCACCGCAAGGGGACTGCCCTCCTTCGTGCGGTTTACCGTTTCCACTAAGAGTTCGTTTTCCCGCAGGAAGGTAAGAATTTCATACATAAATTCCGCACGCTCGGCAGAACCTCTGTACTCCTTTAATACCTTCTTTCCCTGGCTGGTGTCACAAATATAGCCTTCACGCCCCTTGGAAACAGATTTCACTTCCAACTCATACTGTTCTAATACCTGTTCCGGTCGATTATACACAAAAACCCCTCCATATGATTATCCTACGGCTATCCGCCGTGTCTCTTCATCATATGTCCGGGGTCATTATTTTATGTGCCTGTTCAAGTAAATTCTCTTTCGTATTCTGTGCCGGGTCATCGAGCACAAGTTCAAGCAGACCGTTTAAGACAGTTCCGATTTCTTTTCCCGGCTTCATCCCCGCCGCAATCAAATCGGAACCGTTTATGGCAAGCTGCTTTAA
Source organism: uncultured Roseburia sp. (assembly GCA_958420225.1). Lineage (GTDB taxonomy): Bacteria > Bacillota > Clostridia > Lachnospirales > Lachnospiraceae > Roseburia. Next base: position 53,610 of record CATZIT010000012.1, on the reverse strand, counting down.
GCAGATACACTGTTTCTTTTGCAGGATTTCTTCGTACTGTCTCTCATAGGCATTCACATACGAAAGCTTTTCTGCTCTGTGATAGTCGCTCTGTGCGAGGATATCCGCCCTCTTTACTGCAAAAAGTGCCGGATACTGCTCCTCTCCGATGCGGTTTAGGGCGCGCCGCACCGTCCGCTCACTTAATTCCGGGTTGTCATCATGCCACTGCACCAGGCGCTTCACCCGGTCTGTCGTGTCATTGTCAAACTTTAACCTTCTTAAAATTCCGGCTGCCATCACACTTCCTCTTGCCGGATGTCCATGAAAATGTGCAATGCCGTCCTCTCCGATTACCTTGCACTCCGGCTTTGCCACATCGTGAAGAAGCATCGTAAGGCGCAATACCTTATCATTCGGACAGTTCTGCATCGCCTTTATGGTATGCTCTCCGACCGTATAACAGTGATGCGGATTCTCCTGCGTGGTCTGCATCATACGGTCAAACTCCGGCAGAAACACCTTAGTCAGCCCTGTCTCGTATGCGGTGCGGATTTCTTCCGGATGGTTTGATGTTAAAAGTTTCACAAGCTCTACCTGAATCCGTTCCGCACTGACCTTCGCAATCGTCGGCGCTAAAAGCTTCATCGCAGCCTTCGTCTCCACCTCAATGGAAAAGCCAAGCTGTGCAGCAAACCGCACTGCACGCAGCATCCGAAGCGCATCTTCCGAGAAACGTTCTTTTGCATTGCCCACACAGCGGATAACGCCGCGTTTTAAGTCTGCCAGACCGTCAAATGCGTCCACCAGACCGTCTGTATCGTTATACGCCATCGCATTGATGGTAAAATCACGTCTTTTTAAGTCTTCCAACAGATTTGAGGTAAAGGTCACTTCCTTGGGATGTCTCGCATCCTCATACTCCCCGTCAATGCGGTAAGTTGTCACCTCAAATCCCTGCCGTCCTATCATCACGGTCACGGTGCCGTGCTGGATTCCGGTATCAATTGTATGCCCGAACAGTGCTTTTACCTGCATCGGTTTCGCTGAGGTTGTGATATCCCAGTCCATCGGGGTGCGCTTCAGCACAGAATCCCTGACACAGCCGCCCACCGCATAAGCTTCAAACCCATGCTCCATCAGCCTTCCGATAATCATTTTCACTTCTTCTGGCAAATTTATTTTCATATCCGATAAGTTCCTTTTCTGGATGTTTTAATGCTGTAAAGCAGCTCGTCTGCATGCTTAATCATGTCATTGATTTCATCCTCACTGGAAACTTCTTTGTTTGCCACGATACCGATGGAGCAGGAGATTCTCTGCGCCTCATCAATTTCAACCGCAGTGTGAAGCTGCTCTGAAATCTCCGCTGCAAATCCGTTTGCCGCCGCAATCTGTGCATAAATCTGTTCGGCAAGCTCCCGAAGACGTTCCTCCTCCGCCGTATCAAGGACAATGATGAACTCATCTCCTCCATAGCGGCAGACAAATCCTGTTTTCTCGCAGACCGCAGAAAAAATTTCCGCCATCCGCTTCAGAATCAGATCTCCCACATCATGTCCAAACGTATCATTATAATGCTTAAAGTTATCCAGGTCGATGAACATCAAACCAAGTGCTGCATTCCGCTGACCTTTTGCAATCTCTTTCATCAATGCCGCAAGCTTCTGGTAAAAGCCCTCCCGGTTGTAAATTCCGGTGAGCTGGTCTGTCACGGCAGAAAGATAAAGCTTTGTATTCATCTCATAGATTTTATCATATGCATCCAGCCGGTTCAAGGAATATCGCACCTCACGGAAGAGAAGCTGGTAGAGGTTCAAGTCATCCTCGTCTAACATATAGCGGTTTACAGACGAATGCCAGTTGTCCTTCATCAGTACATAGGCAATCAGAAAACTTTCAATTTTTGCATTGTTAAAAAATGGAATTGCCACCATCGAGCACACTTCATCTTCCCCAAAAATTGCAGTCACATCCTGATGCTCGGCGTAATTGCTGCTGATTTTGGAAATTGCAAATCCGGATGTATTCTGCTGGAAGGTGCGTCGGATTCGTTCTAACACTTCCCCGCTCATCACCACATGAGTGTTATTGTAGAGAACCTGTGCACTCCGCTCAATGTAACGCACATAGACCGCACAGTCGATGTTAAAATGATTTAAAAATGCACGCATCACCGATTCCGTCATTTCTTCTGCCGTAACGCCCGTCACATCAATTAATTTCTGCCAGGTTGAAATAAACTCCAGTTGTCGTTTTTTACTCTTGTAGGCGAGCAGAATACTCTCATTATTTAACAGCTCATCAATCTTTGCCAACGGAATTTCCTCGCTGCACTCCTGCTGTTTTAGTTCATGCATCGAAAAAAGCCGTTTCCCCATCGTATCAAGCAGTCCCGCATAGCGTTTTTCATGTGCCTGTTCATACTCCTGTAAACGTTTCTCCTCCGCTTCCATCAGGTCATATCTGCCCATGGTGTGATAACACTTCATGCGGCTGCTACGGAATAACACGTAGCTGAAAAACTGGTTTCCCTGTGCGCGTTGCAGATATTCCTCTGCCCTGTCATAAAATGTGCCCGCCTCATCGTAATTTTCTTCCATCTCCGCAAGAAGCGCCTGTGAAAAGGTATACAAAAACAGGTCATCATCGACCTTTGCATAATCGTGGACGGTTCCAAGCCCGGTCTCCATCTTCTCTTTTTCGAGGACATAATTCAAAAACTGCCTGCATTTGTTCAGGTAGCGCTCACAGTTAAAGCGGTTGCCCTGCAGCACTGCCACTAGCGCTAAAAGCCCATAGAGTTTTGACAGGTTGCAGACCCTTAAACTATTCAGATGCAGTTTCACGATTGCCTTCATGCACTGCATCAGGTATGCCTCTGCCCTCGCATACTGCCCGAGCATAATGCAGTTTAAGGACATATTATACTGTACCTCCGCGATGTCCTCCGGGCGTTTCAGACGGTAGAGCAGTCTGATTGCCTGGTTGTAATAATACTGTGCCTGTTCATTCTGCCCGATTGCACACAGATTATACGCAATTCCCGAATAGATACGTCCGCCCTCTAAGGATTCTTTTTCCCGTAATGCCTCATAGGTGCGCACCGAATACAGCAGTGAAATCTCATACATTCCGTTTGTGGATGCCAGCATGATATTTTTGCGGTATGCAGTGTTGATTAGCTGCTCATTTCCGATTTCTTTTGCAATGGCAATTCCCTTACTGAAATAGACAAGTGACTCCTCGGAATGGTATGCTTTCGCAACGATTTCCGGCTTGTTGTCATACGCATAGATATAGACATGGGCAAGATGATTTTTAAACCGGTATTTCTCCAGTTTTCCAAGCAGTCCCTGTGCCACCTGTACATCCTGCGCACAGAAAAAGATGTTGTACCAGCCGGACATCTGAATCTGCGTTTCCAAAAGCTCGGTCAGAAATTGTCCGTATTCATCCTGTCTTTCCTGCGCAATTTTTCCGGCGTCCGCCGCATGCTTTAACGCCTCTGGCAATTTTCCCTGATACATATAGATGGTTGCAATCAGATATTCACGTTCAAACCGTCCCTCTTTTTCCCTGCCGGGAATCCGGATTGCTGCAAGGTCCTCACAGAGTTCAAGTGCTTTGGACAGTTCTCTTGTCAGCACCGCAACCTTTGCAAATCCAAGCAGCAGATGATACTTCGTACGTCCATCCATTGCGAGATTGTCAAACTTAATCCGCCGCTCCAACCGCGAATAAATATAAAATGCCTGCTCATAGTCCAACAATTCTACCAGATTTCCCAGTTTTGTATTTTCCTGAACTTCCCCATACTCTTCGCTGTATTCACGCTCACCCGCTTCGCCTTTTTTCTGTCCGGAGCTTCCGATGTGATATACCCTGCTTCCATCTTCCATCTTTTCATAGATGGTCTCCCACACCGGCAGCAAAAATTCCGGGATGCTCTGGGTTTCGTTGACCCCAAGAATCAGTCCGATATTTTTTCCGCGAGAGGCAGAAAGAAGCCGCCCGGTCAGAATCATCGTGCTGCGGGAGGCAAGCTGGAAACGGTTTAAGAGAATAACCACCGGACATTTTTCCGCTAGTGCAAGAAGCATCGTAAGAATCGCCTCTGTCATTCTCTGCTGTTCATATTCGACTTCGTCCAATAAAACCGGCTCCTCCCGCTCACAGACACCATTTTCATAATAGCTTTGTAACAGCGGACGGTGCAGCTTATAAACCTCACATTTTTCCAGAAATGCGACAAAACTGCCCGTTCCATAACGCCTGAACATGGTGCAGATGATATCTAAATACGGCTCATATGCCCCCGCAATCTGTCCATATTCAAATTCATGGCACGCAAAGAAAGGCGACTCTTTCTTTTTCGCCTCCTTTACGCACTCTAAATTTTCCACGGAAAATTCGTTGCTGTAATGCACCAGTATACTGTTTTCTTCTATTATACCGATACCCCCAAGTACCTGCTCGATTGCCCCATTGTAATATTTCTCAATCATACTTCTTCCCCATTTTATCCGTAAGCTTTATTTCAGATGATATGGCTGTTCAAGTTCAAATTTCATGGTTTTGTGTGTCACCGGATGCTTAAATCCAATGTGACAGGAACACAGTGCAAGCGCTTCCCCTGATGTATTAAGGTGTTCCCTGAAGTTATATTTTTTGTCTCCCACAATCGGAAATCCCGCATGGGAAAGCTGCACACGAATCTGGTGGTGGCGCCCTGTGAGAAGACAAATCCTAAGAACTGCTCTCCTGCCATCCGTCTCCACAACCTCATATTCTAACTCTGCCCGCTTTGCCTCCGGTGTATCCTTTGAAACAACGCTTGAAGTGTTTGTTTTTCCGTCACGCAAAAGATAATCGGCAAGACTTCCTTTTTTCTTCTCCGGCACGCCCTCTGTCATGGCAAAATAGTATTTGTCCGCGAGTTTCGTCTTCACCTGGCGGCTCAAATCCGAAGCTGCTTCCTTCGTCTTGGCAAACACCATCACGCCGGACACCGGCTGGTCCAAGCGGTGCACCACTCCTATATATGGCACTTCTCCCTTCGAAGCCCGGTAGTTTTTCAACAGGCTCTCCATATCCTTTTGCCCGAGCCGCTTCGTCTGGGTTGCAACTCCCGCAGGCTTTTTGCACACCAGAAGCGCCTCATCCTCGTAAAGAATCTCCAGTTCTCCCATGTTCTTCTCCACATTCCGCAATTTTTTTCGTTTTTTTTCGCAATCTACCATCTATATCATACTCAATTTTTTTCAAATAGTAAAGATTTAGTTTTTCCTCAGGCATGCTCTTCCAAAAGGATTTTTTTTAACTTCTGAGCCGCCATACTCATCGGCCGTTTGGAATCGTACACCATGCAGACATACCGTTTGGGGACCTCCTCCTTTAATGCAATCCGGATTGCTTCACGTTTTTTCAGTGCTTCCTCTGCCATTGGCTCCGGCAAAAATGCCAGTCCCAACTCACTTTTTACCAGCGGAAGTATCTGGTCTGTCGTGGCAGCCTCCGTATCCGGCGCAAGCTCCGCTCCATGTTCCAGAAACAACTGATTGTAAAAATCATAGGTCGCTGTTTCCGTTCCAAGACAGATAAATGGATATTCCTTTAACTCCTTAAGGGACAGCTCCTGGCTTCCAAGTGCCGTAAATGTTTTTCCTCCGACAAGAATTTCCCGGAATGCTTTCAGCCTTATCTCCTTAAGCGGTGCCTCTAAATCTGTCGGTGTTGTGACGACTGCAAAATCAATCTCGCCGCTACGGACTGATCGGACGGCCTGCGGTGTGGAATGATTGCAGATTTTTAACCGGACGCCCGGATAAGCCATATGAAATCTGTTCAGTCTGTCTAACAGATAAATATTTAGCGCGGTCTCACTTGCGCCGATAGAAACACTGCCATTCTCAAGCTCCACACTGTCCGACAGCTCTTCTTCTGCACGCTGAAGCTGCGTCATTGCCGCCGAAACTCTTGTATAAAGCCGCTCCCCTTCCGGTGTCAGACAAACACCGCGGTTCGTCCGGATAAATAAAGTACAGTTGACCTCATGCTCCAGACAATTCATTGCACGCGTGACATTTGGCTGGCTGTTGCCGAGTGCCCGTGCCGCCTTTGTAAAATTACTGTACTTTGCAACATAATAAAAGATTCTGTAATATTCATAATTTACGTTCATTTACTTCTCCCTGACATATCAAATAATTATTTTCATCATATCAATAATAGTTTTTACTTATTCCTAACATGAAATTATAATCTCTTTAGTTTCAAAAAACAATCGTCAGGAGGATAAACTTATGTTGACTGCTGTTACTGGAATTAACTGGGGGGACGAGGGAAAAGGCCGTGTCATCGACCTGCTCGCCGAAAACGCCGATATCGTCGTGAGATATCAGGGAGGAAATAACGCCGGACACACGGTTGTCACGGACGCCGGAAAATTTGTTTTAAACCTGCTGCCTTCGGGTATTCTGCACCCGAATGTCGTCTGTATTCTTGGAGACGGAATGGTCGTAGACCTTGAACATCTTGCCGGAGAAATTACACAAATCCGCTCGAAGGGTATTTCTGTCTCTCCGGACAATTTAAAGCTGTCAGCCCGCGCTACCATTTCCATGCCATGGCATCGTGTTCAGGATGAACTTGAAGAGGACCGGCTCGCCAAATCCGGCTCGGCATTTGGCTCTACCCGACGCGGAATCGCCTACGCCTACAGTGATAAATACCGCAAAAAGACCCTTCGTCTCGGAGACCTTCTCCATCTGGAAGAAGCGCATATCCAGACACGTCTGAAAACCATTCTGGATTCCAAAAACATGGAGCTTGCGGGATGTTATCATCAGGAGCCGATGTCCTATCCGGCCCTGCTTTCCTGGTGCAGGAAGCAGGCAGAACTTTTTGCCCCCTATATCTGTGATACCGGCAGTTATCTCGAAGCTGCCCTTAAAAATAAGAGAAATGTCGTTCTGGAAGCCCAGCTTGGTGCAATGAGAGATATTGATTACGGCATCTTTCCTTTCACTTCAAGCTCCTCCACCATTTCAGCCTACGGTCCAATCGGGGCTGGAATTTCAGGAGAATCCTTAAACCATGTTGTCGGTGTCTTAAAGGCTTACTCTACATGCGTAGGCGCAGGTCCATTTGTCGCAGAAAATGCCATGCCGGAGGAATGGGTGGAAAATCTCCGAAAACTTGGCGGTGAATACGGAGCGGCTACCGGTCGTCCAAGACGTGTCGGACCGTTTGACGCCGTTGCAAGCAGCTACGGATTAAAGTGTCAGCATGCAGATAAAATTGCCCTGACAAAATTAGATGTGTTAAGCAGCCTGGATGAAATTCCAGTCATTACCGGCTACCGCAAAAACGATGTTTTAACAACACAGTTTGACCCATTGGAAGACTTTAGCTGCATAGATCCTGTGCTGGAATATCTGCCGGGGTGGAAAACAGATATTTCCACCTGCAAAAACTTTGCCCAGCTTCCGGACAATGCAAAATCCTATATAGCACGCTTAGAAGAACTGTTAAATCACGAAATCCAGTTTGTTTCTGTCGGAGCGGAGCGCAACCAGTATTTATTAAAGGGAGAATGGCTATGAGACACTTAATTGACCCTCTGGATTTTTCCATGGAAGAAACACGTCAGATTTTAGACCTTGCAGACCGCATCCGGATGCAGCCATCGGTTTATTCCCATGTTGCTGACGGCAAAAAGCTTGCAACACTTTTTTATGAGCCAAGCACAAGAACACGTCTTTCCTTTGAATCCGCCATGCTGAGTCTTGGCGGGAAAACGCTGGGATTTGCCGGTGCCGAGCTGTCAAGTGCCTCGAAGGGCGAAACCGTTGCAGACACCGCACGCGTTGTAAGCTGCTATGCAGATATCATCGCCATGCGCCATCCAAAAGAGGGTGCACCGCTCCGTGCCTCAATGTACGCAGGGGTTCCGGTCATCAATGCCGGGGACGGCGGTCATAACCATCCGACGCAGACTTTAATTGATCTGCTTACCATCCGCCAGCGGAAAGGGCACCTTGATCATCTGACGGTAGGCTTCTGCGGGGATTTAAAATTCGGGCGTACCGTCCACTCCCTCGTAAACAGCCTTGTCCGCTACCCTGGCAATGAATTCTATTTTATCTCGCCGGAGGAGCTGCGCGTTCCGGACTATCTGATTGAAGACACATTAAGACCTGCCGGGGTGACATACCACGAGGTAACCAGCCTCGAGGATGCCCTTCCAAAACTTGATGTTTTATATATGACCCGCGTACAAAAAGAACGTTTTTTCAATGAAGCGGATTATATCCGTTTAAGCGGAATCTACACGCTGACAAGGGCAAAGCTTGAGCTTGCCCCTGCAGATACGCCGGTTCTGCATCCTCTCCCAAGAGTAAATGAAATCACTCTGGATGTAGATGAGGACAAACGGGCAGCTTACTTTGACCAGGTACAAAACGGAGTCTACATCCGGATGGCGCTCATTATGGCGCTGCTTGGGCTCCCCGACCCACAGACTGGAAAAGAGATACTGGTATGCTAAATATTCAAACCACTTGGCATTTTATAAGGAGATGAGTTTATGTCATTCGTACTTCCAAGAGAAGAAGAAGTAGAAAATATTTTTTCAAGAATCCTTTCCTCCGATGAGTCCTGCGAAAGACTCATTGAGACATTTTACGACCATTTGTGTGATGACAACCGCTATATGGATCCGGACCCGCATCATTTTGCGGAAGTTCTGCTAAATGCCTACAAAAACGGAGATGTGAGTGCTCTTTTACTGGAAATCTGTAACCGCAGTATGTTCGACCTTTTGAAAGAAGCCTATCTGATTCCGAAACGCTTCCACGGAAAATCCGGTGAGAATCCAGTTCTTCTTACGGATGTAAATGGTAATCTTCTGGAAGATAAAAAAGAGCTTGTCACCAAACATGAATATAAAAAATTTCAGGAAATTTACCGGGCACATCCCGCCGCTCCCCGTTCAAAACTGTATCTGGCAGACGGTTATGACCTTGTCCGGTATTATACAAACGATATGAGTATCTGTGAGAAACAGGAAAACAGAGAGCGCGGTATCCTGATTTTATATGCTCTCCCGGACACCAAAAAGCTGAACCTGACTGAAGCCCAGGCATATGACGTCATCTGGTCTACTTTTCATGAAATACAAAAGGAGGCATTTTCCGCAATTGTATTCTATGGACAGGAAACCGGTCTAAAATCCGGCAAATCCTTTGACGAGCTTGGCGTTCTTTTACCTATCCATCAGTTTGAAAGCAAAATGCTCCAGCATCTTGGCGTAATTGACGGACTGGTTTTGTCCTGCCGGGAAGAAATGATAAAAACTGCCGGAACTGACAGCCTTGATTTATAACCAAAATGAGAGGTACACAACATGAAACCTGCTACTACTCAGACCATCATCAAAAAAAATCATATGGACGTGCTCTGGCATGAATACGCCGACAAGACAGATACCACGCCGATTGCAAAGGCAGACCTGCCCGCAAAGGCATCTGTCATCGGAAGAGTCGGAATTATGATGCTTTCCTGCGGCACCGGAGCATGGCGTGTCAGAAGCTCCATGAATGAACTGTCTGAGCTTATGAATATGACCTGTACCGTTGATATCGGGCTTATGTCTATCAATTATACCTGTTTTGATGGAAATAACAGCTTCAGCCAGTCTTTATGTCTGACGAACACCGGCGTAAATACTTCCCAGCTTAACCGTCTCGAAAAATTTGTCACCAATTTTTCCACCAGGGAAATCTCCATGAGCTGTGAAGAGATTCATTCTGCATTGGATGAAATTGAAAAAATTCACGGCCTGTACTCTCCCGCTACCCTTGCCCTTTCCGCTGCATTGGCATGCGGATCTTTTACCTTTCTCCTTGGCGGCGGCATCATCGAGATGTTCTGCGCATTTGTCGGGGCGGGAATTGGAAACTATATCCGGTGCAAGCTCTCAAAGCACCACTTTACTTTATTTTTGTGTATTATTTCCTCGGTTTCTGCCGCCTGCCTCAGCTATACCGTTTTGTTAAAGCTGCTCGAAATTGCTTTTTCCGTAAAATTGCTGCACGAAGCAGGTTACATCTGTTCCATGCTTTTTATCATTCCGGGATTTCCGTTTATCACCAGCGGAATCGACCTTGCAAAGCTTGATATGCGCTCCGGAACGGAACGGCTTATGTATTCCCTGCTGATTATAACGGTCGCCACCATGAGTGCCTGGATACTTGCGCTTCTGCTTGGACTCAATCCGGCTTCCTTCCTGCCTTTAAGCCTCGCCCTGTGGCAGTGGATTGTATTTCGCCTGACGGCCAGTTTTCTTGGGGTCTTTGGCTTCTCGATTATGTTCAACAGTCCCCTCCGGCTTGCCGCGGCTTCCGGCATCATAGGTGCCATTTCAAATACCATCCGGTTAGAGTTAATCGATATCTGCTCTTTCCCTCCGGCAGTCGCCGCTTTTATCGGCACATTTATTGCCGGAATCCTTGCCTCTAAGCTCAAAGGTGCTGCCGGATATCCGCGAATCTCGATTACGGTTCCATCGGTTGTCATCATGGTTCCCGGTCTGTATCTTTACAGAGGATTTTATAATCTTGGCATCATGGATCTTAATTCCGCCGCCTCATGGCTTGCATCGGCGCTGCTCATCATTCTGGCACTGCCTCTGGGGCTTATATTTGCACGAATTATTACGGATAAAACCTTCCGGTACTGTACCTGATTGTTTCCGTTGCAACAAAAATTTGTCATTTTTCAGGAGGCAGCATGAACTTGTTAAATTTTCATTATCACCCAAGCAGACAAATGTCAGAGTCATTTCTTACCGCCGCTCTGCTTTCCATCTCCGGCGGTTTGCAGGATGTTTACACTTATATTTCCAGAGGCTCTGTGTTTGCAAATGCACAGACCGGAAATATCGTCCTGTTAAGCCAGAATATTTTTGCACACAACTGGGGCAGTGCGCTCCATTACTTTGTCCCTGTAATATTCTTTTCCTTCGGAGTTGCCGCAGCGACCCTGATTCGTCAGTCCTTTCAAAGTCTCGAGCTTTTCCACTGGCGGCAGATTGTGCTGATGATTGAAATGATGCTGCTTTTTATCGTAGGATTTATTCCCGGGAAAATGAATCTGATTGCCAATGCGCTTGTTTCCTTTTCCTGCGCCATGCAGGTTCAGTCTTTCCGGAAGGTTGACAGCTACGCATTTGCAAGCACCATGTGTATCGGAAATATCCGAAGTGGGATGGAGGCTTTGTGTTCCTACCGGCAGACTCATAATAAACAGACGCTTTACAAATCTTTTCATTACTTTGGGATTATCTTTCTGTTTGCACTCGGTTCCGGACTCGGGAGCGTCCTTATCTCCGTCTTCGGGATGCGCACCATATGGGCTTCCTGCATCCTTTTATTTATCAGCTTTTCTTTGATGTTTATTCAGGAGCAGTCACATAATCCACTGGTTCATTCTTAAACCGTACGTTTAGTTTTCGCAAAAAAATTGCCGCCATATAAATGGCGGCCTCATTCAAGTATTTCCTTTTTCTTCAAAAAATCACGTACCCAGTTCTGAAATGTTTCTGCATATTCTATCTGGTTTTGGGCATCCTCTCTTGATGCAACAAAAAAATCAAGATAATCTGCCTTTTCCCTGCTCTCCGATGCACGTTTAATAATTTTTGACGCTTCTTTCTCAAAAATTCCAGTTTTTACATACTCCTGGTTAAAATAAGCAATAACCCCACTGTGTTTGCTGCTATCATAACCATTTAACGCATTGACTGCTCTAATAGCATGAAAAATTGAATAATATGCTCTGTTTAGGGTATTTTTGTATCTCTTATTTTCAAACATTATTTTTGCGTCCTCGAAAGACTCTATGCTGCACTCAAAACGATATTTCGATAAATCTTTTATGCTGCCTTCCATAAGGTTACCCCCTCATTTTTCACATTTCTGTAAAAAGGAGACACAGCATTCCACTTTCCATACTCCTCCGGGTCTATCAGCAAAATAGAAATTACCTTTCCAAACTCCAGTTCAAGGTCTACATTCAAGTCTGTCATAACATCATGTTTTTGTTCATTATCTTCTGAAACAAATACCGCAATATCAATATCAGATTCCTCCGTATCCATACCGCGCGCAACAGAACCATACAACACGACCGCCTGCAAATTATTTCCATATATCTGTTTTAAACCAGCAATAAGTTTTTCAAATATTGTTTTATATTTTTCCATAACCGGCACCCCCCAGACTTATGATTTCCATTTTCTAAAGTTTAACACAAAACAGGGAATTTTTCCAACGCTCTTCTATTGAATCAACGTCCTCACCAGCTCCTGATACCGGTCGGATTTCTCTTTTATATCCTCTTGTGTCACTCCGTAATAGCGGTACACATCCTTCTCTATCCTCTTAAATTCCCGAATCACCTTCTTGCTTCCACCGGCTCCGCCGCCGATATAGGCATATTTTTTCTCAATCGTAATCTCGATATTACTGTTTTTGTCTTTAAATTCCTTTTTAAACTTATGGAAGTCAATATCAAACTGTTCCTTCGGTACTTCCATTGCCCTTTGTATCTGCGCTTGTGTCTGCCTTATGTATGCCTGAATATCCTCATGCGATTTGCTCTTTAATTCCGGAATCACCGCATATTCTCCCAGCAGCTCCGGGGCGTACTGAATGATAAAAGAAGCTCTCACCTCCCGGTACTCTTCCGTATTTTCTATGCCTTCTTCCTCGACAAATCCATGATGGTTTACAAGGTATTCCATCACCTCGTCTAAAGTGTGGCTTTCGCACCGGATTGTTCTTTCCACATAAAATCTCTTTATTTTATTTTTGAACCGTTCTAACTTCTGCCGCAGCGTAAGTTTCGCATCTTTACTGACAATAAAAACAGCGGTTGGTCCATCTTCTCCTCTGATTACTGAGGCTGCCTGCGCTCTTTTTTTCATAATACCTCTGCACAATATTATATCAGGATTTATTTTATTTATATTTTTACAGCTTGAACCTGTATCCCACGCCCCAAATCGTTTCAATGTACTGCGGCTTATTCGTATTCATTTCAATTTTTTCCCGAATCTTTTTGATATGGACGGTTACAGTTGCGATATCCCCGATGGATTCCATATCCCACACCTGCTGGAACAATTCTTCCTTGGTAAAAACGTGGTTTGGGTTTTCGGCAAGGAATGTCAACAGGTCAAATTCCTTCGTCGTAAACTGCTTCTCTTCTCCGTTGACCCACACGCGTCTCGCAGTCTTGTCAATGCGGATTCCACGGATTTCGATAATATCGTTTTCTACCGTATTGCTGCCAATCAGACGCTCATACCGCGCCAGATGTGCCTTCACGCGTGCCACAAGCTCGCTTGGGGAAAACGGCTTCGTGATATAATCATCCGCGCCAAGTCCAAGTCCACGAATCTTGTCGATGTCATCCTTCTTCGCCGATACCATCAGAATCGGTGTATTTTTTTCCTGGCGAATCTGCTTGCAGATTTCAAAGCCGTCAATGCCCGGAAGCATCAAATCCAGAATATACATATCAAAATCTTCCGTCAGGGCACGCTTTAAGCCCACTGCTCCGTCATTTTCCGTTTCCACCTCAAAACCGCTTAACTCCAGGTAGTCCTTCTCTAAATCTGCAATTGCTTCTTCATCTTCAATAATCAATACTCTGCTCATTTGATGCCACGTTTTCCTCTCTTATATTTTAGTTTCTTGTTCGCTCACGTCTGGTATTCTTCCCCTGTACTCCAAAAAAGATGATGATTGCAATCCATCCAAACATGGAAATCCAGTTTGAAATATGCTGTACCTTTGTTCCTGTATAAGAAACGGTAATTGTACCAGTCTCATGCTCTCCGATTTTAACCTCTACCAGACCATCCTCACTTTTTTCAACGGAAAGTGTGCCTCCATTTTCGGAATCGTATGCACTATATCCATAGTAATAAAGTAATGGCAGTTCCAGTACGGTCTCCTGTGTGCAGTTTGAGTAGGCAAGAACAATTTTTCCATTCTCCCTGTTCCATGCATAGTTGAGTGCAGGGTCACTGCTTAAAACCACATCCCCTCTTTCCTGCATCTGGGCTTTATTTGCTCCCTTCGGCTGGTAAAGCGTATCTGCAAATGAACTTGCTCCTTCTTCTTCCAGCGCTGATGAAATCACTTCTTTTCCGTCTGTTACCATCAGATATACATTTCTTGCTCCGGAAATCACTGCACAGCCAAAGGTCACCCACAGAATCACGTTCTTCACTGTCTTACTTTCGAATTTAAAGTAATAATAGGTGAGGCCGACTGCCAGAAAAACGGATACCAATAACAGTAATCTCCACGGGAACTGCAATACGCGCAAAAACGGAATCTTATCTGCAATCCGAAGCAGTGCCCCAAACGATACAAACACCGCAATGATGCAGGAATAGCCAACCAGTCTCATCGGCATGGAGTCTTTCCATTTTTCTTTTTTAAAAATACACAAAATAACTGCCAGAAGTAAAATGTAAATATAACAACTTGGCCAGAAGCTGTTAATCCCCATATCATATCCGTTTCTATACAGAAAATAAAGCGAATAGGCAAGGTTCGGGAACAACAGTTCCACCAGAGTCACCCTGCTTCCATACAGGCTGGAACCGCCTGCAACACCATTTACCGTAACGTAAGACTGTAACATCTGTTCCACAAACGGCAGCGACCAGTATGCGGTCAGTACAATCGTAAGTCCCACTGCGGCGAGCAGATATTTCATCCGTTTTTTCCCAAGGAAGGTACGGATATGGCAAAGCAGAAAAACAGCCATCACGCAGCAGATAATTGCGGTAGATAATACGTGTGAACAAACCAGTACGGACATTCCAACCGCTAACAGTACCGCATCTTTTTTTTCTGCTTTCTCAGAGAAAATCAGTGCGCAGAAGCTGCTCACAATTAACGGCAGTATCATGCCGGCTGACACTTCTCCCATTGCCGCCCTCGAAATAAGGCACTCCACCATGTATGGGAAAAACTGATATAAAAATGCAAATACTAACGCCACATACTTCTGTTCCCCCAGGGTATTTATCTGTATTCTCTTTAGCAGATAACGTGCAGAAAAATATGCAATGAAAAATCTTCCGCCCCACAGCTCCAACGACAGGATACAATAGCCAAAGAGCAGCGGCGCCCCTGCTGCTACGAACAGTGACGGAATCATCAAAAAGATATCGCCATAAAAAAGCGGTGCTCCATAGCCATACCCTGCATAAGCACTTTCTGTAATCCGCATTGGCAGTGCAAGGATTCCATAATTACGGATATACTCGCCAAGTGCATCAATCCGGTAAAGCCAGAACCAGACATCAATTCCATACACGGGATATACGATTAGGAAAACAAACGATATTCCCATTAATAAAAATAAGAGGTATCTCAGTTTTTCACTTCGGGATAAATTCTTTAAATTGAACTTTCTCATAACTTTCAGTACTCCTAGATTTTTCGTCTTATTTATTACACGATTATAGTATATCTTTTCTTTCTACGTCTAGCAAGTACCTTCTTATCTCTGCTTTTGCTATGATTCGCTCTGTTCGTTTCCAATTACTTCCTGATATTTCCGCAGTACAAAATACATGACGGTTCCGGTCGACTCCCGGCTGGTTGCCCAGATTTTGCCACCGTGGTCTTCTATAATCTTGCGCACAATCGAAAGTCCGATTCCGCTTCCGCCCGTTGCAGAATTGCGGGAAGCGTCCGTCCGGTAGAACCGGTCAAAAATGTACGGTAAATCCTTCTGGGCAATTCCTCTTCCGTTGTCTTCGATTTCTACCTGGATAAAATCTCCTACATCTTTAATGCGGATGTTCAAAAGTCCCTTCTGCTTATCCATATATTTGACGGAATTGTTGATAATATTGTGAATCACACGCTTTAACTGCTCCGGGTCCGCAATAATCTGCACATCCTCTGCCACGTAATTAAAGTAAGACAGCCCGATGTTTCTCGTCTCCAAATCCAGTCCCACTTCTTCCACACAATCGTTAAAATACTCTGCCACATTTAACTTTGCAAAATTATATGGAATCCGGTTGGTATCAATCTTGGAATAAAGCGTCAGCTCATTGATGAGATTATCCATCTCATTTGCCTTATTGTAAATGGTCTTTAGGTATTTCTCCTGCTTCTCCGGTGTCACCGCAACTCCGTCAAGCAGTCCTTCTGCATAGCCCTTCACCGCTGTAATCGGAGTCTTTAAATCGTGGGCGATATTACTGATTAACGCCCGGTTTTCTTTCTCTCCGGCAAGCTTCTCTTCCGCATTATCTTTAAGTCTCTGACGCATCTGTTCAAAACTTCTGCAAAGCTCTCCAATTTCATCCTTACTATCTGCCTCCACAGTAAAATCAAGATTTCCCTCTTTAATATTATGTGCGGCAGCCTGCAATTTCTTGATTGGATTTAACATGCTCGTGTAAATCCACATGGAAAGCGTGCACGCTGTCAAAAGCAGAATCAATACAATTGAAATTGCTCCATCGACTACAAGTTTTTTTACTTCCGGGACAGATTCTTTGAGAATACTTATAATAAAAACGCTTCCCTCACTGCCGTCGCTACAGTTAAAATCCACCTGTTTGATAAGCGCCTGGTCGTCTCCGTCAATATAGGTTCCGGCATTAGCGTCACACGTTGCCTCACCGTAGCCCGGCAGCTGCGTCAGCAGTGATACCGCCTGGTCAGCTCCAATGTAAATCAGCTCTCTGTCCTTGCGCACAATCAGGTAGGAATTTTTTTCCAGAAGATCCGCGTTCATCGTTTCCAGATAATCCTGATTCTCAAGTTCTGCCGGATTCTCCTGCGCAATGCGGCAGATTTCCTGATAGTCTTCCTTGGTAAAACGGCTGAGCAACTGCATGGAATTGGAGAAATAACTGTAATCATCCTTGTCCATTCCATAAGTCTGCTGAATTGCCTTCACCTGGATATGCTGAAAGCTGAACATCACGGCTACCGCCAGAACAATCGGGACAAATATGATAATACAGAATGAAATAATAATCTTGTACTTAAACTTCATTCCAAATCCTCTTTTCAAAAAAATAGGTCATAAGGAACAATGTCCTTATGACCTATTATAGCATGAAAAGTTTTAAATCCTATTTCTTTTACATAAATTAATCTAAACTTTTCATAAACATATCCTATAAGTACTTCTTTAATACCTCAACTCTGTCGAGTGCCTCCCACGGGAGGTCAAGGTCGGTACGTCCGAAATGACCATATGCAGCGGTTCCACGGTAGATTGGTCTTCTGAGGTTTAACATCTCAATAATGCCTGCCGGACGCAAATCGAAATTACTGCGGATAATCTCAACTAACTTCTCATCGGAAAGCTTTCCGGTTCCAAAGGTATCAACCATTACAGATGTAGGCTGTGCAACACCGATTGCGTAGGATAACTGAATCTCACATTTCTCTGCAAGACCTGCTGCAACGATATTCTTTGCAACATAACGTGCTGCGTAAGCTGCGGAACGGTCAACCTTGGTGCAGTCTTTTCCGGAGAAAGCGCCGCCGCCGTGACGTGCATATCCGCCGTAGGTGTCTACAATAATCTTACGTCCGGTAAGACCTGCATCTCCGTGAGGTCCACCGATAACGAAACGTCCGGTCGGATTGATGAAGAATTTGGTTTCTGCATCTACTAACTCTTTCGGAAGAACCGGGTCAAATACATATTTCTTGATATCCTCGTGAATCTGCTCCTGGGTTACATCCTCATCATGCTGTGTGGAAAGAACAACTGCTTCAAGACGCTTTGGCTTGCCGTTCTCATCATACTCTACAGACACCTGGGTCTTTCCGTCCGGTCTTAAATATTTTAATGTGCCATCCTTACGCACGTTTGTGAGCTGTAATGCAAGCTTGTGCGCAAGAGAAATCGGATACGGCATATATTCCGGAGTCTCATTTGTTGCATAACCAAACATCATACCCTGGTCACCGGCACCCGTATCAAGTTCATCGGTAAGTTCACCCTCTTTTGCTTCAAGTGCTTTATCAACACCCATTGCAATATCCGGAGACTGCTGGTCTAATGCAACCATGACTGCACAGGTATTGCCGTCGAATCCGGTCTTTGCATCGTTGTAGCCGATTTCGTTTACGGTCTTACGAACGATCGCCGGAATATCTAATTTTGCCTTTGTCGTAATCTCTCCTGTTACAAGAACAAATCCTGTACAGCTTGCAGTCTCACAAGCCACGCGGCTCATCGGGTCCTCTGCCATGCAGGCATCAAGGATAGCATCGGAAATGGCATCACAGACTTTATCCGGATGTCCTTCGGTTACTGATTCTGAAGTAAATAATCTTTTTTCCATTTGTATCTCCCTTCGTAAGTAGGAAGTTCCGGGGGAAATTCCTATAAAGTAAAAAAAAACCGCTTGTTGCAACAAGCGGACATGATAGTTATGAGATCATCAAATCCTCTTATTGTTCGAACTACTCTTCTCTACACACCGTCTGCATCAGACGGAGCGATATGCCCGCTCAGGTTGGCACCTTCCATATGACTATAGGGGTTGCCGTGACTTCATCGATCCTTTGTATCTCCATCACTCTGAATAAGAAAATTTTCACAATATTGAATTTTCAAATCTACGCAGATACATTACACCTTTTTATGTTTACTGTCAACCTTTTTATTGACTTTCTTTTTTCTTAAAATTATACTGGTAATAGCAAATATTTTATTGGGGAACCGAGGACTGCTTATGAAAAAAATTCAGGTAATAGACCTTAAACCGGATATGATTCCGGCAGAAGATGTCATGACCAAAGGAGGACAGCTTGTCGTGGGAAAGGGCGTCCCACTGACAAAGAAACTGATTCTGCGCATCACATTTTACAATATTCCTTTTATTTACGTAGAAGGAGAAGAAGAGGCGCCGGTTGAAAAACCGCAGCTGTCACCCGACTACACACAAAAAATCCGTCGTTCAAACGAATTTCAGTCATTCCAGATTGACCATTCTGTTGTCCTTACGATGATTCGTGAGAGTTTTACCGCTTTCGTCGAGAAAGGAACACCGCTTCCCATTGATGAGCTGTTAAATGCCACCGTGAATCTCTATCGGACCTGCAAAACTTCGCTTGATTTATTTAATATGCTTCACAATCTGCGTTCTTCCGATGACAGTATCTACGCACACTGTCTGAACGTTGCATTAGTCAGCCGCCGTCTCGGACGCTGGCTTAAAGTGGACGACGACACTTTAAACCTTTTAACACTCTGCGGACTGCTTCACGATATCGGCAAACTCAAAATTCCACAGGAAATTTTAAATAAGCCGGGCAAATATACTGACGAGGAATTTGCCCTTGTGAAAAAACATCCTGTTTTCGGCTATGAGCTTTTAAAGAATCTTCCAATTGATACACGCATCAAAAAGGCTGCCTTAAGCCACCATGAGCGCTGCGATGGAACCGGTTATCCGTTGGGTCTTAAGCAGGAAGACCTTGATAGCTGTACCATGGTCGTCGCTATCGCCGACGTGTATGATGCAATGACAGCGGCACGTTCCTACCGCGCTCCGCTTTGTCCGTTCCAGGTCATCGAACGGTTTGAACAGGATGGTCTGCAGAAATATAATCCAAAATTTATTCTCACATTTTTATCCCGGATTGCAGACACCTACAAAAACCATCGCGTTCTGTTAAACGACGGCCGCTCCGCAACCGTTGTCATGATTAACGCTAACCGGCTTTCAAAACCATTAATCCAGTTTAATGACGGCTCCTGCATCGACCTTTCCAAGCAGGAAGGACTTTTTATCCAGACCGTTTTATAACGCAAGAAAAAATAAAAACACACCCGGGCCTCACGGTCCGGGTGCATTTTTATTTTCTTCTGACAAATGTTCCGTTAAGAAACCTTCAATGTAAACTTCTGAATATCCTTCTCCGTCGCAACTTTCTCAATCAGTGCTCCAAGAGAAGCAAGCTTGCTCTCAAATGCCTCATATCCACGTTCAATATAATAAATATCATCTACAACCGTAATTCCGTCTCCGGCAAGTCCTGCAATGACAAGCGCTGCTCCTGCACGTAAATCCGGTGCATTGACTCTCGCTCCGGTGTAACGCTCCACACCGCTGATTATCGCAATGTTGCTCTCCACCTTGATGTTTGCGCCCATTCTTGTCATTTCGTCCACATATTTGAAGCGGTTCTCAAAAATGCTCTCTGTCACGGTACTCGTTCCGTCTGCAATTCCAAGCACAACCGCCATCTGCGGCTGCATATCAGTCGGAAATCCCGGATATGGCAACGTTGTCACCTGTGTATGCCGTAACGGCTTTGATGCCACTACACGCACCGCATCATCAAATTCCTGTACTTCACAGCCCACCTCTAATAACTTGGCACTGATTGCCTCTAAGTGCTTCGGGATAACATTCTTAACCGTCACGTCTCCCTTGGTCGCTGCTGCCGCAAGCATAAACGTTCCTGCTTCAATCTGATCCGGAATGATGGAGTACTCTGTCTGATGCAGCTTCTCAACACCCACGATACGGATAACATCGGTTCCCGCTCCGCGGATATTTGCACCCATGCTGTTTAAGAAATTCGCCACATCTACGACATGCGGCTCTTTTGCTGCATTCTCAATGGTCGTTTTTCCTTCTGCCATCGCTGCTGCCATCATAATATTAATCGTAGCTCCTACGGAAACCTTATCCATATAAATATGCGTTCCGGTCAGCTTCTCTGCGGATGCCATCACAAGTCCGTGACCAATCTCCACCTGCGCACCAAGCGCACGAAATCCCTTCAAATGAAGGTCAATCGGTCTGCTTCCGATATCGCATCCACCCGGAAGTGCCACTTCTGCATGCTTGTATTTGCCTAAAAGTGCTCCAATCAGATAATAAGACGCACGGATTTTGCGGATAAATTCATTGTCGACATTGAGATCCCGGATAAAAGACCCGTTGATTTTCACGGTATGCGCATCTAACCGCTCTACCTTTGCACCAATCTCCGCAATCGCATTGAGCAGAATATTTGTATCTCTGACATTTGGTATATTTTCTATTGTAACGGTCTCATCCGTCATGACAGCCGCAGATAAAATCGCAAGCGCTGCGTTCTTTGCACCGCCGATTTCCACTTCGCCAACTAACGGATTGCCTCCTTTAATTACATACTGTTCCATTTCACACCTCTATGAACAATCTCTACAAATTCGTAATTATAACAGTCTTACATTTATTTTGTCAATAGTATACCATTTATTCCGGCATTTGCAAACACAAATCATTGCTCCACTGATACAGCTCACACTCTGCTACCAATATTTTATTCGCTTCCTTCTCTTTTGTTACTGAACTGCTCTTTTAAACCGAGTATCTTTTCCACCGTCTGTTCCACACTGCATCCGCTTTCATCCACCGTCAGATCCGCATATTTCTCATAAAGAGGCACACGCTCTTTGTACAAATCAAGAAAAGTCTGTCCCTCTCTTAGCACGACACCGCGCCCTTTGATATCATGCAGTCTCACGCGCAGTTCCTCATATGGAAGTTTCAGGTAAATAACCGTTCCAATCTTCTTCAGATGTTCCATCGCTTCTGCCCCATAGACAACACTTCCGCCTGTGGCAATAATGGAATGTTCTACCATAAGTCCCGCATTTACCCGGTTTTCCACTTCAATAAAGCCATCCGTTCCGACCTCTGCAATAATCTCCCGCAGCAGTTTTCCCTCTTCCTTCTGAATCACCAGGTCTGCATCGACAAACTGATATCCAAGCACTTTTGCAAGAATCACACCGATGGTGCTTTTTCCCACACCCGGCATTCCAATCAATACGATATTATTATTTTTCATCTGCGCTGTTTCCTTCCATAGTTTTCTCGTATTCCCTTTGCTTTATACATCCAAAAAGAGGCCTCCGTCTTACACAGAAGCCTCTTTTTCCTAATCTTTTTACTGTTCGGTTGTATCTGCTGCGGACTCTGTAGCCCCTGCTGCTTCTGTGCTTTCTTCTGCAGTTGTAAACAGGTTGTCAAAGCTGACTTTCGCCCATACTTTCTCATTCAAAGTCCAGGTTGAGCTGTCTTCCCATCCGCTTAAAACCTCGCTGTAATGGTCGCTCTGGCGCTCGCTGATAATACTCTGTCTTGTCTCCTCGGTTGCCTTGGCATCTGTCTTTGCATCAAGACGTACCACATAATAGCTGCTGTCAAGTTCAATCAAATCGGAAACTTCACCCTCATCTAATCCCTGTAATGCAGTTAAAACTGCCTCGTCAATAGAATCGGTATCTGCGGTAAACGTACCTGTCGAAACGGTATATCCTGCTGTCTCTGCGGCAGACTCAAGTCCATTTTCTTTTGCATCCTCGTCAAATGCCTCTACCTGCGTCGCAAGCAGCTTTAAATCATCCTCTGTATAGGTAACAGTGTTGCCGTCTGCATCTGTCGTGGAAGTCTTAGAAACCGTCACATAGCTGTAAGAGCTGGTGTTTGCCTCTTCGTCGCTCACCTCGGTATCAGCCTCAGCAATGATGGCATCATACATATGAGTCTGAATCGTTGCAAGGCTTAAATACTCTTCTACGATTTCCTTGGTTGCGCCCATCGCATCAAGTGCCTCTTTGCTGTTATCTGCAATAAAAGTCTCAGCCGCCTTTGTAATTGCAGCTTTCTCCTCATCGGTTAAAGCAATGTTATATTCGTCTGCATGAGCATTTAATGTATACATTGCCTGGATTCCTTTAATACTGTTGCTCTTAAGGCTCTCCTCCATTGTGGTTCCCTGTCCGTACATATCGGTGGACCAGACTTTTTCACCAAAATACATGGTATAAAAATCATCGTAAGTCGCCTGCTGTAAACGTGCAGCAAAATTGGCAACCCCAAGTGTAATCTCCTGGTCATTAAATGTTGCCACCACTTCGTCTTTATTAATACCGCCGCATCCGGCCAGAATGGATGCCGCCATCACACCGCCAAGTAATCCTGCGGTTATTTTCCTGATTCTCATAGGTTCCTCCTGCTTTTCATCTTCTCATAAAAATCACTTGCTCTATTATAGTGCTTTTTCCCAAAAGCCGCAACTACTTTCATACTTTTTTCACACAGGTTCCTCGGGCTTTTGCAGCAGCATTTCTCCCGCCCTGTTTAAAAACTGCTCCAAGGCTTCCTGGGCTTCCACACCTTTGTCCCTGGAATTTTTCCGGAACAGGTAACTAAAATACGGTGCCTTTGCATCCATCGTAAACTTCAAATCACTTCCAAATGATGCCACAAACTCCGGAATCCGTGCCACATCAAGTTTCGCCTTTTCATACAGCGTAAACTTCAGGGAATCCCCCTTCTGCGCCACCTCGGTCATATAAAGCGCATGCGCCTTTGATTTCACTCTTGCAATGTAAAGCAGATTTTCCACCGACTTCGGCGGGTCTCCGAAACGGTCGATTAACTCCTCGAGCATCTCCTCTGTCTCTTCCTCGGTCTCAATGTCTGCAATCCGCTTATAAATATCGAGTTTCTGCACCTCATTCGGAATGTATCCCATCGGAATATATGCGTCAATTGTAATGTCAATTGACGTATCAAAATGCTCTCCGACTGTGTCTCCCTTTGCCTCTTTTACCGCTTCGTTCAACATCTTGCAGTAAAGGTCATAGCCGACCGCCTCCATATGCCCGTGCTGTTCGGCACCTAAAAGATTTCCGGCTCCGCGGATTTCAAGGTCGCGCATCGCAATTTTAAAGCCGCTTCCAAGCTCCGTGTACTCTTTAATCGCCGCTAATCTCTTTTCCGCGACTTCCTTAAGCATCTTATCCCGCTTATACATCAAGAATGCGTAGGCGGTACGGTTCGAGCGTCCCACTCTTCCCCTGAGCTGATAAAGCTGTGAAAGTCCCATGTTATCCGCATCGTGGATAATCATCGTATTGACGTTTGAGATATCAAGTCCAGTCTCTATAATTGTAGTAGAAACTAAAACATCAATTTCACCGTTGATAAAACGGTACATGATATTTTCAAGCTCCGTCTCCTTCATCTGCCCATGGGCATACGCCACATTTGCCTCTGGCACAAGCTCTCCAATCTTTGCTGCCACATCCGCAATCTCTTTTACGCGGTTATAGACATAGTACGCCTGTCCGCCTCTGGCAAGTTCCCTCGAAATTGCCTCCCGCACAAGCTCCTCGTTATACTCCATCACATAGGTCTGAATCGGAAGTCTGTCCATCGGCGGCTCTTCTAATACGCTCATGTCGCGGATTCCAATCAGGCTCATATGAAGTGTTCTTGGAATCGGTGTTGCCGTAAGGGTCAGCACATCCACATCCTTTTTGAGCTGCTTGATTTTTTCCTTGTGCGTGACGCCGAAACGCTGCTCCTCGTCAATCATTAAAAGCCCCAAATCTTTGTATACCACATCTTTTGACAGCAGCCGGTGCGTGCCGATAATGATGTCCACGCTGCCTTTTTTCAAGCCTTCAATCGTCTTTTTCTGCTCCGCACTGCTTCTGAAACGGCATAAAAGGTCTACATTTACCGGAAAATCCTTCATGCGCTGTGCAAAATTGTTATAGTGCTGCTGCGCGAGAATCGTTGTCGGCACTAAAAATGCCACCTGCTTGCCATCCTGCACTGCCTTAAATGCCGCACGGATTGCAATCTCCGTCTTTCCGTAGCCCACGTCACCGCAAATCAGACGGTCCATAATCTTGGTGCTTTCCATATCCTTCTTGGTCGCTTCAATGGCAAGCTCCTGGTCCTCTGTCTCCTCAAACGGGAACATTTCTTCAAATTCCCTCTGCCATACCGTATCCGGCCCGTATACAAACCCACTCTTGCTCTGACGCGCCGCATAAAGTTCTACCAGTTCCCCGGCAATCTCTTTTACCGCACCGCGCACTCTGGTCTTGGTCTTATTCCATTCCTGCCCGCCTAATTTATTTAGCTTCGGCTTTTTCGCGTCCGCTCCGGCATATTTTTGAATCAGCTCTAACTGCGTCGCAAGGATATACAGATTTCCGCCCCCGGCATATTCAATCTTGATATAATCCTTGACCGTCTTATCAACCTCAATCTTTTCGATTCCGCGGTAAATGCCAAGTCCATGATTCTCATGCACCACATAATCTCCGATATTCAAATCGGTAAAGCTGGCAATCTTTTCTCCTTCGTAAAGCCTGCGGTGTTTCTTTTTCTTCTTTTCTCCGCCGAAAATATCGCTCTCGGATATCACGACGAACTTAATCATCGGATACTCAAACCCTTTTTTCAGTTTGCCATATCCCACCATGATTTCGCCGGGCTTTACCTCATGGTCAAAATCTTCTGAATAAAAAGCGCTTAACCCCTCTCCCATCAAATCCTCAGAAAGACGTTTCGCCCTCGTCTTAGAGCCGGAAAGCAGCACCACCCGGAACCCATTTTTCTTGTAGTGTTCCAAATCATGCACGAGAAGTTCAAAACTATTGTTGTAGGGATTCACAGTCCGCGTTTCCATGCTAAGGCGCAGCTTCAAATCCAGATATTTATTTTTCATATCCAATGCGACAAGCGCCACGCATTTGCGTTCTTCTATCTTTGCAAGAATTTCTGCGCAGGAGAACAGCTCCCGCATCTGTCCCGGAAGAATATAGCCCTTCTCAAGTCTCTGTTTCATGCTCTCCGAAAATTCCGTCTCCGTGGAAGTTCCGCGCTCAATCAAGCGTGCCGCCTCATCCAGAAAAATAATCGTCTGTTCTTTGTCAAAATAATCAAGAAGCGACACCCGTTTCTCACAAAAATAAGACAAATAGGCATCCAGTCCGGCATTTATGGCAAGCTCGCCTGCCTCCTCCGCAAGCTGCTCGGCTGCGGATTTCACCCGGTACGCCTCCTCGGTCTTCATCTCTTTGCGCAATTTTGCAGAAACCACTTCCGCTTCTTTTAAAATGCGTGCAATTCCGGCTTCCCGTTCCTCTTTGGTCAGCACCAGCTCGCACGCCGGATAAATGGACACTTTTTCGAGATTTTCAATGGAACGCTGACTTTCCGCATCAAAGGAACGGATGGAATCCACCTCATCTCCCCAGAGCTCAATGCGGTACGGATTGTCCTCCGTCAGTGGAAAAATATCTACAATTCCACCGCGCACCGAAAATTCTCCCATCGTCTGCGCCTGGTAATTTTTTTCATACCCTAATGCTGCAAGCTGCGCGGACAATTCTTCTAAGGATATCACATCTCCCACTGCAATTGGAATCACTGACTGGATAAATTTTTCCGGTTCCGGCATCGGATTCATAAGTGCGTCGAATGTAGTTATAATGGTACAGTTTTTCTCCTCTGCAAGCATTTTAAGCGCATTTATCCGTTCTGCCGTCATAACATTGCCGCGGATATCTGACTGATAAAAAAGAATATCTTTTGCCGGATAATAGACCGCGTTTGGGTCAAAGAACCTGTACTCTTCGCACAGTTCCCTTGCTTTCTGTTCATGAAAAGTAACAATGATTCTGCTGCCAGAACCATTGTTACAACTGTACATGATATGCGGTTTTGCGGCATCGATACAGCCGGCAAGCTGTACGACGCCCGTAAGAGTCTGCAATGCGTGCTCAAGCTCTTCAAATTCCTTCAGCTCTGCTAAAGGTTTCCGAAATGTTTCCACCTAGTCCTCCTGCTTTTTTCGATTATAATCATTCATTGCCTTATCCGCTTCTCCCTGCATCATCAGGATTGCTGCACCCATGGCGTCCTCCATGGCGCTCTCCACAAGTTTGCGGTCAGCCGCGTCAAAATGTCCGAGCACATGGTCGGCAAGGTCCCATCCCGCCGGTTTTTCCCCGACTCCGACTTTGATGCGCATAAAATTCTGGGTTCCTGTCATTGCAATGATATTCTTGATTCCGTTATGTCCGCCGGCGCTTCCTTTTTTGCGCACACGGATATTTCCCGGTGCCAGGCTGATATCATCAAATATAACAATAAGCTCCGTTTCTGGATCCGATTTATAAAAATTTAAAAGCTCTGCCACGCTTTCCCCGCTTAAGTTCATAAACGTCTGCGGTTTTGCAAGCACGACCTTCTGTCCCTCTATGATGCCCTTGCCGCAGAGCGCCTTGTGTTTTTTCTCCGTGACACTGATATTATATTTGTCCGCCATCACGTCTATGACATCAAATCCAACGTTATGTCTGGTATGCTCGTACTGCTTTCCCGGATTTCCGAGACCTACTATCAGAATCATTTTTTTCTCGCCTTTCTGCGTCTGATTACAATACCGGCTGACTTTAACTGCTCCTGGTCATTAACTCCGGTAATATCCTCCGGGTCATCAAGTGCAAATGCATCCACACGAAGTCCTTTGTCCTTTATGATTGTGAGCGTATCCGGCAGATAATATTCGCCCTGTGCATTGTTCGGCTGAATTTTCTCTAACGCTTCCCGCAGTTCTTTTGTCTCAAAAATATACATTCCGGAATTAATCTCCTTAGACTGTAACTCTGCCTCATTTGCATCCTTATGCTCCACGCTCCTGACAAAATTGCCGTCCGTATCCCTTATGATTCTTCCATATCCGGTCGGGTCTTCTATCATCGCAGAAAGCACCGTCACCGTATTCTTTTTCTTTTCATGATACTCTTTTAACCGCTTTAAGGTAGCTGCCGTAATTAACGGCGTATCACCAAAAAGAATCAGTGTCTGTCCCTCATCGCCTAAAAAATCTTTTGCACATTTTACCGCGTGACCGGTTCCAAGCTGCTGTTCCTGCAATACATAGCGCACATCTTTGTGCATCATGGACTCTCTTACCACTTCATATTTATAGCCGAGAACAAGGCAGATATCATCCGCCCCAGCCTCAATTGCCGCATCGATGACATAGTCCACCAGACATTTTCCCTCAATGGTATGTACTACTTTCGGCAAATCTGATTTCATTCGTGTTCCTTTTCCGGCTGCAAGGATTACCGCTTTTAACTGTTCCATCTGTCTTCCTCCCGTTTCGCGCAATTACTCTAATGTTACATTTTACAAAACTTTCTAGAATTTACAAGTCTTTTTTGCACAAAATAAAATGGGATTCAGAAAACATTCTGCTTTCTGAATCCCAAACTGCTGTACCTGTTTAAATGCAACGGAAACTTATGCCTCAGAATCAAGCATCTCCTGATATTTTTCAAGAATCAGTTTCTGAATCCGGTCTCTGGTGTCGGAATTGATTGGATGTGCAATGTCACGGTATTCCCCATCTGCTGCCTTACGGCTTGGCATTGCAATAAACAATCCCTTTTCCCCTTCTATCACCTTGATATCGTGAACAACAAATTCCTCATCAATCGTAATCGATACCACTGCCTTCATCTTGCCTTCTTTTTCTACTTTTCTGATTCTTACATCCGTAATCTGCATATCTCATGTCCCCCTTCGTTGCTCTGTCCCTTATAATATAGTAGATACCTGTGTCCTATAAAACGTACCGGTCATTGTTCTCGTAGACAATCTTGATTCCATTGTCTCCGCAATAATACGTATTGGCTTTGAGCGTATCACGGCTCTCCACGATACAGTTTTCAATATGCGTGTTGTCCCCAATATAGACATCGTTAAGAATAATCGAATTCTTAATCACGCAGTTCTTTCCAACAAAGACCTTCTTAAACAGGATGGAATTTTCCACCTTGCTGTTGATGATACATCCACTGGAAATCAGACTGTTGCGCACATCCGACCCGGTATTGTATTTTGCCGGCGGCAAATCATCCACTTTGGAATAGATTTTTGGTTCTGCGCTGAAGTACTTGCGCACTTCCGGCTTTAAGAAATCCATATTTGTCTGGTAATAAGAATCTACTGTCGCAATGTTGCTCCAGTATTCCTTCATCTTATAACCATAGATACGCTTCATGTTCTTGTAGCGGATCAGAATATCAGTAACAAAGTCCCAGCGGTCTTCCTCCGCACTGCGCTCAAGCATCTCGATCAACTGTCTTCTTCGCACGACATAGATTCCGGTGGAAATCGTATTGGACTGGGATACCATCGGCTTCTCTTCAAATTCGATAATCCGGGCATCCTCGTTCATCTTGACCACACCAAAACGGCTTACATCCACATCCGGAGCCATATCCTTGCAGACTACGGTAATATCTGCCTTCTTCTCCATATGGTAATCAAGCACCTTGTTGTAATCAATCTTGTATACACAGTCACCACTGGTGATGATGACGTAAGGTTCATGACGTTTCTTTAAAAAGTTGATGTTCTGGTACATGGCATCCGCCGTACCACGATACCACCAGCTGTTGTCCACCGTCACAGTCGGATTGAAAACAAACAGTCCACCCTGTTTTCTTCCGAAATCCCACCACTTGGAGGAACTTAAATGTTCATTCAGGGAACGTGCACTGTACTGTGTGAGCACTGCTACCGTCTGAATGTGGGAATTGCTCATGTTGCTTAATGCAAAGTCAATACACCGGAAGCATCCGCCTACCGGCATCGCTGCAATTGCTCTCTTATTGGATAATTCCTGCATGCGGCTGTTATTTCCGCCAGCTAAAATAATTCCTATTGCCTTCATACTGAGTCACCTGCCTTAATGATTACTTCACCGCTTTCAAGAATTCCATTCGGGTAATCTTCTTTATCCGTCACGCCGGAAATTGCTGTGTTCTTGCCAACTGAAACATGGTCCGGTATCACGGAATCCTCACCGATTGTTGCAAGACCAAAGGCATAAATGCTGGCATTGAGCTTGTTCGGTGCCTCCTCGCCGACTCCAAGATGCACATCGGAACCAATCTGACAATTCTCTGCGATAATTGCCTTATCCACCGTCGTGTTCTCGCCGAGTGTGGTGCCTTTCATAATGATGGAATCACGGATGACCGTTCCCCTTCCAACCGTAACACCAGGTCCAATCACAGAATTGTAAATCTGGCCATATATCTCAGAGCCCTCTCCTACAATACTACGCTCCACAACGGAATCTGCGGAAAGATACTGTGGCTCGATAATCTCACTCTTGGTATAAATCTTCCAGTATTCCTCATAAAGGTTAAATTCCGGAATCAGGTCAATCAGCTCCATATTGGCTTCCCAATAAGAACCAAGGGTTCCTACGTCCTTCCAGTAACCGTTAAACTCATAGGCAAACAGCCGCTTCTTGTTCTCATGGCAATATGGGATAATATGCTTTCCAAAATCACAGCCGCTCTGGTCTTTCATCGCATAAAGCGCTTCTTTTAAGACCTTCCAGCTGAATATGTAAATACCCATGGATGCAAGGTTGCTTCTCGGATGCTCCGGTTTCTCCTCAAACTCCATGATTTTCTTATTCTCATCTGCAATCACAATTCCAAAACGGCTTGCTTCTTCCATCGGAACCGGCATTGTGGCAATTGTCACATCCGCATTGTTCTCCTTATGGAAATCAAGCATGACTTCATAATCCATCTTGTAAATGTGATCTCCTGATAAAATCAGCACATACTCCGGCTCATAAGTCTCCATATAACGCATATTCTGGAAAATTGCATTTGCGGTTCCACTATACCATTCGCTGTTATCACTCTTCTCGTATGGCGGAAGAACCGTCACACCTCCATTATTCCGGTCAAGATCCCATGGAATACCAATTCCGATATGGCTGTTCAGCCGAAGTGGCTGATACTGTGTCAATACACCAACCGTGTCGATACCGGAATTGATGCAATTGCTGAGCGGGAAATCAATAATACGATACTTTCCGCCGAAAGCAACTGCAGGCTTGGCAACCTTTGCGGTAAGCACACCGAGGCGGCTTCCCTGTCCACCAGCCAGTAACATTGCAATCATTTCTTTACGAATCACGTCAATCACCTCTCGTCATTTCTAGTCTGAGCTACTCCCCTCATAGTTAAATTGTATCACATTCTTTTGTTCGTGTATATTATTTTTCACAATTTTTTTTATTGTTTTTGCTTTTTTTTGACATTTCACACAAAGTCCGGTATTAATTTCCTATGCCCTGACATCACTTTCCGATTTCTGTCGAAAAGATTTTCTCCCAAAATAATTTGCAAATTAATAATATAAGGTTATAATTAGCTTTGGAAACAGTAAAACAGACAGACAGGCAGGTAATTATCATGTATACCATTAATTTTCATGAACCCATACATATTCACTTCATCGGAATCGGCGGCATCAGTATGAGCGGTCTCGCAGAAATTCTTTTAAAAGAACATTTCACCATTTCCGGCTCCGATGCAAAAGAATCCGAACTCACAAGGCATTTGTCAGAGCTTGGCGTCACCGTTTTTTATGGCCAGCGTGCCGAAAATATCACAGATGGCGTACAGCTTGTTGTTTATACCGCAGCAATTGCCCAGGATAACCCGGAGTTTGTCCGTGCCAAGGAACTTGGTCTTCCAATGTTAAGCCGTGCAGAACTCTTAGGACAGATTATGGACAATTACCGCAATTCCATCGCGGTTGCCGGCACACACGGAAAGACCACGACAACTTCCATGATCAGCCAGATTCTTCTGACCGCAGCATGTGACCCTACGATTACCGTCGGTGGAATTTTAAAAGCCATTAACGGAAATCTCCGTGTCGGAAAATCTTCCTATTTTGTAGCGGAAGCATGTGAATACACCAACAGTTTTCTGCATTTTTATCCGAAGTACAGCATTATCTTAAATGTAGAAGCAGAGCATCTCGACTTTTTTAAAGATATTCAGGATGTCCGCAATTCATTCCATCATTTTGCATCCAACACCAAACCGGACGGAATGATTCTTGTCAACGGCGACATTGAAAACTGTGAGGAACTCACCGCAGGACTCACACAGGAGGTCCACACCTTCGGTCTCTCCGAGCACTGTGAATTTCATCCGGCAGATATTTCCTTTAATGAAAAAGCATGTGCAACCTTCACAGCAATGCAGGGTAATACAAAGCTTTTAACCGTCACCTTAAATATTCCAGGAATGCACAATGTCTGCAACGCACTGGCAGCGATTGCGCTTTGCCTTGAGCTTGGCATTTCCAAGGAAGCAATTGCCGCCGGACTTCTTGCCTTCGGAGGCGCTGACCGCAGATTCCAGTATAAGGGCAGCTTTGACGGTGTCACTGTCATCGATGATTATGCACACCATCCGACCGAGATTGCCGCAACCTTAACCGCTGCTGCCAATTATCCACATAAGCGCCTTATTCTTGCGTTCCAGCCGCATACCTATTCCCGCACGAAGGCTTTTCTGGATGACTTCGCCAGAGTCCTTTCTGCGGCAGATGTCGTTGTTCTCGCCGACATTTATGCTGCGCGTGAGAAGAATACCTACGGAATTTCTTCTAAGGATTTACTCGAAAAGCTTAAAGAAAACGGCACGGAATGCTACTATTTTCCTAATTTCGACGAAATTGAACAATTTTTATCAAAAAAATGTATGAACGGAGACCTGTTGATAACTATGGGTGCCGGAGATATCGTAAATGTTGGGGAAGACTTATTAATCCACTAACTTATCCACATTATCCACATTCAATTGGGGAAAACCTCAACTTTTGAATGTGGATTTTCTTGTTTACATAACATACCTTTTTCCACAATGGCAATTTTACCGGAAATAACTCTTCAGAAACCGTTTTCTGCTGAATTCCGTTTTGATTTAAAAAATAAACCACAATTTTATCCACATTATCCACAATTTTGTCAACCCTTGATTTTGCTGGGTTTGGAAAGAATTTGTACTTCTCTTTTCGCAATTCCTGTGCTATAATTTGGGGCAGTTAGAAAAGGAAAGAGGTTTTCAATTTATGGGAAAAATTACGCTGCACAGTGACAGTACCACCTCCGCCACCAGCGTTTCCAATATTTTCATTGATGAATATATGACAGATGCTAACGGAGAATTCGTGAAAATTTACCTGTATCTGCTACGCTTGATGAACGCACCTGAAGCAGCCTTCTCGATTTCCTCCATTGCAGACCGTTTCGAGCATACAGAAAAGGATATCCGACGTGCGTTAAGCTACTGGGAGCGCATGCACCTTCTGCGTCTGGAATACGACAGCCAGAACAACCTGACCGGTGTCTATCTTCTAGACTCCGTGCCATCTGCCACAAAAGATGTTCCTACAGACAGCACGGCTGTCACAGCGGATGCCAGACCGGAGGAAGCTGTGATGGAACCGGAAGCAGACGATGCCGCTCCGGCACGCAAGAGCTACACCGCCGACGATATTCTCGCCTTTACCCAGAGTGAGGATGCGACTGAGCTGCTCTTTATCACAGAGCGTTATCTTGGCAGGACTTTAACTCCAACTGATACGGATACGATTTTATATTTTTATGACGGACTTGGTTTTTCCACGGATTTAATCGAATATCTGGTAGAATACTGTGTAAGCAAGGGACACACCAGCATCCGTTACATAGAAAAGGTTGCTCTTCGCTGGGCAGAGGATGATATTACTTCTGTAGAACAGGCAAAACAGGCATCGAACCTGCACAACCAGACTTATTTTACCGTCATGAGAGCACTGGGCATTACCGGACGCAATCTGGTCCCTGCCGAGACCGCATTTATTGATAAGTGGAAAAACACCTACGGTTTTTCCTCCGAGCTTATCTCCGAAGCCTGCCAGCGCACCATTCAGGCAACGCACCAGCCAAGCTTCGAGTATACGGATTCCATCCTCACGAACTGGCTGAAAAAAGATGTCAAAAGCCCGGCTGATATTGCCCGCTTAGACGCTGAGTTCCAGAGCCGCAAAAAGCCTTCTTCCACCGCAAATGCTGCTTCTGCAAACACAACAGCCAAAAATAAATTCAACAATTTCGAACAGCGTTCTTACGATTACAACGAAATGGAGCGTATGTTGCTTTCTACCGGAAGCCGATGATTTGGGAGGATCTGATTCATGCCGCTTAATAATTCACAATATGGCGAACTGATACGGGAATATAACGCCAGACAGCTCCGCAACCAGAGGATTACCGAGCTGCGTGCCAAAGAAGCTTACCGCAAGATTCCACGGCTTAAGGAAATCGATGATGCCATCGCTTCCTGCTCTGTCGCCCAGGCTGCAAAACTCCTAGACGGTGATAAGGAAGCTCTCTCTACTTTAAAACAGCAGATTGCCGCTTTCCATGCAGAAAAAGAAGACCTTTTAACCAAAGCCGGCTTCCCGGCGGATTTTTTTGAACCGGTCTACACCTGTAAGGACTGCAAAGACACCGGATATATCGGTCAGAAGCGCTGTCATTGTTTTAAACAGGCAGCCATTGACTTAGTTTATACACAATCAAACTTAAAAGATATTCTTACAAACGAAAATTTTGACCATTTTTCCTTCGACTATTATTCCGACGAGGTAAAGGATTCCGCAACCGGCCTTTCCTCTCTCGATGCCGCCAAAAGTGCTTACGATAAATGCCGCGCTTTTATTTCCGGGTTTAATAAGGGTGGGGAAGCAGCCAACCTATGTTTCTACGGAAACACGGGGATTGGAAAGACCTTTCTTTCCAACTGCATTGCAAAGGAACTAATGGATGAAGGACATTCTGTAATTTACTTTACGGCGTTTCAATTATTTGATATATTAAGCAAGGGTGTGTTTGACAAGGACGAGGATGCTCTCATTGCACACCGCAATATATTTGACTGTGATTTACTGATTATCGATGATCTGGGAACGGAGTTTTCCAACTCCTTTACCACTTCACAGCTGTTCTTATGCTTAAATGAACGGATTCTGCGAAACAAGTCCACGATTATTTCTACAAATCTTGGATTAAACCAGATTGCAGATCTCTATTCGGAGCGTGTGCTCTCCCGCATTACCAGCAAGTACACACTTATCAAACTTTTTGGTGCGGATATCCGCATTTTAAAGAAAACCATGCCGGCAAAAAGCATTCACTAGAGTAATCTATTGAATATATATCATTTTATGGAGGAACCCATTCATGCCAAACGATGAAAGAAACTTAGAAACCATGCCTGACGGCACACTTGGACTCATTCCCTTAAAGAGCTGTCTTGAGTTAGGAACCAAGGTCGACAAATATCTGGCCGGCTGGAGAGCAACACGCCAGATTAAGCACATTGAAGACCCTGCATTCAAAGGCTACCACCGTGATTCCTATATCATCTCCACCGACATTCCCCGTTTCGGTACAGGAGAGGCAAAAGGTGTCATTAAGGAGTCGGTACGAGGTTATGACCTCTATCTTATGGTAGATGTCACAAACTACAGCCTGACCTATTCTGTCTGCGGTTACGAAAACCATATGTCCCCGGATGACCACTACGCAGACTTAAAGCGTATTATCGCTGCTGTAGGCGGAAAAGCACGCCGTATCACCGCAATCATTCCATTCCTGTACGAAAGCCGCCAGCACAAGCGTACTGCCCGTGAATCCTTAGACTGTGCACTGGCTCTTCAGGAACTTACTGCTATGGGCGTTGATAACATTATTACATTCGATGCACACGACCCGCGTGTTCAGAATGCAATCCCGTTAAAAGGATTCGAGACCGTACAGCCGGCTTACCAGTTTATCAAGGGCATCTGCCGCACTGTAAAAGATTTGCAGATTGACAATGACCATATGATGGTTATCAGCCCGGACGAAGGTGGTACAAACCGTGCCGTTTACCTTGCAAACGTTCTTGGTCTTGATATGGGTATGTTCTACAAACGCAGAGATTACAGTAAGATTGTAGATGGACGTAACCCGATTGTTGCACATGAATTCCTTGGTTCTTCTGTAGAAGGAAAAGATGTTATCATTATTGATGATATGATTTCCTCCGGTGAGAGCATGATTGATGTAGCAACTGAGCTTAAGAAACGGAAAGCGAACCGTATCTTTGTCGTTGCAACCTTCGGTCTTTTCACCAACGGTCTTGAGAAGTTTGACAAGGCAGTAGAGGACGGTATCATTTACAAAGTCGTAACGACCAACCTGACTTACCAGACTCCGGAGCTTTTATCCAGACCTTACTACATCAATTGCGATATGAGCAAGTACATTGCCTATATTATTGATACGTTAAATCATGACAGCTCCATCAGCGACTTATTAAATCCATATGACAGAATTCAGAAACTTATATCCCGCTACAAAGCAGGTGAACTTTCTTAATAAAAGCTGACTTAAGATGTGCGCCGCAAGGCGCACATACAAAAAAAGGCTGCGCACTCATTTCCTGGTGCGCAGCCTTTTTTGTATGAAATAAATATGTAGCTTAGAATAAATCTACTCTTCCTGCAATTTTGTCATTGATAACATAGTATGCAGCTCCATCCTCCGGTTTTAAGTATACACGAAGTGACTTAATGGAAGACTCTCTGTGTCCTTCTGCAACAAACTGTGCTTTTGCCTTCTCCACTGCCTCTTCCACGATGCCTTCTTTATCCTGGAACTGAACAAAAATTTCCGGCTTTAATGCTGCTTTTGCTGCCTTAGCCGCTCTTGTCTTCTTTGTTGCCTTTTCCTTTACTCTGCCTGCTGCTTTCTTTACTTCTGTAACCCCTGCAGCAATCTCCTCGGCTTTCTTCTCGACAACTGCCTTTGTTTCCGCTGCTTTTACAGGTTCAACTGCCTTTACAGGTTCTGCTGCTTTTACAGGCTCTACTGCTTTTACAGGTTCTGCCGCCTTCGCAGCAACATTCTTTGTCACGGTACTTACGTTTGGCTTTGTTGATTTCTTTTCCATATGAGTCCCCTCCTGATTTTTACTCACACACTAAAAATTTCTCCATTGCAACTAATGCTTCCCGTTCGTCATTTCCTTCCGCCACGATGTTCACCTTCATGCCCTTGGAAGGATTGAAGGCCATAATTCCCATAATACTCTTTGCGTTGATTCTGCGGTTATCACTCTCTAATGTGATTTCACTGTCGAATCTACAAGCCACCTGAACAAGTTCAGCAATCGGATTATCGTGTTCTTCAGAAACGTCTGATATCACTACTTCTTTTCTACTCATTTTTCCTTCCTCATCCTCTTTCAAGTACTTCTCAAAATATACCCCATACCGCCACAATTTGCAATACATCTGCCAAAAATCCGTGAAACCTCAACAAAGTTTTGCATTTGCGTTCTGTTTTTTTAGGCATTTTTTCATGCCGTTTCCTGCCCTTTTAATCCAGATAAGTAAAGAAAACGTTTCCAGCTTCTGAGAAAACTAAATCGGCTTCTTCCGTTTCCTGTTTTCTCGTTTTACCGATTGCCGGGTCAAACACCGTGATATTCGATGCATCATATCCAACCACAAGAACCGCCTCGTTGCTTGCTGTCATGGCAAATACCGGACTGCCACAACTCACATAATATAAGACCTCATCGACGGTGCATCCGGTCAGATCAAGCACCTGCACATCCTTCATGGTATTCTTTAAAATATCCTTTGGTGTCTCTCCGCCGTCGATTAATGCACTTACACTGATGTTGATTTCTTTGGATTCAAGCATTGCATTGATACATTGTGCAATACTTCCTGCGCCCTCATCCTCTGTTCCTACAACAATCTCATCTGATATTGCCATAGCACTGCTTCTTGAGCGCTTCCAGATATAATTCTGACTGTCATCCACTACCACACCCATATTCTCATTCGCCTTGAGAATCGCATCCGCAACACGTTCCGTTGAAAGCAGTACATCCCCTTTTACATATACATAGAAACGTTCCGTTGTATCCTCGTCCTTTAACGTCACATTCCTGCTCTCTTCTAAGATGGTCTCTTTCGGAGTCAGAAGTTTCGGTGCCTTTTTATTTACATTCTGAGACAGCACAAGTTCTACCATCCGCTCCTTACGTTCCGAACTTGTTGTATCTACGCTCACTACTTTCCCGGTGTCCCCTTCCCGGTTCATAATCATATCCTGTTCCGCATCCACATAAGCTGTTCCGTTGTATTGTATGCGGTTTAAATACATCGTATATCCTTCAATCTCGATTCCAGACACGAAATATCCGCTTTTTTCGTATACTTTTAATTCCTCGTGCTCTTTTGATGCTGTATCAATAATCTTGACCTGACACATCGGATAAATTTCATTTCCTGCCATATCCTGGTAAATATCTGTATTTTCCACAACACCGTATACGAAATCTTCCCCCATAAATCCAAGCGGCTTTAAGCTCTCTGTGCTGCTCTCTGCCACTTCAAAGGTACTCTCATCTCCCAAATCCATGACATGAATCGTCTCCGCTTTTCCGGTTCCATCTGTCCAGGCAACGTAACGGTTCGAATCAGACACTGAAAAATTTCCACTCTCAAGTCCCCTGATTAGTTCTCTTGTTTCAAGTGTATTCATATCAATTCCATATACCGTTCCATCCACCATCAGATAGAAGGTTCCGCCCTCATTTACATACATCAGCTGTCCCAGTTCGGACTTCATAACCTCGTAGGAACGGTCTGACGGAACAAAAACAAGTTCTTCGTTGGTATTTGCAACGCTGTCATAGTGATAAATGGCAATTCCTACCTGTCCTTCATGAATGCCGCGGTTCATGTAACCGTAAACGATATAATCCACACTTCCCGCTTCATCAATCCGGACGGTCTTAATCTCATGCTCACCATAATTTTCCCTGGTGTCCACGCCCTCATATCCCAGAAAGCTGAATACTTTGGAAAGCGTATTTTCCTGCACGTTGTAACACCACAGTTCCCCTTCCTGTACAAAGGTAACGATGTTTCCAGCCTCGTTGGTCTTATAGTCGACATCCTCTGCGCGAATTCCAAGCCACACCGAATTTCCGGAAAAACTGTTGTTCTCACCACGGAAGATTTCGTCCATCGTGCGCTCAAAATTGAGCAGATACATCTGTCCGGAAGCGTAACGCACCCGATAATATTCTTCTATATTATAATACTCGCTCTGTCCTTCCTCCCCGACACCTGTCACAACATAATCAAGGACTACAACTGTATACGTATCGGTAATCTCCTTGACGGACACCACCGGATCTGTCAGTTTTTTCGGTTCAAACTGTGCCCAGCCAATCTGTTTTAAGCTGGAATTAAGGGAAACCGTATGCAATGTATCATTATCCGCGGTTGTCTGCTCCATGTAAGTTGACAGCCCGTCTAATTTTTCTGCGTCAAATGTGCTGTCATGAAAGTTCTGCACAAACGCCAGACATTCATCTACATGACTGTCCGCAGCCTCTATAATACGGGTATAATAATAAACATCCGTATCTTTATTTGACAACTTGATAATCAGAAGGTATTCTTCCCCTTCCGTCAGCAAATTCTGAATCTGCAAATCCGCTTCAATTCTGCCCTTTTTCTCCTCCGTTGCATCCATCTGCGCATTCGCAATCAGACGTTTGGCATCAAGGCTTCTGATTTCGTAAGAAATGGTATCAACATTCGTCTGATAGGTCTGTATTGTAATCGGAAGGATTCTGTCTTCTCCAATCGGTGTAATTGTATCACGCATATAGGAAGCATCCATCTCGGACACATAGCCGTGAAGCTCATTGATTTCCCTTCCCTGTGTATATAACGACAGCACCGGCAGCGTTGCATCCGCCATCTCTGTCGTAAGGTCTTCATTCGTATGATTTGCCAGTCTGCCAAAGCAGATGAGTGACAGCACAAAAACAGACAACAGCACAACTGCCTTGACTAATCCCTTTCGCACATCATGTCCTCCTTTTTTCTGTATTGCGTGTCCCTGCACGTCTGAAAGATGCCGCCGCATCAAAGATTTTTACATCTCTGTCGCGGCGGCGCCCATATGATACATTTCTACAGGTATTTTTCTTACCGTTCCTACCACCAGCGTCTGCAACGGCGGTGACGACACCGTCTCCGGTACATTTCATTGTTTAAAATAACTCCGATAAGGCTTCTCATCGGGTCATCCCGCGGTGGCGGTGGTGGCGGCATGCCCGGTCCTGGCGGCGGTGGCGGCATCATTCCCGGTCCCGGCGGCCGTCTGTCCTTTTTACCTGAATATTCTTCCGTTGTTACAGAATCTTCACTTTGCATATTATCGTAAATCCGGTTTACAACCATCTCCACCATCAGTCTATCCGGATATTCGTCGAACATAAGGCTTCCCTCATATTCCATCTTGTCACATTCGTCTTCCACATATTCGAGAATGCGTTTCGCTTCCTTCGGATATAAATCCTTCATGCGCTCAATATCTTTTTCATATTCCATTTCCGTCAGATACAGGTTCTGCATCGGATAGCTCATATAAAACGGCATCTTCGGCAGAGCATTTTGCCGCAAACCGCTTTGCTGCATACGGAAAAATTGTTCCTGATTATAGTCCACTCTATACTCCCTATAGGTAACTTCCTTATATCGTATGCCTGAAAGAATAAAAAGTGCAACCAGACC
Organism: uncultured Roseburia sp.; assembly: GCA_958420225.1. Classification (GTDB taxonomy): domain Bacteria; phylum Bacillota; class Clostridia; order Lachnospirales; family Lachnospiraceae; genus Roseburia. The sequence continues at coordinate 13,202 of CATZIT010000012.1, read as the reverse complement.
TCTTCCACTATATCATTTCTTTAAATGGTCTCAATTTTCTTATATGGAGCATAACCCTCATGAAGCATTTTAGTCTCTACCGTGCCATCGGCTTTTGACGTAAAACGGTACAGATTGTAGGCACCGTCCTGATATGCAAAATCACATCCGTTGTCCTGATAGTGCTCGTAAGTGCCCTCTCCCGGAAATACCAGAAGTTTTAAGGTATCATACGGCTCTTCTCCGACTGCCTGCCGTACCTCATAAGTCGGAAGAATTGTGCCCTCCTTTACAAACATCGGGCAGACATCTAGCGGTGCATCTACAAGATAATACTGTTTTCCTTCATAGCGTTTTCTTGTCTCAAAATCATACCAGATTCCTTCCGGCAGATAAACCATCTTTTTGGTTGCTCCCTGCTCGGTAACAGGTGCCACTAAAAGATTTTCTCCGACAAGAAATTCTCCGTTTAAATTCCAGGTTTCTTTATCGTCCTGATAATGCAGTACTAACGGACGGAGAATCGGAAGTCCGGTCTCCTCGCACACATGGAACAAATCATACAAATACGGAAGCAGACGGTATCGAAGCTCGATAAATTTTTTATGGATAGCGATGGAGGTATCCCCAAAACGCCACGGCTCCTGACGCTTGCTTCCCTTGGAGGAATGATTGCGGCAAAGCGGTGCAAATGCTGCCAGTTCCACCCAACGGCATAAAAGTTCCCCGGTACAGTCTGCGCCAAATCCTCCGATATCGGTTCCCGCAAATGCAATTCCACTCATACCAAGGTTACATAACTGCGGAATCGCCATCTGAAGATGGGACCAGAGGCTCTGGTTATCTCCGGTCCAGACGGTCGAATATTTCTGGCTTCCTGCATAGCAGGCTCTTGTAATGACAAACGGTCTTCTGCCGTTTGCAGCCTTTAATCCCTCATAAGTTGCCTTTGCCATCAGATGTCCGTAAATATTGTGCATTTCGGCATGGGTTATCGGACGGTCTTCATCCGTAAAAGCTACATCGAGTGGCAGTTCTCCACGGAAGCTTGCCGGCTCATTCATGTCGTTCCACACACCGGAAACGCCCAAATCGGTCAGGTATTTCTGTTTTTCTGCCCACCACTCTCTTGTTTTCGGATTTCCATAATCCGGGTAAACCGCTTCTCCCGGCCATACTTCATTGACGTAAACCTGCCCGTCTTTATCCTTTGCAAAATATCCGCCGGCGATTCCCTCATCGTACATGTAATAACCTTCATCAAGCTTTACACCCGGGTCAATAATGGTAACTGCATGATAGCCGGACTTTCCGATTTCTTTGATAATCTCTCCCGGCGCTCCGAATGCTTCTTCATTCCAGGTAAAGACACGGTAACCGTCCATATAATCAATGTCAAAATGAATCGTATCACACGGAATCTGCAGGTTTCTGTAATGCTCTGCGACGTCACGGATATCATCGGCGTTTTCATAGCCCCAGCGGGACTGGTGATAGCCGAGCGTCCATCTTTGCGGCATCGGTGTTGTGCCGGTCAGATAGGTATATCCGGATACTACGTCAGTCATTTTATCTCCGACGATAAAATAATAATCCAGATTTCCGTTTTCCACACCGTAGAAATAATAGTTCTGGTTTTCTTTTCCAAGGTTGACATAAGACTTGTAGGTATTGTCAAAGAACATTCCGAAAACACCCTGTTTCTTTAAGGTGATTAAAAACGGAATGGACTTGTAAAGGGCACGGTAATCTTCATTGTGCGCCTGCGGAATATCGGAGTTCCAGTTCTCATACTCGTAATCGCGCTTATTTAAAAATCCGGTCTTATCGCCAAGTCCGTAGAACTTCTCGTCGCCGTCCATCGCCTTTACCACCTGAATCCGGTGGTCTCTGCTGCTCATGTCCGACACATCATGTCCCTCTGCGCGAAGCATCTCTAAGTACTCTTCGTCAATGGCATCGCCCACGGTACGTTTTCCGCGGTAATCTGCGCATAAAAGAGTGCCGTCTGCCTTATAAAAATCAATCAGAAGGTTGTCATACACTTTTGCGGTAAGCGCGTCCGTTGAAATGGCAAGTGTGTCACCTTCCTCAGTTACGGTATACTCTGTCGGAACTGTTTTCTTTCCTTCAATCGCCTTGGAGCGGTGCTCCTTTGTCTCATAGGGAACAAATACATTTATGATATCGTTCCGAAGGATTTCAATCGTTCCCTCTCCTTTTTCAAACTGAATCAAAACGCGGTTTCCGCATTTTTTCCAGGAAATTCTCTTTCCAAGCGCTGTACTCTGCATATTGTTTTCCCCTTTCTATTTTGCAAGGTCTTTTAATTCATTCAAAAGGTCAAGGTCTGACTGTTTCACCTTCATGTTGGTGGTCAGTGCCTCTTCGCCCGGTCTTGTCACAGTAATCTCAATAATCGTTCCCTCCGTAATCTCTCTGGAAAAAACTGTATTTAAAAACGCCGCAAATTTCGGGTGGTTTTCGGTAAATTTATTTTTCGCATTCATGATTTTCATGATGGAAGCCGGATTCATCATATGCTACCTCCTGATAACTGTATTTTCGTTAAAGTTTATTATATATGATAGCATACTTTTTTGCATCCCTCAATTTCAATTTTTGGAGACAAAACGTCCCAATCTTGCCCCAAGCCGGCTTACAATCCCATTGGAAATCACCTCTGTCGCATCGAGCAGTTTCCATCTCTTACTCCTCTTCTTCTCCTCAGTTTCTCCTTTCCCATCCATAGCAAAAAAAACTGCTATTTTCTATTTTCTGTTCATCACTCGTATCCTCCACATTTTCATCCTGTACCGGCAAATCAAAAAACCTGACCTGCCATGACACAATCGTATCACAGCAAATCAGGTTACTTGTTCATTTTTCTATTAGATTTTATTAACGAATTATGAAGGTTTTCTTAGCACTTTTTGGGGAAGTGTCACCCGAAATTCCGTCCATCCTGTTACACCCGCTTCTTACAAATATCGTTTAAGCAGCAATTCTCGCAGTGCGGTTTCGTGCGCGCCGTGCAGACTTCACGCCCGTGGTCGACTAATCTGTGGCAGAACTGGTTGCTCTCCTCCGGTGGAATCAGTTTCCAAAGCTCCATTTCCACCTTCTTTGGCTCCTTGATACCGTCCACTAACCCCATCCGGTTGACCAGACGGATGCAGTGTGTGTCTGTCACGATTGCAGGTTTTCCAAACACATCCCCCATCACGAGGTTCGCACTTTTCCTGCCGACACCCGGAAGCGAAAGCAGTGCATCAAAATTCTCCGGCACCTTTCCGCCGTATTCATCCCGCAGGATTTTCATGCAGGCGCTGATATCCCTTGCCTTGCTGTTTCCAAGCCCGCAGGGGCGCACCAGCTTCTCAATCTCCTCGACCGGCGCCTCTGCGAGCGCGTTTACATCCGGAAATTTCGCATATAAATCCTGTACCACAACATTAACCCGCGCATCCGTACACTGTGCCGCAAGGCGCACGGAAACCAACAGTTTCCACGCTTCATCATAGTCTAACGTGCAGTCTGAATCCGGGTATTCTGTTTTCAGACGGGCAATGATTTCTTTGGCCAGATTCTTTTTTGTCATCTTTCTACTCTTTCTTTTCCCAAAACATCATACTAAAGCTCACAAACAAAATCGCGCAGGAAATCCAGATAGTGCGGACTCCAAAACGCATGGAAAGCACCCCACCGATTCCTGCTCCAACTGCAAAAATAGTAATAATTCCAAAATAATAGAGCGCCTGTCTTAACTGCTCCGGCTTTCTTTCTCTCATATATACGGAAATTGCCGCCGTACCGCTTCTAAGATTTCCGATACACATCGTGCTTGCATAGGAATAACCGTCCACCTTGCGGAACGTCTGTACCTGCATCGCACATGCCAGTGAGACAAGAATGGTTGCAGCCATATTGAAATCATTCGGAATAAACCCTACCGCAAACAGAATAAAAATTTCTGTAAGGAGAATCCCCTGTCTCCAATGTAGTTTTTTTGCATATTTAAAATGGCACTGTACCTGCTCCGCAAGCAGTACTCCGATTGCAAATGCAATCAGAGGCAGAAAATAACGCAGTCCCACAATCCATTCCCCGGACATAAAATGCTGGCTCATCAACACCACATTTCCCGTCTGGGCATTGGCAAATACCTGGTCTCTCGTATTATAGGTATACGCATCCTGAAAGCCGCCGGAAAGCGCTAAAAACGCACTGTTGCAAAACGCCTCTGACATCTGTTTTCTATTTTCACTCATACAAATAACTCCTCTTTTGAATCCTCTTAACGGTTTCTCCAGGTACTTCTGGAAAATAAAATCAGAATTGGGAATATCTCAAGTCTTCCCGCTAACATATCAAGAATCAGTACCAGCTTGGAAAGCACACTAAACCCGCCAAAATTACAGGTTGGACCTACTGCATCAAGTCCCGGGCCGATATTATTCAGGCATGAAATTACAGATGTAAATGACGTTGTCATGGAAAATCCATCGATTGCCACAACAAGAAAACTTACCAGCAGCAAAAATACATACGCAGCCAGGTAAGCATTGGTATTTTCAAGCACTTTTTCATCCACGACATGCCCGTTCATCCGCACGACCTGTACCTTCTGCGGGTGGATAATCTGACGCACATTGCGGTGCAGGCTTTTAAGCACCAGGATTGCCCTTCCGCACTTAAATCCACCACCCGTGCTTCCGGCACTTGCCCCGATAAGCATCAGTCCAAGCAGTATCGCCTTGGAAAAGCTTGGCCATAAATCAAAATCCGTCGTTGCAAAGCCCGTCGTTGTGATAATACTTGCCACCTGAAATGCCGCATGGCGGATTGTCTCTTCTAACGTGCCATAAAATCCGCGCAGATTAAGGACAATGAGCACCGTGCTGCACAGGATAAGTCCCAGGTAGACCCTCAGTTCCTCATCCCATAACACCTGTAAAAACTGTTTGCTTAACAGCAGATAATAACAGGTAAAATTCACACCAAATAACAGCATAAAAACCGTACAGACATTCTGAATATAAGGGCTGTAGCCCGCTATACTGTCATTGCGGATGCCAAAACCTCCGGTTCCCGCCGTTCCAAGTGCCGTACATACCGCATCAAACACCGGCATATTGCCAATTAACAGGAATATAAAGTTCAAAATTGTAAGCACGATATAGAGCAGATACAAAATACGCGCTGTCTTTTTCATCTTCGGAACCAGTTTTCCAACGCTTGGTCCCGGGCTTTCTGCTCTAAGCAGGTGCATTGTAAATCCCTTACTATTCTCGCTTCCAACCGATACTGCCAGCACGAATACGAGCACCCCCATACCGCCTAACCAGTGGCTGAAGCTGCGCCAGTACAAAATACCTTTTGACAGACTTTCCACATCGGAAAGAATCGACGCTCCCGTTGTGGTAAAACCGGAAACCGATTCAAACAGTGCATCAATAAAGGACGGAATCTCTCCCGAAAAATAATAGGGCAGGCATCCAAGCAGCCCCATGATAATCCAGCTCACGCCCACGCAGACGAGTCCTTCTCTCGCATGGAACCCACGTGTTGTCTTACGGCAAAGCACCAAAAGCAGTGCCGCTAACACCAGTGTAATTCCCATAGCAATTAAAAACCCCTGCACTGCTGCAGGTTCCCGCTCAAAAATACTGATTAAAAGAGCCGGTATCATAAATGCCGCCTCTACTAACAGCATTTTCCCGATGAACCTGCCTATCATTCTATAATTCATAACCCATCCTCAACTTATTCAAAAATATCATTTAGCTGATAAATGACTTTTCCTTTAATTGTAACTACAATAACCGTATCTCCCTTTGAGAAGAACGAATTACCGTTTGGAATCTCCTGCCCGGATTCTTTCGTGATACACACAACCAGAACATTTCTCTTAGTTTTTAAATCACGCAGTGGTTCCCCACAGTGCAGCGTGTTCTCGTCAACACGGAACTCCAGTGCCTCTGCCTGTCCATCTGCAATGAAATGAACGGACTGCGCCGCACCGGTCTGATCCTCAATCGCACGCACATAACGCACAATCGTATTGCTGCAAAGTTCCTTCGGGCTGATGGTACTTCCAAGCGGCAGGTCACTTAAAATGCTGCTGTTTCCCACACGGCTTACTTTTGTAATAATCTGCGGTACCCCGCGCACACTGCCATACATGGAAATAACCATGTTTAACTCATCGACTCCGGTCATTGTCACGAGTGCATCGCAGCTTCCGATTCCTTCCCGTTCCAGGAGATATTCGCTGCTGGCGTCCCCCTGCACAATGCTGGTATTTGGCAAAAGTCCTGCAAGTTCCACGCAGCGTTCATGGTTCTGCTCAATAATCTGCACTGCAACACCACTCTTTTCAAGGCGCTCTGCCAGATAATAGCTGATTCTTCCACCACCGCAGAGAATGACTCTTCTTGCCTTGTGCGTGATGATTCCAAGATTTTTTAAAAGAATATCAAGTTCCTTCGCCGGAGCGGTCACAAAAATGCGGTCTCCCTCACGGAGCACAAAATTACCATCCGGCGCAACTGCCTCTCCGTTACGCAGTACAATACACACCAGAATCTTACATTTGACAATGGTATTCATATCATTTAGTGCCACATTGCATAATTTGCTGTCCGCATCCACACGCAGTTCTACAATTTCCACACGCCCTTTTGCAAAGGTATCACGCTTTAAAAAGCCAGGATACTTCAAAAGTCGTTCAATTTCAAGTGCGGTCTGTTTCTCCGGATTCACCGCTAGAGACAGCGCAAACACATCCCACATTTTATTAATCTGCTCCGTGTATTCCGGATTTCGGATTCGGGCAATCGTATGGAGATTTGGATTCATTCCATGGGCAGTCATACAGCATAACAGATTAATCTCGTCCGCACTGGTTGCTGCGATTAAAACATCGGCATCCCACACGCCTGCCTGTTGTAAAACACTCATGGACGCACAGTTTCCCTGTATCGCCATAATATCATACTGTTCAGAGCTGTTCTCTAAAACCATCTGATTTGCGTCAATTAATGTCAGATCATAACCTTCCGCGGAGAGCTGTCTGGTCAAGGTTGCACCCACCTTACCGTCTCCTGCAATAATTATCTTCACTACATAACTCCTTTATCAATGATTTTCATTCCTTTATTATATCATCTGTTTTTAGAAAGGCAATCAAATCTGGCATTTTTCCCGTTATCAGATGACGGTCATACGATATCCGACTCCCAATTCATTTTTAATATAATTATCTTTTCCGGGTTTTGCCCCAAATTTTTTTCGGATATTCGCCATGTTCACCTGCAGCTTTTTGATGCTGCCGGCATCACTGTAACCCCAGATTTCTTTGTTGATAAACTGGTAGGTCAGCATTTTTCCGGCATGCTCAGACAAAAGTGCAATGATATTATATTCCGTCTGCGTCAGCTTGATTTCCTCTCCGGCAATTGTTACGGTTCTCGCATCATAATCTATGACAAGTTCCCCGCTCTCAAACCTTCCGCCCGGCAGTTTTCCGTCATCTGACCGGTGTGAGGTCGTCCGAAGCACAGAGCGCACACGCGCCACAAGTTCCCCTGAACCAAATGGTTTCGTCACATAATCATTTGCTCCAAGATTTAACGCTTCCACCTTATCCTGCTCATCTGCACGCGCAGAGAGTACGATTACCGGCGTCAGGTCGGTCTTTCTTACATTTGCAAGAAATGTCATGCCATCCTTATCCGGAAGTCCAAGGTCAAGTATTACTAGGTCCGGTCTGTGTGACGCATACAAAAGTTCCCCGCTCTGGCAGGAACGTGCTGCAAGCGCCTGATAACCGTTCGCTTCCATCAGTGTGCTAAGAAGGTTATTGATATGCTCCTCGTCTTCAATAATGAGGATTTTATATTTATTATTGTTCATCCGTCAAATCCTCCATATCCAGGGCAAACTTAAAAAAGGCGCCGCCGTCTTTGCGGTTTCCAGCCACAATTTTTCCGCCGTGTGCTTTTACAATTGTCTGACACACAGAAAGTCCAATGCCCCAGTTACTTTTTTTGCAGTCCGCAGACACTTCCTTCGATGGGGAATTTCCATTAAAAATGTGTTTTAATTTTTCTTCCGGGATTCCGCAGCCGTCGTCCCAAATCTCAAAAACAGCCTTTTTCTCTTCCACGGTCACCCGCAGGGATAATTCATGCATCCCTTTGGCATGCTGTACCGCATTTTCCAGCAGATTGATTAATACCTGTTCCATCAGGATGGCATCCATCGGTATCACGATTAACTCATCCGGTATGAAAAGCTGTACTTCCTGCGTACCATAGCGCTTCTGAAACCGCACTAAAACGGAATCCAACAACTCATCGAGTGCAATCGGTGTCTTGAGAATCTTAACGTTATCACCGTCTAGTCTTGTAATCGACAACAGATTTTCCACCATCCGGTAGAGCCACTCGGAATCCTGTCTGATTCCTTCCAGCATCTGGTCTTTCTGTTCTTTGGTAAATTCATCTTCTGACTCCAGCAGTGCAGAGCTTGCGCCATAGATTGTCGTAAGAGGTGTCCGTAGATCGTGCGATACCGCACGGAGCAGATTTGCCCTCATCTTCTCTTTTTCGCTCTCTTCCTTAATCTGTTCCTGGTATTTTATCTTGTTTGTGATGCCGCACGTAATAAGTGTAATCGCAATCATAATCACCGCAGAAACCATATTCTGTGGAATGGTAAAATTTATTCTGAAATACGGAAACGTAAATGCATAATTCACTGCCAGCACGCTACACACGGATGCCAATACTCCATAGAAATAACCATCGGTAAATACCGCAATCAAAAACACGCAGAGGGCAAAAATAGTCGGAATCAGCTCATTATTTTCAAAAATTCTCTGGATATGAAGACACAGGTAAAAACCTGCCAACAAAATTCCCACGAGAATCGCCATATTCTTTAGTATTTTTGCCGCTGTTTTCATACGTTTATCCCTGCTGTTCTCCCATCTTTTCCGCTATTATAGCACACTGTCAGTTAAGAGGCGGCTAAAAAGAGAAGCCCTCCCGGATGCTGTCATAGTGCAAAAAGATTCCTTCTTCTGCCAGGACTTTTATTTCCTCTGCGGTCGCAAAACGGTATCCGTCCGTCTCTGCCTCCTGCAACTGCAAATCTTCCTCTGAAAAATCTGCACAGAATCGATACACATCCACAAAGTAATTATCTCCCTCTCCAGGATTCTCCCTGTGGTAAGTAAACAGATAGCCGCCATCCCAGTCTGTCACATCAAGCCCTGTCTCCTCTCTGATTTCTCTTTTGACTGCTTCTTCAGATGTCTCTCCTGCCATCGCTGCACCACCTGACACCTCCCACCAGCCTGGTGCCCATGCCTTCGTCATCACGCGCTTTGTAATTAAAAATTTGCCATCCGGTCTCGCTATAATTCCAAGCACTGTCAGATGATATTCTCCATCCTTTAAACACCAGTCATTCCGCTTCATTGTGCGTCCGGTCGGTTTTTTCTCTGCGTCATAAATATCCCAATATTCCATCGTCTCGTTCCTCCCATTTCTTCCTGCCTTGTATTATGCGCTATTTGCCGCTTCGGGTCAAGCACAGCCGGTATTTCCCATAGAGCAAAAAAAGATACCCCGGATGTTACTCCGGGATACCTTTTTTATTATTGTACTACTTTTGTTTTACTGTTTTATTTTACTGGTTTTTCCAGTTGTCATACTGGGTCTGGAACTCAGTTAATACATCCTGGTATCCAGCCTCATCAAGAGCTGCCTGGTATGCTTCAATTGTTGCATCGATATCAGCTGTTGCAATACCACCATTCTCAAGCGGGAAACCATAGGTTTCAAATACGTTCTGGCAAGCAGAGAACTGTGCCTCTACCGGTGTCTTGTCGAAACGGAAACCTGCTGCCGGAGATGTCTTAGCACCACCGTTGAAGTCTTTGTATAAATCAGCTTTGTTCTCCGGCTCACCTGCAACTGGTGTTACAATTGTAGCGGAAGCTGACTCCCACATGGAGTGGTTGTACTTCTCAGAAGTCTGAACAACCTGACCGTTCTCATCGTAAGTATAATCTTCGCCTTCGATACCAAATGTCCACATATCAGCTAATTTGCTGTCTGTGTATAAGAGACCCATGAAATCAACACAAGCCTTTGCCTGCTCTGCAGAGCTGTTAGCAGTTACACACCATACAGAACCAAGAGCTGATGTAGAATGTGCCCATCTGCTTGTAACTGGTGCCATTGCAACATCCTGGCCATAACGGGAATTTGCTTCTGCGTTAACCGGGATATCTGTCCACCAGGAAAATCCCCAATCCTGTGTCTGTGTTGTGGTATCAGTTGTTGTCTTTGTTACATCATCCTCAGAGACATAACCTTTTTCTGCCCAGTCAGCCATTAAAGTACAGAACTCTTTGTACTCGTCTGTCTGGATAGTATCTACAACTTCGTTGGTATCCTTATCAACAGCTACCCAGTTTGCGGTAGCATCTGCGGTAAAGAAATCAAATTTGTCAATGTAGAATCTGTAGAACATTGCCGTCTTCTGGGTCAGCCATGGATATTTTAATCCTTCGCTCTTAGCATCTGCAAGCATTGGCTCAATATCCTTTAAGGATTTAATAGAGGACATATCCCAGCCGTACTTGTCAACTAAGTCCTGACGAGCCATGATATCGTAACCTTCTACGTTGTCCTTATATACCGGGATAAAATAGATTTTTCCATCATACTTGGTTGCTTCCCACTGTCCTTCATCCATGGAATTGTAAAGGTCTGTACCCTGGATGATGTCAGTCAGGTCATAAACTGCATTCTTTGGAACAAGGTCGTTTGTACCGATTACGCTCTCCCAGGAAGCTGTCCACAACAGGTTAATTTCGTTGTTTGCTAATGCAAGGTTTGCTTTATCGGTATATTCACCGGAACCGATATCTGTCAGATTAATCTGAACATTAATCTTGTCGCCGATGTACTCATTGACTGCATCCTGTACCTTCTTTACCTGATCCGTATCCGGATTTGCCAGGTTAAAGGTTGCTCTGGTAACATTAATGGTTACTTTGTCTCCGGAAGAAGCTGCTGCATCCCCTGTGCCAGCAGAATCAGATTTCTCGGTTGGAGTTGTACCAGCATTTCCACCTGCGTTTGTGCTGTTTCCACCACATCCGGCTAACAATCCGACAGCCATTGTAGTTACCATTGCGGTTGAAACTAATTTAGTCATCACTTTTTTCTTCATAAAAATTCCTCCCTTTAAAATTTGTTATTTTATTCTTAAAGATGCCATTTAGCATCCAGAATACCATTTGGATTGTAACTTTAACCCTTTACAGAACCTACCGTAAGACCTTTTACGAAGTATTTCTGGAAGAAAGGATATACTACCATGATTGGTGCAATTACCGCTACTACAGTTGCCATTGTTGCGGAATACTGTGGAATATTTCCTCCCATCGCTGCTCTCGCTGCTGCCGGTACGTTGGAGTTGTTTAACAGGAACTCAATACTCTTCTGAATATTTACCAGCAAAAGCTGTAACGGTTTCTTGTTATCAGATGATATGTATAACAATGCATTCTGCCAGTCATTCCAGTATGCAGTTGCCATCATAAATCCTACGGCTGCCATAGATGGTTTTAACAGTGGCAGTGTAATCTGAAAGAATGTTCTGTACTCGCCTGCTCCATCAATTTTGGCTGCTTCCATCAATTCCAGTGGAATACTGTTCACGATATAAGTTCTTAAGATAATAACGTTCATCGTACTGACACATAATGGCAAAATCAGTAACCATAAGCTGTCTTTCAAGTGGTAATAACTTGTAAAGATAATGTATCCGGAAAGCTGTCCTCCGTTGAACAGCATCGGAATCAGCAAATATACGGAGAGAAACTTGGATAATTTAAATCCGTTTCTGCTGATGGCGTAGGCAAACATTGCCATTACCATAAGTCCAAGGAATGTACCAAATACGGTGACGAAAATGGTAATGCCGTAGGAGGTAAGGAGCTGCTTTCCATATCGGAATACTGCGTTAAATCCTGCCATGGACCATTTCGCCGGGAAGAAACTGAAACCATTCTGGTTAATCGCCATCTCATCCGTAAATGCGGAGATGAATACCAGCAAAATCGGTAATCCGCAAAACAGTGTATATAACAGAAGTAAGAAGCCCAAAATGTATTGTCCTAATCCCTTTTTCTCTCTTCTGGACGGTGCCAAATCGGCAGCATTTCCTTTTTTTCTGCTCATATCAATCACCCTTCCTTTCCTAGAACAATGCATTTTCCGGTGCAATCTTACGAACCATACCATTCGCAAATAACATCAGCAACAGTCCCACAACAGATTGGAAGAAACTCGTCGCAGCCGTAAATCCGAAATTGGAATTCTTAAATATCGCGTTCAATACGTAGGAATCAATAACCTGTGTTGTCGGATATAAGATTCCGCTGTTTCTTGTTACCTGATAGAAAAGACCTGTATCAGATCTCATAATGCTTCCTACTGAAAGTAACAGCATTACCGTAATCATCGGAACCAGTGCCGGAAGCGTAATGTTCTTAATCTGCTGCCACTTATTTGCTCCATCAATCTCTGCTGCTTCATATAATGCGGTATCAATTCCTGACAGCACTGACATATAAAGTACGGAGCCATATCCAACGCTGTTCCATATTTTAACTATTGTTAAAATTAACGGCCACACACCTGGCGTCGAATAAAATCTTGTTGACATCCCCAATGTGTTATTCAAAATACCGGTATCGGTACTGATGAATGCGTATACGATAAACTGTACTGCTGCATAGGAGATGAATACCGGAATAATCATAACCGTCTGCATTACTTTGCCGACCTTCTTAAATACGAACTGATCAATCGCAATCGCAAGTACTACATTTAATAAAGTTCCAATTGCGGTGAAAATCACATAATACATTAATGTGTTTCTGGTCATCGTAATAAACGTGGACTTGGAAGCCAACAGATATTTGAAGTTTTCCAGTCCGTTCCACGGGCTTGCCCAGATTCCCTTGGTGTAATCAAAGGATTTGAACGCCATTACAAGACCAGCCATCGGTACGTACATGATAAAAAACAAAATCAAAAACCCCGGCAGAGCCATAACCACGTGTGCCCGATGTGTCCATGGAGCCCGTGAAATAATCTCTGTAAATTCAACACTATAAAGGTCTTCTATGATAA
>CATZIT010000011.1:0-110311 GCA_958420225.1 uncultured Roseburia sp. | reverse complement strand
GGATGCGTTTGATGTTCATGCCGGAGCGTTTGAGACAGCAACCATGCGTGAAATTTATCCGGAAGTAGTCAGAGAAAATGCACTTATCATGTTAGAACCAACATTTCTGCAAGGAGAGCAGATTGATAAATGGTGCAATGGAGCGGCAGAGGACAAGGCACTTATCCCAAGCGGATATGTAGGAGATCCAAAAGGCAGCCAATATATTGAGACAAATTTGAAAGAGGCAGACAGGCGGATTGCAAGGAACATTGTAAATAGCTTTGGAAAGCAGGTGAATGATAATTATGAGCAAATATAATACTTTATGGAAGTGGATCAATGAAAATAAAACAGGCGATTTCAAGTTGACTTATGCTGAAATTGAAAACATTGCTGGAGTGCCTATAGATCATTCATTCCTTACATTCAAAAAGGAACTTTGGCAATATGGCTTTAAGGTGGCAAAAGTTTCTATGAAGGAACAGACCGTAGATTTTGAAAAAGTAAAACAGGAGGTTTAAACCATGGAATTAGTAAGCAATTACATGTGTGACGATACACTGCGCCACGCTTTAAACGATTTAACAAAGAAAACATTCGGCTTCGACTTTGAAAGCTGGGTCACAGGTGGATATTTTGAGGGTGATTATATTCCGTATTCCTTTATGGAAGATGGAAAAATTGTTTCCAATGTATCGGCAAATCGCATGTGTTTCCTGCAAAATGGCGTAAAAAAGAATTATATACAGATTGGAACGGTCATGACAGATGAGAACTATCGCAAGCAGGGGCTGGCAAAAAGACTGGTGGATTATGTGGTAAAGCAATATAAGGACGAGTGTGATGGATTTTATCTGTTTGCAAATTTAAATGCCATAGATTTTTATGTTAAATGTGGATTCTCAAAGGAAATGGAATATCGCTATTCGGTAAAAGAAGAATTTTGCAGAAAAAAACCGGCAGGAGAGATTTTTATGCCGGTAAATCCAACGGATGGGCAGATGAAACAGAAATATAGGGGTATGGTTCGCCACAGTGCAGTAAATTCGTCAATGGAACAGGTGAATAAATTCGGTTTGCAGATGTTTTACACGGCGGACATGGAAAATGTATATTATGCAAAGGATATGGACTGCTTCATTGTTGCTGAGATGGAGAAAGATACATTGCTTTTGCGGAGTATGATATGTGAAAACAATGTGACACTTTCGGAGGTTTTACGGCGAGTGGGAGGGGAATATCAAAAATGCCGGCTTGGTTTCACCCCAGGTCAGAAGGATATGGATATGTGTACCGCAGAGCAATACGATGGAGCAGATGATTACCGGCTATTCTACCTGGGAGAGGAACTAAAAAGTATTGAGCAGGAGAAGCTTTATTTTCCGGAACTTTCCCATGCATAAAAATTTGAAGGAGAAACAATCATGAAGAAATGGTATGCAGAAGAGTATCAATTTGAAATTGAAGTTACGGGATTTTTAAGAAGTGATTGTACAGAGAATTACTGTAGAAATGGCGAAGAGGTGGGAGATAAGTATACTTGTACTTACGGATGTCCGGTGAATGAACAGGGATTCGGCATCTGTTCTAAGATGATGCAGCTTCTCTATGGAGATATGCAGGCGGTACGAAGTGGCGGAGATTTGACGCTGGTTGGAGGAACAGAACCGTTTGTCAAAGAGTATGTATGTCCGGATGGCTGTGTACTTTTTCGGATGAAAGCCATCAAAACAGGAAACGAGAACTTTTATAAAGGAAAATTTTATCAGAAGTGAATAGGCACTTCATTTCATCCGCTTACGATATGCGGAGGGAGAATACCCTGTCTGCTTATGGAACAGCCGGCTGAAATATAAGGGATTGTCGTAGCCGACAATTCCGGCAATTTCTGTTATGGTGTATCCGGTTGTTTCAAAAAGCAGTCTCGCATTTTCAATTCGGATGGAGAGGATATACTGCATGGGAGTCATTCCGGTATAACCTTTAAAATTCCGGATAAACCAGCTGATGCTCATACCGATGGAAGAGGCATAGGCTTCAATATTGATATTCGTATTATAATTGTCAATAAAATACTGCGATGCGGTTTCCATTGCCTGATTCAGGTATTCATTTTTGGTGGCGTCTTCCTGCGTCAGCTGGCGATGGATGGTGATGAGCAGACTGCGAAAAAGCATCGGTACCATGTCTTTGTAATCAGGCTGACATCGCTGCAGTTCCGAAATCATTTTTTGAAAAATCATGTCAAATTCCATATTGGAACCTACATAAAACACCTGCATATTGTCAGAGATTCCGTAAGTTCTTAAAATATTTTTCACATCGCTTCCGGTAAAATGAACCCAGTACACTTCGCATTGACTGGAGGCGAGATATTCATATTTTTGAAATTCCTTCGGACGGTATAAAACCATATTTCCGGCAGAAAGAAGCGTCTCATTTTCTGCATTGCCAAAATGAAAACGGGCGGTTCCGGAAGCAATATAGATAAGCTGATAATCAAGTCTTCCCCGTGGTCTGCAGGTGGGAAGGGATTTGTCTGAATCCAGGCGGTATGTGCCACAACTGCTTACGATTAAGGGACTGCTTTTATCTTTGATCGTAAGAAGGGAATTGTGTAATTGTCCGATATTAATATACATATGTAAGATCTCCTAGACGCTTTTTTAAATTGTATCATTTTGTGCATGTTTTGTCTACTTTTGTTCATGGACGAACGGATGGAGGTGCTTCTATAATGCAGATAAATGATATCAATTTGGACAGGAAGGGTGAATTATGTCAGAGAGCAGAAGCAAAGCGGCAGGCAGTAATTTTGTCATAGATATGACAAAAGGAAACAGTATGCAGTTGATTCTTAAATTTACACTCCCTCTGCTGGTTGGAAATCTGTTTCAGCAGGTGTATAATGTGGTTGACTCGATTGTAGTCGGCAGGCACCTGGGTGCAAATGCACTTGGCGGAGTAGGCTCTGTCGGGTTGGTTAATTTTATGTTTTTTTCTTTATGCAGTGGTATGGCATCCGGAATCGGAGTGGTTATCTCCGGGTACTTTGGAGCAAAGAAGGAAGACGAGGTGAAAAAGGCGATTGCAAATGCACTGTATGTGATACTTGCGGCAGGAATTCTGATGAGTGTTTTAAGTCTCGTGTTTGCAAGGGGAATCCTTACACTGATGAATACACCGGAAGAGAATTTTTCCTATGCTTATACCTATATGCGGATTATGTGCGGATTTACATTTGTCGTTGCAATTTATAATGGAATCTCCGCAATCCTCCGGGCACTTGGTGATTCAAAGACACCGCTCATTTTTCTTGTAGTGGCATCCGTTATCAACGTGATACTGGATATTTTACTGGTTATTGTGTTGGACTGCGGGGTCGCAGGGGCAGCATATGCTACCGTATTCAGCCAGTTTGTGTCAGGAATAGGTTCGATTCTTTTTGCAGTAAAGAAGAATCCTTATTTTATGCTGAAAAAAGAGCATTTTAAGCTAAATAAGGAAATTCTGTTAAAGGATTTCCGGATTGGAGTTCCGATGTCGATTCAGACGGCGATGATATCCATATCCTGTGTCCTGCTACAGACGCTTATCAATGGATATGGACCGACCGTGATGGCAGCTTACACAGCGACCGGAAAGGTGGAGAGCGTGATTTTCCAGCCATACAGCTCGCTTGGAATTGCAATGTCTACTTTTGCAGGGCAGAATGTCGGAGCAAAAGATTATAAGAGAATCAAAAAGGCGATTATGCAGGCAATGGGAATTACACTGGCATTCAGCCTGATTCTGTTTGTTGCGATTCTTCTGTTTAGAGAAAATATTATTGCGGCGTTTGTTGTGGAGAAAGACGTTATAGAAATCGGCTCAAAAGCGTTAATTATTTCCGGAAGTATGTATTTTGCACTGGGAACGATTTATACCCTGCGGGGCGTGTTAAACGGTATGGGAGATGTGTTCTTTTCCATGTTAAACGGTATCCTTGAGGTGGGTGGCAGAATCTTTTTTGCTGTAGTGCTCATGTATGTTTTTAAACTTGGATTCTGGGGCGTATGGTATACGAATGTTTTGACCTGGGTGGTCATTGCAAGCAGTGCGGCAATAAGACTGGTATTCTTTTTCAGAAAAAAAGAACGTGCGTAGAATTAATAAACGTAATAAGTAGTTTAATGTAAAAAAAGAAAAGGAGAAAGCATATGGGAGTTACAGAAAAACAGCCGGAATGGCTGGATGACGCAGTGTTTTATGAGATTTATCCGCAGTCTTTTTTGGACAGCAATTCCGATGGAATCGGTGATATCAATGGTATTGTCAAGAAACTGGACTATATTAAGGAGTTGGGATGCAACGCCATCTGGATAAATCCATGCTTCACGTCACCGTTTGGTGATGCGGGCTATGATGTGGAGGATTATTATTCCGTTGCGCCGCGATACGGCACAAATGAAGATTTGGCAAGACTTTTTGCAGAGGCACATCAAAGAGAGATGCATGTGCTCCTGGATTTGGTACCTGGGCACACGGCAGTAACACATAAATGGTTTAAAGAATCTATGAAGGCACAGAAGAATGAGTACACAGACCGTTATATCTGGACGGACAGTGTCTGGGAGGAGCCGCAGGGAATGGGATGTATCCGTGGAATCTCTGACAGAGACGGAGTATGTGTTGTGAATTTCTTTTCCCATCAGCCGGCATTAAATTACGGATATTATGAACAGAAATGCCCGTGGCAGCAGTCCATGGATGACGAGGGTCCGAAGGCGACCTTAGAGGCGATGAAGGATGTGATGCGTTTCTGGCTTAAGATGGGGTGTGACGGATTCCGTGTCGATATGGCGGGCAGCCTGGTAAAAAATGACCCGGAGGGAAAGGGAAACATTCTTCTGTGGCAGAATATCAGAACATTTTTAAATGAAGAATTCCCAAAGGCAGCCATGGTTTCAGAATGGGGAGAGCCGGATAAATCCCTGCAGGGAGGATTCCACATGGATTTTCTGCTGCATTTCGGCCCGTCTCATTATAATGATTTGTTCCGCTGTGAAGAGCCGTTTTTCTCTTCCAGAGGAAAGGGTGATATCTCCGCTTTCGTGGAGAAGTATAGAGAGAATTATGAAAAGTCAGAAAAAAAGGGATTAATCTGTATTCCTTCCGGTAATCATGATATGGACAGACTTGCCAGAACCCTTAAAGGAGACGAGTTAAAGATTGCGTTTGCATTTTTGCTATCCATGCCGGGAGCACCGTTTATTTACTATGGAGACGAAATCGGGATGCGGTATGTGGAAGGACTTACTTCCGTTGAGGGCGGTTATAACAGAACCGGTTCCCGTTCCCCGATGCAGTGGAACGATGGCTTAAATGCAGGATTTAGCACAGCTGCCGCAGAAAAGCTTTACATTGCGCAGGATTCTGTTGCAGACAGACCGACCGTTTTCGCGCAGATGGAGGATAAAAATTCCCTGTATCATGAGATTCAGAAGTTAATCAAAATCCGCAGGGCACATCCGGCCCTATTGAACAAGGGTGAAATCGAATTTGTGTATGCAAAGAAAGATACCTATCCGTTTGCCTATGTCAGAAGAAATGGTGATGAGCGGATACTGGTGGTATTAAATCCTTCTGATAAAAAGGTTTCGTTCCCATATGAGGGAGTATTCGGAGAGACCATCTATCAATTTGGTGGTACCGCTACAGAAGATAAAACTACAGTGAAGGTAGATGCACAGACCGCAGCATTTATTATATTGAACTGATTCTGATCTGTAAAAAGATGAGCTTGACAATCAGGCGAGGAAAGACTATTCTAGGTTTCAGACAGGGAATGAAGTTCTCCCTTGGGAAACCAGAACTGCTTAGATAGCTGATGACTTCTACGATTTTTAATCGCAGAAATCATCAGCTTTTTTATGGAAATTTCCGATATGCCTGGTACTGCGATAATTTAAGAAAGGAGCGAGCTTATGATGCTTACATCATTATCACTTATTTTTCTCGTCGGACTGACGATGGCAGATCTCCGGAAGATAGCGTGAACGTCATGAACTTTTTCAATATACCGGTGTCACTTCTGCTTGGTATTCTGCTTGGAATGGTGACAGGCTATGGGCTGTACCTCTTTTTTGAGACTTCTTACGCACATAAATATTGTGTCAGAAACAGCATGAAGGTCGTTATTATCCTGGGCGTCGCTTTCCTACTGATTGCGGTGGAAGTCATTTTGTTTGTCTTAGTCGGTGCGGCAGTGGACATCCGGTACATGTTAAAGGCTGGCATTGCAGCCGTTCTTATGATTTTGACAGCACTGGCGTTTCGAACCATCGGGATACTGCTTTGTATGGTAAAAACAGACCTCACGCGGAAGAAGCGGTTGTTTTGCGTGATTGCATATCTTCCCAAGACAACCGTTCAGGCTGCCATCGGTTCCGTCCCGCTTGCCGCAGAGCTTCCCTGTGGGGAAATCGTGCTGTCGGTAGCAGTAATGGCAATTATTCTGACAGCTCCCTTAGGTGCCATTGGGATGGATGCCACCTATCAGAAATTACTGGAGAAGGAGAGCAATTTGTGAAAAATGCTGAATTTTTACGCATAAAAGAGTGCTTTGCTTGCGGCGGATGGACGGCTATGCTAGAATGAAACAAAAGCATATTTCAAAAGAATCCATGGCATGACAATGCTGTCATTAATATTCTAAATTCATTTCAGAAATTAATGCTTTTAAAAATTCATTGTTTATTTTAAAAGCAGGAGAGGACTGAGATGCTCCTGCATAAGGAGGAAAACAGAATATTGGAAAAAGACGAAATGCAGCTGTCAATCGGAAGTATAAGGATACCGTTTTCCGGATGTTGTTTTCAGACAGGCAAAATTTGCTGTCGCTGTATAATGCTGTAAATGGGAAGGACTATCGGAATCCGGAAGAATTAGAAATTGTAACACTTGATAGTGCAATTTATATGGGCATGAAAAATGACCTTGCATTTATCATTGATACGAACTTATATTTATATGAACATCAGTCTACTTACAACCCGAATATTCCGTTGCGTGATTTGTTTTATATCGCAAGTGAGTATCAAAAACTGGTAGACCACAAATCTTTATATTCTACTAACACAATAAGAATACCGGCACCGAAATTTGTGGTGTTTTATAATGGAATGAGAAGTACTACAGATAAGAAAGAAATTTGTTTATCGGCAATGTATGAAAATAAAGTGGAGAAACCTGCATTAGAATTGGTAGTGACATTGCTGAATATAAATGAAGGAAGCAGGAAGGAATAAAAGAAGGAATAAGAGGGGCAATATTCGATTCCTTAGAAGAAAACGGAACAATACCAGAGAGTGTAAGAACTTGTATTTTAAAAGAGCAGGATGAGAAGGTGCTGCGGAAATGGAGTAAATTAGCCGCACATACAGGTTCGATAGAAGAATTTTGGAAATCAGTGGAGAAGGAACAGGACCATGAACCAGATACAAACACAGTTATTTGAGTTACAGGATTTAAAGTACAGGGATTTTCATGCGAAGCTGATGCCGGGCATTGACAAAGAAACTATCATTGGAATCCGGGTGCCGGTATTGCGGAAATTCGCCAGAGAATTTGCAAAAACAGAGGAAGCAGATTGCTTTTTAGGAGAGCTGCCGCACCGGTATTACGAGGAGAATAACCTTCACATGATGCTGATATCCGGCATTTTGGATTATGAAAAGTGTCTGATGGAAATAGAGCGGTTCCTTCCGTTTGTGAACAACTGGGCAACCTGTGATATGCCGACGCCGAAATGTTTTGTAAAGCATAAGCAGGAGCTGTTTCCAGTGATAAAAAAGTGGATTGCATCGGATGAAACCTACACGATTCGCTATGGAATCGGTACATTGATGAAGCTTTATCTGGATGAGGATTTTAAGGAAGAATATATAAAACTTGTGACAGAGGTAGAATCAGACGAATACTATGTGAACATGATGATTGCCTGGTATCTGGCAACGGCACTGGCAAAGCAGTGGGATGCGGCGATTCCGTATTTAAGGGAGCGCAGACTGTCTCCCTGGGTACATAAAAAGACTATCCAAAAGGCGGTGGAGAGTTACCGGATTACGGAGGAGCAGAAGCGGTACCTGAAAAGTCTGCGTTATAAAATAACAGGAGATGAGGAAGAATGAAAGTTACACTGGCACAGACCATGCGACATTATGAAAAGAAAAATCTCGCAAAGGATATCCTCGCGGGACTTATCATTATGGCGGTATCCATTCCCATTTCGATGGGATATGCGCAGATTGCGGGCTTGCCTGCGGTATATGGACTGTATGGGTCGGTATTTCCGATTCTTTTATTCGCACTATTTTCCACATCGCCCCAGTTTGTGTTCGGGGTAGATGCAGCGCCTGCGGCATTAGTTGGAGGAGCGCTTGCAGGACTTGGGATAGAGGGAGGCTCTGCGGAAGCGATGACGGCAGTGCCGGTACTGACACTTTTTGTGGCAGTATGGCTGTTTGCGTTTTATCTGATGAAGGCGGGAAAACTGGTAAACTATATTTCCGCACCTGTGATGGGTGGATTTATTACCGGAATCTGCACGACTATTATTCTGATGCAGCTCCCGAAATTAATGGGAGGAACGGCAGGAACCGGAGAATTATTAGAGCTGGCAGAGCATATCGCAGAGACAGCAAAAAATGTGAATGTTCCATCATTACTATTGGGACTTGTGACACTTTTGATTTTGCTGGTATCAAAGAAACTCATGCCGAAATTTCCGATGGCAGTTCTTTTGATGGCGGCAGGCGCCCTGATGACGAAATTTCTTCCGGTGGAATCGTGGGGCGTGCGGACCTTGTCTGCGGTGGAACCGGGGCTTCCAGTGTGGAGCTTTCCTGCTGTGACGGCAATTCCGATGAAGGAGGCGGTCACAATCAGCCTGTCTGTGGCGGTTGTAATTATGGCGGAGACGCTTCTGGCAGAAAACAGCTTTGCGCAGAAAAACGGCTACCGCATAGATGACAACTGGGAGATACTGGCGTTTTCGATGGGAAATCTTGTGGCAGCATTGACGGGATGCTGTCCGATGAACGGCTCCGTTTCAAGAACTGCAATGGGAGAGCAGTATCAGGCAAAAACGCAGCTGACCGGCATTGTGGCAGGCTTATCCATGATGGTTCTTCTCTTGTGCGGAACAGGATTTATCGGATATCTTCCAGTGCCAATTTTAACTGCAATTGTAGTTTCTGCACTCTTAGGTGCAACGGAATTTGAATTGGCGGTAAGACTTTTTAAGGTCAGCCGAACAGAGTGCTTTATTTTCTTTGGAGCATTTTTCGGAGTGTTGATGCTTGGAACGATTAACGGAGTATTAATCGGTATCATCCTTTCTTTTTCCGAGATGATAATCCGGACGGCAAAGCCGGCGCGCTGTTTCTTAGGAATCCAGCCCGGTCACAGGCATTTCAGGGATTTAAAAGAAGAAAGCCAGATTCACGCCCTGCAGGGAATCATTATCTACCGTTTCAGCAGCAATCTGTTTTTTGCCAATATTCAGGTGCTGAAGCGGGAGATTGAGGACAGCATCAAAGACGATACGCGGGCGGTGATTTTAGATGCAAGCGGAATTGGAAGCATCGACATTACGGCGGCGGACCAGCTTGGAATGTTGTATCATTCACTCAAGGACAGGGGTATCCGCTTCTATATGACAGAGCATATTGCAGAGGTAAATGAGCAGCTCCGCAAACTTGGACTTGGGTATCTGATTGAAGAGGGAAGTGTGCGCAGAACCATCCATATTGCCTTAAAGGATATGGGAATTAGCAGACCGTACCCCTTAGAGGGCGGTGTCGACAATGAGGAACGCAGTGCATCGAGAAAGCGGGCGGACAACCGTGTTCAGGAATTTGTATGGGCGTTTGGCTCGGAGAGCGAAGCACAGATGGAAAAACAGATTGCACTCCAGATTGAACAGTTGAAAAAGACGGGCGATGTGGAGAAATTGCTGCATGGACGCTGGTCGCATATGGAAGAGTTAGACGAGGATGAGTGGATGGAGCACCTCGAAGAGCATCTAAAAGAGATTGTCAACATTTCCGGAAAGGACGAGGAGACGCTTGCAATCCGTCTGGAGGCGCACCGAAAAGAAGTGCATGACCGAATTGCGCGTGAGCATCCAGAGATGGCGGAACGCTTTAAGGAGCGCAGGCATTTGCTGGATGAGCATCTGAAAGAACGGCGGCCGGAGGTCTATGAGTTGGTGGTGAGACTGCGGGAAAAAGACGGGCAGTCGGAAAAACATTGACACGGAAAAATCTGACCTTTTCCATGGGGCTTAACTTCCTTGCAATTATTTTAGCAATTACCGGTGTGTTAAACCCCGTGGCAGATGCGTTGGTACATAACTGTGGCTCCGTGCTTGTAATTATTAATTCAGCACTGCTTCTTAGATATAGACATCGATAGAGCCGCCAAGTTCCGGTGTTACGGAACGTTCCATCATCTGGACCATGGAAGCGCCCATCTCCTGCGTCAGGTCGAGAGACTGACCGAGTACGGCTGTACCGACAGCGTAAGCGAGACTTCCCTGGCTGACAGAGGATGCATTGTAGGCAGATAACGTGCCAAGAGCCATATCAACAGTTGAAAAATCCATAAAAACACCACCTTTCATGTAAGGGTTAAATTGTTTTTACACCTAGATTATGGCACAAAAGTACCGGAATAGCAAGGATAAGAAAACCTCGTTTTTATGGAACTGGAAGAAATGACAAAAAAGACTTGCTATTTAAAATGAAAATTGGTATAATACACAATGTAATCGTTGGTGTGAACGAAAATCCTTTGTTAATTTTTCATTTTGATTGGGGAATCGGATGAGAGAGAAGGATTTCCGTAATGATGCACATTAAGTGCAAGTTGGAGGAGAAGGTTTTACATAAGAGAAAAGACTTTCTGCACCGCCCTCATTTATAGGGCGTGGCAGAAAGTCTTTTCTTTTGCAGGTTCGTTTTTTCAAAAAAAATAATTTGCTTTTCGCCATTGTTTGCATTGCACGGTGCAAAAGAATCTGTTATACTTAACCGGATAGTAAATGGAGGAATGAAATGTCACAGGCAGTTATCATAAAAAGCAACAAATATGGCATCCATCTGATTTTAGATAAAGATATGTCGTTTCCGAAGCTGATTGATGCCATCATTGCAAAATTTAAAGAATCAGAAAAATTTTTCAAAGATGCGCGGGTTGGAATCTCCTTTGAAGGAAGAATCCTCTCAGTGGAAGAAGAGCAGGCGATTATTGAGGCAGTGACGAAAAATACCTCAATTGATATTTTATGTGTCGTAGACACGGACCCATCTCATGAGGAACAGGTGCGCCGGCAGATTGAGGCTTACCAGGCGAGTGTCCAGCATCCGTATACCGATGCGGGAACCCAGTTCTACCGGGGAACCCTTCGTTCCGGTCAGGTGTTATCGAGTGAGTCCGGAATTGTGGTTGTCGGGGATGTGAATCCGGGAGCGACTGTTTCCGCCAGCGGAAGCGTGGTGGTATTAGGCGCCGTCAAAGGCAATGTCTATGCGGGAGTCGGTGGAGATGACAGCGCATTTATTGCGGCACTGGACTTAGATCCGATTCAGATTGGAATCGGAACGCTTCTTGCAAAGAGTCCGGATAAGACTTATGAAAAGAAACTGTTTCGCCGGAAGGTGAAAGAGCCGACCGGGAATCTTCAGATTGCCTATTGCAAAGAGGGAACAATCTGTATTGAACCGCTGACAAAAGAATCATTGAATGATATATAACAGCAGGAGGAATGGAGAAAATGAGTGAAGTAATTGTAATTACATCCGGCAAGGGTGGTGTAGGAAAAACCACTACAACGGCAAATGTTGGTACCGGTCTTGCACAGTTGAACAAAAAAGTGGTTTTGATTGATACAGATATCGGACTGCGTAACCTTGATGTAGTTATGGGTCTGGAAAACCGTATTGTTTATAATCTGGTAGATGTAGTAGAAGGAAACTGCAAAATCAAACAGGCTTTGATTAAGGATAAGAAATATCCGGAGCTTTATCTGCTTCCGTCAGCACAGACAAGAGATAAGGCAGCCGTAAATCCGGAGCAGATGATGGCATTAATCAATGAACTCAGAGACGAATTTGATTACATCTTATTAGACTGCCCGGCAGGAATCGAGCAGGGATTTAAAAATGCCATTGCAGGCGCAGACCGTGCATTGGTTGTAACAACTCCTGAGGTTTCCGCAATCCGTGATGCAGACCGTATCATCGGACTGTTAGAGGCAAATGAGATGAAGAAGATTGACCTTATCGTCAACAGACTTCGTATGGATATGGTAAAACGCGGTGACATGATGAACGTTGCGGATGTCTGCGATATCCTTGCCGTCAACTTGATTGGTGCAGTGCCGGATGATGAGCACATCGTTGTTTCCACGAACCAGGGAGAGCCGTTAGTTGGATCGAATTGTCTTGCAGGACAGGCATATGCAAATATCTGCCATCGTATCCTTGGAGAGGAAGTACCGTTCTTAGATCTTGAAGCAAAGACAGGTGTATTCTCAAAACTAAAAGATCTATTCAAGAAGAATTAGGAGGGGCGTTCCATGGGATGGATGGATTTATTCAAAAAGAAAAGTTCTGGCGATGTGGCGAAGGATCGTCTGAAGCTTTTACTGGTATCAGATCGTGCCAGTTGCTCACCGGAAATGATGGAGCAGATTAAAAACGACATTATTCAGGTGATTGCAAAATATATGGATATTGATGCAGAAGGACTGGACATTCAGATTACACAGACAGAGTCAGAGGCAAATAATGGTTCTGTTCCGGTTCTGATGGCAAACATTCCAATTCGTGATATGAAGCACGGAAAATAAAAGTATAAAACCCCGGATTACAGTAAATGTAGTTCGGGGATTTCGTTTATAGGAGAACAATTATGGCAATGACATTAAATGAAACACCGTCCGCAAACCGCCTGCACATTGGTGTGTTTGGCAGGACAAACAGCGGAAAATCATCCTTTATCAATGCGTTTACCGGTCAGGAGGTCTCCATCGTGGCAGATGTCGCGGGAACGACTACGGACCCGGTCTATAAGCCGATGGAAATCAATCCGCTCGGTCCATGTGTCATCATCGACACGGCCGGATTTGACGATACCACCGAGCTTGGAGAGCGCCGTATGGAAAAAACACGTCTTGCGGCGGAAAAGACGGAGCTTGGAATCATCCTTTTTGCAGGGGAAGAGATGGAAGAGGAGCTGCACTGGTATCGTTTCCTAAAAGAGCGCAATGTGCCGGTGCTTTTGGTTGTCAATAAGGCAGATATTTTAGAGAATCCCGGGGCACTTGTGGAGCGGATTGAAAAAGAAACTGGGCAAAAGCCACTCTTGCTGAGTGCACAGACCCAAGAAGGCATGGGACAGGTGAAGGAAGCCTTAGCACGTCTTTTACCGGAGAACTACGGAAATAAGTTAATCACCGGAGAGCTGGTGGAAGACGGAGATGTTGTGCTGCTTGTCATGCCGCAGGATATCCAGGCACCGAAAGGGCGTCTCATTTTACCACAGGTACAGACACTTCGGGAGCTTTTAGATAAAAAGTGTCTGGTGATGAGTGTGACAACGGACAAGCTGACAGCTGCGCTTGCGGCGTTAAAGGAGCCGCCGAAGCTTATCATCACCGATTCCCAGGTATTTGGCTATGTGTATGAGCACAAGCCGAAGGAAAGTATGCTGACTTCGTTTTCAGTGCTGTTTGCAGCCTATAAGGGCGACCTTCCTTATTATATAGAAGGAGCAAGACAGCTTGACGCGCTGACAGAGCAGTCAAGGGTTTTAATTGCGGAGTGCTGCACCCATGCACCGTTGTCTGAGGATATCGGAAGGGTGAAAATTCCGCGGATGTTAAAGAAACGTGTCGGGGAAAAACTTACGATTGACTTTGTGAGCGGAACGGATTTCCCACAGGATTTGAGCAGCTACGATTTGATTATTCAGTGCGGAGCCTGTATGTTTAACCGCAAATATGTGATGTCCCGGATTGACAGGGCAAAGCATCAGGAAATTCCAATGACCAACTATGGGGTGACAATTGCACATATTACCGGAATCTTAGAGCAGGTGACAACACCGTGAACAGTATGGGAGAGTACGTATGAAGAAAGTTACAATCAAAGATGTGGCGAGAGAAGCAGGAGTATCGATTTCTACGGTTTCAAATGCATTGAATGATGTGGATGTGCTATTACCGGAAACGAAAAAGAGAATTTTAGAAGTGGCAAAACGCATGAATTATATTCCAAATCTGAATGGACGAAACCTGAAGGCAACAGAGACAAAGGCAATTGGACTGTTTGTTTCTTCCATGCGCGGAGATTTCTATGGAACACTGGCAGATACTATGTACTGGGAATGTGTGAAGTACGGATATGACCTCAATGTCTACATTACGCATAAAAATACAACAATAATAACCAATATTCTGGGACGACGAGTGGATGCGGCAGCAATCCTTTATGAAGGTGTCACAAAGGATACGGAGGAACAGCTTGTAAATTCCGGGGTACCAGTGGTATTTCTGGATCGGGAGATTACCGGGGAAAATACGTCAAGTGTTCTGTTTGATTCATTTGCAGAGGGAGAACAGGCAGCGCGCTACTTAGTCGGTCTTGGAAATAAGAGCTTCGGACATATTTATGGTGTGGAAGGAAACTATGACAGCAGGCTGCGTTATGAAGGGTTTGTGCATGGATTGGCGGAAGCAGGATTTTCGATGGATAAGGAAAATGTGATTTTAGGTCGTTATGAACAGGCACCGGCATATGAGGCAGTGAAAGAATTTATTGCGGCGGGAAAAAAAGTACCGGATGCGTTTTTTGCGGCAAACGATTTAAGTGCACTTGGATGTGTGGAGGCACTGCAGGATGGCGGCTATAAGGTACCGGAACAGGTGAATGTTATTGGTTGTGATGATATTGCAATCAGCAGTCTTGTGACACCGAAACTTACAACGATACGTACTTCCTTTGAGAAGATGGGTGTGATTACAGTACGGCAGATTATGAAACTTTTACAGGAAAAATCCGAGGGAGTCATTGAAAAAATTGAAGGAAAGCTGATTGAGAGAGAAACCTGCGCGATGCGCTAGGCTTCTCATAGTTTATATTTTTGCAGAGTGCAAAATAATACATTGCATTTAAAGAAAAACTATGCTAGGATACAAACAAAAATAAAAACGTTTTTATGCAGAGCGATAGCAGGAGGAATCATATACGATGAAAACAGAAGCAGTTGACTGGAAAGCATATGAAGAATTATCAAGACGCACGGCTGCGGAAGGTGCCGTACTTTTGAAAAATGAACAGGCGGCATTACCGTTAAAAGAAGGGGAGCACATCGCCGTATTCGGAAGATGCCAGATTGAGTATTACAGGAGCGGAACCGGTTCCGGTGGAGCAGTTCATGTGCCGTATAGCACCAATTTGTTAGACGAACTGCGCAGAAAAAAGGGTATCTTTATTGATGAAGCGTTGGAAGAGACGTACCGGAACTGGATTTTAAAACATCCGTTTGACAATGGCGGCGGTGGATGGGCTGCTGAACCGTGGTTTCAGAAAGATATGCCGTTAGAGGAGGAACTTGTCAAAGAGGCTGCATCAAAATCGAAAAAAGCAGTTTATGTAATCGGGCGCACCGCTGGAGAGGACAAGGACAATCTCAAAGAGGCGGGAAGTTTTCTTTTGACAGAGCAGGAAAAAGAAAATTTAAGACAGATTACAGCGGTATTTGAACAGGTGATTGTGGTATTAAATGTCTCAAACTTAATTGACATGACAGAATTGTTTGAAGACTGCCACAAGGACCATATCAAAGCAATTTTAATTGTATGGCAGGGAGGAATGATGGGAGGCTTAAGCGCTGCTGATGTCCTGACAGGGGATGCGGTTCCATGTGGAAAACTGCCGGATACCATTGCCTATCGTTATGAAGATTATCCGTCTGCCTCTAATTACGGAGGAGAGGATTTTAACTTCTATCAGGAAGATATTTATGTCGGATACCGTTATTTTGAGACATTCCAGCCAAAGAAAGTACGCTATGAATTTGGTTATGGATTGTCCTATACAGATTTTGAAATCACAGTCCACAACACACATGCCGTAGAGGGAAACATTGTGGTTATACTTTCCGTTACAAATACAGGAGATACCTACAGCGGAAAAGAAGTGGTGCAGGTTTATTATGAGGCACCGCAGGGAAAACTGGGACGTCCGGTAAGAACACTTGCGGCTTTTCAAAAGACGGCACTGTTAAAACCAGGAGAAACGGAAGAAATGACGATTACGTTCCCGGTTACAGAGATGGCTGCATATGACGATGGCGGATATACCGGGCACAAGTCCTGCTATGTGCTTGAGGCTGGTACATATGGAATTTATGTCGGAAATAGTGTGCGTAATGCAAAACAGGTTTCTGTAGACGGAAAAGAGGCATACGTTATCCAGAATACAGAAGTAGTGGAAGTGCTTGAGGAAGCGTTAGCGCCGCAAAAGGCATTTACCCGCATGAAACCTGGGGCACGCTTGGAAGATGGAAGTTATGAGCTTATAATGGAAGAGGTGCCGCTTCGCAGTATTAATTTAAGAGAACGGATTGAAGAACGTTTGCCGGAAGAAAACGAGATGACCGGAAATAAAGGGTATAAACTTAGCCAGGTAGCAACAAAAGAAGTGTCTTTGGAGACATTTGTAGCACAGTTTACAGAGGAAGAACTCGCAGCAATCGTGCGTGGAGAGGGAATGGGACATCCGGATGTAACGCCTGGAACAGCCTCTGCGTTTGGAGGTGTCAGTGATTCTTTGGTGAAATATGGGCTGCCGCTTGCCTGCGCTGCGGACGGACCATCGGGAATCCGCATGGAAGGCGGACGGGATGCAATGCAGCTTCCGATTGGAACTCTGCTTGCGGCGACCTGGAACCCGGTACTGGTAAGGAAGCTTTATACGATGCTTGGAAGAGAGCTGGGAGAAAATCAGGTCGATACGCTCTTAGGACCTGGCTTAAATATTCACAGAGACCCGTTAAACGGACGGAATTTTGAATATTATTCCGAGGACCCGCTTTTGACCGGAACGATGGCAGCAGCGGCTTCCGGCGGAATTCATGACGGCGGCGGTCACGCAACCATCAAGCATTTTGCGTGCAACAATCAGGAAAAACGCCGTTCCTTTGTGGATGCGGTCGTATCAGAGCGTGCCCTGCGTGAGATTTATCTGAAAGGATTTGAAAAGGCGGTAAAAGAGGGAAATGCAAGTTCCATTATGACTTCCTATAATCCGGTAAACGGTTATTATGCGGCGTCAAATTACGACCTGAATACGACAATCCTCAGAAAAGAATGGGGCTATCAGGGAATCGTGATGACGGACTGGTGGGCAAAGATGAACGATGTTGTAGAAGGCGGAGAGGGCGTAAAGACGAAAACCGCAGATATGGTGCGGGCGCAGAATGACCTTTATATGGTGGTAAACAATTACGGTGCAGAGGTCAATGCCGCAGAGGACGATACGTTAGAGGCTTTGCGGGAAGGTCGGCTGACCGTTGGTGAATTACAGCGGTGTGCAGAAAATATCTGCAGATTCCTGATTCAGACAAGAGCATACGAGCGGTTTGGAAAAGAACCGGAGAAGGAAGTGCCGGAGATTTTACCGTTGGCAGAGTCAGGGCTTACGGAGAATGTAGAAGTTCACGATATCGAAACGGGAAAAGAGATTCCGGTTTCCATGGAAGAGACAGTTTATATCCGCATCAAAGAAAACGGAATTTATTATCCGCTTGTTTCGATTATGTCTCCAGACAGCAATCTGTTCCAGACAGCGGCGGAAGTACATATCAATCATTCGCTTGCAGCCTCTATCCAGACGCAGGGAACGGCAGGGGAATGGATTGTTCAGAAGTTACAGAAATGCAGGCTGAAAAAGGGCGTTTACAGCGTACATCCGACTGTGACAAAACCCAATATGCAGATGCGTTTTATGGAGTGGAGAAAGTATTAAAGATATTTGAAAATGAAAAGGAGCAGAATATGGATTTACAGGAGAAAGTAAAGAAAAACCCGCTGTGTACGCGCAGCGATTGTGTGGATTTGCTGCTTGCTCTGTGTGAACCGCTGAAAAAGCATTTTTCTTCCGGGTGTGCAAGGCTTTTGGTAGGATGGACCGGTGCACACTACGGGGAAAAGGCAATCGAAATGGAAGGGTTTGCCCGTATCCTCTGGGGTATGGGCCCTTTTTTTGCAGGTGGAACAGACGGACTGACAGAGCGGCAGGAGACAGAATATCGTTTTTGGAGCAGACGGATGAAAGAGGGAATCTGCCATGGAACAAATCCGTTACATGAGGAGTACTGGGGCGATATTTATGATTATGACCAGAAGATGGTGGAGACGGCAGCAATTGTGGTTTCACTGGCACTTGCAAAAGATGTTTTGTGGGATAGCTGCACTGCAGAAGAACAGCAGAGAATTTACGACTGGCTGAAGCAGATTAACGGTCATGAGGTTCATGCAAATAACTGGAGATTTTTTCGGATACTTACAAATGCAACGTTTGAGCGGCTTGGATTGCCGGCTGACAGGGAGATTTTAGAAAAAGATCTTGCGGTTATTGAGGGATGTTATCTTAAGGATGGGTGGTACTGTGACGGAAACCGGGGACAGATGGATTATTATATTCCGTTTGCCATGCACTTTTATGGATTACTGTATGCTTTTCTGCGCGAAGATACAGACCCAAAACAGGCTGAAATATTCAAACAGCGTGCAGCCGTATTTTCAAAAGAGTTCTGTTACTGGTTTGGAGAAGATGGAGCGGAAGTGCCATTTGGAAGAAGTCTCACATATCGTTTTGCACATGGAGCTTTTTTTGGAGCCTATGCGTTTGCGGGAGCGGACAAGGCAGATGGAATTACGATTCCTGAGGCAAAGAACATTTTACTGCAGAACCTGAGACATTGGATGAAACAGCCTGTTTTTGACAATGATGGAGTGCTTACCATTGGGTATCAGTACCCAAATCTGTTTATGAGCGAAAGATATAATGCCCCCGGTTCGCCCTACTGGTCTTTTAAAACGTTTTTAATACTGGCGATGGGAGAAGCACATCCCTTCTGGCAGTGCAGGGAAGAAGAGATGGAATATGACACGAAAAAACTGCTTATGGTGCCGCATATGTTAATCCGCCATGAAGCAGAAAACCATGTGCTTGCCTATGCAGCGGGGCAGCATTGTATGGAGCACGGAAACAGTGCGGCAAAATATGAAAAATTTGTTTATTCCAACAAGTTTGGTTTTTCCGTTTCAAGAGGACATACGTTGGAAGACGGGGCATTTGATAATACGTTAGCAATTTCTTACGCAGGAGATAACTGTTTCCGGATGCGTTTCGGGGTCAGCTCCTATAAAGTTACAAAACAATATCTTTATACAAAATATTCCATGATGCCAGGGGTAGAGGTCGAAAGCGTAATGGTGCCATTGCCGGTATGGCATGTCCGGATTCATAAGATTGCGACTGTGCATCGGATTGATATTGCAGACGGAGGCTTCGCATTGCCGGCAGAACGCCCGTTTCAGACGGTAAGCGGTGCAGAATCCGGCAAATGGAAAGGGGAGATGGTCACACGTAAAAAGAACGCGGTTTTTGCACATTTCCCATGGGGAAGCAGCGGGGTGGCAGGAGATGCAGAAGGAGAATATGAACTGATTTCTGCCTACCCGAATACAAATCTGATGGCGAATACAACGGTTATTCCAACCTGTCGGAAAACATTAGAACCAGGGGTTCATATAACGACAGCGGCAATGTATGCTGATACATCTTTAGATGCACAAAAGTGGAGCCAGTATGTTCCAACAGTGTCTTTGCAGGAAGATGTGATTTTAATACAATTTTATGAAAAACCGGAGCAGGGAAGACAAAAAGAGTTGTCAATTTACCTATAGAACAAGAGGGAGAAGCTGAAAAAACATACAAAGTATACAGCAGACTAAAAAAAGAACACCTTTCTAAAAATAGAATACTTGTTGCAATAAAAACGTTTTTATATAATCGTTTTTGTAAACAACCCATGGGGTTATGGGTAAGAACAGGTAAAGGGAGGAAGAATATGAAAAGAAAGAAATTAGCAGCACTTCTTTTGACAGCAGCCATGGCGGTGACCGGGCTTGCAGGATGCGGCGGTAATGCCAGCACCGGAAACAGTGGGAACACTGTAACGGGTGGCAGTGAGACCACTGGGACGACGGATGGGGATTCCGGCACATCAGAGTCATTTGTAAAACTTGATCCGCAGACAGAAGGAGACCTTTCAATTATGGTATGGTCTGGTGACGGAGAATATTACGAGGATATCGGCCATCAGAATCTTGAGGCGGAAAACATTACCGCACAGAATGTAGCATCTCTGTATGCAATGGCAAAAAAATTTAATGAAACTTATCCGAATGTAAAAATTAATGTTTATGCAAAATCAGGTGATCCGAATGCAAATGACACTTCCTGGCAGCAGGAAATGGAAAACTTTAAGGCACAGCACGGAAAATATCCGGATATCTGGGCATCTACGAATCTTGTAGGAGATGTAGAAAAAGGACTTGCAGCAGACCTTTCCGTGTTTAAGGATGATCCGGTATACCAGTCCTTTAACAGTTCCATCATGGAAATGATGAATTACCATGGTATGCAGGCAGGACTTCCACAGTTCATTCAGCCGTGGGGAGTATATGTAAATAAAGATCTTGCGGAGCAGAACAACATTGACGTGCCGGATCCGAACTGGACAATTGATGATTACACACTGTTTATTTCAGAGGGAAATAAGACAACATTCTGGGGAGCGATGGATATTCCACTCAGCTGGATTAACACCGGAACAAAGGATATCAACTATTCTCTTTCCCATCACGATGGAAGTGGTGATTATGTAAATCTTAACTCAGATGCAGTAAAAGATTTACTTTCCATGGTTCCGACCTGGGCAGATAATACCATCTGGTGCCAGAACGATGTGGGAAATGTACCGGAAGAGGTTATGAACGATGGAAACTGGTGGAGTTATACATACTTTGTAAAAGGTTACTGCCTCGTAGATGACGGAGACCCATGGATGATGGGAGATGCTGCAAATCCGGAAGTGACAGATAATACGGTTACATTCCAGTTTGATATTTATCCGAGACCGGCAACCGATTATGTTGGAAACACGGTAGGAGTTGTACTTGACCCAATGGCAATCCATAATTATGCGATGGATGATGGAGACCCGACGATGAGCGAAAGCGAAGAGGCTTCTTTGAAACTGGCATACACGTTCGGAACATTCTGGGTAGCTTCCACAGAGGCAGCACAGGCAAGAGCAGATCAGCAGTGGAATTCCGGCGGAGCATTAAAGACAGCAGCAAACGATTCCCTTCCACTTGTAACTGGAGACGAATTCAAAAAACAGATGGATATCTGGTATTCTGTTCCGACCCATACCATTTATGGTGATGCGGCAAAGATGCCAGGCTGGCAGAAGTGTCTGGAACTTTGGGAGAATGGTGATATCTGGGATGTATCCGATAAGGCATATCCAGGAAAAATCCAGGAGGATGGCGTTGATAAGGAATGTCTTTACGAGTGGACATATTACTACAAAGATGAGATTATGAGCGCAAAACGTGCTTCGGATGGATGGCTTGATGAAATTAAATCCAAACTTCCAGAGTGGAACACACTTGCAAATGAGAGATTTGCGGAAGCAGATGCAAGCCTGAAAGAGGCATTGACTGATTTTTATGGCTACACAGACGCAGACTTTAAATAAGAAGGAATAAGTATCAGCCCTTCTGTTTCTACCGGATTTCTTGAAGAACAGAGATGAAACGGTGAACAGAGGGGCTTTTTGTATAAAGGAGAGAGCAGCGGTGAAAAAACGTAAGCGTGTGATTTGGACAGTTGTCCTGATTGTCATAATTGCTGCAATAGCAGTTGCGGTTTCCGTTGGATTACGGAAAAAGGAAAATCCCGCAGAGGCAGTGCCAAAGGAGCAGGTACGGGAAGCATTTGAACTTTTGAGCAGTTCCTTAAGTTTTGAGACAGTGCGTTATCAGGAATATATTTCCGGCAGGGAATTGCGTGATGATTTGACGGATACGACAGCAGAGCCGTCAGATGGTCAAAAAGAAGTGGCACTCGACTATGAACAGACGGTGACTTATCTCGCAAATGTACCGGAAGCGGGAATGTACAGTCTTGGAATTGATTACCACACAGGCGGAAGCAATCTATCTGATTATCGTCTGGATGTCAAAATCAACGGAGAGAGTTATTTCGAGGAGATGTCTATGATTACATTGCCGCTTCTCTGGCAGGATGAGACAAAGGACTTCCCGAAAGACCGGTATGGAGATGAAACAGCACCGGCACAGAACAGGGTGGATGACTGGCAGTACAGAGATTTTTATAATACTTCCTATTATACAGCAGATCCATTGTACTTTTATCTGGAAAAGGGAGAAAACACAATCGAAATCTCCAATATTTCTGCAGACGGCTTAATGGTTGGAACACTTTATGTGAATGCGCCTAAGGGAAAACTTCCTTCTTATGAGGAATATTGCACGATGCATGAAGGAGAGCAGGCAAGTGATTTCATTGAGATAAACAGCGTGGATTACGCTGAAAAAAATTCTACTTCTGCGTTATTATCCTATGTAAATAATCCGTCCTTAAAACCGCATGACAGCGAGTACAAGGAATTAAACATCGTGTCATGGAAAACGGCGGGAGTGGAAGTGGAATACGAATTTGAGGTTGCACAGACCGGATTTTACCAGTTAGCACTTCATTATAAAAATGAAAAAGAAGATTTTCAGGTATTTGAATCCATTTATCTCGATGGAGAAATACCATTTGAGGAATTGAAAAACTACGGATTTGATACGACAGACACTTCCTTCCGGAATGAGGTTCTTTCTGACAGCGAAGGAAATCCTTATCAGATTTACCTTGAGGCAGGCCATCACACGATGACGATTCATTCTGAGATGGAACCGGTCAATGAGGAATGGCGGTATTCCCGTCTGATTGCAGAACATGTGACGCAGTTTGCACTTGAGATAAAGAAAATTACCGGAGCAGACATTGATGAATATCGTTCCTGGTATATGACCCGTTATATTCCGGAAATCTTGCCATATCTGAATGCTTATGAGACATTGATCCGCTCCATGCAGAGCACCTTACAGGGATATGCACCAAATGGTGTGGAATCCGCAAAACTTTCAGAATTAAACCGTGCGCTTGGAATTATTGAGAAACTCAAAGAATATCCGGATGAAATTGCACTATATACACAGAATCTGACAGGCTCAAGCGTCAGCACAGACAATTCCATTCTGAAATTGATGGGTGATTTTACTACAAATATCTCAACACAGCCGTTTGCGCTCGACCGTATTTATATCTATGGAAACGAGACGCTTCCAAAAGAAACACCGGGAGCTGCAAAGAGCCTGTTAAACGGCACGAAAACCTTACTGTATTCATTCATTTCTGACAAATTTAAGGTGGAGAATGAAGACGATGTTTTAAATATCTGGGTAAACCGTGCGGTAACACAGGTTGACTTACTACAGAAAATGGTAGATGCAGAATTTACACCGCAGACAGGTATCAAGGTAAAGATTTCTGTCATGCCGGATGTCAACAAACTCACGATGGCGGCTTCTGCCGGAGAGACACCGGATATGGCGCTTGGACTCCCGTCACATATGCCGTTTGAGTTAGCCTGCAGGGATGCCATTTATGATATGACACAGTTTGAGGATTTCTGGGAGGTTGCAGGAGAGTTTGCACCTGGCGCATTTGTACCATATATCTTTAACGAAGGCGTTTACGCACTTCCGGAGACATCGGATTTTAACCTGATTGTATATCGGAAAGATATTTTTAAGGAACTTGGCATTCAGGTGCCGGACACCTGGGATGATCTGGTTGGAATTTTGCCGGAACTGCAGCGTTATGGAATGAATTTTTATCATAATATTGCAACTGTGGATGGATATAAGTGGTTTTACCAGACAGCGCCTTTGATTTATCAGAATGGCGGAAGCCTTTATACGGAAGACGGGCTTCATACGGCAATTGATCAGCCGGAAGCAGTGAAGGGATTAAAAACACTTGGCGAGCTGTTCTCTATTTATTCTGTCGCTACGCAGGTACCACAGTTTCCGGATTCTTTCCGGTACGGAGTATATCCAATTGGAATTGCAAACCTGGAAACCTATAATCTGATTACCAACGGGGCACCGGAACTGGAAGGACAGTGGGCATTAGCGCCGCTCCCAGGAACAGTGCAGGAAGATGGCAGCATTGACAGAAGCTACATTGCAGCAGGTACCGGAGGAATTATTTTTAATGACAGCAGCCGGACCGAGGAGGCATGGACATTCTTTAAATGGTGGTTAGGGCACGATGTACAGGTGGAATATGCGCATACCTTACAGTCTACCTATGGAAAAGAGTACATCTGGCTTCCGTCGAATCTGAAGGCAATTGCTGACTGCACGCTTCCGACGGAGGACAAACAGGCAATTTTGGAACAGTTAAATTATCTGCGGGATGTGCCGCGAACACCTGGACAGTATATGTTAGAGAGAGATTTGTCTAATATCTGGAACAGCATTGCGGTGGATGGGGCAGCAGTACAGCCGGCGATAGACGAGAAAATTATGGAAATTAATCGAGAAATTACAAAGAAAATGTCCGATTTGGGCTATACCGACAGCACCGGAAAACTGCTGAAGGAATATCACATCCACGATGTGGAATGGGTGAAAGAAAATATACAGGCACATAGAAAGGGGGAAAAGCAATGAAGCAGCTAAAGAAAAAGGGAAAGCATCGCAGACTTGATTATCGAAACGATTTTATCAGCTCGATGCTTCTGCTGGCACCGTATCTTTTATTATTTTCCCTCTTTATTGCGATACCGGTTATCATCGCAATAGGGTTATCCTTTACCTATTTTGACGTAATCAACACACCGGAGTTTACAGGGTTATCAAATTATATCAGCCTTCTGACGTCCGATGAGATTTTTTTGAAATATATTATTCCGAATACCTTTAAGTATGCGCTGATTGTGGGACCGGGTGGATGTATTTTATCCTTTTTGCTGGCGTGGCTGGTAACACAGATTCCGGCGGTGCCAAGAACAATCCTTACGTTGTGCCTTTATATGCCGTCCATGGTGGGAACCCTGATGATTCAGGTTGTATGGAAAACCATTTTTTCGGGTGACCAGCGGGGGATTTTGAACTCGTTTCTGATTAACCACGGCTGGATTGATATGCCGATTAACTGGCTGCTTTCGCCGGATTATCTGATGAAAGTCATGATTATTGTGGCATTGTGGCAGGCGATGGGAATCGGATTTTTAGCAATGATATCCGGTATCTTAAACGTAAATGATGAGCTTTATGAGGCAGCTTATGTGGATGGAATGAAAAATCGTTTTCAGGAAGTTATTTACATTACAATTCCATCCATGAAACCGCAGATGCTGTTTGCAGCCGTTATGGCAATTGTAAATGCTTTTAATACCGGCTGGATTGGACCGGCGCTTTCCGGAACCAACCCGACACCGGGATATTCAGGAAATCTGATTTTAAATCACATTGAGGATTATGCATTTTCCCGTTATGAGATGGGCTATGCGGCTGCAATATCAGTAGTACTGTTGATTATGATAGCGTTTTTCTCAAAAGTGGCAGGAAGACTGTTTACAGAGAAGGAGTAGGACTATGGCAAAATCAAGATTAAAAGGGAAAAAGATTGACCCAAAGCATTTTTCCAGAGATCAGATTAAGTTTTACTGTATTCTGATCCCAATTGCAATACTTATGGTGCTCCCAGTGGTCTATATGTTTAATGAGGCATTTAAGCCGCTTGGGGAACTTTACGCATTCCCTCCGACATTAATCGTGCGGGAACCTACACTGAACAACTTTAAGAAACTGTTTGAACTTTCCGGAACAACCGGGGTGCCGATGACAAGGTATCTGTTAAACTCCATTTTTATTACGGGTGTCACAATGATTCTGAATATATATATCACTGTGGCGTGTGCATTTGTTCTGTCAAAGAAAAAGCAGTATAAGGTGACAAAGTGGTTTTTCAGCATCAACCAGATGGCATTGATGTTCGTGCCGGTTGCGGTTGCAGTTCCGCGTTACATCATTATTGTGAAACTCGGAATGATTGATACCTGGGCAGCACATATTTTTCCGCTTATTGCAATGCCTATTGGTATTTTCTTAATGAAGCAGTTTATCGATGATGTACCGGATGCACTGCTTGAGGCGGCATATGTGGATGGTGCAGACAATTTTACCGTAATCCGTAAGGTGATATTTCCGATGACAAAACCGGCAGTGGCAACGGTTGCAATTCTGACTTTCCAGTCGGCATGGCAGGCAACGGAGGCATCCAACAATTTTATTACAAGTGATGTCAAGCGTACGATTTATTATTACCTGAATTCCCTGCAGACACAGAATGCGGTAGCAGCGAGAGGAATTGTAGCTGCGGGTACAATTATCCTGTTTTTACCGAATCTGATTATGTTTATCTGTATGCAGTCCAAGGTAATGAGTACCATGAGTCATTCCGGTATCAAATAAGGGGGGACAGGAAACATGAAAAAATTAAAACGAATTGTGCTCCTGTGCCTCGTTGGGTTCATTTGTCTTACCGGTGGGGAAAGTGTAGCAGCGTCCCAGGCGACGACTTACACGTATACGCACGATGACAAGATGAATTACAGCCGGACACAGGATGCTTATCTGCCGCAGCAGACAATTACCAAACTGGGATTGAATGCGCCGGAAGATATGTTCATCGATAAGAACAACATGATGTATATTGCAGATACAGGAAATCTGCGGATTGTTAAATATGATATCAGCCGCGGGGCACTGGATGCAGTTTATACCTATGAAGGATTCCAGACGCCGAAAGGAATTTATGTAACCGGAAACGGAAACATCTACGTGGCGGACAGCAAGGCAAAGGCAGTCTTTGTTTTTGACAAAGACTTTGAATTAATCCGGACACTGGAAAAACCAGAGGTTCCGGCATATGGAGATGCCGCTTATGAACCGTCCAAAGTGGCTGCCGATGAGAGCGGTAACATCTATATTGTCGGTGAGGGTGTTTATAACGGTATTATCCAGATGTCAGAAGAAGGGAATTTCCTCGGATTTTTTGCGGTGAACAAGGCAGACTTAAGTCTGTTTCAGAAAAT
This sequence comes from uncultured Roseburia sp., assembly GCA_958420225.1. GTDB lineage: Bacteria > Bacillota > Clostridia > Lachnospirales > Lachnospiraceae > Roseburia. The sequence goes on along the minus strand of CATZIT010000011.1, from coordinate 82,960 downwards.
TCAGACACTGGTATTTACAAGGGAGCAGTTAAGCCGTCTGTTAAACCGGAATCCTACCACATTTGCCAATGTGATGCTTGATCAGAGAGGAATTGTCTACACGGTAACCCTTGGAAAGAAGATAAATCCGATTAAAAAGCATAAGACAAACGGAAGCAATATGTTTGCGGAGGATGTTTACGGATTTACGGATATCAGTGATATCTGGGTAGATGAGAATCTTTTGATTTATTCGGCTTCCAAGCGCGGATATATTGATGTGTATACACCCGAAGGGGAATGGCTGTTTGAATTTGGTTCCGAAGTGTCGAATCAGGATGTTGCAGGTTTATACAGTTCCCTGTCGACACTGGCGGTGGACCAGAACGGATATATCTGGACGGTGGACGGAATCAAAGGCTATCTGCAATCCTATGCGCCGACTTCCTATGCAAGTAAGGTATATGAAGCACTGGCATTATATGATGGCGGACATTACGAGCAGGCGTTAGATGTCTGGTCAGACGTGCTTGCGATGAATCAGATGTCGGTGGTGGCACATGACGGAATTGGAAAGGCTTATATGTCAGAGTACGAGTTTGAGAGTGCCATGGAGCATTTTGAAGTGGCTGGAAATCATGAGCAGTATTCGGAAGCCTTTTGGGAGCTGCGAAATGTATGGCTGCAGAAATACCTGAAATATTTGCTGATTGCGATTCTGATTCTTTATCTGGTAAGCGTGGCGATTGATAAGTTTGACCGCGAAAAGAAATGGAAAAAGAAAAAGGCAGCATGGAAAAACCAGCTTATGAACGTAAAGGGCATCGGAGATACATGTTACGGATTTGTAACTGCAAGACACCCGCTGGATGGATATTATGATGTGCGGATAGGAAAGAAAGGCAGCGTGCTTGGAGCGAGCATACTCTATGGGCTTTTGTTTTTGTCATTTATGCTGTATATGTTAGGAAAAGGATTTATTTATCAGTATTATGATGTGCAGGATCTGGATGTGGGATCCATTGTGATAGGATTCTTTACATTCCTTGGACTGTTCGTGGTATGTAACTATTTGGTTACTTCCATCAATGATGGACAGGGAGATTTGAAGCAGGTTTATATGACAGTTGCGTATGCAGCCGTTCCACTGATTCTTGCACTGTTTTCCATCACGGTGCTTTCCTATTGTGTTACGACAAATGAAGCATTTTTCTTAAGTGTTATATTAGTGATTGGCGTCGTGTGGACCATGATTCTGGTATTTCTTGGATTACAGACGGTACATAACTATACGGTAAAGGAGACAATCAAGGGAATTTTACTTACGATTCTGTTAATGTTTGTTGTCGTTGTTGTTGTACTGCTTGTCACGATTATGTGGGAACAGGTATGGAAATTCTTAAGTACGGTGGGAGAGGAGTTGACGCAGAATGTATTGTAGAACCAGAAAAAGAACTGCTGCCATGCTTTTGGCAGCAAACTGTATGGTGACCGGAATTTTGTTTCCGGAAACTACGGCATATGCAAATTACATCAATACGAACCGTGATACGCTCCTTCCGGAAGAGGCGATGGAAATCGTTGAGCAGAGTGTGGAAGAGTATGAAAAACTTTATGAGACAGACAGCGCAGTATATTATTTCCGGGATGACAGGGATATCATAGCGGTATTTGATAAGGAGAGCAGTTATCTCTGGAAGACAGGGCTGGATGCAGAGGCAGCAAAGAAATTAAAAGCAAAAGCACTGAGCGCTTCAACGGAGGAGGACTTTAAGGAGCTGGAGAATACGCCGATTGAGGACAACATGAATGAAATCTATACGGATATGGCGAACTCTCTGATTACAGTGGAATATCGTTCCCTTGATTCGATTGAAACCTTAAAGAAGGCATCCTCTGCATCTTCGGCATCAGAATCTACGCTTCAGAAGGTAACGGAAAACCAGTATTGTCTTGATGTTGATTTTAAGGAAATAGATCTTCAGATGAAGGTATACATTACGTTCGGGGAAAAACAGATTAGCTATCAGATTCCTTATGATCAGATGAGCGGAGAGGGACGTTATTGTATGACCTCCTTATATATTACGCCATTTCTTGGTTCAAGCGGCGGTCAGGTTTTAAAGTTTGACAAAGAAACCGGAGGATACGATATTACGGAAAAAAAGGAGACACCATCCGGCTATGCTTTTGTTCCGGACGGAAGTGGAGCACTGATCCGCTTTCGGGACAACAATGTTGCGTTTCAGGAATATGTGGGAGATGTGTACGGGGAAGACATTTCGCAGGGCGAATATTATTATGAAAGCCTGACGGATGCAGTTCCCCTGAAGAATCCGGTAATGCCGGTATTCGGCGTAGCATATGGAAATGACCAGGCGGCATTTGTTGCATATGCGGATGAAGGGGATGAGTACATGAGTATTCAGTGTACCCCGGAGGAAAATATGACCTACTATACCTGGACCTGTGCGAAATTTAATTACAATCTGAAATATCATCAGGTATACAACAAGGCAGGAGACGGTTATTTTTCTCTGATGGAAGAGCCAAACGCATTTGATATTTCCATGACCTATGAGTTCCTGAGTGGAGACGGAAGCGGCAGCACACCTGCAGCGGATTATGTGGGAATGGCACTTGCTTACAGACAACATCTCATGGAAGAAGGTGTTTTAAGTGAGCAGTTAAAGGGTAACGGGGAAGAGATTCCGATTCGTCTGGATTTTATGATGTCGGATGCGAAGAGCAGCGTTGTCGGAATGGAAAATGTGGTGTCTACAACTATAGACGATGTGACAGAAATTCTGACAGACGTGATGAAACATGGAATTATCAATATTAATGCCGGACTCTGGGGCTGGCAGAAAAAGGGAGAGTCCGTTGCAAAGCCATATACCAGGAAGTATTCTTCCAGGATTGGAACCAAAAAAGAATTTAAAGAGCTGATTGCTTCCTTCGGGGAACAGGGAGTGGACATTTCCTATGGAAACGATTATGTGACGATTAATAAGGAAATGATGAATTACTATGGAAATGCGGTGGCACACGTCAACAGCTGGTATGCTTATCAGGACAAATCCGTGCTTCTTCCAACGACAGCACCCGTCAGCCAGTTCGGATATGCAAAACCTGCAAAGAGTGCGGAATGGATTAAAAAGCAGTATCAGGGACAAAAAGAAACAGTTACGTCCATGACTGTGAAGGGAATCGGAAGCGTTCTGACCGGTGATTATGCAAATGCCGGACATACGACCGTAAGTGATGCCATTGCATTGTACCAGGATACATTGCAGGAATTAGGGGATGTCAAGCTGAATCTGACAAATCCGGGGATGTATCTCTGGAAGTATACAGACCGTTATCTGCAGGCTCCGGTTGGACATTCCCAGTACATTTTTGAGACGGATGCCGTACCTTTTTTGCAGATTGTATTAAACGGTACGATGGAAGTCTATGCACCGTATGCAAATTTTTCTTTTTATACACAGGCTGATATTTTAAAAATGATTGATTATAATCTTTTTCCTTCGTTTGTTCTGACAAAAGAACCTTCCTATCTGCTTGCAGATACGGTGAGTGCGGATCTGTATTCTACAGAATATACACTGTACCGCGAGCTGATTGGAACGGTTTATCGGGAAGTAAATGAAGTGCTTTCACAGGTAAGCGGTTATGAATGGACAAATCGTATCGTGGAAAAGGATGGTGTCATTGTCAATGTGTATACAAAAGGAACTGAAGAGAAAAAAGTGATTATCAATTACACACAGGACACACAGACTATAGACGGTGTGAAAGTAGATGCATTGAGTGCTGTTGCCGTACAAGGCGGCAACGGCGCAGATTAGAGGAGGATTGTCATGGCTTCAAAACAAAAAAGAGTACATAAATCAAAATCCTTCCAAAAGAGACAGGATAAATGCGGATATCTGTTCATGCTTCCATGGATTGTCGGGTTTATCATTTTTACCATGATACCATTTGTGATGACGATTTATCTGAGCTTTACAGAAGTAAAACAGGACATCCGCGGATTTAATATTTCATTTGTAGGTATCAGCAATTACAAGCAGGCTTTTTTTGTCAACACGGATTTTACACCTGCCCTGGTATCGTTTCTTGGGATGATTATTCCCTATACATTAGTGATTGTGATTATGGCATTTATTCTTGCGATGATGTTAAATTCCATCGTCAGAGGAAAATCACTGTTTCGGACAATTTATTTTTTGCCGGTAGTAGTACTGTCGGGACCGGTCATGTATCAGTTAATGAATCTTGAGCCGGAAGTGGAAGGTCAGGTCAACCAGCTGTACCATTCGTTTCTCATCCGCATGATTGAGAGCTATTCACCGATGGCGGCAGATGCCATGGTGTCACTGTTTGACAACCTGTCGATTATTCTGTGGTTTGCCGGTATTCCGATTGTTCTGTTTATCAACGGATTGCAGAAGATAAATCCAAGCCTTTATGAGGCGGCAAAGATTGATTCCGCAACGAACTGGCAGATTCTCTGGAAGATTACAATGCCGATTATAAGACCGACGGCGTTGATTGTGACAGTATTTACAATTGTGCAGCTTGGAGCAATGGATACGATTAATCCGGTGCTTGTCATGATTAAGGAGCGCACGGCAAATACCAGTGGCGGATTTGGTTATGCTGCAACCATTTCATGGATTTACAGTCTGATTGTGCTTGTAATTATAGGACTTTCCTTTGTGCTCTTCCGGGAGAAGAAGGTAAAGCTTGATTACAAAAACTGGTAGGGGAGAATGTATATGGCAAAGAAAATTGGAAAATTCATAATTTATTTTCTGCTGATTTGTATTGGCTATATTTATCTGGAACCCATTTTTCAGATGGTTTCAAAGTCGCTGATGTCGCCGGAAGATATCATTAATCCGTCTGTAGAGTGGATTGCAAGGCATCCGACAATTACAAATTTTAAGGTGGCGGCGCAGGTGTTAAAAATGCCAAAGAGTCTTATAAATTCGATTCTGTTTTCTGCCGGAATGGCAGCTTTACAGACAGTTGTAGCGGCGATGGCGGGATATGCACTTTCCAGATATAAATTCAAGTTTCGCAATTTCTGGTTTGGAATGATTCTGCTGGCATTTATTATTCCAACGACACTGCTGACAATACCGCGTCTGATGATTTTTATCAATGCGCAGGAGATAATCGGAACACAATTGATTGGAACTCCGATTCCGCAGCTTTTAATGGCTGTGCTTGGGCAGGGAGTAAACGGAACCATCCTGATTTTGATTTTCTGGAACTTTTTTAACCTGATTCCATATTCTCTTGATGAGGCAGCCATGATTGACGGAGCAGGACCGTTCCAGGTATTTTTCCATATTGCGATGAAACTTTCAGTAGCAACGGTATTGACCGTATTCTTATTTGCATTTGTATGGAACTGGAATGAGACGTATCAGACCTCTACATTCTTAGGAGGAACGATTGACTTACTGCCGGCAAAATTGTCTGTATTCAACAGTCAGTTCGAGAGTGCATCCACTTCCGGAATCGGAACGAATGGGACATATAAGATTAATGAAGCATATAAGATGGCAGCAACTTTGATTTCCATTGCGCCGCTTCTGATTTTGTATGCGTGTGTACAGCGGCAGTTTATTCAGGGAATTGAAAATACAGGTATTACAGGAGAATAAATGAAAACTAAAAAATGGAAGTGTCTCGGTATCGTTCTTGCCGTATCCGCAGCTTTGGCTGCGGGGTGCGGCGGGAATATGTCAGAGAACGCAAAAACGGACACGACAGAAGAAAGCACAGAACGGGTGTTTCAGACAAGAGTCGGAACGAAAGTGCCGGATGCGTTTAAAGAGACGACAGAGGAGCCGGAAGACGTGAAAGCAAAAAATTTTGATTATGAGGAAGACAACATGGATTATAAACTGGTCTGGAGTGACGAGTTTGATTATGAAGGCATGCCGGATGAAAGTAAATGGGGCTATGACATCGGAACCGGAAGCAATGGATGGGGAAATCAGGAGCTGCAGTATTATACCGATGAAGGAAATGCCTGGGTAGAGGACGGAAAACTTGTGATTGAACTGCGGAAAGAAGAAAAGGAAGGCTGCAAGTATACTTCAGCGCGTCTTGTCACAAAGGGAAAGGGTGACTGGACTTACGGAAAAATCGAAGTATGTGCAAAACTTCCATCCGGACGCGGAACGTGGCCGGCAATCTGGATGCTGCCAACCGACTGGGTATACGGTGGATGGCCGGCATCCGGAGAAATTGATATCATGGAGCATGTTGGCTATGACCCGGATGTCATTCACGGTTCGATTCATACACAGTCATATTACCACAGTATCGGTACGCAAAAGACCAATACGGTTACAGTGCCGGGAGTAAGCGATGATTTTCATGTGTATGGGCTGGAATGGCTGCCGGATAAAATTAAAATTTCTGTGGACGGAGAAGCGTATTTCTCATTTACGCCGACAGATTTTGTAGAAAATCCTACCTATAAGGAATGGCCATTTGATGAAAAAATGCATCTGATTTTGAATATTGCCTTTGGAGGCGGCTGGGGCGGCTGCATGGGAATTGATGATGAAATCCTTCCACAGCGGATGGAAGTTGATTATGTAAGAGTTTATCAAAGCCCAAAAGTCAGTGATATAAAAAGGGAAGAACGTGTGCCGGAACAGCCTTTTTTGAAAGCAGATGGAAAACTGCTGCGGGATAATTTTGGAGCAGGGGAAATCGTTCAGTTAAAAGGAACAAATGCAGGAGGCTATTTACTGCAGGAATTCTGGATGACGACAACAGGGGCTTCAAAAGAAGTGGCTGCGGAAGAGGATATTTACCGTATTCTTACAGAGCGTTTTGGGGAAGAAACCTGCCGGGAGCTGATTGCTCTTTATCAGGACAATTACTGGACGGAAGCAGATTTTGACTATTGTAAACAAATTGGAATGAACTGTATCAGACTGCCGTTGTGGTATCGCAATCTGGTGGACGAAAATGGTACATTTTATGAAAATTGGAGCGAGCGTCTTGACTGGTTTGTAGAACAGGCTGCAAAACGGCAGATTTATGTAATTTTAGATATGCACGGTGCTCCCGGCTCACAGAACGGAAGTGACCATTCGGGCAGAGATGGAAAGGAGAATAAGGAAGCGGCAAGTGAATTTTTCTTCGGAGAACATGCTGTGGAAAATCAGGAACAGTATTATGAAATCTGGGAGAAGATAGCGGAGCATTTCAGAGAAAATCCCTGGGTAGCAGGGTATGACCTGTTAAATGAGCCGTATTGTACCTACCGTTATAATTCCAGCAAGACGGCGGAAGAACTGCATCAGATGCTCTGGGGTATCTACGATACCGTATATCAGAGAATCCGTGCGGTCGATCCGGACCATGTTCTGATTATGGAGGCAACCTGGGATCCGGTGGACTTGCCAGACCCGTCGGATTATGGATGGGAAAATGTAATGTATGAATATCATAACTACCTTTATGATGATTATGACAATCAGGCAGGCAAACAGATTACCAATATGAAGAAAAAACTGGATGCCATTACCAGCGCTGATTATAAGGTGCCTTCGTATCTGGGAGAATTTTCGTATTTCAACAGTCTTGATGCCTGGGATGAGGGAATAAATCTCTTAAATGAATCCGGTATCAACTGGACGACCTGGACGTATAAGGTTGTGGAAGAATACGGAAACTGGGGAATCCGGAATCAGAAAAATGACAATCTGAATCTGGAAACTGCATCGGAAGAGGAAATCAGGGAATCCTGGAGTGCTGTTGGTACGGCAACCGAGAATACAGGGCTGCGGCGTGTATTAGAAAAATATTACTGGAAGGAGTATATAGCACCCTAGCAGAGAATCCGTATGGCAGACGGACGACTAAAAAAAAGATACCTTTGTCAAAAAAGGTATCTTTTTTTATAACAGTATCGTTTTATAAAATAACATTATGGGAAAGCAGAAATGAAAGGAGATGCGGTTATGAAGAGAAGACGGATTGCAGGCGGAGCCATAGTAGCTGCAATGTTGGTGCTCATCCTGATAATTGCAAAAAATCAGGGGAATAATAAAATGACAAATGAAGTAATAAAAAATTACCATACAGAATTATTTGGTGAAAACGTATATATCTTTTCTCCGGAGGATAACCCGGAAGAAGTAAATGAAGTTTTAAAAGAACTTGCCAGGAAGCAGGGAGCAAATCAGTTTGGAGAAGACAGATATGCCCTTTATTTTATGCCGGGAGAATATGACAGTTCCATAGAGGTTACAGTGGGATTTTATATGCAGGCAGCAGGGCTCGGAGAACAGCCAACGGACACGAAAATCCACACACTCCGCTGTCTGGCAAGATGGCTTGGCGATGACAGCAATCATAATGCGACCTGCAATTTCTGGCGCGGGGTTGAAAATATGGAGCTGGAAAGCAACACTGTGTGGGCAGTCTCTCAGGCAACTTTTATGAGAAGAATGAACATTAACGGAAAACTTTCGCTTCACGATGATTACGGCTGGGCAAGCGGAGGATTCTTAGCGGATTCCAAAGTACTCGGTATTGTTGACTCCGGAACACAGCAGCAGTGGCTCTCTAGAAACTGTAGCTGGAAAGGCTGGAATGGTGATAACTGGAACATTGTTTTTGCGGGAATACCAAAAGAAGAAGTTCCAAAAGAAACATGGCCCCAAAAATCATACACGGATGCGGGTGTGGTTACGGAAATCAGGGAAAAACCGTTTCTTATTTATGAGAAAGAAAAGGGATTTGAAGTTTTTGTACCGGATATACGGACAGAGGCGACAGATATTTCCTGGGAGATGGGACAGAGCGGAAGAAAAATTCCGATAGATGAATTTTATGTTGCGAAGCCTTCAGATACAGCGGCAGATATCAACCAGGCACTGGAAGAAGGGAAAAACCTGTTTTTAACGTCCGGCATCTATCGGTTGGAAGAACCCATCCGGGTGACAAGACCAGATACGATTGTACTCGGAAGCGGACTATCAACAATCGTTTCCCAGAATGGAAATCCCTGTATGGAAACAGCGGATGTTCCAGGAATTATCCTTGCTGGAATTCTCTTTGATGCCGGAAAGGAACCGGCGGAATATCTGCTTTCGGTTGGAGGGCTTGGGAATCCTTCCGAAGATGAAAAAACAGGTATCGAAAAGGCTCCGGTATGTATGAGTGATATGTTCTTTCGGGTAGGAGGAGCTGCAGCTGGCTATGAGACAAGGGCAGAGTCCTGTGTCATCATAGAGAGCAGTCATGTTATCGGAGATAATCTGTGGGTATGGCGTGCGGATCATGGAAGCCATGTGGGCTGGACAAAGAATGAGGCAGATATTGGAATTATCATAAACGGAGACGATGTTACAATGTATGCACTCATGGTAGAACATTTCAAACAATACCAGACCGTGTGGAATGGCAATCATGGAAAACTTGTCATGTATCAGTGTGAGATTCCCTATGATATTCCGTCACAGGAGGTATGGATGAGTCATGATGGAACAGTGGACGGTTATGCATCCATTCATGTGGATGACGCAGTGAGTGACTATGAAGCATATGGAATTGGAATTTATCTCTATAACAGGGATGCAGCCGTGAATCTGCATACTGCGATGGAAGTACCGGACAGGGAAGGAGTAAAGATTCACAATATCTGCACGGTAATGATAACAGGAAACCCTGGAATCAGTCATATCATCAATGACACGGGAGAAAGTGTAACCTGGGGTGGGGCAAGAGCAATTATCCGGGAATATGAAAATGGAATACAAGAATAAAAAAGCTGTCTGTAGATAAAAAACGGGTAGCGGAAAGGCGGAAACGACATGGAGACATACAGATTTTTGGGAGAGGACGGGACGTTTTTACTGGAAAATCCACAACATTACAGCGGGCTTTATTTTCCGGTTGCAGGAGAGGCAGGACTGAAAAGTGCAGTGACACCGGAATTTGGCGGGGATGCCAAAATTGATCAGAATCATTTTTTATTAGAGCCGGTGAGTGTGGAAAATCTGCACAATAACCGCAGCACGAGAAACTTCTGGTGCTGCATGGGAGAAAACGGATACTGGTCAGCAGCAGGCGTTTCAGCGGAAGAACTGTCAAAACGTTTTGGTGAAGGGGAAGATGCATGTGAATTAGAGGCCGGTTTTATGTGGCAGAAGGTGACACGGACTTCGACAGAGCATGCGTTTCGTGCAGAAATTACATCGTTTGCTCCGGTGGATGTTCCGGTAGAAATTATGCGGGTTGTCATCCGAAATGAGGCAGAAGAGGCAGTTACGTTTACACCGGTGGCAGCCATTCCGATTTACGGAAGAAGCGCAGATAACATCAGAGACCACAGACATGTAACCTCGCTGTTACATCGGATTTGTACTACAGAAACAGGTGTATTTGTGACACCGACGTTATCGTTTGATGAGCGCGGGCATCAGAAAAATGATATGACTTATTTTGCCGCAGGTTTTCGCGGGGATGGTGCATTGCCGGAAAGCTTTTATCCGACTGTGGAGGAATTTATCGGAAAGGGCGGAAATCTCGAACATCCGCTTGCAATTATAAAAAATCTTACAGGCGTTCCAAAAGAAACGAAATGTGCCGGAAAAGAAGCGATGGGCGGAATCCGGTTTGCGGAAGTGACGTTAGGACAGGGGGAGACGGCAGAATTTACCATTCTTCTCGGTGCCATACAAGCTGGAACGGATGTGACAGCGATTTTTAGGCGTTTTCAGACGGCGGATAAAACAGAAAAAGAATTTGAAAGTGCAAAGGCATATTGGCATGAGAAGGTAAATGTTTCGTTTCAGACAGGGGATGAAACATTTGACCGGTTTATGCACTGGGTCAGCTTCCAGCCGATTTTAAGACGCATCTATGGATGTTCTTTCCTGCCGCATCATGATTACGGAAAGGGTGGAAGAGGATGGAGAGACCTCTGGCAGGACTGTCTGGCACTCCTCATGATGGACCCGTCCGGTGTAAGGGAGATGCTGCTTGCAAACTTCGGCGGTGTGCGTATGGATGGAAGCAATGCCACCATTATTGGAAATAATGATGGAAACGGGGCAGAGGTTTCGTTTCTGGCGGACCGTAACAATATTACACGTGTGTGGATGGACCATGGTGTGTGGCCGCAGATGACAACGTTTCTTTATTTGAACCAGACCGGAGACCTCGCACTGTTAGAACAGGAAGTACCTTATTTTAAGGATAAACAGGCAGCAAGAGGTACGGCTACAGACAGCGCATGGAATGATGACTACGGATGTAAACAAAAAACGACAGACGGAGCAATTTATCAGGGAACCGTTTTAGAACACCTGCTGTTACAAAATCTCTCCTCTTTCTATGATGTAGGAGAGCACAATCAGATAAGACTCCGCGGGGCAGACTGGAACGATGCACTTGACATGGCAAAGGAACGTGGAGAGAGCGTGGCATTTACGAATGCATATGCTGGAAATCTGAAAGAACTCTCACAGGTTTTGCTTGAATATGAGAAGCGGACCGGGAAACATGAGGTTCATCTGGCAGAGGAACTTGATATTCTGCTGGTGGAGCAGGAAGGGCTTTACGATTCCATCGAACAGAAACACAGGCTGCTCGCACAGTATTTTAAAACGTGTGTGCATGAAGTAAGCGGCAGAAAAAAACAGTATTCCATTTCAAAACTCGCTGCAAATCTGGCACATAAGGCGGACTGGATGATGGAGCACATCCGAAACAATGAGTGGGTGACGGATGCAAATGGAAACGGCTGGTTTAATGGCTATTATGACAACAGCGGAAGACAGGTGGAAGGAGAGCACGAAAACGGCGTGCGGATGATGCTGACCGGAGAGGTATTTTCGGTGATGGCGGGCACTGCAACGAAAGAGCAGACCGCAGAAATCATAAAGAGTGCCGACTGCTATCTGTATGATGAAGCCTGCGGCGGCTACCGGCTGAATACGGATTTTGGCGAGGTCAAAACAGATTTGGGACGGATGTTCGGATTTGCATATGGTGAAAAGGAAAATGGAGCTGTTTTTTCCCATATGGCAGTTATGTATGCAAATGCGCTGTACAAAAGAGGTTTTTCAAAAGAAGGCTATAAAGCACTTCATGCGCTTTATGCACAGGCAATGAATTTTGAAAAGAGCCGTATCTATCCGGGAATTCCGGAGTATTTCGGAGAAGGCGGAAGAGGGCTTTATCATTACCTTACAGGTGCTGCAAGCTGGTATATGCTGACAGTTATCACGGAGATGTTTGGCGTAAAGGGATATTTTGGAAATCTGATGCTTGCGCCAAAACTGGTTCCTGAACAGTTTGATAAAGCGGGAAAAGCAAAACTTACACTTTTCTTTGCAGGAAAGAAGCTTCAGATTACCTACCAAAAGAAAGAACCTTTGAAAGCAGATTACAGTAAAATTTCCGGAATAAAACTCGATGGAACGGTTTTACCGTTGTCTTCTGAAGAGAAGGCGGAAATTGACAGGTCTGTCATAGAAGAACTTTCGGATGGAGAAGTACATGACATCAGTGTGACATTGGAATAGGAGGGTATTATGCGAAAAACAGAACATGACACAATCAGACAGTATGGGAAAAAATCTACATTTGCAAGTTTTCTTCCTGGAATATCCGGGATTCGTGGAATTCCGATTTGGTGCTACTACGTAAATCGTGGACAGTGTGTGGTAAGTTTTGGAGTGGACAACAAAGACCACGCAATTATGGAATTTTATCCGGCGCATCTGGCGTATCAGAATGTGAAAACAACAGGATTTCGCACTTTTTTGAAGGTGAATGGGACAGTCAGAGAGGCATTTTCGGACGAGACACTCGGACAGGATATGTACATTTACAAGAACGCACTTGAAATCGAGGAAGAAGACATAGAGACAGGACTTCGCACGAATGTAGTGTATTTTACACTGCCGGGCGAAAACTTAGGAGCACTGGTGCGAAAGGTCACGGTCACAAACAGTTCCGGAAAAGAGGTGTCACTGGAACTCTTAGATGGTATGCCGGCGCTGATTCCTTACGGTGTCGGAAATGATAATTTAAAAAACATGACACAGACATCAAAAGCATGGATGCAGGTGGAGGATGCAAAAGACTGCCTTCCATATTACCGTGTACGTGCAAGTATGGATGATTCTGCGGCAGTAAAGACCATTGAGGGCGGAAATTTCAGTGCTGGAATTCTGCCGGACGGAGCAAGATTACAGCCGATTGTGGATCCGGAAGTTATTTTTTCCTATGACACTTCCCTGCAAAAAGCAGTTGCATTTGAAGCAGAGAGCGTTTCTGCACTTCTTGAGAAAGAGCAGATTGTGGAAAATCAGGTTCCCTGCAGCTTCTATGGATTGGAGAGGACTCTTTCAGAGGGAGAGAGCGTATGCCTGTATGAACTTATCGGTCAGGTGGAAAAGAAAAGTCTGTTAAGAGAGTTTTTTGCCGAAAAGCGGGATGCAGAATATTTCGAGACAAAGAAACAGGAGGCAACGGAACTGGTTGAGGAACTGACAACCGGTATCCGTACCAAAACAGCATCGAAGGAGTTTGATGCATACTGCCGTTACACCTATATGGACAACGTGTTACGAGGCGGTTATCCGATACGGCTTGGCAGCAATAAGATTTTTTATGTGTATTCCAGAAAACATGGAGATCTGGAACGCGATTATAACTATTTTTCCATGCTGCCGGAGTTTTATTCACAGGGAAACGGAAACTTCCGTGATGTCAATCAAAATCGCCGCTGTGACACCTTTTTTGCACCGTTTATCGGCAGAGAAAATATTAAGGAATTTTACAGTCTGATTCAGTTAGACGGTTATAACCCGCTTGGAGTGGAAAAGCTGACCTACCGTCTTTCAGAGGAGAAGGCTGCTAAACTTTTGGAAGATTTGGAACCGGAAGCACAGAAAAAAATGTTTGCATTTGTTACAAAACCATTTACACCGGGAGCACTGTACCGGCAGATGGAGGAGATATGTGGTGACAGATGGGATGAGAAACTGTTTTTCCAGATGATTGATTTCGCGGATGGAATGGTCAATGGAAATTTCTTAGAGGGTTATTGGAGTGACCATTGGACTTATAATCTGGATTTGATTGAGGATTATCTGGAAGTCTTTCCGGAAAAAGAGCGTGAGATGCTCTACGAAAATGGATATACGACATTCTTAGGACAGGTGAAAGTCAACAGACGCTTTAAGCGTTACGAAGAGACAGAAGCGGGACTGCGGCAGTATCATGCACTTGATGAGAGCAGCAGAAGAAATACCGTCGAAAAACTGGTGCGCACGCAGTATGGAAAAGGAGAAATCTTTACCGTCACATTACTGGAAAAACTGTTGTTGCTCATCGCAACCAAATTTGCCACGCTCGATGCGTATGGAATGGGAATTGAGATGGAGGGCGGAAAACCGGGATGGTATGACGCATTAAACGGAATGCCGGGACTCTTCGGTTCTTCCATGGCAGAAACGTATGAGCTTGCCCGAATGATAGAATACTGCATTGGCGCTTTAAAACGGAATCCGGGCGAGGTGGAAATTTTTGAGGAGTTGTCCTGCTTCTTAGATGAATTAAATCTCATTAACCGGATCGAGAAAGAAGCACTTGCAGGGGACGGGGAAGTACTTTCTTTCTGGAACAGAATCAATGATGCCAAGGAGATTTACCGGGATAAAACCTACGACGGAGTTTCCGGAAAGAAGAGCAGTATGTCATCGGAAGCGCTTGTGGAAGTTTTAAACAGTTTCCTTGCAACGGTAACACGCGGAATTGAGAAAGCCTGCAGCATCAGCGGAGAGATTGTGCCGACCTATTTTACTTATGAGGTACCAGAGTATGAGAAGCTAAAAGAGGGTATCCGCCCGCTTGCCTTTGTGGTAAAACCGGTGCCTTACTTCTTAGAAGGACCAGTGCGTTACTTAAAATGTGCCATTCCGGCAGAAAAGAAGGAAACACTTTACCGCAATATAAAACACAGTGATCTCTATGATGAAAAATTACAGATGTATAAAGTAAACGCATCCCTTAAGGAGGCATCTTACGAGCTTGGAAGAGCACGTGCGTTTACCCCGGGCTGGCTGGAAAACGAGTCCATCTGGCTTCATATGGAATACAAGTATTTGTTAGAGCTGCTGCGTTCCGGAATGTATGAAGAGTTTTTTGCAGATTTCCATAAGGCTGCAATTCCATTTTTAGACCCGCAGGTATACGGAAGAAGTATTTATGAAAATTCTTCTTTTATTGCCAGCAGCAAGAACCCGAACCGTGCATATCACGGAAAAGGCTTTGTGGCGCGTTTAAGCGGTTCCACGATTGAATTTATCAGTATGTGGAAACGGATGATGTTTGGAAAGAGTGTATTTACACAAAAACAGGGTACGTTAGTCTTTACACCGCAGCCGGCACTTCCGTCTTACCTGATTCCAGAGGACGGAAAGGTAGAGTGTGTTTTACTCGGAAAGACAAATGTTGTGTATAAATTTGCAGAACAAAAGGATTATATTCCTGGAAATTATAGAATCTGCGGCATGGTGTTTACTTATGAGAATGGCAGCATCGCAAATGTAGCATCTCCTGTGGCAGAGGGAAAAATTGCAGAGGATATCCGTGAAGGAAAAATTGCAAAAATCGAGATCGAAATCAGATAGGAGGAAATGGTGATGGCAGAAATGAAAATCATTACCACATCGGAAAAGGAACAGAAATACTGGGCAGAAGAGAAAAAAGAGCGGATTGCAGTCACTGACTGCATGCACGTTATCAATGTGCACCCGGATGTGACCGATCAGACATTTCATGGGTTTGGAGCTGCGCTTACAGAGGCAGCAGCCCATGTCTATGGCAGGATGGGAGAAGAAAAGCAGAGAGAAATTCTTGAGGCATGCTTTGGAGAGAGTGGTCTGCGCTATAACATCGGACGTATTCATATGAACAGCTGCGATTTCGGACTTGGAAATTATACCTATATTGAAGAGGGCGATGACAGCTTAGAGACATTTGACATTGCACATGACAGAAAGGAGATTCTTCCGTTTATTGCGGCTGCAAACCGTGTGGCAGGGGAAAGAAGCGGCAATCTGGAATTTCTGATGTCACCGTGGTCTCCACCGGCATTTTTTAAGACCAATGGAGAGATGAACCATGGAGGCAGTCTGAAAAAAGACTATTATCAGCGTTGGGCAGATTATTTTGTGCGCTTTATCAAGGCATACCGGGCTGAGGGCGTGAATATCCGCTGGCTGACCGTGCAGAACGAGCCGATGGCAGTGCAGACCTGGGATTCCTGCATTTACACTGCAGAAGAAGAGGCATTGTTCGTGAGGGATTATTTGGGACCAACATTGGAAAAAGAAGGGCTTTCCGATGTGGAAATTTTTGTGTGGGATCACAACAAGGAAGAAGGGTATGCAAGATTCCGTGATGTGATGGCGGATAAGAAGACGGCGGACTATGTAAAGGGAGAAGCACTGCACTGGTATACCGGAGATCACTTTGAAGCAATTGAGCTGGTAAGAAAAAAGTATCCGGACAAGGAAATCTTTTTTACAGAGGGCTGTGTAGAATACTCAAGATTTGCAGATTCCGGTGAAATTCAGAAGGCAGAGATGTATGCGCATGACATTTTGGGAAACTTAAATGCCGGAATCAACGCATCTTTGGACTGGAATATTCTGCTTGATGAGAAAGGCGGTCCGAACCATGTGGGCAACTTCTGTGCTGCATCAATTATGTGCACGCCGGGAGATGATACTTTTGAAAAGAGACTTTCCTACTATTATATCGGTCAGTTCAGCCGTTACATCGCAAAGGATGCAAAACGCCTTGGAACCACACGCTACACTGATGCCATAGAAGTGACAGGATTCTTAAACCCGGATGATACCCGTGTAATCGTGTTGTTAAACAAGGGGGAGAAGGAGTGTCCATATACCTTAAGAGAAGACGGAATGGGCGTAGAAGGAAAAATTGCACCACATTCCATCCAGACAATCGTGTATCGGGCAGACTAAAAAAATGATACCTTTTTAAAATTACGTACATTTTTTTCAAGTGGAAGCACAGCTATAATTCAATTATCAACAAACAACAAAGGTGTTGAGGAAATTAAAGGAGGGAATCTATATGAATTGGAAAAAAGTAGTATCCGTATTATTAGTCAGCACAATGGCATTATCCGTAGCAGCCTGCGGAAATGACACAAACAGCGGAACAACCACTGGAGCAGCAGACAACGGAGGGGTAACAGCAGAGCCGACCGAGAGCAAGAGCGTGGAAGACCAGCTTGCAGATGTAGGAACCGAATCAGAAGAAGAGGTAACCTACCCGGATTTGACAGGACAGAAACTTGTAGTTTGGACACTGTCCAACGACTTACAGCAGTTTGCAGAACGTTTCAAGGAGAAAACAGGTGCAGAGGTAGAAGTAGTCGTTACAGAGCCGGCTAACTACCCGACAAAAGTTCAGACCGCATTAAACGGTGGTGAAACAGAACCGGATGTTATCGTTGGTGAGCCAAAGATGCTGGAAGATTTTATGGATGCCGGGTTCTTTGAAGATTTGAATCAGGAACCGTACAGAGCACAGGATTATGCATCTGACATCGTAGATTATGTATGGCAGGTAGGACAGGATGCAGATGGAATCCAGAGAGCAATCTCTTACCAGATTACACCGGCAGGTATCTACTACAGAAGAGATATCGCAAAAGAAGTTTTCGGAACAGATGATCCGGATGAGGTAGGCAAGCTGTTTAAGGATTATGCAACCATCTTAGAGACAGCACAGACATTAAAAGATGCCGGCTACCGTATCTTCTCCTCTGATGCCGAGATGAACGTATTCTCCGGTGACAGCGCATGGGTAGTAGATGGCGTATTAAATGTAGACCAGAGCAGATATGATTACATGGACTTATGTGTAGCATTATATCAGAACGATTTGACCGCATATGCAAACCAGTGGTCTACACCATGGTATCAGGCAATGGCTGGCGAGGTACCGATTCTGACAGCCGACATTCAGGATTACGCAGATGATTCCGTAAACGTATGGGATGCAGATCAGTTCGCAGAAGCAACAGCAGGCATGGAGAAGACACAGGTATTCGCATTTGGTCTTCCTTCCTGGGGTGTACTTACCTTAAGAGATAACGTAAAAGATACCTCTGGTTTATGGGGTGTTTGTGCAGGACCTGCATACGGATTTGATGGTGGTACATACATTGGTATTTCTTCTCAGTCTGAGCGTAAAGATACCGCATGGGAGTTTGTAAAATTCTGTACCTTAAACGAAGAGACTGCTAACTGGTGGATCGATGTTTCACAGGGTGATACCGTATCCTTACTTCCGGTACTTGCACAGCACAAAGATGACGAGAATCCGGTATACGGCGGTGAGAAACTCTACAGTTTCTGGTTAAGCCAGGCAGAGCACATTGATTACTCCAAGGTAACCAGATATGATCAGGCAATCGGTGATGCCTGGGGCAAAGCAATCACCAAGGTTAAGAAGGGTGAGGCAAGCGTAGAAGATGCAGTAAATGAGTTCTACGATGAGATTGAAAGCACCTATGCAGGTGAAATTACAGTAAACCGTTAAAAAAATGATAAGAATGACCGCCGGCCCGTCCCTTGGGCTGGCGGGATAAAAAAGACTGTATGGAGTCTGATGGAAGAGTATTAAGGGGGGAAATGACATGGCAAAAACTGATCAGAATAAGAAAACAAAAATGAAGGATTACAACCGGATGGGTTATGTATTTGTTGCACCATTTGTAATCGTATTCCTCATTTTTAGCATATATCCGGTTTTAAGGACCTTGTATTTAAGTTTTACCAATTATAAAGGATTTGGAGATCCGACCTGGGCGGGAATCGCAAACTACTTAAGAGTATTTAAAGATAAGTTCTTCTGGCGTGACCTTTGGAATACGGTACGCATCTGGGGTGTCAACATCGTACTTCAGCTTGGACTTGCATTTTTACTTACCATTGTATTCAGCGATATTAAATATAAGATTCGCGGTCTTGGCGTCTTCCGTGCAGTTTATTTTCTGCCAAACCTGATTGCAGCAACTTCCGTTTCATTCCTGTTTAAAACATTATTAGACTGGCGTCACGGAACTTTCAATCAGATTTTGAATCAGATTTATCTCCTGTTTGGAGTTCACAGAGAGCCGGTTGACTGGCTCGGAGGTGGAAATACAGCAGGCTATGTAATTGCAGTCATCAGCGCATGGATGTGGTTTGGTAATTCCTTTATCATGCTGATGGCAGGTGTTCAAGGAATCTCGAAAGATTACTTTGAGGCAGCCGCTATTGATGGAGCAGGACGCTGGACAGTATTTGGCAAAATTACACTGCCGTTATTAAAACCGATTCTTTTATATGTGGCAATCACATCCTTAATCGGTGGTTTACAGATGTTCGATTTACCATACCTGATGGTAGACAAGACAGCATCCGCATATGATGATGTACAGACCGTTGTAATGTATATGTACAAATTCGGATTTGAGACAGGAACAACACAGGTTGGATATGCTTCCGCAATTGCATATATCCTGTTCCTGATTATACTTATCGTATCAGTATTACAGCTTAAGATTGCAAACAGAAAGGGGGAATAAGGCATGACGACCGTAGATAAAATTAAAAAAGCAATTTTATACATCCTGTTAATCCTTTTAGCAGCGCTCTGCCTGTTTCCGTTTCTTCTTATGATGGTAAATGCGACCAGAACCGGAACAGATATCAGCACCTCCTTTACCCTGATTCCGGGAAAAGCGTTAAAAGATAACTGGAACACTGTATTTGACTACTTCAATCTGTTTAAGGGAATGTGGAACAGTTTGTTAGTAGCAGTTCCGGCAACGCTTCTCACCGCATATTTCTCAGCCCTTACCGCATATGGACTGGCAATGTATAAGTTTAAGGGAAACAAAGTGATTTTCGGAGCGATTCTGGTATTTATGATGATTCCGGGACAGTTAAGTCTGATTGGTTTTTATAACCTGTGTACAAAGTTGCATATGGTTAACTCCTATGCACCATTAATTATTCCGGCAATCGCAGCACCTGGAACAGTATTTTTCTTAAGACAGTATGTATTATCCGTGCTTCCGCCATCCTTAATTGAGGCAGCACGAATTGACGGAGCAGGAGAGCTTTATTCCTTCCACCGTATTGTACTTCCGATTATGTCACCGGGTATTGCGACGATGTCAATTATGTGTTTTATCGGAAACTGGAACAACTACCTGCTTCCGATGATTATCTTAAATAAGAACAGCAAGTTTACACTCCCGGTTATGATGGCAACCTTAAGGGCTTCCACCAATATCCAGAGTGAACAGGGAGCAATTTATTTATCCGTTGCAATCTCTGTGATTCCGATTCTTTTGGTATTCTGCTTCTGCTCGAAATACATCATCAGCAGTATTTCAGCCGGCAGTGTCAAAGAATAAAGATTTCGCAAGCTACAACTTCATTTCTCCTCATTTTGACGGGCATCCTGCTTGGCAGGGTGCCCGCTTTTATGCTATACTAAAAGAATCGAAAAAGGCGGGGAAGGGAACGTATGAAAAAAACTGTTTTGAAAAGATGGGCAGGGGCGCTTCTGGCGGGAGCCTTTGCGTTATGTATGGGATGTGCCGGGACGGATGACGGGCTGACGACAGGTGCGGATGAGTCAAAAGCACGGGAGGCAGACACAAAAGAGCCGGTTACGCTCGACTGGTATGTCAATTATTCCTGGTTTGCTACTCCCTGGGGAGAAAATCTGGTATCTAAAACCATTACAGAAGAAACTGGAGTAAACATTCATTTTATCACGCCGATGGGAGACGGAACGGAAAAATTAAACACGTTAATCGCATCGGATACATTGCCGGATTTGATTACGATTGGCTGGTGGGAGCCGCAGGTGGATGAGATTGTGACGGGAGATATGGTGTATGCGTTAAATGAACTGGCAGATGCCTATGACCCACAGTTCTGGGATGTGACGAATCCACTGACCGTGACATGGTATACGCAGGAAGACGGCAATATTTATGCCTATCCCAATTCATCCATCACGCCGCAGGATGTGGAAGAGAATATCGGGCTCAGTTCAAACGAGACATTTTTAGTTAGAAAAGATATCTATGAGGCAATCGGAAGTCCGGATATGACCACACCGGAGGGTTTTGAAGCTGCGGTAAAAGCGGCAGAAGAATATTGTCCCACGGTGGACGGAGAGCCGTTAATCCCAATCGGAGCACATGTGTTTGACAACGAGGGAAATCCTTCCTTTGATAAATACCTGATGAATTCGTTAGCAGTTCCTTGGGAACGGGATGGAAAGATGCATGACCGCTATACGGATGCAGAGTATATCCGCTGGTTAAAAATGTTCCGGAAACTTGGAGAAGAAGGCTATCTTGCAAATGATATCTTTGTAGATACCAGGACACAGATGGAAGAAAAAATTGCAGCGGGGCGGTATTTTTGTATGCTGTATCAGTATACGGACATGGTTTCCCAGGAAAAGGAGCTTTACGCCAAAAATCCGGACTGTATTTACATGGCAGTCGATGGACCGCGGAATGCGGCAGGGGACAATCCAACGCTTCCAACAACAAGCATTGCGGGTTGGACGGTCACGATGATTTCCAAAAACTGCAAAGACCCGGAACGTGCGATTTTGTTTATGGACTATCTGATGAGCGAGCGTGGACAGAAGATGATTTATCTTGGTGTTGAAGGTGTGACGTATGATGAGGTGGACGGCAAAGCGGTGTTAAAGCCGGAAGTAAGGGAGCTTTTGGATACAAACCGGGCAGAGTATGACAGACTCTATGGGGCAGATGACGCCTACTGGATGCTTCAGGATAATGTCATGCAGCTACAGTGGCAGCAGGAAAAGCTTTCGGCAGTTGCACAGATGGAGAATTATACCAAGCCGTATCTGGTTTATAACGGACAGGCGGACGTAACGCTTCCGGCGGAATCGAAGGCGGCAAAGGCAGACGATAAGATTACAAAGCTGTGGAGTAAAACGCTTCCGAAGCTGTTGCTTGCACCATCAGAAGAAGAGTTTGATGCGATATTATCGTCGTTTGTAGATGAACGGGAAGCACTTGGATTTGAGATGGTCATGGAGCAGAAAACAGAAGCGATGCAGGAAGCGAAAGAAAAATTGGGAATGGAATAGTATGGCTGCAAAATTAAAAAGGGCATTTCAGAATCAAAAACTGAATATCAAATTTACGCTGGTCATCATCCTGTTTATGATGGTTCCGATTGGAATTTTAGCCGGGGTCATCTTTTACTTAATGGAGCAGAATGTCATTGCGGAAAATAAAGATTACATGAAGTACACGATGGAACGAAGCCGGGATGCAGTTGCGACCAAAATTGATTCCATCAATATGACAACCCAGTTCTTCTTAAGTGATGAGGCGTTGCTTGGAATGTTGGAAGCTGCCGCAAAGGGAACGCCGGTTACGACGGAAGAGTGGCTTACCTTTAAAAGTGAAAAGGTTTCCTCCTTAGAGAGGCTGGTGTATAATAACCCACTATTGTATGCGGTGCGGGTCTATGCAGTAAATGATTCCGTGCAGGAGATGATGCCGGTTCTCTACAGGCAGTCAAGGATGAAAAAACAGGAGTGGGCAGGGAAAGAAAATTATTTTGGCTGGAATTTTGATTACACGGACAATATTTTTTCAAGCTATACCATGGATCAGAACCTTCGGATAGTTTCACTTGTGACACCGGTGAATGATGAGGAGAATGAGCCCATCGGAACGATTGAAGCGGCGATGACGATGGAAAATATGTTCCCGGGGCTCTATGAGGACATAGAAGATGAATGGAGCTGGTTTGTGACGGAGCAGGGAAATTTCTATGGAAATGAGACCGAACCTTTTTCAAAAGAGCTGTTAGAACAGATGATAGATGCTTATGACGACGCAGAAGAAATCAGTACCGTTTACGTGAGAGCAGAAAAACGGAATTTTGTCGTTTCCTATATGCGGGTGCGGGAGCTTGGCGGAATGCTTCTTTCCGTTGAGGATATCACGGAGAATGTACATAAAGTTTATTTTATGCGGAATGTCTTTGTGGCGGTCATGATAGCACTTTTAATCGTGATAGGATTTGGTATCAATGGGATTGTCAGACGATTGCTGCGCCAGTTCTATGAAATCCTTGCATCCATCCAGAGCGTACAAAAGGGAAACTTAAATGTTGTGATTGAAAACTGCGGCAGTGATGAGATGGGAGAACTCGGAACGCAGATAAATGAGATGTTAGCGCGCATCAGACAGTTGATGGAAGACAATTTAAACCGGGAAATGCTGATGAAGAATTCGGAAATCCGGGCACTTCAGAATCAGATTAATGCACACTTTATCTACAATGTCCTGGAATCCATTAAAATGATGGCGGAAATCAACGAGGAATATGCAATTTCGGATGCGGTGACATCTCTTGGAAAACTGCTGCGCTACAGTATGAAATGGGTGTCAGGGAATGTTCTTGTAGAACAGGAACTTGAATATATCAAAAATTATATGGCTCTTATCAATCTGCGGTTCGATTATGAAATCTATCTGTCACTAAACCTGCCGGAACTGGTGTTAAAACAGGAAATTCCGAAACTTTCCTTACAGCCGATTGTGGAAAATGCGATTTATCACGGAATCGAGCAGATTGCAGAGGATACCAATATTTACATCAAGGGAATTATTGCGGGAGATGACTGCATTATTGAAATTACAGATCCGGGCTGTGGAATGACTGAGGAAGAAGTAGAGCGCCTCAGACAGAAGATAGAAGGAAAACTTGATTCAAGCGGCGGATCCGGCAACGGGATCGGGCTTAAGAATGTGCAGGACAGAATCCATATTGCATTCGGGGAGCAGTATGGAATCGAGATTGCCTCAAAGCTTGGCTGTTATACCAAAATCATGGTTCGTATTCCAATCACACACAGGCAGCCGGAGACCAAAAAGTTACAGGGAGAATGACAATGAAAACAGTATTACTTGTGGAAGATGAAAAATTAATCCGTCAGGGACTCCGCACGATGATACAGCGAAGCGGTGTTCCTGTGGAAGTTATTATCGAGTGCAGCAACGGGGAGATGGCACTGGAGGTATTAAAAGAACAAAACGTCGATGTAATGTTTACGGACATCCGCATGCCTAAAATGGATGGAATCGAGCTGGTAAAACAGATGCAGAATCTGCCGCATATTCCGCTTACCGTGGCAGTCAGCGGGTACGATGATTTTTCTTATGCGGTCGAAATGATGCGTGGTGGCGTCCGGGAATATATTTTAAAGCCGATTGAGAGGGAGAAGATAAAAGAGATTCTCGAAAAGTTTGAGAAGGAGTTAAGCGAGAAACAGGCGAGTGACCGCAACCGCAAAAAGTTTGGCTATCAGCAGATAAAGCATATGATGCTGTCGGAAAGTACGATAGAGGAAGAATTTGAAACGCTAGAGCAGCAGTATGAAAGAGAATTTTATGATAAAAATTATGTGGTATGCTGCGTAAACAGCGGAAAAACAAGTGTGCCGGAAAATGAACAGATTGTGGCACTGCGGGAAGTGGAAGGAAACGATATTTTTCTGATGCAGGAAGAAATGCTTCCCTTATTTAAAAAGAATCTCGTTCAGCCGGCATATCTTGGAATCAGCCGGGTACACCGTGGAATCAGGGAGCTTCGGAGCGCTTATTTAGAGAGCCTTCATATGCGAAAAGAAGCATTTTGCAGAAATAAATTTTTTGTGGAGGTAGAGGAAGAGGAACATATTCCGGAGAAGCTTATCGAGGAGGCAAAAAAGCTGCTTGATGAGTCTGCGGGACTTCGCCGTGTGCAGATTCTTGGAACAGACCGGCGGGAGGAAATGATAAAGCTCTGGGAACAGCTTTTCTATGAAACCGAAAACGGCAGAATTTCAGCGGAGGAGTTTGAAAATTGTATGCGGGAATTTTTTGCGGAGACAGAAAAGATATACCGTAATGTGGTAGAGATGGAGAGGGAGACATTTGAGCATCTATGCTGGATATTTGCAGAAGACTGTCTAAATGATTACAGTGTGAAATTAAAGGATTATCTCCTCTGGCTGCAGGAGGCGATTGGAAGCCAGTTTGATGGAAACCGGAACAAACAGAAGATGAAGCAGGCTGTGGAGTATATTGAGGCACATTATAATGAAGACTTGAATATGGCGGTTGTCTCGAATCAGATTTCCATGAATTACTCCCTGTTTTCCTATTCGTTCAAACAGTATACAGGGAGCAATTTCGTGAATTTCATCAAAGATATCCGGATGCGTGAGGCAAAACGTCTTCTTGCTGAAACCGACTTGCGGGTCAACGAAATCAGTCAGGAAATCGGGTATGAGAATGAAAAACATTTTATGAAAATTTTTAAGGCATCCTGCGGTGTTTCGCCAAGCGAGTACCGCAAAAATATGCAGCAAAATGCTTAAGCATTGTGATGAGCCTTTTTCTGTAAATACATCTGCTCGTCGGCTTTTTCAAAGACAGCATCGAGGTCATTTACGGTATGGATGTTTTGCGCAGGGGTCAAGGCATAACCGCCGCTGACGGAAATGGTGTAGTCCCGGCTGCTCAAACGGTTATAATTGTACAGGTATTTTTCGATGCGGGTGAGCAGTTCATCCGCATCATTTTTATTGGAATCACTGCGAAGCAGATAAAATTCATCTCCGCTGAACCTTGCACAGATATCCTGCGGGGAAAGAACGCTGATAAGGGCCTGTCCGATGACCTGGATGGCAAAATCTCCTTCGCCGTGTCCGTAGGTGTCATTAATGTGCTTAAGACCGTCGAGGTCAAATAAGAAGCAGGCGAGCGTTTCGGTTGATGCAATGGAATCAAGCAGAGTTTTTGCGTGCTCGAGATAGCCGTGTTTGTTGTAAAGGCCGGTCAGGGCATCTTTGGTGTAAATTTCTTCCAGATGATGGACTAACAGTGTAGTTGATTTTGCATCACAGATGCTGCGAAGCATCTGGCTGATATTTAAAAACCAGTGTACCAGCTCAAAGTTATACTGAATCTGGTTGTTCTCGTAGGACTGGGCAATGTAGCCAAATGATTTCTGCCCGAAAAATAAAGGTGTATAAATGTAGGAACAGGAACTTTTAGTGCTGATATGTTCCGGAAGCAGGGAAGTGCGCTGGAACGAACATTCCGGCAGGCGTTTTCCATCCCGGATAGCAAACTTAAGTAACACATCGTTATCCAAGTCTGTAGAGGAAGTGGTTTCGGTCAGCTCTAAAATACGGTTTTCCACGGCATCCCAGTCGGAATAGAGGCAGAGATAGAAGGCATTGCAGCCGGGAATCGTCCGTACAAAGTGCTCCAGCAAATCCATGCCTTCTTCAAGGTCGTGAATCTGCTGCATTGCAGCAGACATATGCATGGAACTTAAAATAGAAGCCTCTAAGGAGTCAATCCGTTCATTTAAGGAGCTGCTGTAAGAAAAGGAATCCTGTGTCTGCTCGGTAGAACAGCCGCAGGAACCGCGGTAGAGCGTTTCAGCGGCCACCCAGGTAATGGGAGGGAGTGTCTTGCCATGTAATTTTGCGAGAAGACATTCCACAGCAGTCTCACCGAGTCTGTAGACCGGGAAGGAAACCGTTGTGAGAGCAGGCAAAAGAAAAGTTCCCTCACAGGTGTCATCACAGCCGGTAATGGCAATATCTTCCGGAATCCGGAGCCCTGCCTGTAAGGCTGCCTCTGCGAGCAGAAGTGCCATGCGGTCGTTGTAACAGACAACCGCATAAGGAGTGCCAGAACCCGAGGAAAATTGTGCAAGGGCAGCCGTTACGTCTTCTATGCAATATTTGCAGGAGCAGAGATTCTCTTCTGCAATTTCAAGACCGGCAGAAAGAAGAGCTTCCTTATAATAAGAAGCGCGGCTGTCAGAAAAGTAGGCTTCCTCGCTGCAGCCTAAATAACAAATCCGTCTATAGCCGTGTTTTTCAATCAGATGTGTGGTCAGTTCTCCTGTGTTGTGATTGTTTTCGAGTGCCACTGTAGGAAAATTCTGA
The DNA here is from genome assembly GCA_958420225.1 of uncultured Roseburia sp. Lineage (GTDB taxonomy): Bacteria > Bacillota > Clostridia > Lachnospirales > Lachnospiraceae > Roseburia. The sequence goes on along the minus strand of CATZIT010000011.1, from coordinate 55,861 downwards.
TTTGTCACTGCAATCTCTATGACAGGGCAGTGACAGCTCTCTTTTAAAGTGGAAAGAAGCTCCTGCTTCAATTCCGGCTGGACGTAGGTCTCAGACGCAAAGATAACGCCCTCATAGTTATCAAAATTCGGAAGACGGAGAATGGAACCTTCCCCGGTTCCATAGCTGCCGAGATTTTCTCCGTCAAGAGAGACGAACAGGTCTGCAAGATAACCATATTCCAGAGCTTTGTCCACAATGCCCTGACAGACATGTTTCTGATAGTATCCCATGATATGAGAAATAAAAACTGCAATTCTTTTTGTATGATACATAAAAATTTCCCCCAAAATAAATGCTAAGTCTATTGTAGACAAAGAATAGGAAAGATGCAATTTAAAATCAGCAGAAATCAAAAATAAACAAAAAATAAATTTATGATTTAGTGTTGACAAAAATAAATGTTGGTGCTATCTTAAGTACATAGATGTTAGCACTCCACATTAACGAGTGCTAACAAAACAAAAACAGAGGCGATAGAATGGACGAAATGGAATTAGATGACCGGAAAACAAAAATATTAAATGCGATCATCCGCAATTATCTGGATACTGGGGAACCGGTAGGCTCCAGAACCATTTCCAAATACACGGATTTAAACTTAAGTTCCGCAACCATCCGCAATGAGATGGCAGATTTGGAGGAGATGGGATATATCCTTCAGCCTCATACCTCCGCGGGAAGAATTCCTTCTGACAAGGGCTATCGGTTTTACGTAGACCATCTGATGGAGGAGAAGGAACGCGAAGTTGGCGATATGAAGAAATTCGTCATAGAGCATACCGAGAAGATGGAGCAGGTATTGCAGCAGGTCGCAAGAATTCTTGCAAACAATACAAATTATGCCACAATGGTATCGGCTCCAAGCTATCACCGTAATAAAGTAAAGTTCATTCAGCTTTCCAATGTGGATGAGGGACAGGTGCTAGCGGTAATTGTTACCGAAGGAAATCTGGTAAAGAATAAGATGATTCCGGTAGCAGAACCCATTGACAATGAAACAATGTTAAAACTGAATCTTCTGCTGAATTCCAATTTAAATGGATTAGCACTCCAGGAAATCAATCTTGGAACGATTGCAAGACTGAAGGAACAGGCGGGAATCCACAGTGACATTATCAGCAATGTCCTTGATACCTTAGCAGAGACAATGGGAGGAGAGGAAGACATCCCGATTTATACAAGCGGTACGACAAACTTCTTCAAATATCCGGAGTTAAGCGATTCAGAGAAAGCAAGTGAACTGATTTCCACATTTGAGGAAAAACAACAGTTAGCAAGCCTGGTAACTGAAAACCTGTTGAATGAAGAAAATACAGGAATTCAGGTTTATATAGGAGATGAAAGCCCAATTCAGACGATGAAGGACTGCAGCGTTGTGACAGCGGTTTATGAATTAGGCGAGGGCATACGCGGAACCATTGGAATTGTGGGACCGAAGCGTATGGATTATGAGAAAGTCATGAACAACCTGAAAACTCTTAAGAATTCGTTAGACGGAATCTTAGATAAGTCGAAGGAGCAGAAATAGAGAAAGGTGGCTTATAATGGCAGAGAATAAAGAAAAGGAAGAAATATTAGAAGAAACCACTCCAGACGCGGAAAATACCGCAGAGGAGACTTCCCCAAAGACTGGTTCGGAAGAAGCAGAAAACACTGCGGAAGCGGATGCAGAGACTGAAACAGAAGAGACGGAGGAAGCACCGGAAGAAACTACCGGTGAAAAGAAGGGATTCTTTAAGAAAAAGAAAGACAAGAAGGATGAGCAGATTGAAGAATTAAACGATAAGCTCAGACGCCAGATGGCAGAATTTGATAACTTCCGTAAGCGTACAGAGAAGGAAAAAAGCCAGATGTACGATATGGGAGCAAAGAGTATCGTAGAGAAATTCCTTCCGGTGATTGACAACTTTGAACGCGGACTTGCGGCTGTGCCGGAGGATGCAAAAGAAGATGCATTTGTAGTCGGAATGGATAAGGTCTATAAACAGATGCTTACTGAATTAGAGAGCATCGGAGTCACACCAATTGAAGCGGTGGGACAGGAATTTAATCCGGATCTTCACAATGCAGTGATGCAGGTGGAGAGCGGGGAGTATGAATCCGGAGTCGTAGCACAGGAATTACAGAAGGGCTACAAATATAAAGACTCTGTTGTACGTCACAGTATGGTGGCAGTTGTATCATAAGGTACAGCGCTTCATAATAAATAAAGCACATAGTTCATTTTCAGAAAATGAGGAGGAAATAAATCATGGGAAAAATTATTGGTATTGACTTAGGAACAACAAACAGTTGTGTATCCGTTATGGAAGGTGGAAAACCGACCGTTATCGCAAACCAGGAAGGTGCAAGAACAACACCGTCTATCGTAGCATTCACAAAGACAGGAGAGCGTCTTGTCGGTGAGCCTGCAAAACGTCAGGCAGTTACGAACGCAGAGAAGACCATTTCTTCTATTAAGAGACATATGGGTACCGATTATAAGGTAACCATCGATGGAAAACAGTATTCACCACAGCAGATTTCTGCAATGGTACTTCAGAAATTAAAAGCAGATGCAGAGAGCTACCTTGGTGAGAAGGTAACAGAAGCAGTTATCACTGTTCCGGCATACTTCAATGACGCACAGCGTCAGGCTACCAAGGATGCAGGTAAAATTGCAGGTCTTGATGTAAAACGTATTATCAACGAGCCGACCGCAGCAGCATTAGCTTATGGTCTTGACAATGAAAAAGAACAGAAAATCATGGTATACGACTTAGGTGGTGGTACATTTGATGTTTCCATCATTGAAATCGGTGATGGTGTCATCGAAGTTCTGTCAACAAACGGAGATACCCATCTTGGTGGTGATGACTTCGATAACAAAGTCACACAGTGGATGATTGATGAATTCAAGAAAGCAGAGGGTGTTGACCTTTCAAATGATAAGATGGCTCTGCAGAGATTGAAAGAAGCAGCAGAGAAGGCAAAGAAAGAGCTTTCTTCCGCAACAACAACCAATATCAACCTTCCGTTCATCACTGCAACCGCAGAGGGACCGAAGCACTTTGATATGAACCTTACAAGAGCAAAATTCGATGAGCTGACACATGACCTCGTAGAGAGAACCGCAATTCCGGTTCAGAATGCAATGAGAGATGCAGGACTTACCAATGCAGACCTCGGTCAGGTACTCTTAGTTGGTGGTTCTACACGTATTCCGGCAGTACAGGATAAAGTAAGACAGCTGACAGGCAAAGAGCCAAGCAAGTCCTTAAATCCGGATGAGTGTGTAGCAATCGGTGCATCTATCCAGGGTGGTAAATTAGCAGGAGATGCCGGTGCCGGTGAAATCCTTCTTCTCGATGTTACTCCGTTGTCTCTGTCTATCGAGACCATGGGCGGTATCGCAACAAAACTGATTGAGAGAAATACAACCATTCCGACAAAGAAGAGCCAGATTTTCTCTACCGCAGCAGATAACCAGACAGCCGTTGATATCAACGTTGTACAGGGTGAGAGACAGTTCGCAAGAGACAATAAGTCCCTCGGACAGTTCCGTCTCGATGGAATCCCGCCAGCACGTCGTGGTGTTCCACAGATTGAGGTTACCTTTGATATTGATGCAAACGGTATCGTAAATGTATCTGCAAAGGATTTAGGAACCGGTAAAGAGCAGCACATTACAATCACAGCAGGCTCTAATATGTCTGATGATGAGATTGAGAAGGCAGTAAAAGAAGCTGCTGAGTATGAAGCACAGGATAAGAAGAGAAAAGAAGCAATTGATGCAAGAAACGATGCAGACGCTTTCGTATTCCAGACACAGCAGGCATTAGACCAGGTAGGTGCAAACCTTGCAGATGCTGATAAGGCAGAAGTAGAGGGCGATATGAACGCAGTGAAGTCCTTCTTAGACGCACACCAGAATGCAGAGGAAATGACAGATGCTGATGTGGCAGAGTTAAAATCCTTACAGGAGAAATTAACCCAGAGCGCACAGAAGGTATTTGCAAAGATGTATGAGCAGACACAGGGAGCAGCCGGAAACGGTGCAGGTCCTGATATGAGCGGTGCAGCAGGCGCAGGAAGCACAACAGGTGCACCGGAAGATGACGTCGTAGACGCAGACTTCAAAGAGGTTTAAATCCTGCCCGGCAGGGGTTTAAAGTCTACAGGAGCGATGGCACAATGTGGCAGGGCTTCCGGTAGAGAAAAAGGGGTTTCCGGATAATATCCGGGAGCCCCATATGCAGTTATGGATTGGAAAGAGGAAAGGTTATGGCAGATAAAAGAGATTATTATGAGGTCTTAGGTGTCAGCAAGACGGCGACAGATGAAGAAATCAAAAAAGCATTCCGTGGTCTTGCAAAAAAATATCATCCGGATATGCACCCGGGAGACAAGGAATGTGAAGAAAAATTCAAAGAAGCGCAGGAAGCATATGCCGTATTAAGTGATGCCACCAAGAGAAAACAGTATGACCAGTATGGCCACGCTGCATTTGACGGTACCGGCGGCGGTGCAGGTGGATTTGATTTTTCCGGTATGGATATGGGTGACATTTTCGGTGATATCTTTGGAGATTTCTTTGGCGGCGGTGCCAGAAGACGTGCCAACGACGGACCGATGAAGGGAGCAAACTTACGTACCAGCGTCCGCATTACATTTGAAGAGGCTGTCTTCGGCTGTGAAAAAGAAATTGAAATGGTACTGAAAGATGAATGTAATAACTGCCATGGAACCGGTGCGAAACCGGGAACTTCACCGGAGACCTGCCCGAAGTGTAACGGAAAAGGAAAAGTGGTATTTACCCAGCAGTCTTTCTTTGGAACAGTGCAGAACGTTCAGGCGTGTCCGGATTGTAACGGTACTGGAAAAATTGTCAAAGAGAAATGTCCGGACTGCCGTGGTACAGGTTATATCCAGAACCGCAAGAAGATTAAGGTGTCCATTCCGGCAGGAATTGACAACGGACAGAGCGTCCGTATCCGGGAAAAGGGAGAGCCGGGTGTTAACGGCGGACCAAGAGGCGATTTACTGGTAGAAGTTGTTGTTTCCAAGCATCCGACCTTGCAGCGTCAGGACACCAATATTTATTCAACAGCACCGATTTCCTTTGCACAGGCAGCACTCGGTGGAGAAATCCGTATCCAGACGGTAGACGGAGACGTGCTCTACGAGGTAAAACCGGGAACACAGACCGATACCAGAATCCGCCTGAAAGGAAAAGGAGTACCGTCATTACGCAATAAGGCAGTGCGCGGTGACCAGTATGTAACGCTGATTGTTCAGACCCCGACGAATTTAAACGGAGAGGCAAAAGAACTGTTAAAGCAGTTTGACGAGCTGACTGGAGGCTCTTTAAAGCGGAGCGAACAGGCGGCATCCGGAGATTCTTCTACCGAAAAGGGAAAGAAGAAAAAAGGTTTTAAAGACAGATTAAAGGATGCGTTTGAAGAAATATAGTTCTTTTGACCTATTGAGGGAAGAAACCAAATGAAGTATGATAGACAGGAAATGGAACCTAGATGTAGTTGTTTTTACAGCAGGAGGGTATCATGGACCTGTCTATTGCAAAGAGAAAATCTGCCAAGATTGTGTTTCAGGACTGGCATTTCAGACAAAGTCTGGAATTGCAGCACCAGAAGGACAGTATGCGGGAAGAAAAAAGACGGCTTGAGGCAGAAAAACGAAATTTAGAATTAGAAAAGCATCTGTTTGAAATGAAGTGGCGGATTTTGGAAGAAGAATTGCGCAAATTGGCAGATGAAAAGCAGCAGGTAGAACGGCAGAAAGAATTTTACAAATTTGTTACGGAACACGAGGAACGTTCCGTTGTAAATGTAGATGATGTTCCACGGGTTTCCGGAGAATTGTTTTTTATCGGGGTAGCCAGCAAACAGGCACTAAAGAAGCGTTATAAGGATTTGATTCGCATTTATCATCCCGATAATGATGCAGGCGATACCGAGACTATCCAGGAAATAAACAGGGAATACGAAAAATTACAGGAGTTATACCGATAAGCGGAACTCCTGTTTTTTGTCAAAAATACTATGGGATTCAGGAGGTACACATGGAACAGAAAAAAGTCATTGGAATTTGTGCATCCTGTATTTTTGACCAGATTCCGTTGGAATTCAGCAATTTCTTGCAGAAAACCGCAGCGGAAAATGGTTATGGAATTGCCGTATTTTCTGCATACCGCCCGCAGTCGGACGGGGAGCAGGAAGCGATTGGAGAGGGAGAACTCTATGAGCTTGCACGGCATATGAAGCTTTGCGCACTTGTGATTCTGACGGATACCATCCGTAATCAGAGTCTTGTGGAACAAGTGGCACAGATTGGACATGACAAAAAGATTCCGGTGTTTTCCGTAGGCGGCATGATAGAAGGATGCTATCATATGCCGATGGATGATGTGAGCGGGTTTGAACAGGTTGTCCGTCATGTGGTGGAAGACCACAAATGCAGGCGTGTTAATATGCTTGCCGGCTTCCGGGGAAATGAATGTTCTGAAAATCGCCTTAACATCTATAAGCAAGTACTTACCGAGAATAAAATCCCGGTGGAAGAAGCTCGGATTGCTTATGGAGATTTCTGGGACAGACCTGCGCGAAAGGCTGTAAATGGCTTTCTGGAAAGTGAATTGGAATTGCCGGATGCAATTGTCTGCGCAAACGATGCGATGGCGGTGACGGCATGCTCGGTACTGACAGAGCATGGAATCCGTGTCCCACAGGATATCATCGTGACCGGGTTTGACGGAATCAAATGTGGAAAGATTCATTTTCCTTCCATTACAACCTGTGAGCCGGATTATGCCGGAGCAACTGCATTTATTATAGAAGAGATTGACAAATTCTGTGAGAGCGGAAATATCGAACAAAAAAATTATACTATCGAGTATACTTTATCGAAACAGCAGTCCTGTGGCTGCAGAAAAGAAACCTGGGAAGACATGAACAGGGTCGTTTCAGGACTTTCCAATGCGGTGAGCGACTGCAACTGGCACAATATATCCATGAACAATATGGTGTCAGAGGTATTGGACAAGCTGGATATTATGGATATCGCAAAAGTCCTTCCGAAGCATATTGAACTCTGGATAAAAGGATTCCGCTTTGCCTGTGTGAAAAAGGAACTTCTTTCCGTTTACATGGTTCCGCCGGCTTATCGCAAGATGGCAACCATCTTAAATGAGTTGGACGGAGACTTTAAGGAACCGGGGGAAATCTTTGATATCAATGAGCATTTAATTCCTGGAATCGAAAAGATTATGGAGAATGAAAGTACTTCTATTCTTGTAGTACATCTGCTTGGGTCAGGAGCAAAGGTATATGGTTATGTTGCAGAGGGAATGGATCAGCTGGATGAGCGAAGCTTACAGCGAAACAATGAGTTTTCCATGTTTTTATCCCATTCCATCAGCACCGTTTTGCACAATAAAGAGTTGAGTCAGTTAAATCAGAACCTCACAAAGGCGTATGAAAAGATTGCAACGCTTTATGTGAAGGATTCCATGACCGGAATTTTAAACCGGCGTGGATTCTATCAGGCGCTTGACGGACAGATGGCGAGAGACCAAAATCTTGGAAAATATCTTCATATTTATTCGATTGATATGGATGGATTAAAATATGTGAACGATACCTACGGACATGCAGAGGGAGATTTCGCAATCACAACCATTGCACACGCGATGGTTGCGGTAGGAGGAGACAGTGCTTTTTGTGCGAGATTTGGCGGTGATGAGTTTGTCTGCGCGATTATTTCAGAGACCGAGACAGGAGACAGTGCAACGGAATTTCAGACGAAACTTGTGAACTATATAAGCAAAGTCCCGGAAACAACGCAAAAACCTTATGAAATCAGTGCCAGTGTTGGAACGTGCTGCGAGAAAATTACTGGCAGAATTAACACCGAGGGGATGCTTTCGCGTGCCGACCAGCTCATGTATCAGAATAAGGTAGAGCGTAAGAAAAATCGAAGAGAATAATAAAAAGCGGCGAATCGGGAGATTTGCCGCTTTTTTTGCGTTATAATGTTATGTTATAATATTATGCTGGATAGTTCAGATGCGCATCATCGATGACGTAGAGTGTCTGCTCTAAGTAGCGTTTGGCAAGATAATTTGCCATGCCAAGGTTCATGTCAAGATAATTGCCGCAGTCTTTTGGGGATGCACCCGGAACCTCATCCTTGAAATCGCGGATAAATTCAAACATCTCAATCATCAGAGGAACGATATCTTTGGAGTCGTAGTTTCCTGCAAGAAGCAGATAAAAACCGGTGCGGCAGCCCATCGGGCCAAAGTAAACGGTTTTATCCTTAAAGTCTTTGTGGTTGCGCAGGAATGTAGCGCCTAAATGCTCGATGGTGTGAACCTCTGCGGTGTTCATGACAGGTTCATCATTTGGGGAAGTCATGCGAAGGTCAAAGGTTGTGATGACTTCGGCACCGACGTGGTCCTTGCGGGAGACATAGACACCGGGCAGTAATTTGATATGATCAATGGTGAAACTTGCAATTTTTTCCATGGATAAAATCCTCCTTTTTGATAACTATAGAATAACCTTAAAACAGAACGGGAAAAGCGTCAAGTATAAATTGGGAAAGGATACAAAATGAAACAGTTTGATTTTACAAAAAAAGAGGCACTTTTAATTCAGGCGGCGATGGATACGGAGACGGAGTATCTGATTGCAAAGCTTGTGGGGGCAGAGAAGATTACGATTGGAAACTGGATTTTTTATACGGGTTTCCTTGGAAAATATGAGGAACCGGTGATTATTTCGCGGACTTATCAGGGACTTATCAATGCGTCTGCGGCAACGGCGCTTGCTCTTTCTTATTTTAAGCCGGCAGCAGTCATCAACCAGGGAATCGGCGGCGGACATGACAGAAGATTTCACAGAGGGGATATTGTGCTTGGGGAAAAGGTGGTTCCGATGGGGGCTGTGATTCGTTCCTACGCAGCAGAGGGAGATGGAATCAGTGGGACGAATTTTACGCCGCTTCCGTTAGAAATTTTTGACCGGAAGCAGCAGTGTACCAGGAAGGTGACGGAATTTCCGTGCGATGAGAGACTGCTTGTCATTGCAAAAAAGGTGACGGCAACAGACTGGATGCGGGACGGGCAGACGGCAAAGGCAATGTCTGGTGTGATTGGCTCTGCCGATGAGTGGAATAATGAACTTGACAGGATTGCGTTACTTCGGGAACGTTATCACACGGCGGTGGAGGACATGGAGTCGGCAGCGGCGGCACAGCTTTGCTATTCCTATGGCATCCCGTTTTTGGGCATCCGCATTTTGTCAAATTCCATTGTCAACGGAGAGGAGTTTGACGAGTCGGTAGGTGTCGATGGACAGAAATTTATCATTGATTATGTGGAAACTTACAGCCAGTATTTGCAACAAGAACGGTTTTGTGATAGTATGTAATTTGGATATGTTTGTTCGGAGATGAAAAAAGAAAGGATAAGTAGTGCAGTATGAAATGGAATAAATATACGATAGAGACTACAACGGCAGCGGAGGACTATATGAGCTCCATGTTGATGGATCTTGGAATCGAAGGCGTGGAGATTGAAGACAACATCCCGCTTTCCAAAGAAGATCAGGCGGAAATGTTCATTGACTTTTTGCCGGAGCTCCCGCCGGATGATGGAGCCAGTCATGTGAGCTTCTACATTGAAGATGACGGGGAAGACCATACAGAGCTGTTAAAGGAAGTAAAAAAAGGTCTTGAGGAGCTGCGCAAAATTGTAGATGTGGGAAGTGGCATCATTACCTCTGATGAGACGGAGGACCTCGACTGGATTAACAACTGGAAGAAGTTTTTCAGCTCCTTTTATATTGATGACATCCTCATCAAACCGACCTGGGAGGAATTAAAACCGGAGGATGCGGACAAGTTCTTAATCGAGATTGACCCTGGAGTATCGTTTGGAACCGGAAAGCACGAGACAACGCAGCTTTGCATCCGTCAGCTTTTAAAATATATCCGTGGAAACGAATCTTATACGCCGGAAAACCCAAACCCGGTGGTACTTGATGTGGGATGCGGAAGCGGAATTCTTTCCATCGTAGCATTAAAACTGGGCGCGAGTGCAGTTGTGGGAACAGATTTAGACCCAGACTGCATGGTATCCACCCGTGAAAATATGGAAGTCAACCATCTTGAAGAAAACTTAGGAAACTTCTATGTTGGAAATCTGATTGACGATACAAAGCTTCAGGAAGAAGTCGGAACAGAAAAATATGACATTGTCGTGGCTAATATTCTGGCAGATGTCATCATTCCAATGGCACCGGTTATTCCGGCTCGCTTAAAATCCGGCGGTTACTTTATCACATCCGGTATCATTGATTTTAAGGAAAATGATGTGAAAGCCGCATTAGAAGCAGCAGGCTTTGAAATTGTAGAAGTAAATCATCAGGGCGAGTGGGTAGGCATTACAGCGAGAAAGAAGTAAAAATATGTATCAGTTTTTTGTAAAAGATGGTCAGGTGGCAGAACACGAGGTTTTCATAGAGGGCAGCGATGTCAATCATATCCGCAATGTACTGCGGATGAAGGCGGGCGATGAAATCCGCGTGACAAATGAAAACGGAAAAAACTGGCGCTGTGCGATTACGGAATTATCAGAGCAGATTGTGCGTGCACAGATAGTGGAAGAAATGTCTGCAACAGAGCTTCCGTGTAAGGTCTATCTGTTTCAGGGGCTTCCCAAAAATGACAAGATGGAGCTGATTATCCAGAAAGCGGTGGAACTGGGTGTCTATGAGGTGATACCGGTTGCGATGAAAAACTGTGTTGTCAAATTAGACGAAAAGAAAGCACAGGCGAAGACCACGCGCTGGCAGGAGACTGCCAAAAGTGCGGCAAAGCAGGCAAAACGAAGCTTAATTCCCACGGTACAGTCTCCCATCACCTGGAAAGAGGCAGTCACACGGATGAAAGAACTTGATGTGAGACTTGTGCCCTATGAGAATGAGCGTGGCATGGAAGCCACCAGGGAAGCGGTTTCCGGAATTTTGCCGGGGCAGACCGTTGGAATCTGGGTTGGTCCGGAGGGCGGTTTTGCACCGGAGGAGATTGCGGCAGTACAGGCGGAAGAATTAAAGCTGATTTCACTTGGAAACCGGATTCTGCGCACAGAGACGGCAGGATTTACCACACTGGCATTTTTAATTTATGCACTGGAAACAGATGTGTAGGAAACGAGGAAATATATGTTAGCATATCTTGACAATTCCGCGACGACGCGCTGCAGTGAGCGTGCCAAAGACCTGATGGTTCAGATTTTAATGCAGGATTTCGGCAACCCGTCCTCTTTGCATGGCATGGGTGTCACAGCGGAAGAATATATCAAAGAAGCAAAAAGCAATATCGCAAAAACGTTGAAGGTGGAAGAAAAGGAAATTCTTTTTACCTCAGGCGGAACAGAGTCCAATAATATGGCGTTAATCGGTACGGCACTCGCAAACCGCCGTGCGGGAAACCATATCATTACGACAGAAATTGAGCATGCATCGATTGCGGCACCGCTTGAATTCTTAAAAGAACAGGGATTCCGGATTACAAAACTCTCAGTAGATAAGAACGGACACATTTCACTTGAGGAATTACGGGATGCAGTCGGAGAGGATACGATTCTTGTTTCCATCATGATGGTAAACAATGAAATCGGAGCGGTAGAGCCGGTTGCAGAAGCAGCAAAGATTATCAAAGAAAAGAATCCGAACACCATTTTCCATGTGGATGCCATTCAGGCATATGGAAAATACCGGATTTATCCGAAAAAGCTTGGAATTGACCTCCTTTCGGTCAGTGGGCATAAGATTCATGCACCAAAGGGCACCGGATTTCTCTATATCCGTGACAAGGTCAAAATCAAACCGATTATTTACGGCGGTGGACAGCAGAAAGGGATGCGTTCCGGAACCGAAAATGTGCCGGGCGTGGCAGCGTTAGGCGAAGCAGCAACGGAAATTTACGAAAATTTTGATGAGAAAATAGAGCGGATGTACGCCTTAAAAGAACACTTTGTTGAAGAAGTGACAAAGATGGAAGGCGTGACGGTAAACGGTTGCACGGGCAGAGATTCGGCACCCCAGATTGTGAGCGTGAGCGTGGACGGTGTCCGCAGTGAGGTCATGCTTCATACATTGGAAGAAAAGCAGATTTATGTATCGGCAGGAAGTGCCTGTTCCTCGAACAAACCGTCCGTGAGCAGCACGTTAAAGAGCATCGGACTGCCAAAAGAGCTGTTGGATTCGACCATCCGTTTCAGTTTTTGTGTCAATACCACCATGGAAGAAATCGATTATGCGATTGCGGCAATGCAGGAGGCAGTGCCAAGACTGCGGCGCTATCGGAGAAAGGGATAAAACTATGTATCAGTCATTTTTAATTAAATATGCAGAAATTGCCATCAAAGGAAAGAACCGTTATCTGTTTGAGGATGCGCTGGTGGCACAGATTGTGAAAGCCTTAAAAAAAGTGGACGGAAAATTCCGTGTCCGCAAGGAACAGGGAAGAATTTATGTGGAGACAGAGGGCGAGTATGATTATGACGAGACGATTGCCGCTTTAAAGTGTGTGTTCGGAATCGTTGGAATCTGTCCGGTTGTATTGCTTGAGGATGAGGGATTTGACCGCCTGGCAGAGGAAGTCATCCATTATATTGATACGGTATACCCGGACAAGCATTTTACGTTTAAAGTCAATGCACGCCGTGCCAGAAAAAATTATCCGCTTGAGTCCATGGAAATCAATGCACAGATGGGCGAGCGTATCTTAGATGCATTCCCGGAGACATCTGTTGATGTTCATAAGCCGGATGTGATGATTAACATTGAAATCCGCAACCAGATTAACGTATATTCCACCATTATTCCGGGACCGGGTGGTATGCCGGTTGGAACCAACGGAAAGGCGATGCTGTTACTGTCCGGCGGAATTGACAGCCCGGTTGCAGGTTACATGATTGCCAAGAGGGGTGTTGCGATTGACGCGACTTATTTCCATGCACCGCCTTACACTTCCGAGCGTGCAAAACAGAAGGTTGTGGACCTTGCAAAGATTATTTCCCGCTACACCGGTCCGATTAATCTGCATGTGGTGAATTTCACGGATATCCAGCTTTACATCTATGACCAGTGTCCGCATGAGGAATTAACGATTATCATGCGCCGTTATATGATGAAACTGGCAGAGCATTTTGCAACAGAGAACAAGTGTCTCGGATTAATTACCGGAGAGAGCATCGGTCAGGTGGCAAGCCAGACGATGCAGTCACTTGCAGCTACCAATGAAGTGTGCACGATGCCGGTATACCGTCCGTTAATTGGATTTGACAAGCAGGAGATTATTGAGATATCGGAAAAAATTGATGCGTATGAGACATCGATTCTGCCATATGAAGACTGCTGTACGATATTTGTAGCAAAACATCCGGTGACAAAGCCAAGCCTCAATGTCATCCATAACGATGAAAAGAAACTCGCGGAGAAGATTGACGCGCTGATGCAGGAAGCAATCGACACGGTAGAAGTGATTCACGTAGAGCCATAAAAAAGTGTGTGCGGGCGGTGGCGGAGCATAAACTTCTTCTCCGCGAGCTACACAAAAAACAGCGAGCAGGAAATCCTGCTCGCTGTCTAAAGTCACATGAATTAGATTAAGTATGGTTTTAAAGTTTCCATAATCTCATCAAGGTTGTTCTCTGCATGAATTGCAAGGTCAATTGGTTTAGATAAATCTAAACTGAAGATACCCATGATAGATTTTGCATCAATGACATATCTACCAGAGATTAAATCGAAATCAAATTCGTACTGGGTAATTGCATTTACGAAAGATTTTACCTTGTCGATGGAATTTAAAGAAATCTGTACTGTTTTCATAGTGAAAAACCTCCTTAGAATTTACTGTTCAAGTCTAGCTTAATAGTAATGGTTTTTGAGGAAAAAGTCAACCCAAAATACGTGTTTAGAATAGGAGAATAATAAGAAAAATTGGAAAATAAAAAGAAGAGGGCAGCTTTGCATAATCTGGGCTGTAAAGTAAATGCTTATGAGACCGAGGCAATGCAGCAGTGCCTTGAAGAAGCCGGATACGAAATTGTACCGTTTTCCGAGGAGGCGGAGGTCTATGTGATTAACACCTGCTCGGTTACCAATATTGCAGACCGCAAGTCAAGACAGATGATTCACCGCGCCAGAAAGATGAATCCGGAAGCGGTCGTCGTAGCGGCAGGCTGTTATGTGCAGACCAGGGAGACAGAAATCTTAGAAGACGGCACCGTGGATATCGTGATTGGAAATAATAAAAAACATGAGCTTGCAGGGCTTTTGGAAGAATTTGAACGCACACATTCCAAAGAGGCGTCTGTTGCAGATATTAATCACGAGAAACAGGAATATGAAGAACTGACCTTAAGCCGTACCGCAGAGCATACAAGAGCATTTATCAAGGTACAGGATGGCTGTAACCAGTTCTGCACCTACTGTATCATTCCATTTGCAAGGGGAAGGGTGCGAAGCAGAAAGGCTGATGACGTGCTTGCAGAAATCCGGGGACTTGCTGCAAAAGGCTATAAAGAGGTGGTACTCACCGGAATCCATTTGAGTTCCTATGGAGTGGACACGGGAGATAACCTGTTACATCTGATAGAGTTAGTGCATGAGGTAGAAGGAATCGAAAGAATCAGACTCGGCAGCTTGGAGCCAAGGATTGTGACAGAAGAATTTGCAGAAAAACTTTCTTCCATGGGAAAAATCTGTCCGCATTTTCATCTGTCCTTACAGAGCGGCTGTGATTCCGTGTTAGAGCGCATGAACCGCCGGTATGATACTGCAGAATATGAAGCGGGCTGTAACATTCTCCGGAAGTATTTTAAACATCCGGCAATCACGACGGACGTCATCGTTGGATTTCCGGGGGAGACGGAGGAAGAGTTTAAAACAACAGAGCGTTATCTTGAGAAAATCGGATTTTATGAAATGCACATTTTTAAATACTCCAAGAGAGCAGGAACAAAGGCAGCAGAAATGCCGCTTCAGATACCGGAGGAACAAAAGACGGCACGCAGCGCAAAGCTCATTGCTTTAGAACAGAGAATGTCTGAAGAATTCAGAGAGTATTATGTCGGAACAGAGACAACAGCCTTGATGGAAGAGACAGCGGTTATCGGTGGAAAAACCTATTTTGTGGGTTTCACAAAGGAATATGTCAAGGTTGCGTATGAGACGACAGAGGACCTTACCAACCGTTTCCATACAGGGATTGTAAAAGGCTGTCTTGACGGTGCAGTTTACGAGATTTCATAAAGTGGTATTGGAATGGTTTGGAAATAGTGGTTGAATTTTAGGACAATCTATATTAAAATAAAATAAGCAATGCGTATTTAGCAGGTATAAGGGCGTGACAGTGATGCAGAATATCAATCATACACAATATTTTAAAGTAGAAAAAGAACCGGAATTACGAGTGAGCGATGTGCTTGAAATCGTATATCATGCGCTCAGTGAGAAAGGTTATAATCCGGTCAATCAGATTGTTGGATATATTATGTCTGGAGATCCGACTTATATCACCAGCCATAATAATGCAAGAAGCCTGATTATGAAGGTTGAACGTGACGAACTGGTGGAAGAAGTGTTAAAGGCGTACATCAGAAATAACAAGTGGGCTTAGTATTAGGTAACAGGGGACTGTTATGAAAGGTTTTTTATGCGAATTTTAGGATTGGATTTTGGCTCGAAGACGGTGGGAGTTGCTGTCAGTGACGGGCTTTTGCTTACTGCGCAGGGAGTTGAGATTGTGCGGAGACAGTCGCCGAACAAGCTTCGGCAGACACTTGCACGGATTGAGAGCCTTGTTTCAGAGTATGAGGTAGACCGGATTGTGTTAGGCTATCCGAAGAATATGAACAATACTGAAGGAGAACGCTGCGAGAAAACAAAGGAATTTAAAGAGATGTTAGAGCGGCGCACCGGACTTCCGGTAATACTTTGGGATGAACGGCTTACAACTGTAGCTGCTGACAATTACATGATGGAAGCGGGAATAAGACGCGAGGACCGCAAAAGCTATGTGGATGAGATTGCCGCAGTTTTTATATTACAGGGATATTTGGATTATCTCGCATTGCATAAGGATGAAAGTAATGAAGTGGGAGAGTAGATAGGAGTATATATGGAAAAAGTAATTTTTGTGGACCCGGACACAAACGAAGAAATTGAATTTTTTGTTGTGGAGGAGACACAGTTAAACGGTCAGAAATATCTTCTTGTGACCGAAGAAGAGGACGGAGACAGTGATGCATACATTCTGCGCGAAATCGCAGACAAAGAGGATGATGTGATATATGAACTGGTAGAAGAGGAAGCAGAACTTACTGCCATCGGAAAAATATTTGCGGAATTGATTGAGGACGCCGATATTGAGTACTAAAAAAGAACGAAAAATCAGAACGGAAATAAAACAAGACGGAGGTAATATTTTGAAAAAAGAAAAAACTTCAAAGCTGAAGATTATCCCATTGGGTGGTCTTGAGCAGATTGGAATGAACATTACTGCCTTTGAGTATGAAGACAGTATTATTGTGGTGGACTGCGGTCTGTCCTTCCCGGAGGATGATATGTACGGAATCGACCTTGTCATCCCGGATGTGACATATCTTAAGGACAATATTGATCGTGTAAAGGGATTTTTTATCACCCACGGACATGAGGATCATATCGGAGCAATCCCATATATTCTTCGTGACATCAATGTGCCGATTTATGCGACAAAACTTACTATCGGAATTATTGAGCACAAATTAAGAGAGCACAATATGCTCACCAAGGTAAAACGCAAGGTTGTCAAATATGGACAACATATCAATTTGGGATGCTTCCGTGTAGAGTTTATCAGAACAAACCACAGCATCCAGGATGCAGCAGCACTTGCAATCTATTCCCCGGCAGGAACCGTGGTTCACACCGGAGACTTTAAAGTAGATTATACGCCTGTATTCGGAGATGCGATTGATTTACAGCGTCTTGGGGAAATCGGCAAGAAAGGTGTACTTGCACTTATGTGCGACAGTACCAATGCAGAGCGCCCGGGCTTTACCATGTCAGAAAAGACCGTAGGACGCACATTTGATGAGATTTTTGCAAACAACAAAAACCGTCGAATCATCATTGCGACATTTGCGTCAAACGTAGACCGTGTGCAGCAGATTATCAATACTGCATACCGCCACGGAAGAAAAGTAGGCGTAGAGGGTCGCAGCATGGTCAATATCATCGGAATTGCATCCGAGCTTGGCTATATCAGTATTCCGGATAATACCTTAATTGATATTGAAGAATTAAAGCGTTACCCGGACGAGCAGACGGTATTGATTACGACCGGAAGCCAGGGTGAGAATATGGCGGCGCTGTCCCGTATGGCATCCGGCATCCACAAGAAGGTTGTAATTAAACCAAATGATACGATTGTATTAAGCTCCAACCCGATTCCGGGAAATGAAAAAGCAGTTTCCCGTATCATCAATGAGCTTTCGATGAAAGGTGCACATGTTATTTTCCAGGATGTACACGTATCCGGTCATGCCTGCCAGGAAGAAATCAAGCTGATTTATTCCCTGGTTCGCCCGAAATATGCAATCCCGGTACATGGCGAGTACCGTCACCTGATTGCACAGGCGAGAGTGGCAGAAGAGCTTGGCATCCCGAAGGACAACATCTTTATTCTTTCTTCCGGCGATGTTTTAGAACTTGATGATGAGAGCGCAGCAGTGACCGGAAAGGTTCATGTCGGCGATATCATGGTAGACGGCCTTGGTGTCGGTGATGTCGGAAATATCGTACTTCGTGACAGACAGCATCTTGCGGAAGATGGAATTATTATTGTAGTTTTGACACTGGAGAGTGGTTCCGGACAGGTGCTTGCAGGACCGGACATCGTGTCTCGTGGATTTGTGTATGTGCGCGGTGCAGAGAGTCTGATGGAAGAAGCAAAGAAGCTGTTAGAGGACAAGATGCAGTACTGCATGGACAAGAATATTACAGACTGGGGCAAGATTAAAAATGAGATAAAAGATTCCCTTGGTGATTTCGTATGGAAAGAGACCAAGAGAAGACCGATGATTATGCCAATTATCATGGAAGTATAAAACATTGAGGTAGACAGATGGATATCAACAGGATTGTCTTCAAAATTGTGAGCATCAGCTTTTCCATTCTGGTAGCACTTTTGATTGTGATGGGACTGGTGAAACTGGGAAATTACTGTTACGATTTCGGGTATCGTGTATTTACGGAAAGCCCGGTAGATGCAGAGCCTGGCAGAGATGTTGTATTACAGATTGGCGCAGATATGTCAGAAATGGAAATTGGGGAACTTTTGGAAGAAAAAGGGCTCATTCGGGATAAGCTGCTTTTTTATGTACAGTTAAAACTGTCTGCTTATTCCGGAAAGCTCAATCCTGGAGTTTACACCTTAAATACTTCCATGGATGCGCGTGATATGATATCGGTTATGGCGGCAAAACAGGAGGAAACCACAGAAACGTGATTGTAGAGGAACGTCTTGTAACCTACATTAATTCGTTGGATACAGGAAATACAACAATTTTAGATGAGATTGAAAAAGAAGCAATCGATACCTACGTGCCGATTATCCGCAAGGAGATGCAGAGCTTTTTAAAGCTTATCCTTGCGATAAAAAAACCGGCACGTATTTTAGAAGTGGGGACCGCAGTGGGATTTTCTGCCATTTTAATGGCAGAATACAACCCGGTAAGCTGCGAAATTACCACAATTGAGAATTATGAAAAGCGGATTCCGATTGCACGGGAAAATTTTAAACGGGCAGGAAAAGACGGCATGATAACCCTGCTAGAGGGGGATGCCGCGGAAGTGCTTAAAACATTGAATGAACCGTATGATTTTATCTTTATGGACGCGGCAAAAGGACAGTATATTCATTTCCTGCCGGAGATTTTAAGACTTCTTGCAGAGGACGGCGTGCTGGTGTCAGACAATGTATTACAGGACGGAGACATTATAGAGTCCCGGTTTGCAGTGACCAGAAGAAACCGTACCATCCATAAGAGAATGCGGGATTATCTGTATGAACTGACCCACCATGAGAATCTGGTGACCTCCGTGCTGCCGATTGGAGACGGAATTACAGTCAGTACCAGGAAAGGACGGAATGAGAAATGAGAAAACCGGAATTGCTCATACCTGCAAGCAGCTTGGAGGTGCTTAAAGTTGCAGTCATGTATGGAGCAGATGCAGTATATATTGGGGGCGAAGTGTTTGGGCTTCGTGCCAAAGCAAAAAATTTTTCACTGGAAGAAATGAAAGAAGGCGTGGAGTTCGCACACACCCACGGTGTAAAAGTTTATGTTACAGCAAATATTCTTGCGCATAATAAAGACTTGGCAGGGGTACGGGAATATTTTGCACAGTTAAGAGATATTGTGAAACCGGATGCACTGATTATTTCAGACCCGGGAATCTTTACCATTGCAAAAGAAGTATGTCCGGAGATTGAGCGCCATATCAGTACACAGGCGAACAATACGAATTATGGCACCTACCTGTTCTGGTACGGATTAGGGGCAAAGCGTGTGGTTTCGGCGAGAGAGCTTTCCTTAGAGGAAATCAAGGAAATCCGTGCAAACATCCCGGATGACCTTGAGATAGAGACGTTTGTGCACGGTGCGATGTGCATTTCCTATTCCGGAAGATGCCTGCTGTCCAATTATTTTACCGGAAGAGACGCAAACCAGGGAGCATGCACACACCCGTGCCGCTGGAAATATGCGATTGTTGAGGAGACAAGGCCGGGCGAATATATGCCGGTATATGAGAATGAACGCGGCACCTACATTTTTAATTCCAAAGACTTATGTATGATTGAACATATTCCGGAATTGATGGAATCAGGTATTGACAGTTTTAAAATAGAGGGTAGAATGAAGACAGCACTATATGTGGCAACTGTAGCGCGGACCTACCGGAAGGCAATTGATGATTATTTGGAATCACCGGAGAATTACCAGAAACATCTGCCATGGTATCTTGACCAGATATCAAACTGCACATACCGTCAGTTTACGACCGGATTTTTCTTCGGAAAGCCATCAGAAGAGGCGCAGATTTACGACAGCAATACGTATGTGAAGGAATACACCTACCTTGGAATCGTAGGAGAGCAGAATGGGGAAGGACTCTACCGGATTGAGCAGCGAAACAAATTCTCGGTCGGAGAGCAGATTGAGGTCATGAAGCCGGATGGAGAGAATTTGACGGTTACAGTAAAGCGGATTGTAGACGAAGATGGAAATGAAATGGAATCTGCACCGCATCCGAAACAGGTATTATATATCAATCTTGGGCAGCCGTTAGAGTTATACGATATTTTGCGCAGAAAAGAGGAGGATTGACCGATGAAACAGGAGAAGTACGTTGCATATGTGGGAACCTATACACACGAGAACAGTGTGGGAATCCATATCTACGATGTAGATGTGGAAGGCGGACAGTTACAGGAGAGGAAGGTCGTACCAATCAATAACCCTTCTGATATTGTAGTTTCAAAAAACAAGAAATTTTTATACTCCATTGCCGATGAAGGTGTGGAAGCATTTAAAATCCTGCCGGATGGTGACCTTGAGCCGATGAATAAGCAGTGGATTGGCGGAATGCGTGGCTGCTATGTAGAAGTGGATGATGAGAACCGTTATCTTTTTGTTGGAGGTCATCATGACGGCCGTGTCACAATGATGCAGTTAAAGGAAGACGGAAGCATCGGTGAGATAGCAGACGGTGTTTTCCATAAGGGAATGGGAAGAAGCATTGCACAGCGCAATTTTACTCCGCATGTGGACTGTGTGAAGCTGACACCGGACCAGAAATTCTTATGTGCCGTTGACAATGGACTTGACCAGGTAAAGGTTTATCGTGTTGATTACGAAAGAGGTAAATTAGAGTTAGACGATATTATCCGTGGACCGCTGGAGTCTGCTCCACGTATGATTCGTTTTTCACGAAACGGCAAATTTGCTTACATTCTTTATGAACTTTTAAATGAGGTTGAAGTATACAGTTATCGTGTAGAGAAGAATCAGCCGGTATTTGAGAAGATTCAGACCATCACCACAATGGCACCGAAGGATGAAGATATCTGTGCTGCTTCCGGTATGGAGATTTCCAAGAGCGGAAAATATCTGTTCTGCAGCAACGCCGGAATTAACTCAGTTGTCTGCTTTGAGATTGACGAGAAGACCGGAATGTTAAAGGAAGTATTCCACAGCCGTGTAAACAGTGACTATCCGAAGATGCTTGCAATCTTCCCGGATGAGAAGCATTATCTGACCTTAAACAACAGCTCAAACGATATTGCTACCTATAAGATTAACTATGAAAAGGGTTACTCTCTGGTAAATGGACCGATGATAAAGGTTGATAAGCCAAACAGTATTTATATCATGAGATTACCGGAATAATTTATTCTTCAGAAGTTTCATACGAAAGTGACAGATACCCTCTTTACTGGACAAACCAGTAAGGAGGGTATTTTACGTTGTAGAAAACACGGCAGGATTCTTTTCATAGTTGTGCGGGAAGTGGGAATGATAAAGAGGAAGAACCATAAAATGAATTGAGGCTGCATGGAAGGAAACGGAATGGAACGGGAAGAGAAGATACGCAGACAGCGGGAATTTTTAACGGGAGTTGCATACTGGGGAGTATGGATTGCAGGGGCAGTGTTTCTTTTGAAACTGCTTGGGTCGGTGCTGTTTCCGTTTGCAATCGCTTTTCTTGTGGCAGTATTGTTGACAAAGCCGGTCGATTTTATTGCAGCAAAATGCCGTCTGAAGCGAGGCGCTGCGGCGGTGGGATGTGTACTGCTATTGTATGCGGCGGTGGGGGTGCTCTGCTATCTTTTGGGTGCCCGCATCATAACGTTGGCATATGACTCAATGCTTGGGGCAGCATCTTTTCTGACGGACACGATGCTTCCGGCGCTTGAGAGCATTGCTGAGCGGGTGGAGACGGCATTTTTTGGAATGGATGGGGAGACGGCAAAACTATTTGGCAGGGAGACATCGGGGCTTTTGGAACGGGCAGGAAAAGTGTTGGACGGAGTGAACGACAGTGTGGTGAAAAAGCTTTCGGAGGCTGCCATGGGAATCCCCGGCATCTGTTTAAAGGTGTTATTTACGGTGATTGCTACAGTGTTTATGGAACTTGATTATCATACGATGATGGCATTTCTTGCAAGACAGTTTCCGGATAAAAAAAGAAAATTGATATTTGACTGCAAAAAAAATATGCTTCATATGTTTGGCAGGTTTGTTTTTTCGTATGGCATTATTTTGACACTTACATTTGCAGAACTTTTTGCGGGACTTTTGCTGCTACGGGTGGAAGGAGCGCTTGTGATAGCATTTGTGATAGCGGTGCTCGATATCCTGCCGGTGCTTGGAACAGGAACCGTGCTAGTGCCGTGGGGCGTGATTGCCATCATTGTCGGAGATATCCGCATGGGAGCCGGAATTCTGGTGCTTTATGTGGTAATTACCGTTATCCGCAATGTGGTGGAGCCGAAGTTAGTTGGAAAGCAGATAGGGCTTTCACCGATTGTCACGCTTCCCTGTATGTTTGTTGGGCTCAAATTCTTTGGAATTCCAGGAATGATTGGGGCACCTCTGGCAGCTGCGTTACTAAAAAATTTAAATGACCAGGGAATCATTCATATTTTCCAGAAATAGGGAAGATAGTCTATTGACGCAAAAAATAGAGTGTGATAAATTGAGTTTGTATTTCGTGAAAAACACATGAGGAGGAAAAAATTCATGAAAAAGACATTGAGTGTATTACTTGCGTTAGGTCTTACTGTTTCTCTGGCAGCAGGATGTGGCTCTGACAACAGCGGAAATGCTTCTGCGGGAGATAACAGTGCAGCAGGCTCTACCGAACAGGAAAGCAGCAACGATGCCGGTGCAGGAGTAGCAGCATCAGATGTTAAGGTTGGTGTCATTTACATCGGCGATGAGAACGAAGGTTATACTGCCGCACATATGGCAGGTATTGACGAGATGCAGGAAGCACTTGGATTAAGTGATTCTCAAATAATTGAGAAGACCCTGATTCCGGAGGACGAGTCCTGTGCAGATGCGGTAACGGATCTTGCAGATCAGGGATGCAATATTATTTTTGCAACAAGTTTTGGCCACGAGTCCTATGTGTTACAGGCAGCGGCAGAATTCCCGGAGGTACAGTTCTGCCATGCAACTGGTTATCAGGCAGCAGGAAGCGGACTTTCCAATATGCATAATTATTTTACTTCTATTTATGAATCACGTTATGTATCCGGAGTTGTTGCCGGAATGAAATTAAATGAGATGATTGCAAATGGCGAGATTACCGAAGATACTGCAAAAATCGGTTATGTAGGTGCATTCCCGTATGCAGAGGTTATTTCCGGATTTACTTCTTTCTATCTTGGTGCAAAAAGTGTATGTCCGTCAGCAACGATGGAAGTACAGTACACGAACAGCTGGGCAGATATGTCTGCTGAGGCAGAAGTTGCAACCAAACTTATCGATGATGGATGTGTTTTAATCAGCCAGCATGCAGATACCACCGGAGCACCGAGTGCCTGCCAGGAAAAAGGTGTCCCATGTGTCGGCTACAATGTTGATATGATTTCTGTTGCTCCGGACAGTGCTTTGACTTCCGCAGCAAACAACTGGGGTCCTTACTATACATATGCAGTACAGTGTGTTGTTGACGGAAAAGCAATTGATACAGACTGGTGCAAGGGATTTGCAGAGGGCGCTGTCGCAATTACAGATTTAAACAGCAATACAGTCGCAGAGGGAACTGCTGAGAAGGTTTCTGAAGTGGAAGCTGGTATTATTGACGGCTCCATCCATGTATTTGATACCTCTACATTTACCGTAAATGGTTCTTCTTTAGAGGATCTGATTGCTGAGGGTGGCGATTATGCAAAATATGAGGCTTATGTTTCTGACGGATACTACCACGAGTCAGAACTTGCATCTGCTCCGTCATTCGACATTATTATTGACGGTATTACCTCTGTACAATAAACCAAATCAGAATTGTCAGCATGATAAATACAGCGGAACTGCGGAAAACTCATGTTTTCTGCAGCTCCGCAACTTTACGTTAGAGGAGGATTATTTTGTGGAATCGATAAATGCGATTGAATTGAAAAACGTAACAAAACGGTTTGGTGAGGTGATTGCAAATGACAATGTGAATCTCACCTTAAGGAGAGGGGAAATCCTTTCTGTCCTGGGAGAGAATGGTAGTGGAAAAACTACGTTGATGAACATTCTTTCCGGAATTTATTTTCCCGATGAGGGGGAAATCTCTGTGAATGGGGAAAAAGTGACCATTCGTTCTCCAAAAGATTCATTCGCCCTTGGAATTGGAATGATTCATCAGCATTTCAAGCTTATCAACGTTCTGACGGCTGCGGAAAACATTGTCCTGGGTCTTTCGGGAAAACAGCGTCTCAACATGAAACAGATTGAAAAAGAAATCGGCGAGCTGACAGAAAAATACGGGTTTGAATTAAATCCGGCTCAGAAAATTTACAATATGTCTGTTTCGGAAAAACAGACCGTTGAAATCGTAAAGGTATTGTACCGCGGTGCGGATATTCTGATTCTGGACGAGCCGACCGCTGTATTAACGCCGCAGGAGACGGAAAAACTGTTTCAGGTTCTTCGGAATATGCGGGATGCCGGAAAATCCATTATTATCATTACACACAAATTAAACGAGGTACTTGAATTATCCGACCGCGTTGCCGTGCTCCGCAAGGGAAAATATATCGGAACGGTAGAGACAAAGACGGCTACCGTGGATTCTTTAACTGAAATGATGGTAGGAGAAAAGGTAGTGCTCGATATTAACCGTACAGAGCCGGTAGGCGCCGAGAAACGGATTGAGATGCGCGGTGTTACCTGTCGGAATAAGGAGGGCATGAATGTCCTTAAGGAAGTGTCCATGACGGCATACAGCGGAGAAATCCTCGGTGTGGCTGGAATCGCAGGAAGTGGTCAGAAGGAGTTGTTAGAGTCTATTGCAGGACTTCAGACGATTGAAAGCGGTGAGATTCTTTACGACGCACCGGACGGAGAAATCAAAAAGATTTCGGACATGAAGGCGGAAGAAATCAAAAAACTTGGAATAACACTTTCTTTCGTCCCGGAGGACAGACTTGGCATGGGATTAGTCGGTTCCATGGATTTGACGGATAATATGATGATTCGAAGCTATAAAGAGGGCGGACATTTCTTTGCAGACCGTAAGGCTCCGAAAAAGTTAGCGGAAGAGATTGTCGACAAGCTTGAGGTGGTAACACCAGGTGTGGAAACACCGGTTCGGAGATTATCCGGCGGAAATGTGCAGAAGATTCTGGTGGGACGTGAGATTGCGTCAAATCCAACGGTACTGATGGTAGCGTATCCGGTGCGTGGACTCGATATCAACTCTTCCTATACGATTTATAACCTCTTAAATGAGCAGAAGGAGAAAGGTGTGGCAGTCATCTGTGTAGGGGAAGACCTCGATGTACTGCTGGAATTATGTGATAAAATTCTGGTATTGTGCGGAGGAAAAGCAGTCGGTGTGGTAGATGCAAGAACCGCAACCAAGGAAAAACTCGGACGGATGATGACGGGCGGAGAGGAGAAACAGACCAATGAGTAAAGAGATAACAGTTCATACGAAAGAACCTGCAGTACATATGGTAAAGCGGGACACCATAAGCATGGGAAAAGCATGGGCAATCCGGTTGATTGCCGTAGCACTTTCGCTTGTAGTGGCAGCACTTGTGATAGTGGCAATCACAAAGCAGAATCCGCTTGAAGTCTATGCAGGAATTATAGACGGTGCAGTAGGAACGAAGCGTCGCGTCTGGACAACAATTCGTGAGACGATGGTACTTTTGTGTATTGCAATCGGTCTGACACCGGCATTTAAGATGAAATTCTGGAATATCGGTGCAGAGGGACAGATTTTAATGGGCGGCATGACGAGTGCGGCATTGATGATATACTGCGGCAATGCGATGCCAAACTGGCTTTTGTTGCTGGTGATTTTTGTGGCAAGTACAGCAGCAGGTATGATCTGGGGACTGATTCCGGCTGTGTTTAAGGCATATTTTAATACAAATGAAACGTTGTTTACCTTGATGTTAAACTATGTTGCCATGCAGATTGTGACATTTGCCATCGTGTTCTGGGAGAATCCTGCCGGGTCTAACACGGTTGGAATTATCAATGCAGCAACACAGAAAGGATGGTTTCCGAGCGTATTCGGAAGCACCTATGGCTTAAACGTGATTCTGGTAATGGTTTTAACGATTGGAATGTTTATCTATATGAAATGCAGCAAACAGGGATATGAGATTGCAGTTGTAGGAGAAAGCCAGAGTACTGCGCGCTATGCGGGAATCAATGTCAAAAAAGTCATTATCCGTACCATGATGATTTCCGGTGCTATCTGTGGATTTGCAGGAAGTCTGATTGTAAGTGGTGCAAGCCATACGATTTCTACAAGTACCGCGGGCGGACGCGGATTTACTGCCATTATCGTGGCATGGATGTCAAAGTTTAATCCGTTTGCGATGATTTTGGTGTCTGCATTCTTAGTGTTTATGCAGCAGGGCTCCATCCAGATTGCATCTCAGTTTGGGCTCAATGAGAACGCATCAGATATCATTACGGGAATTTTACTGTTCTTTTTGATTGGTTGTGAATTTTTTATCAATTATAAGCTTGAGTTTGGCAAAAACCGGAAGGAGGAAGCATAAATGAATCTGATTTTGACATTTATCCAGAAAGCCATTGGACAGGGCATTGCCATCCTGTTTGGCGCAACAGGGGAAATCCTCACCGAAAAATCCGGTAATCTGAATCTTGGAATCCCCGGAATCATGTATATGGGCGGAATCGCCGGACTGATGGGTGCATTCTTTTATGAGAACGGAACCCAAAACCCGAATGGGTTTGTCGGACTTTTGATTGCGGTGGTATGCGCTCTGCTTGTAGCGGCATTCGGTGGTCTTATTTACAGCTTCCTTACCATTACACTGCGTGCAAATCAGAATGTGGTAGGTCTTGCACTGACCACATTTGGTGTTGGATTTGGTAACTTCTTCGGAGGCTCTATCTCAAAACTTGCCGGTGGTGTAGGCCAGATTTCGGTTGCAACGACAGCAGCAGCTTTTCGTGCAAAAATTCCGGGATTATCGGCAATCCCTTTTGTGGGAGATTTGCTGTTCTCTTATGGCTTTTTGACATACCTTGCGATTGTACTTGCTGTTTTTATTACGTATTTCTTAAAGAGAACACGCCGCGGATTAAATCTTCGTGCGGTTGGAGAAAGCCCGGCAACAGCAGATGCAGCCGGAATCAATGTTTCCCGCTATAAATATGTGGCAACTGTATGCGGTGCTGCGATTGCGGGACTCGGAGGATTATACTTCGTAATGGAATATCTTGGCGGAACCTGGTCAAACAATGGATTTGGAGACAGAGGATGGCTTGCGGTTGCAGTGGTAATTCTTGCACTCTGGAATCCGGCAAATGCTATCTGGGGCTCCCTTTTATTCGGCGGACTTTATATTTTATATATTTATCTGCCGGGCTTAAACCGTGCAACACAGGAGCTTTGCAAGATGCTGCCTTATGTTGTGACGATTGTAGTCCTTATTATCACAAGCAAGCGCAACAAACAGGAAAGCCAGCCGCCTGCAAGTCTTGGAAACTCTTATTTCCGTGAGGAAAGATAATCCTTGCTGATAAGGGCTTTTCAGTGTATAATGTCTAAAGAGTATGCGTAAAAAGCGCATGGTAGATAGAGGTAATGTATGGAAAAGAAAGAACAGATTATTTTAACTGGCGACCGTCCTACCGGAAAACTTCATGTAGGACATTATGTAGGGTCCTTAAGACGTCGCGTGGAATTACAGAATTCCGGCGAGTTTGACAAGATTTTTATTATGATTGCAGATGCACAGGCATTGACGGATAATGCAGATAATCCGGCAAAAGTGCGGGATAATATTATGGAGGTAGCACTCGATTACCTTTCTGCGGGAATTGATCCGGCGAAATCCAATATTTTTATCCAGTCTTATGTGACAGAGCTGACAGAACTGACTTTTTATTATATGAATCTGGTAACGGTATCCCGTCTGCAGCGGAATCCTACCGTAAAATCTGAAATTCAGATGCGCAATTTTGAGGCAAGTATTCCGGTTGGATTTTTCTCGTACCCAATCAGCCAGGCAGCAGATATTACCGCCTTCAAGGCAACGGTTGTTCCGGTAGGAGAAGACCAGATGCCGATGCTTGAGCAGACCAAGGAAATCGTACACAAATTTAACACTGTTTATGGCGAGACACTGGTGGATCCGAAGATTTTACTTCCGGAGAATGAAGCATGCTTACGCCTTCCGGGAATTGACGGCAAAGCTAAAATGAGCAAGTCCCTTGGAAACTGTATCTATCTGTCTGACCCGGAGGAAGAGGTTAAGAAGAAGATTATGTCCATGTTTACGGATCCGGATCATATCCGTATCGAAGACCCGGGTAAATTAGAAGGTAACACGGTATTTACTTATCTCGATGCATTCAGCAATCAGAAGCATTTTGAGGAGTATCTGCCGGAGTATGCAAATCTTGATGAGTTAAAAGCACACTACAAACGTGGCGGACTTGGCGATGTCAAGGTAAAGAAGTTCTTAAACAATGTGGTACAGGAGGAGTTAAGCCCAATCCGTGCCAGAAGAAAAGAATACGAAAAACATATCGAGGATGTATACGATATCTTAAAGAAGGGCAGTGAAGTGGCGAAAGAAGAGGCTGCAAAGACGCTTGCCGAAGTAAAACATGCCATGAAGATTGATTATTTCGATACAGCGGAATTTTTAGACGAACAGAAGAAGAAATATAACTAGGAGGTAAGGCATCGTGGAAAACGAAACAGTTTCAAAGAATTTTATTGAAATGATAATTGATAAAGACTTAGAGGAAGGCCATTGCAAAACAGTTCACACCAGATTTCCTCCGGAACCAAATGGCTATCTTCACATCGGACATGCAAAGTCCATCCTTTTAAACTATGGGCTGGCGCAGAAGTATGGCGGGAAATTCAATCTTCGTTTTGATGATACGAACCCGACAAAGGAGAAGACAGAGTTCGTAGAGGCAATTAAGTCAGATATTGAATGGTTAGGAGCAGACTGGGAAGACCGCCTGTTCTTCGCGTCCGATTATTTTGACCAGATGTATGAAGCAGCAGTGAAGCTGATTAAAAAGGGCAAGGCATACGTGTCAGACCTTTCTGCAGACGAAATCAGAGAGTACCGTGGAACTTTGACGGAGCCGGGAAAGGAAGATCCGTCTTCTAACCGCAGTGTGGAAGAAAACTTAGCATTATTTGAAGATATGAAGAACGGCAAGTTTGCAGACGGAGAAAAGGTTCTTCGTGCAAAGATTGACATGAGTTCTTCTAACATCAACATGAGAGATCCGGTTATCTACCGTGTGGCACATATGAATCATCACAGAACCGGTGATAAATGGTGCATCTATCCGATGTATGATTTTGCACATCCGATTGAGGACGCAATTGAGGGAATCACACATTCTATCTGCACACTGGAGTTTGAGGACCACAGACCGCTGTATGACTGGGTAGTACGTGAGCTTGAATATGAGATGCCACCAAAACAGATTGAGTTTGCAAAATTATATCTCACGAATGTAGTTACCGGAAAACGTTACATTAAGCGTCTGGTAGAAGAGGGAATCGTAGACGGCTGGGATGACCCGAGACTGGTTTCCATTGCAGCACTTCGCAGAAGAGGCTTTACACCGGAATCCATCAAGATGTTCGTGGAACTCTGTGGCGTATCAAAGGCAAACAGTTCTGTTGACTATGCAATGTTAGAATATTGTATCCGTGAAGACTTAAAATTAAAGAAACCACGTATGATGGCAATTTTAGACCCGGTAAAGGTCATTATCGACAACTATCCGGAAGGGCAGGTTGAAGAGTTAGATGTGACAAATAACCTCGAAAATGAAGCATTGGGGAGCCGTAAAGTGCCGTTTGGCAGAGAACTTTACATCGACAGAGAGGACTTCATGGAGGAGCCGCCGAAGAAATACTTCCGTATGTTCCCGGGCAATGAAGTGCGTCTGATGAATGCTTATTTTGTAACCTGTAACAGTTTTGTAAAAGATGAGGACGGAAAAGTAACCGAAATCCACTGTACCTACGACCCGGCATCCCGTGGCGGAAACAGCCCGGACGGCAGAAAGGTAAAAGGAACAATCCAGTGGGTATCTGCAGCACACGCAGTTCCGGCGGAAGTCCGTCTGTATGAAAATATTGTAGATGAGGAAAAAGGCGTGTATAATGAAGATGGCAGTTTGAATCTGAATCCAAATTCCCTGACAGTGTTAAAAAATTGTATGCTGGAAGAGAACTTAAAAGATGCAGAAGCCTATGACAGTTTCCAGTTTGTAAGACAGGGATTTTTCTGTGTGGATGCAAAGGATTCTACACCGGAGCATCTGGTATTCAACAGGATTGTTTCTTTGAAGAGCTCGTTTAAACTGCCAACCGCATAGAAAGAAAGGTATGGTTAAAAAAATGGATGGAAATATGAATTTACTTGCCGGACTTGAGAAGTTCGGAATCCAGGCAGATGATACCACGAATCTGTTCGAGGATGAAAAGAAGAAGAGTGTAGCGGAGAACGGAGAAGTCAAGGAAGAAATTCCTTCTGAGGAGAGTTTCCTGTTAGACAAGGCAATCCGTTGTACCGTATGTGATAAGGTATTCAAGACAAAGCTGATTAAAAACGGCAGAGTAAAGCGTCTTGAGCCGGATTTTGACCTGCGTCCGCGGTATGAATACATTGATACCAACAAATATGGTGTGTTATCCTGCCCGTACTGCGGTTATACAGCGCTTGACCGTTATTTTGAACATCTTACCAGCGCACAGATTAAACTCATTAAAGAGGGTGTCTGCTCCAAATTCAAGGGAAATGGAGATGTGGAGCCAAAGGTACTTGATTATGATTCTGCAATCGAGCACTATAAGTTAGCTCTGTTTTGTACCATTGTCAAGAAGGGAAAGAACAGTGAGAAGGCATACACCTGCTTAAAGATTGCATGGCTGTTACGCGGAAAGGCAGAAAACATTGATGCTTCTGCACCGGATGCCGAGAAGCTTCGCAAGGAATGTAAGGAGCAGGAAGAAGCATTTTACCAGCAGGCATACGAAGGATTTACCAAGGCAGTTGCAAGTGAGAATTTCCCAATCTGTGGAATGGACGCAACTACCATGGATTATCTGATTGCAGTTATGTCCGCACATTACAAGAAATACGATGTGTCTTCCAAGTGCATTGCAAGAATTTTGCAGACACCGGCAGCATCTAAGCGTATCAAGGATCTGGCAAGAGAGCTCAAGGAACAGATTATTGAAGATATCAAGAAAACAAAATAATTCTGATGGCAGACTTGTATGATAGAAATTATGATTGATTTGCAGGGGGAGAAAACAGCTCCTCTGTATGAAAAAATCTACGAATACATAAAAAATGAAATCACAGAGGGCAGGATTCCGGTAGGGGAAAAACTGCCCTCGACCCGTCTCTTGGCAAAAAATCTTTCGGTGAGCCGCAGTACGGTGGAACTGGCATATGACCAGCTTTTAGCGGAAGGGTATATCCGTGCGGAGGCGTGCAGGGGATTCTTTGTGTGCGATATTGCACAGCTGTACCGGCTGGGGCATATGGGAAAGACACTGCAACCGCCAAAGGAGGAACAGTCCGGGAAAAAGTCGGCTCCAAAAGCTTTGACAGGAAAAGAAGATACCCGTACAGAGATTGATTTCTCTCCGTATGCGATTGATACGGCGGCATTTCCGTTTAGTGTCTGGAGAAAGGTCAACCGCAATGTGTTAGCAGACGACAGAGAAAATCTGCTTCTTCCGGGAGACGGACAGGGGGATTTGGAGTTGCGGGAGGCGATTAACCGCTATCTGCATCAGGCAAGAGGGGTTAACTGCGGTCCGGAAAACATTATTATCGGTGCCGGAAACGAATATTTAGAAATTCTTCTGGCACAGGTTTTAGGAAAAAACAGAACCGTTTTGATGGAGAATCCGGGATATCCGCAGGCATACCATACATTTTGCAATATGGGTTATCGGGTGGTAACGGTGCCGGCAGAAGACGGCGGCTTACAGTTAAAAGCGATAAGGCAGTATGCGACCAAAAGCGGGGAAGCAGAGCCGGATATCATTTATATGATGCCATCCCACCAGTTTCCACTTGGAACCGTTATGCCTTTGAAACAGCGGCTGGAGTTGTTACAGTGGGCGGCGGAGCGTAAGGAGCGCTATCTGATTGAGGATGATCACGACAGCGAGTACCGTTACAGGGGAAAACCGATTCCGTCTTTTCAGAGCGTGGATCGCTATGGAAAAGTGATTTACCTTGGAACGTTCTCTAAAAGCATCGCACCGGCACTTCGAATCAGTTATATGGTGCTGCCGGACGCACTGTTAGAACAGTATCATAGCCGATGTGGATTTTATTCGACAACCGTGCCGAGAATGCAGCAGGAGGCGCTTCACGCATTTATTGAGGAAGGACATTTTGAGCGCCATTTAAACCGGATGCGAGGTATTTACCGCAGCAGACATGATTTTTTGCTTGGAGAACTGCGTAACGAACCCTGGGTGGAGCGCATCAGCGGAGATCACGCCGGACTTCATGTGCTTGTAAGAGTAAAAACCACGCAATGTGGGAGCAAGCTGTCAAAGATGGCGAGAAAAGAAGGCGTAAAGGTTTCTTCCCTGTCTGAGTATCTGCTTGATTGCCCAACAAATGAAGAAAATACAAAGAAAAATCCACCGGTCTTATTGTTAGGCTATGGACAGTTAGATGAGGAGAAAATAAAAGAAGGCATCAGGCGCCTGCGTGAGGCTTTCCGGGAGTAGTGTCGTACACCTGCGCAAAAGAGCGGTAGAAGGTTCTTAAGCTGTTAAATCCGCTGGCGTAGCAGGCATCGGTGACCGAGAGGTCTGTGTGCATCAAAAGCCCCATTGCGTGCTCGCAGCGGAGCCGGTTCAGGTAATCGGTATAGGAACAGCCAAAGCTGTCGCGGAAAATATGCGAGATATAATATTTACTGTAGCCGAGGGAGAACGCAAGGTCTGACAGACTTAGCGGCTCCGTGAAATGTCCGTTTAAGTATGCAGCAATTTCCTCACAGATATCAGAGGATACCGTAGTGCCGGGCAGTAGTACAATATCTGACAAGATGAGCCAGAGAATGAGCGCAAGATAACTTTTGACGGGCAAAAGCCCGTCTTTTTTTAATGCAGGCGATGCCTTAAAAGCAGTGCCTTCCTGACAGGCAAGAAGCTCCATAAACAGATGATGCAGCCGTTTCGGGTCGGAGGGTGCGGTCACAAACGGAGACGCAGGCAGCGTGGAAGAAAACTCCTTGTGATAGTCCGGTAAAAGCTCCGGAGGAAAAATCACGAGAATTGCACGGGAGGACGTTTCTGTATGTGTCTTGTGTGCAACATTTGGAAAGGCGATGGATGCCATTCCGGCAGAAAGTATCTGTGTCGCAGAATCGATGGTGATTTCAATTTCACCGTCTAACACGTAAAACAACTCGATTTCCCGGTGGAGATGGGGTGCATAGCTGTTGTTTTGGGTGATGCGGATGGTAAACGGTTCGGTGCGGTTTTGATAGATGCTTTTCATGAAAAGAGACCCTCCTTTTCCGGATGATTTTACTATACTGGAAAAAAGTAAAAACCGCAATATCTGGCAAGAAAA
The DNA here is from genome assembly GCA_958420225.1 of uncultured Roseburia sp. Taxonomy (GTDB): domain Bacteria; phylum Bacillota; class Clostridia; order Lachnospirales; family Lachnospiraceae; genus Roseburia. The sequence continues at coordinate 21,886 of CATZIT010000011.1, read as the reverse complement.
ATCTCGTTCCTGGCAGGAAAAAAATACAAAAAGCGATAAAATAAAAACAGAAGTGAATGGAAGTTTTAAGGGAGGAAACAACTATGAACGAAATCTGGAATGGAGACCTTGGCAATGGAAATTACCGCAATCCGGTGTTGTATGCGGATTATTCCGACCCGGATGCAATCCGTGTGGGTGAGGATTATTTTATGATTGCATCGAGTTTTTCCAATGTGCCGGGATTGCCGTTGCTGCACTCAAAGGACCTTGTCAACTGGAAGGTTGTCAACTATATCTTAAAGGAACTGCCGGAGAAGCGCTATGACACACCGGTTCACGGATGCGGTGTGTGGGCACCGGCAATCCGTTATCATGAGGGAACTTATTTTGCATGCTTCCCGATGCCGGATGAGGGAATCTATATGTGTACTGCGACAGACCCGTTTGGCGAGTGGAGCAAGCCGGTCAATATCCGTCGGGGGGCAGGCTGGATTGATCCGTGCCCATTCTGGGATGAGGATGGACGGGCTTATCTTGTGGCAGGAGTGGCAAAGAGCCGTATCGGCTATAAGAGTGTGCTTCATATGATAGAAATGCAGCCGGACGGGATGGGATTAATCGGAGACGAGGTCAAAATTTTTGACGGAAATGAAAATGACCAGGTGACGATTGAAGGTCCTAAAATGTACAAGCGAAACGGTTGGTATTATATTTTTGCCCCGGCAGGCGGTGTCAAAATCGGCTGGCAGACCGTACTGCGCTCGAAAAATGTGTTTGGTCCGTATGAATACAAGGTTGTGATGCGTCAGGGAGACAGCCCGGTAAACGGCCCTCACCAGGGAGCCTGGGTGGATACCGTGACCGGAGAGGACTGGTTTTTACATTTTCAGGACGTATACAGTGCCGGAAGAATCACACATTTGCAGCCGATGCACTGGGAGAACGACTGGCCAATTATCGGTGTGGCAAAGGATGGAAACGATTACGGAGAGCCGGTCATGGAATACCGTAAGCCAAATGTAGGAACAGTGACAGGGGAGCGCACGGAGCCGGTTACCTCGGATGATTTTACCGGAAAGGAGCTTGGCGTACAGTGGCAGTGGAATGCGAACCCGAAAGAGGACTGGTATGCGCTTACCGGAAATGCGCTGCGGTTAAACGCTGTCCCGGCAGAACGCCCTTACGGGGATGTGCCGAACCTGTTGCTTGCAAAGTGGCCGGCACCGGAATTTTGCTGTGTGACAAAGCTTGACCTCTCACATCTTAAAGAGGGAGAAGAAGCTGGTGTCATTTCCATGGGTGTGCGGTACGGTGTCCTTGCAGTCAGAAGAGAAGCGGGAGCACTTTATGCCTATTATGTGAGCGGAGAGCAGAAGTATGGCAAAATTTTAGTTGACCACACCGAGGAGAGCGAGGTTTCGCTTGGAACACTGGAAAGTGAAACAATTTCTGTGAGATATACGGTGAAACAGGATGGAACGCAGGATTTAAGTGAGACGGAAAAAGGATTCCCACGGGAAAAGGTTTTGATTGAGTACAGCACAGATGGCAGCACTTACCGGGAAGCAGGCAGCCTTTTTGCTGTTCCGGGGCGCTGGGTCGGTGTGAAAAACGGTGTATTCTGCATCGGAAACAAGGAAAAAGAAAGTGGCTACGCGCTGGTAGAGTCTGTTTTGTATACAAGAGAATAAACGAAACAATAGAAGGTTCGACTTGTGAACATTCTGTTATTAAAAAACGTCCAACTGGTATGTTCCTTTATACCAATCGGACGTTTTTTTCCTTTTTTAGTGCGCCTTACGGCACAGATAGTTTACTGATTATATTTGTTGTTGTCACCCATCTTCATTGCGCGAACCTTAAGCGGCAGACCAAACAGAGTGATAAAGCCCTCTGCATCGTGGTGGTCATAGAGGTCGCCGGTGGTAAAGCTTGCTAAGGACTCACTGTAGAGAGAGTATGGGGAAGTGGTTCCGGCTTTGATGATGTTGCCCTTGTAGAGTTTGAATTTCACTTCTCCGGTGACATATTCCTGGGTAGAGGAAACAAATGCCTTGACAGCATCACACAGAGGGGTAAACCATTTTCCTTCGTAGACAATCTGAGCGAGTTTGTTGCCCATGTCCTTCTTTACTTCCATTGTTGCACGGTCTAATACCAGCTCCTCTAACTGCTGGTGAGCTTCCATCAGGATGGTTCCGCCCGGTGTCTCGTATACACCACGGGATTTCATGCCGACAACACGGTTCTCTACGATATCGACAATGCCGATGCCGTGTTTGCCGCCGAGACGGTTTAATTCACGGATGATATCGGAAACCTTCATCTGTTTGCCATTGACAGAAGTCGGAACACCTTTTTCAAAGGTCATCGTAACATATTCGCCTTCATCCGGTGCTTTTTCTGGAGAAACGCCGAGTACTAAAAGATGGTCGTAGTCAGGCTCGTTTGCCGGGTCCTCTAACTCAAGACCTTCGTGGCTGATATGCCAGATGTTGCGGTCGCGGCTGTAGCTGGTGTCAGCAGAGAATGGGAGATGGATGCCATGCGCCTTGCAGTATTCGATTTCTGCTTCACGGGAATCCATATTCCACTTGTCATCACGCCATGCAGCGATGATTTTAAGGTCAGGAGCAAGTGCCTTGATGCCGAGTTCGAAACGAATCTGGTCGTTTCCTTTTCCGGTTGCACCGTGGCAGATAGCGGTTGCGCCTTCTTTTCTTGCAACTTCTACTAATTTCTTTGCAATCAGCGGACGTGCCATGGAGGTTCCTAATAAGTATTTGTTTTCATAAACTGCATTTGCCTCTACGCATGGCATAATGTAATCTTCGCAGAATTCATCGATGATATCGACAATGTATAATTTGGAAGCACCGCAGGAGATGGCTCTTTCTTCGAGTCCGTCAAGCTCTTCTTCCTGTCCGCAGTCGATACAGCAGCAGATGACTTCATAATCGTAATTTTCCTTTAACCAGGGAATGATGGCAGTGGTATCAAGACCGCCTGAGTAAGCTAAAATAACTTTTTCTTTCATGGGAATACATCCTTTCTTCGTAAGAGTTACGTACTGACTGCAACCATTTCAGTTGCGGTACTAGGATAAATATACAACACCTTTCTTTGAAAAGCAAGTGAAAAAATATACATTTTTCACTTATAAAAACACAGTGACATGAGTAAAAATGACGAAGTGACCGAAATGACCATCCTATTATAAAGGAAGAAACTAAGATACAGGAATGTAAAAACAGTGTGTAAAATGGAAAAGTTGAAAAAAATACAAAAAACGGGTTGCATAAATGAATGAACGAATGTATAATTATGCAATAAAAATAAGGCGCGAAATTTAGAAGAAATCAAATTCATTTTGGGAAAAAAGTGCTATAATAAAAAGCATCAGACACAGGGAGGAAGGAATCGGATGATCAAAGCGGGAATTATCGGGGCGACCGGATATGCAGGAAATGAACTGGTACGTCTTTTAATGGGACATAAGGAAGTAGAAATTAAGTGGTATGGCTCGAGAAGCTATATTGATAAGAAGTATGCGGATGTATACCAGAATATGTTTACGATTGTAGATGATATCTGCAAGGATGATAATATGGAAGAGCTGGCATCCCAGGTGGATGTGATTTTTACGGCGACACCGCAGGGATTTTTAGCGGGGGTCCTCACAGAAGAAATCTTACAAAAGACCAAAATTATCGACCTGAGCGCAGATTACCGCATCAAGGATGTGGCAGTTTACGAGGAATGGTACAAAATCGAACATAAGAGTCCACAGTTTATTGAGGAAGCGGTGTACGGACTGTGTGAGATTAACCGTGACCAGATTACAGAAAAAACAAGGTTAGTGGCAAATCCGGGCTGTTATACGACGTGTTCGATTCTGACCGCCTATCCGCTTGTAAAGGAAGGGCTTATCGACCCGGATACGCTCATTGTTGATGCAAAGTCCGGAACCTCAGGTGCAGGGCGCGGAGCAAAGCTTCCAAACCTGTTTTGCGAGGTGAACGAAAACATCAAGGCATATGGTGTGACAAGCCACAGACATACGCCGGAAATCGAAGAACAACTTGGCTATGCGGCAGGAAAGAAGATTCTTATCAATTTTACACCGCACCTTGTACCGATGAACCGCGGAATCCTTGCAACGGAATATGCAAGTCTTAAGAGAAAGCCGGATGGCAGTCTTCCGACTTATGAGGAGATAAAGGCAGTCTATGACCGCTATTATGAAAAGGAAAAATTTGTGCGTGTGCTTCCGAAGGATGTCTGCCCGGAGACAAAATGGGTGGAAGGAAGCAACTATGTGGATGTCAACTTTAAGATTGATGAGCGCACGGGACGCATCGTGATGATGGGAGCACTTGACAATCTTGTGAAGGGAGCTGCGGGTCAGGCAGTCCAGAATATGAACCTTCTCTTTGGATTTGATGAGGCAGAGGGACTAGAACTCGTACCGATGTTTCCATAAGACAACGGATTTACATAAAGGGAGCAGAACCGAAAATGAAAGATGAAAAAATCGTCATCCGCGTGATGACAATGGAGGATTTTGAACAGGTACACAAGCTGTGGATGGGCATCCACGGATTCGGAATCCGCAGTATCGATGATTCAAAGGAAGGCGTGGAGCGCTTTCTAAAGAGAAATCCAACCACCAGCATGGTGGCAGTTGCAGGGGAGACAATTGTGGGTGCAATTCTCTGTGGGCATGACGGAAGGCGCGGATGTCTGTACCATGTGTGTGTGAGAGAAGACTACCGCAAGAATGGAATCGGACAGCAGATGGTAGAAAAATGTCTTGCAGCATTAAAAAAGGAACATATCAATAAAGTCAATCTGATTGCCTTCAAAAAAAATGAAGTCGGCAACCGGTTCTGGCAGGGACTCGGATGGAGTTTCAGGGAAGATGTCAACTATTATGAATGTGTACTGAACGAAGAAAATCAGACGCGTTATAATCCATAGAAAGCAGGAGGAATGTTATGAGACAGATTAAAGGCGGCGTGACAGCGGCAAAAGGATTTCAGGCGGCAAGTACGGCAGCAGGAATTAAATATAAAACAGGCAGAAAGGATATGGCGTTACTGTATAGCGAGACACCCTGCAATGTGGCAGGAACCTTTACCACCAATCTGGTGAAGGCGGCTCCGGTCAAGTGGGACCAGAAGGTCGTATCCCAGACGAAAAAGGCACAGGCAGTTGTCGTCAATGCGGGAATTGCAAATGCCTGTACCGGAGAAGAGGGAATGGGCTACTGTCTTGAAACAGCACAAAAGGCAGGCGCTATGTTAAAGATTCCGGCAGAGCAGGTGTTGGTGGCTTCGACGGGCGTCATCGGAATGCAGCTTCCGATGGATAAAATCTGTGCCGGCATCGAGCAGATGGCGCCGCAGTTAAAGGGCGGAATTGAGAGCGGCCATGAGGCAGCACTTGCCATTATGACAACAGACACCCATGAGAAGGAAGTAGCGGTGGAACTTGAACTTGGCGGAAAAACCGTTACGATTGGCGGAATGTGCAAAGGTTCCGGCATGATTCATCCAAATATGTGCACGATGCTTAGCTTTGTGACAACAGATGCAGCGATTTCACAGGAACTCCTACAGAAGGCACTCTCTGCGGACGTGCAGGATACCTATAATATGATTTCCGTGGACGGTGATACCTCCACAAACGACACTTGTCTTCTCCTGGCAAACGGTCAGGCAGGAAACACAGAGATTACCGAAAAGAATGACGACTACAGGGCATTTTGTGAGGCGTTAAATTTTGTCAATGAGACGCTTGCAAAAGAGATGGCAGGAGACGGAGAAGGAGCAACGGCGTTATTTGAAGTAAAGGTGATTCACGCTGCAACGAAGGAGCAGGCGAAGGTGTTAAGTAAATCCGTTATCACATCAAGCCTTACCAAAGCGGCAATCTACGGACACGATGCAAACTGGGGAAGAATTCTTTGTGCAATGGGATATTCCGGTGCACAGTTTGACCCGGAAAAAGTAGATTTGTACTTTGAGAGCGTGGCAGGAAGCTTAAAGATTATTGAAAACGGTGTGGCGCTTGATTACAGCGAGGAGCAGGCAACAAAGATTTTATCGGAGAAGGCAGTGACTGCCATTGCGGATATTAAAGAGGGAGACGCTTCTGCGACAGCATGGGGCTGTGACCTTACCTATGACTATGTAAAGATTAATGCAGATTACCGTTCTTAAAGGATGGCATTGGAGGTTTCAATGGAAGAGAAGAATATGCAGGAAGTAATGCGCAAGGCGGAAGTGCTGATTGAGGCACTTCCTTATATCCAGCGGTTTAACCGCAAGATAATTGTAGTAAAATATGGCGGAAGTGCCATGGTGGACGAGGAATTAAAACGCCATGTTATTCAGGATGTAACGCTGTTAAAATTAGTAGGATTTAAGCCGATTATCGTTCACGGCGGCGGCAAGGAAATCAGCAAATGGGTGGAAAAATCCGGCATGGAACCGGTGTTCGTCAACGGACTTAGAAAGACTGACGCGGCAACGATGGAAATTGCAGAGATGGTGCTCAACAAGGTGAACAAGTCGCTTGTGAAGCTGGTACAGCAGATTGGCGTCAACGCGGTCGGAATCAGCGGAAAAGACGGCGGACTTTTAAAAGTGGAAAAGAAGTATTCAAACGGAGAGGATATCGGATTTGTCGGAGAGATTACAGAAGTTAATCCGAAGGTTTTATATGATCTGCTTGAAAAAGATTTTCTCCCGATTGTATGTCCGGTTGGAATGGATGATGAATTTAACAGCTACAATATCAATGCGGATGATGCTGCATGTGCGATTGCAAAAGCGGTAAATGCAGAAAAACTGGCATTTTTAACGGATATTGACGGTGTATACAAGGACCCGAAGGATAAGAGCACCTTAATGACTGCACTTTCCGTGGAGGAAGCACGCGGATTAATCGGAGATGGATTTATCGGCGGCGGAATGCTGCCAAAACTTAACAACTGCATCGATGCCATTGAAAACGGCGTTTCCCGCGTACATATTCTGGATGGAAGAATTGCACATTGTCTTCTGCTTGAAATCTTTACGAACAGCGGAATCGGCACGGTGATTTATAAGGAGAAATAAACAGTATGGAAAAACAGGATTACATCAACGGAGCAGAGGAGAGCCTGCTTCATACCTATAACCGTTTCCCGCTGGTACTAGACCACGGAGAGGGTGTGTATCTTTATGATACGGATGGGAAAAAATATCTTGATTTTGCGGCAGGAATCGCAGTCGAGGCGCTTGGATACAGCAATGAGGAATACAAGGATGCCCTAAAACAGCAGGTGGATGCGCTGATGCACACCTCGAATCTTTACTATAATGTGCCGATTATGAATGCGGCAAAGCGTGTGCTACGTGCCAGTGAAATGGACCGCGTATTTTTTACCAACAGCGGAACGGAAGCCATCGAGGGCGCCATCAAAGCGGCAAAGAAATACGCTTATACCAGAGACGGGCATGCCGGACATGAAATCATTGCGATGGAACATTCGTTTCACGGAAGAAGCCTTGGAGCATTGTCTGTGACCGGAAACCATCATTATCAGGAACCGTTTGAGCCGTTGATGCCGGGAGTACGGTTTGCAAAATTCAATGATTTAGAAAGCGTGAAAGCACTGATTAATGAGAAAACCTGTGCCATTTTGTTTGAGACCGTACAGGGAGAAGGCGGAATTTATCCTGCTACGGAAGAATTTATGAAAGGGGTGCGCGCACTCTGCGATGAGCATGATATTCTGCTTATTTTGGATGAAATCCAGTGCGGAATGGGACGTACCGGAGAAATGTTCGCATGGCAGCATTATGGCGTGAAACCAGATATTATGACAAGCGCAAAGGCACTTGGCTGTGGCGTTCCGGTGGGGGCTTTTCTTATGACACAGCGTGTCGCAGACAAGTCACTTGCACCTGGAGACCACGGAACAACCTACGGCGGTAATCCGTTTGTGGGAGCAGCTGTCAATAAGGTTCTTGAAATTATGGAGCGTGACAAAATAACAGAGCACGTAAAAGAAATTGCGCCTTACTTGGAAGAGCAGCTCGATAAGCTGGTGGCTTCTTATGATTTCCTGACTGCAAGACGCGGACTTGGTCTGATGCAGGGCGTTGTCTGCGAGAAACCGGTCGGACAGGTGGCGTCAAAGGCACTCGGGGAGGGATTAATTGTCATTACGGCAGGAAGCAATGTCCTTCGGTTTGTACCGCCGCTTATTATCGAAAAAGAGCATGTCGATGAAATGATTGAAAAATTAAATAACGTTTTAAAAAATCTATAGTCAGAACCAAAAACTTTGATGAAATACAGAAAAATATTTTTAAATTCTCTTGTCATAACCCGCAAAGTCCGTTAAAATAGAAATAACAGGCATTGAGGACTTCTTCGCCGGAAAAGGTGAGGAAGAATGCAGATGAATCAAACAAAATTAAAAAAGCTTATTCCGACATATCAGAAGAAAACAAAGAGCGGGCAAATCAGGTTTATGCTCTTTGTTTTGATGTCTGCGGGTTTATTACAGATGGGATGTGGAAGAAAAGAAGCTGTTTATTTAGAAACCCCGGAGACAGAGAAAAATCAGACCGAGGGGGAAGATACCACAGAAGAAAGCCGGATGACAGAAGAAAAAGAGGAGACGGTATCCGGCTGTTATGTGTATGTATGTGGAGCGGTGACGGCTCCGGGAGTTTATTTTCTGCCGGAGGGAAGCCGGGTCTATGAGGCTCTCATGGCTGCCGGAGGGATGCTTGCAGAGGCAGAGAACAAAGCAGTAAACCAGGCGGAGATGGTTACCGACGGACAGATGATATGGATTCCGACCAAAGAGGAAGCAACAGAAGGTGTTTTTGTGGGTGGCGGTGCAGAGACGGCAGAGATTTCAGATGGAAAAGTGAATTTGAATACTGCCGGAATTGAGGAACTTATGACGCTGCCGGGAATCGGTCAGAGCAAAGCGGAGAAGATTGTTTCCTACCGGGCAGAACACGGTAGTTTTGCGTCTGTTGAAGAACTTATGAATGTAGAGGGAATCAAAGAGGGCGTATTTAATCGGGTCAAAGACAGTATAAAGGTGAAGTGAGATGGCAAAGAAGGTTCTTGTTGTAGATGATGAAAAATTAATTGTAAAGGGAATCCGCTTTAGTCTTGAACAGGACGGGATGGAAGTGGATTGCGCATATGACGGGGAGGAAGCGTTAAAGCTTGCAACCGAAAATAATTATGACATGGTATTGTTAGATATTATGCTGCCAAAAATGGATGGATTTGAAGTGTGCCAGCATATTCGTGAATTCTCGAATATGCCGATTGTAATGCTGACCGCAAAGGGCGATGACATGGACAAAATCCTCGGTCTTGAATACGGGGCAGATGATTATATTACGAAACCGTTTAATATCTTAGAGGTCAAAGCAAGAATCAAGGCAATCATGCGGCGTACCGCGGGAAGCCAGCCAAAACAGGAGAATTCGAAGATTATTGAGTCGGGAGACTTAAGGTTAGACTGTGAGAGCCGGAGATTATTCATCCTTGGCAAAGAGGTAAACTTAACGGCAAAAGAATTTGATTTATTAGAACTTTTAGTAACAAATCAGAACAAGGTCTACAGCAGAGAGAATCTGCTCAATCTGGTATGGGGATATGAGTATCCGGGAGATGTGCGGACGGTAGATGTTCATGTCCGCCGCCTGCGGGAAAAGATTGAGAGCAATCCGAGTGAGCCTAAGTATGTGCATACCAAATGGGGTGTCGGATATTATTACGCGAAGAATTCGTAAGGTGCAGATTTATGAATAAGTTCAAAAAAATAACTAATTTTGCAAAAAGTCTGAAATTCAGACTGATGCTTCTGTTTATTCTAATCGGAGTGATTCCGGGGGTGTTGCTGCGAAGTGGAATGCTCGGTTCCTATGAGAGCCGTGCAATTTCCATCCGCACAAGTGAAATCTTAAGTCAGGCGAAGATTCTCGCCAATCAGATTGTTTCCAATGATTATATCAACAATATGACAGGTTCAAATATCGATGCGCAGTTAGAACAGCTTTCTACTATTTATGATGGGCGTATCATGATTATTGATGATGAATTTCATATTGTCAAAGATACCTACTCGCTCGATGAGGGAAAGACCATCATTTCCGAGAAAGTGATTCAAAGCTATTACGGGGAAGAAATCACAAAGTACGATGCACAGAATCACTACATTGAACTGGCAATTCCTCTGACAGAGAATAGACCTGCGGGAGAAGATGCGCATATTCTTGGCGTGATGCTTGTGAGTGTTTCCACAGACAGTATTCAACTGAATCTTTCTTATCTTGCGACAAATACACTTGTAATAGAAATGATTTGTACGTTTATTGTTATTTTTTTCGGTGTTCTTGTAGCGGGACAGCTTGTAAAGCCATTTCATAAGATGTCAAAGTCGATTGAGATGATTCAGACCGGATATGGTGAGGATGCGTTAGAAATTAATGACTATACGGAGACGATTCAGATTTGTGAGAATTTTAACCGGATGCTTGGCAGGATGAAAGTGCTTGACGATTCCAGACAGGAGTTTGTGTCAAATGTGTCACATGAGTTAAAGACACCGCTTACTTCCATGAAGGTGTTGGCAGATTCCATCAATAGTATGGGAGATGCACCGATAGAGCTGTACAAGGAGTTTATGGCAGATATCGGAAATGAAGTGGACCGAGAGACAAAGATTATCAACGACCTGCTTTCCCTGGTAAAAATGGATAAGTCGGCAGGAGATTTGAATCTTTCCAATGTCAATATCAATGAACTGTTAGAGCAGATTTTAAAACGCTTAAAACCGATTGCGGACAAACAGAAGGTAGAACTGGTATTGGAGAGTTTCCGGCCGGTAAGCGCGGATGTGGATGAAGTCAAAATTACGCTGGCATTTACCAATCTGATAGAGAATGCCATCAAGTATAACAAACCGGAGGGATGGGTTCATGTTTCCCTAAATGCAGACCATCAGTATTTTTATCTGAAGGTTGAGGATTCCGGAATCGGTATCCCGGAAAGTTCGTTAGAGCATATTTATGAACGTTTTTATCGGGTAGATAAGTCTCACTCGAGGGAAATCGGCGGAACAGGACTGGGACTTGCGATTACCAGAAATGCAGTGCTGATGCACAGAGGTGCAATCAAAGCATTCAGCACGGAGGGAGAAGGCACGATTTTTAATGTGCGTATCCCGTTAAAATATATCGGATAGAAAAGAGGAGAGAACATATGGGCAATCAGATAAAAAAAATGCTGTCACTTTGTTTCTTTCTGCTTCTTCTCGGATTTGTGGCAGGCTGTAATGAAGAAACCACAGACAGTGCCTATCATATTGAATATCTGAATAAAGAAAAGACCAAGATTGTCAAGGTGCCTTATGAACCGGAAAGTACGGACCGTGAGGAACTGATACCGGAGCTATTAAATGCGTTAAGCACAGAGCCGGAGGAAGTAGAGTGTAGAAAGACGATTCCGGGGGATGTCAAGGTTTTGGATTATCGTCTGGAGGGCTCGCTCTTAACGGTGTACTTTGATGCAAATTACAGTACGATGAATGCCGTGGAAGAGGTTTTATGCCGTGCAGCTGTGGTTCGGACGATGACGCAGATAGCAGGGATTAACTGTGTGACGTTTTATGTGGACGGAATGCCGCTTACTGACCGTGACGGCGGTATTGTGGGCGTGATGTATGAGGACAGCTTTATTGAAAATCCCGGAGAGCAGATTAACTCGATTCAGAATACGAATGTAACACTTTATTTTTCCAACGAGACCGGAGATGCACTTATCAAGGAAGTGCGGCAGGATGTATACTACAGTAGTAATATGTCTGTCGATAAACTTGTGATGGAACAGCTTCTTGACGGACCGGAGATTGCAGGCGCAAAATCAGTAATTCCAAAGGGAACGCGTCTGGTGAATATTTCGGTGGTGGATGGGGTCTGCTATGTGAATCTGGATGATAATTTCCGCAATCAGGATTATGCGGTGAATGAATCAGTTGTGATTTATGCAATCGTAGATTCACTGACAGAAATTCCGAATATCAATAAAGTACAGATTTCCGTGAATGGAGATACGAGCGGAGTTTACCGTGACAGTTATAAGCTGTCCGATATGTATGAGCGGGATTTAAGTTATGTGAAAGAGACAGAATCCGTTGAGGGAGATACGACAACAGAGGAGGAGTGAATTTGGGGGTATGGAAAAGACCGCTGTGCCGGATTGCAGCAGGATTTTTACTTGGAATCCTGTTCGGTGCGTATGGGGGCACCTGGTATCTGGTGACAGCGGCAGCAGTCCTTTTGATGGGCTGTACGGGATACACCTTTCTTGGAACAAAAAGGTGGTTATATGCAGCGGTGGTTTTTCTGGAAATCACAGCGGCAATTTTCTTTGGAAATCTGCGGTATCATGCCGCAGAGACATTTCGGCAGACGTATTTGCAGGAAATACCGGATGGAGCACGGGTGAGTGTGCAGGGAAGACTGGTTTCAAAGGAATATAAAAATTATCAATATCTTTATTATCTAACATCCTGCTATGTGCAAAGACAAGACGAAGCAGGAGGGTCAAAGGGCACTGCATCAAACAAAACAGTGCCGTGCAATCAGGTGATTGTCTGTGTCGGGAAAGATTCCTATAAGCTCGGCAAAACCCTTGTATTAAATGGAACAGCAGAATATTGGAAAGGTGCATCGAATGAAGGAAATTTTGATGCAAAAACTTATTATTGGTCGCGAGGCATTGATTTTAAGATAAAAGACGCGCAGATTCTTTCTGAGCATGGAGAGGCGGATGCTGTCTTAGAGTGGCTCTTTTCCCTTCGCAGTAAAATAGCGGAGGTGTATGCGGAAGAGTTGGAGGAAGGACAGGCGGGCGTTCTTACCACGATGGTTTTGGGAGATAAAAGTATTCTTGAGAAAGAGGAGAAAAAACTTTATCAGAAAACCGGAATTTCGCATATCTTAGCAATATCCGGACTACATATTTCAGTCATAGGAATGAGCCTGTATCAGATTTTAAGGAAACTTGGAGCGGGATATGCTGTGGCAGGGATGGGAGCAGGAATTCTTATGGCAGGCTATGGAGGCATGGTCGGAATGGGGACCTCTGTGAACCGGGCGCTGTTGATGTTTTTTCTGATGTTACTTGCAGGAGTGTTTGGAAGAAGCTATGATTCACTCAGCGCACTCTCTGCGGCGGCGCTGGCTTTGACCTGGGAAAATCCGGCCATTTTGTTTTATGCCGGATTTCTGCTCTCTTTTGCGGCAGTGACCGGTGTCGTGTATCTCGGAGGATTTCTGGAGAAACAAAAGGGTGGAGAAAAAAGAGTTTTAAAAAGAATCGCAGGCAGTTTTTTGGATACGCTTGGCGTAAGTGCTGCCATCCAGCTTGCAACGATACCGCTTGTGGCGTGGTATTACTATGAACAGCCGACATATGGAATTTTTGCTAATCTCATGGTACTACCGTTTATGGCACTGCTTTTGTATCTTGGAATTGTGGGCGGACTTTTGGGATTAGTTTTGCCAGAACTGGCAAAACTGCCGCTTTTTTTCTGCCAGGTGATTTTAAACTGGTATGAGACAGTCTGTAAAGGAGTTGGCAGTCTGCCGGGGGCTGTTTATATCTGCGGACAGCCGCCGGTGTGGAAGATGGCAGGGTATTATCTTTTGCTGCTTTTTCTTGCATCCTGTCTTTACAGACAAAAGAAAGTAAAAGATACCGGAAGAACTTTAAATGTCCGGCTGTTTGCCGGCGGAGCGGCGTTGTTGTTTTGCCTTTTGTTCCACGGAAACGGCGGATTTGAACTCGACGTGCTTGATGTCGGACAGGGGGACGGAATCTTTTTACAGACGGAAAATGGAATAACGATGTTTGTAGATGGAGGGAGCAGCAATGTGTCGAAAGTCGGGGAGTATCGAATCATGCCGTTTTTAAAGGCAAAGGGAATCCGTCAGATTGATTTCTGGGCGGTGAGCCATACGGATGCAGACCATATTTCCGGCCTGATGGAAATTTTAGAGGAGGGCTATCCGGTTTTCAATCTGCTCATGGCAGAAAACATTGAGAGGGATGAGGCGTTTGAAAATTTATGTGCGCTCGCGAAAAAGGCGGGAAGTAATATTGTGTATGGGAAGGCAGGAGATATTCTGCATCTTGGAGACGCACGGATAGAGTTGATATCGCCGGGGGCAGAGAATACGGCGTCAGATAAGAATGGAAATTCGCTGGTCTTTTATTATGAGGAAAATGGATTTACCGGGCTGTTTACAGGAGATGTCGGAGAGGCGCAGGAGAGAAGGATTCTCTCACAAAAGAAGCTCCGTCAGGCAGAATTTTATAAGGTGGCGCACCACGGCTCCGGCGGGTCAAATTCCATGGAATATCTCAGGGCTGTGGCACCGGAGATTTCTGTGGTTTCCTGTGCAAAGGAAAATTCCTATGGGCACCCTGCACCGAAAGCGGTAGAGAATATGGAAGACGCGGGCAGTACCATATTTTATACGATGGAGAGCGGCAGAATCCGCATTACAAGAGAAGGGGAGGAGCTTGTCGTTGAAAAGTACTTACAGCCGCTTGATGTTTTCCGTTCGTCTGTGGTAAAATAAATGCTATGAAAACGATTGACGAAGATATTAAAACAGGACAATTAAAAACAGCATATCTGCTCTATGGTCCGGAGGCATATCTGCGCAGACAGTACCGGGACAAGTTAAAAAATGCGATGGCAGCGCCGGATGATAACATGAACTTTGCCGCATTCGAGGGGAAGGAGACGGATGTGGAGGCGGTCATCGAATTGGCTGAGACGCTGCCTTTTTTTGCAGAACAGAGAGTGATTCTGATTGAAAACAGTGGATTTTTTAAAAATTCCTGTGAGAGATTGGCGGAATACCTGCCCAAGACTCCGTCTACCACGCATTTTATTTTTGTGGAGGATGAGGTTGACAAGCGCTCAAAATGCTATAAGGCAGTGCAGAAGACCGGAAAAGTGGTGGAATTTGCCACGCAGACGGAAGAACTTCTGACGCGCTGGATTCTTTCGCGATTAAAGAAAGAGGGAAAGAATATCACTGGCTCTGTGATGCAGCTTTTTTTATCGAAGACCGGAACCGATATGGGGAACATTGACAGAGAGTTAGAAAAGCTCATCTGTTATACGATGGGACGTCCCGTGATAGAGGCGGCGGACGTGGAAGCGATTGCCACCGAGCAGACACAGAACAAGATATTTGAGATGGTGAATGCGATTGCGGAGCACAACCAGAGAAAAGCGCTTGACCTTTATTACGACCTTTTAACGTTAAAGGAACCGTCGATGCGTATCATGTATCTGATTTCAAGACAGTTTCAAATTCTTTTGAATGTAAGAGATATGTCCGCGAGAGGGATGGATCAGGCATCAATGGCAAAGATTGCAGGAATTCCGCCGTTTGCCGTGCGGCGCAACGTAAGCCAGGCGAAGGGATTTTCGATGGAGCAGTTAAAACAGGCATTGCGGGATGGTGTTGATTTGGAGGAAGCGGTCAAGACCGGCAGGATGAATGACCAGATGGCGGTGGAGATATTTCTGATGAAATACAGCAGAAGCGCATGAGCGGAGCTGCTGCAAGGCGAATCAAGTGTGCGATTGACGCACACTTGCGCCTGCTTTAGCAGGTTGCGTGATGCGGTATGCGAAGCAGAAACTTCTTCTCCGCGAGGTACGCAAAAAAAGACCAGCATGACGGTGCTGGCCTTTTTTGTTAGCAGCTGGGTTAAGGCTGCGTTCTTATTATAATTAAGCTAAAGTGTTGACAAGTTTTGTCAAACGGGAAACTTTTCTACCAGCGTTGTTCTTGTGGTAAACTCCCTTGGAAGAAGCGCTCTCGATAACAGAGACAGCGTTTGTTAAAGCAGCAGAAGCAGCGGCCTTATCGTTAGCAGCTACAGCAGCCTCAACCTTCTTAATAGAAGTCTTAACCTCAGATCTGATAGATTTATTTCTAGCAGCTCTTGTTTCAGAAACTAAAATTCTTTTCTTTGCAGATTTAATGTTAGCCAATCCGTACACCTCCAATTCATATGGTAATTGTTCATGATTGTTACATTAAAGCCGGACACGGACAGTTCAATGTAAGCACACTAATGTATTGTAGGGTATCTGACAGATTCTGTCAAGAGATATTTCAAAAAATAATTTTTTTTTTGAGGAATCAGGATAGTTTCGCTGCCTGTCGGGAAAACTAGCAGAAAATATATTTTGGGAAAGTGTGGAGGGCATATGTATCAGATACGTACAGACCTGGCATTGGAAACGCAGGAAAAAATGCAGGAGGATCACGTCGAACTCAAAGGGGTTCGTTTTATGGAGGAGCGGATTGATAGGAATCTGACCATCAGTACGGTCGTGATTGAGACGGAAAACGGTGCGAAAACGATGGGAAAGCCAAAGGGAACGTATATTACCATCGAGGCTTCCAATATGGACGAGGAGGATGAGGATTACCACAGGGAAATCTCTGTGCAGCTTGCAAAGGTGATAAAAAAACTCCTTCCAAAGCACAAGGAGGAAATGTCGGTGCTCGTGGTGGGACTTGGAAACCGGGATGTGACGCCGGACGCGTTAGGCCCGAGAGTGGTGGACAATCTGTTTATTACGAGGCACATCTTAAAGGAGTATGGAAAATATGCGTTTGGGGAGGGAAAAGTCAACCGCATCAGCAGCATTGTTCCGGGGGTTATGGCACAGACCGGAATGGAAAGTCTTGAGATTATCCGGGGAATTATGAAGGAGACACAACCGGACCTCATCATAGCGGTAGATGCCCTTGCCGCACGAAGCACCAAGCGGTTAAACCGGACGATTCAGGTTACAGACACAGGCATCAATCCCGGCAGCGGAGTCGGCAATCACAGACATGGACTGAATGAAAAAAGTCTCGGTGTGCCGGTGATTTCCATTGGTGTACCTACCGTTGTAGATGCAGCAACCATTGTCAATGATACGATGTTTAATCTCGTGAGTGCCATGAGTCAGAGCAGTGCCCTAAATCATGTGGGAAATTCTCTCGGGGAATTAAATGATGCCGAAAAATATGAGTTAATCCGGGAACTGCTGTCCCCGAACTTAAACGCAATGTTTGTGACACCAAAGGATATCGACGAGTCCGTGAAACGCTTAAGTTTTACGGTATCGGAGGGGTTAAATATCGCATTTATGGGTGGGAAACCTTTGGAAATACAGACGGCATAATGGGAATTGACGGTGCATAAGATGGATTATGCAAAGTTACAGGTATCGGATTTATAGAAGAAAAAAGAATAGAAAAAAAATCTGGATGTTTTTACTTGTGACAGGATTTTTTTTAACGTTACAGGAAAACAGACAGATTACAGATGTTAGCACAATGCTTGGATGCTTTTTCCTTATTGATGGGACAGAGCGCACACTTCCACCGCTTTCCTATGAGACGCAGATGGAGAGTGAGCTGTCTTATGAGATGATTCTGGCACTCGAAGCGGCAGACGAAAACAGTGCAGAAACTTTGGAGGCGGAAACTGGTACGAGCCATGAAAAACCCCATAGCGAAGCCGGGGAGGAGAGCACGGAATCAGAACGAAAAGAGACAGAAGCAGAGGAGCAGGAAGAACCGGAGCAGGAAGAGTCGGAAGCGGCAGAAACGGAGGTAACCGGCGGGGAAGAAGCCGGGGAGACAGAAAAGGCGGAAGAGACGGTGGAAACGGCAGGACTTGCCACAGAAAAGGTGGTGGATTATCCGGTAGAAAAATTAGGCGATTACGATTATCTGATTCAGAATTTTTACCAGGTGGACAGCTCGACGACGATTACGAGCAGTGAATTAAATGCCACAGAGCTTCTGGCAAAAAATATGACGCTAAATCACGATGCGTCAACGCCGCAGATACTGATTTATCACACACACGGGCATGAGGGATATGTGGACTCGGTGGAGGGAGATTATTCCACCGGAATCATTGGGGTCGGGGATTATCTCACGGAACTTCTGACAAACCAGTATGGGTTAAACGTGATTCATCATACCGGAATTTATGATACCGACCGTGACACGGCATATTCCAGGTCCGGTCCGGCGTTAGAGAAACTTCTCGAAGAAAATCCAAGCATTGAAGTTGTCATTGACCTGCACCGGGATGGGGTCGGGGAGAATACCCGCCTCGTCACGACACAAAATGGAGTCGAGATGGCAAAAATTATGTTTTTTAACGGGTTAAGCAGGCTGACAAAGACGGGAGATATCACGTATCTGCCGAACCCATACATACAGGATAATCTGGCGCTTTCCATGCAGATGCAGCTTGCGGCGGCGGAATACTACCCGGATTTTACCAGACGCATTTATCTGAAGGGATACCGCTATAACATGCAGTATTGTCCGAAAACTATGTTAATCGAGGTCGGGGCGCAGACGAATACGCTTGAGGAGGCAAAAAATGCGATGGTGCCGCTTGCAGATATTTTAAACAAAGTGCTGACGGGCACGAGATAAGCACTTGCAGTTTGGAAAAATACTTGCTAAAATAGCGTAACAGACAGATAGATAAAAGGAAAGGAAGTTACATATGTTGGAATCTCTGTTACAGTTAGACGGGGCGATTCTTCTGTGGATACAGGAGCATGTCCGTCAGGATTTCTTATCCCCGGTTGTGAAGTTTATCACACATCTTGGAGATGCCGGATGGTGCTGGATTTTGCTTGCGGTGATATTACTGATTGTGAAAAAAACAAGAAAAATTGGTCTGGTGACGGCGGTGTCCCTGCTTTCATCCTATGTGGTCAATAACCTGATTTTAAAAAACCTGGTTGCGCGGGTCAGACCCTATGAGGCGGTGGACGGCTTGCAGCGAATCATAGAGGCGCAGTCGGATTTCTCGTTTCCGTCCGGACATTCTGCAAGCTCTTTTGCGGCGGCAGTTGTAATTTTTATGCTCTGTCCGAGAAAATATGGTGTTCCGGCATTGGTGTTAGCGTTTTTGATTGCGCTTTCGAGACTGTATGTGGGCGTGCATTACCCGACAGACGTCCTGACCGGCGTCATAAGCGGAACCGTGATTGCAGTCATTGTGTGCACCGTTTATAAAAAGAAGTTTGTACAGTAAAAAATGGCACAGACCGTGAGGGCTGTGCCATTTTTGCCTTTCAGATGCTTAAATGATATTTTTTCATCCATTCATTTATCTGGATAAAATATGCCATGAGCTGGGGACCTGCCATGAGCTGACCAAACCACGGTTTTCCAAGCTCCTTGTGTGAAGTGATGAATTTTTTTGTTAAATCTTTGTCAATGAGCGGCTGGATGGGTGCGGAAGTATCCTCCACAATCGCAGTGAGCCGCTCGGTCAGAAGTTTTTCATAACCGGGGTGGTAGGTCTTTGGGTAAGGACTTTTTTTCCGGTGTAAAAGTTCTGGCGGAAGCAGGTCGGCAGTGGCATCCCGAAGCAGTGTTTTTTCCACACCGTTCTGGTACTTCATTTCCCATGGAACGTTAAAGACATATTCTACGATGCGGTGGTCCGCAAAGGGGACGCGGGCTTCAAGCCCCGAATACATACTGGTGCGGTCCATACGGTCGAGCAATGTCTGCATAAACCATTTGATGTTAAGATAAGCGACGGCACGGCGCCTTCGTTCTGTTTCGTTTTCTCCATCAAGAACCGGTGTTTTTGCAAGGGTTTCTTCATAGCGGGCGTTGGAATATTCGGCGAGCTGTAAGCGTTTTACGACATCCGGGGCAAGAAACGGAGTGCGGGCCGAGATATCTGCAGACCACGGGAAGCCGTCACGGTTTAAAAGCTCCTCTCTGTAGAACCACGGGTAGCCGCCAAAAATTTCGTCGGCACATTCTCCTGTTAATGCAACTTTGTTGTGCTGTTTGACCAGAGAGCAGAAATAAAGCAAAGAAGCATCTACATCTGTCATTCCTGGAAGGTCTTTTGCATCCACAGCAAGGTCGAGTGTGTCCGCAAGGGTTTTCTGGTCACATTCGAGATAGGTGTGATGCGTGTGGTAGCGTGACAGCATGATATTTACATAAGGAAGGTCCCGTTCCGGCTGGAAAGAGTTGGACTGGAAATACCGGTCATTTTCGGTGAAATCAAACGAAAAGGTGTTTAAAATTTCTCCATGTTCTTCCATAAAATTGGAAGCAAGCGCAGTCACGATACTTGAGTCGATACCGCCGGAGAGAAACGTGCAGACGGAAACATCGGAAACCATCTGTCTGCGCACGGCATCCCGGACAAGAAAGGATGTTTTTTCCACGGTTTTTTGATAGTCGTCCTCATGGACATGACTGGTTAGTTCCCAATAACAGGTATCCCAAATTCCTTCTTTTGTAACGGTCAGTGTGTGTCCGGGAAGAACCTCATAGACATCCGAAAACACACCATTTCCAGGTGTTCTGGCAGGACCCACGCCAAGAATTTCGCGCAGACTGTTATCATTAATTGCAGGGGTGCAGTCGGGATGGCAAAAGAGTGCTTTCGGTTCAGAACCAAACAAAAAGAAATCATTCCGACGGGCATAAAAGAGTGGCTTGACGCCCATGCGGTCTCTGCACAAAAACAGGGAATTTGCGCTGTCATTCCAGATGGCAAAGGCAAAGATACCATTTAAACGGGAAACGAAAGCCGGTCCATAGTGGAGGTACGCGTAGAGAAGAACCTCCGTATCGGAGGTGGTGGTGCAGGTATATCCTGCCATTTTAAGCTCCGGGAGTAGTTCATCTGTATTATAGATTTCTCCGTTATAGACAATTGTGTAAGAGCGAGAGCCAATCCGTCTTGTCATTGGCTGGGAGCCGCCTTTAATGTCACGGATGGAGAGTCTGGCGTGGGAGAGTCCCGCATGGGGCGCAAGGAAGATGCCGTGGCTGTCATCGCCGCGGTGTTTTAAACATTCGTGCATTTGGGTAAGGATGGTTTCCCAGAAAGGTTTTTTGACTATCAGGTCGCAGTCAAAATTTGTAAAACCGGCAATTCCGCACATAGAGTTCTCCGTTCTTTGGAAATATTCGTAGTTAGTATATGCAGAGTTTTCAAAAAGGTGATAGATAAAATGAAAAAACACATTGACAAGTTTTACAAGTTAGTATATACTAACTCAAAGAAATAAAGAGACAGGAAGGACTCAATTTTTCCGAGACCATTGACATTGAATGAGGAGGGGAACACAGTGAGACCGACGAATCAGAGCAACGGATGCGAGGAGACTGTTAATTATCACAGAACAAATGTAGAGAAAGAGATTATTCTTGAACGTCTGAAGGAAAGCGGCTGCCGGATTACAAAGCAGAGAAAAATCCTTCTTGACATTATTTTAAATGAGGAATGTGCCTCCTGTAAGGAGATTTATTATAAAGCAGTGCAGTCAGACCCTGGAATCGGGGTAGCGACTGTTTACCGGATGATTAACCTGTTGGAAGAGACCGGCGCCATTAGCCGCAAAAATATGTATCGTGTTTCCTGTCCGCCGGAGGGAAAGCCAGGAGAAACGGAAGGGTGCAGGATTGAACTAGATGACCATTCTGTGTGCTGTCTGTCGGGACAGAACTGGAATACCGTAATTCTCGAAGGTTTAAAGGCATGTGGTTATATTGACAAACAGAAGATTAACCGTGTCGTATTTTTGCCTGAAATTGAGAAAAATTTTCAATAATCATTTTTGGGTAGAAAGTCATAAATTGAAGTGCTATGATAGCTTAAAGCTACCATAGCTTTTTTAAATAAGGAGGCAAATCCTCTCCTCGTCCAGAGAAACTCGGATTTTGCTTCGCAAAACAAGGAGGCAAATCCTCTCCTCGTCCAGAGGAAAAAT
>CATZIT010000010.1:0-123883 GCA_958420225.1 uncultured Roseburia sp. | reverse complement strand
CTTCAACCACGAGTATACCTGGCATAGCATATGCACCTCTCTTTATTAACTATTCTCCTCGTTACAACGCGCAAAGTCTTTCCAACCTCAATTCCGCATTTTCTCTTTACCTGTGAGATATACAGATTGGAAACCTTCATGCCGGCATTATGTTCAGACACATACTTCTTTATCTCATCATATGTTGCCTTAGTCTCTGCAGATGTTATATCCATATCATCAAGTTCAATCGTGACATTAAATGTAATCATCCGGCTTTTGTTTTAGTTGGGACAAAAGAACAACCGTCTCAACGTGCTTCGTAAACGGGAACATATCCACCGGTGTGCACTCTTTTGCCTCATAGCCGTGCTTTGTCAGGTACTTCAAATCCCTTGCGAGCGTTTCCGGATTGCAGGAGACGTAGACGACGCGCTTCGGGGAAAGCTTTACAACGGAGGAAAGAAATGCCTCATCGCTTCCGGCGCGCGGCGGGTCCATAAAGACAACGTCGACGTCCGCGCCGTCCTCTGCCATCCCGACCATAAACTCACCGGCATCCGCGTTGAAAAAGCGCACGTTTTTAATGCTGTTGCGTTTGGCATTGGTAATGGCATCACGCACCGCATCCCGGTTTAACTCGACACTGATGACCTCTTTTGCCTTCGAAGATGCGATTAAACCGATGGTACCGATGCCGCAATAAGCGTCCACAACGCGCTCCTTTCCGGTCAGCTTTGCATACTCGATTGCCTTATTGTAAAGCACCTCGGTCTGTACCGGATTTACCTGATAAAAGGATTTGGGCGAAATGCGGAATGTGCAGCCGCAGAGCGTATCTTCGATGTAGCCCTTTCCGTAAATCGTGGTTTCCTTTTCCCCTAAAACCATGCTGGTTTTCTTATCATTTACATTGATTACAATTGTGGTAATCTCTGGGTGAAGAAGCCTTAATGCCTTTACGAAATTATTCTTCGACGGAAGAATCGGCGAGCCGAGCACCAGGACAACCATCACCTCACGACTCTCAAATCCGCGGCGCACAAGCACATGGCGCAATAAGCCGTAACCGGTATCCTCGTCGTAGGTTTTAATCCGGAAGGAGCGCAAAAGCCCACGGATGTCGCGGATAATCGCATCCGAAAGACCGTCCTCAATCTGGCAGCTGTCGATATTGACCACATCATGTGTCCCTGCCTTATAAACACCGGAAATAATCTTTCCACCCTTTGCAATATCAAATACAGCATGCACCTTGTTGCGGTAATGATATGGATCTTCCATGCCGACAATCGGGCGCACCTTGCAAAACTGCGCTACATTTTTTTCCACATAGCGCTGTTTCTCCTTTAACTGCTTCTCATAAGGCATCCCCTGATAATCACAGCCACCGCATTTTTTTGCGTACTGACATCCATTGTCCGTCTTCTTCTCCGGCATCGTTCTCTCTCCCTTCTTATGAATCGCCCCGGAAGGCTTTTTCTGTAAAAATCACTGTTTTTTATCCGGCGGAATGAAAAATCTTATCCCGGAATGCGAAAAGTAAGGCTGCTGCCACAAGCACGATTCCAATGCCGATTGCAACCCACTGTCCCGCAGATAACATGCTTAAGTTAAAACAGCGGACATTAATCCACATCTGATTGATATTGGCATTTCCCTCTTCGTCAAAATATTTCATAACCGCGCTGCGCGCAATCTCTTCCTCTGACGGATACTGCGCTGACAACTGTCTTTTTGCCTGTTCTGTGGGCGCTGTAATCACATAATTTTCGTCGCTGTTATCCCCGGCAAAAAAATAGCCGACCGGATACTCAATTACATCTGTCTCATCCTCATCTGCCCCGTAATTCCAGTCGAGATACTCATAAATGAGGCTGCTGTCACCTCCCGCAATTGCAGAGGTGTAGCCGATATAGTACATATTTCGAACCGCATTATCCGGTCTTGAGAGGAAGTTGATAAATGCTTCCGCAGCCTGCTTTTTCGCAGAGTCTCCTTCCACACCGCTCTTTAACATCACCCAGCCGTCAAACCAGAGGTTAGTGCACTCCTTGGGCACTGCCCAGTTCAGATAAAAGTCATCCTCTTCTGCCTGGTCCATCGCATAGACTGCATCCCCGGACCACTGGACATTTGCCAACACTTTTCCGCTAATCATGTCCGCTTTTCCACTGTCTGTCTCAAAAGAGTAAACATTTCCACGGATTTCCTTTAACTTCTGCTCAGCACGGTCAATCGTCTCTTTATCCGTATCATTCATAACGTCAGAAAGCCGCTCCGTATAATCTGCGCTGTTTCTAAAATCACTGCTTGTCAAAAGGTCTTCATTTAGAATCGCAAGCGTCGGGAAATAGGCATCACGCACATTATCTTTGATGGTCACCTGACGGTAAAACTTGTTATTTTCGAGAACCGACCAGGTCGATGCCTCCTCCTCGGTCACCTCATTTGGATTGTATACAATTCCTGTCACGCCCCACATATAAGCGGCTGCATAATCTGCCCAGGACTTTCCGTCAATCTCATTTTCCTCAAAAACGCCCTTTATATAAGGAGAAACACCGTTCACATAATAGTTCGTCTCCACTGCCGCATCAAAGAAATTCTCGGACAGCGGCTCAAGACGGTCTTCCTTTAACAGCTTCATAATCATGTAGTCGGACGGGCAGACCAAATCGTAGACATTTCCGAGATTTAACTGGCTGTAAAGCTCCTCATTTGTTCCAAAGTTAGAATACTCCACTTTCACCCGCACGCCGTAGGTCTCATAATACCAGGTTTCAAATTCACTCACCAGGGAATTTTCTCCGAAAATATTCTGGCTGTCAAGGTCAATGACCTCGTCTTCGTCCCAGCCACCCTCGTCGATATACTCTTCCCAGTTGCAGACACGAAGCGTTATCGTATCTTTCTCATCAGCGGCAAAAACCGGAACCTCCGAAAAACTGCCCAATGCAAGCAGTGTCCCAAGAAAAGCCGCCGCATATCTCTTACTTTTCATTTGCCGCACCTGCCTTTCTTGCAGAAACCGCATTTCCTACCAGAACCACTGTTAAAATCACAACAAAAATCACAGTCGAAAGCGCCCAGAGTGCCGTTTTTATCTCCGTGTGGGAACCTTTTGTCGCATTGACCACGTAGGTACTGATGGTGTCAAACGTTGCCGGCTTCGTGTAAGTGGTAATAAAATAATCATCCAGCGACAGTGTTACCGACAGCATAAAGCCGGAGACAATTCCCGGAATCAGCTGCGGAATCACTACTTTTGTCAGCGCAGTCCTGGCATTTGCACCCAAATCCAGTGCTGCCTCATAAATGCTGTTGTCCATCTGCTTTAACTTTGGCAATACCGACAGGTAGACAAACGGCGCCTCCAGCACAATATGTCCAATCACAAGCGGTACAAATGATTCTTTGTTGACACCGCATACGACAATCAAAAGAACACACAGTGAAAAACCGGTTACCACTTCCGCATTGACAACCGGAATCTGATTTAACATGTTAATCGTGTGCTTTGGACCTTTTTTACAATAAAATGCTCCGATTGCTCCGATAGTTCCGAGTATCGTAGCCAAAAATGCAGAGCCAAATGCAAGCGCAAATGTTCCGCCAATCATTTTAAGAAGTTCTTCTGTCGTAAACAGCGTCACATAATTTTTCAGAGAAAAATTACCGCTTGTTCCAATCACCGCCGTATCTGTAAAGCTGTAGCCCATCAGCAGCAATACCGGCAGATACATGAACAGGAGCACCAGAAACAGCCACGCATAGCGAAATACATTTTTTTTCATAGGATTGCCCCCCTGCTTGTCTCTTCCTCGCCAAATCCATTCGTTGCCCAGGTGAGGATAAAAATAATCAAAAGCAGCACCAGAGAAATCATGGAGCCGTTATGCCAGTCATAGGCGTTAAAGTAGCTTCCAATCAGACTTCCCATGATGTACGTGCTGTTGTAGAGCATATCAAGGATGACATAGTTTGTCATGGACGGCAGAAACACCATCGTGACGCCGCTGACAAATCCCGGCAGACTAAGCGGCAGTGTCACCTTAAGAAACGTGGTCGCAGGGTTCGCGCCCAAATCTGCCGCCGCCTCCAGATAGGAGTTATCCAGCTTGCTAAGCGTCGTATACAACGGCAGAATCATAAACGGAAGGAAATCATACGTCATTCCGATGACCGTATTTAAAAACGGATGGTACGCAAGATTTCCCTCGATGACCGTAAGCACTTCCTTTAATGCCACGACACGCAGCGTAAAGTTAATCCACATCGGCGCGATAAACAACACTAACAGCACACCTCTTCTTTTCAGGTGGCTTTTTGCGAGAATATATGCCGTCGGATACGCAATCAACGTACAGCAGACAGTCACTGCCACCGCCACAGCAAGGCTGTAGCAGAGCGTTCCGATAGTGTTCGGGCTTGTGAAAAAGTTCACGAAGTTTTGCATCGTGAATCTTCCCTGCCCGTTGGTAAATGCGTAGTAGACCACCACGATAAGCGGCGCAACCACAAAGCAGAATAAAAACACCGCATATGGAATGCTTAAGTGTTTTCTTGAAAACCGAAAGTTCATCGCATGGACTCCTTTCCGCCCTCGTCAGCAAATGAAAGTTCGATGGAATCCTTTGGAATAATCAGGCTGACATAATCATTTTCATTCCACAAATATTCATCGCGAAGATGAATATCCTCCTCGCTCTTTGTACGGACAATATAATGATAATGGTCACCTTTATAAATTAAGGAAACAATGTGTCCGCAGGTTCCGCCTGCCTCTGTGTCATCGCTCATGGAAACTGCTTCCACCGGAACTTTTACCGAAACGCGGACTCCCGCCGTATGGATTTCATTTCCCTGTGCATCCACAAGCGTTCCTTCCTCGTTAAAAGCAGAATCCGGATACAGTCTGGTCACATCACACGCATATTCGCCGTCTGCAAATAATACGGTGTAATTTTTCGTCAGCTCTCCCTCGAAAATATTGTGGTTCATCTCGGACATGATGACATGGATGCCGTCCGGCTCTAAGCACATTCCGATGGTATCGCCCTCTCTGGCACTCTTTGTGCTCTGGATGACAATCTCATTGTCCCCGGATTCCACAATAATCTCATAGTGCATTCCTTTAAAAATCGCAGATTTTACTACTCCTGTAATCGTTCCGTTTTCCGGTGCCGTCATGATGACATCCTCCGGTCTTACGACGACATCCACCTTCGCGCCGACCGGCATATCATCGAGACACACAAAATCTCCGCCGCAGAAATGGACGACTTTTTTCGCTGTCATTTTTCCGTTAAAAATATTACTCTCGCCGATAAAATCTGCCACAAATACATTTTCTGGCTCGTTATAGATTTCTTCCGGCGTTCCAATCTGCTGAATCATTCCATCCGACATGACCACGACCTTGTCCGACATTGTCAGCGCTTCCTCCTGGTCATGCGTTACATAGATAAACGTGATGCCGAGTTCCTTGTGCATCGCCATCAGCTCTAACTGCATCTCTTTTCGCATCTTTAAATCCAGCGCACCGAGAGGTTCATCGAGAAGCAGAATTTCCGGCTCATTGACAATTGCTCTTGCAATTGCGATTCGCTGCTGCTGTCCGCCGGACAACGTGGAGATACTTCGCTTTTCAAAGCCCTCCAAATCCACGATTTCAAGTGCATGCTTTACTTTTTCCCGGATTTCCCTGGCAGAAAGTTTTTCCTTTTTTGTCGCAAGTTCCCCCGCCTTGTTGCGGCAGGTCACTTCTCTCGTCTTTAATTTCAGACCAAATGCGATATTCTCAAAAATATTTAGATGCGGAAACAGTGCGTACCGCTGAAACACCGTGTTGATTGGGCGCTTGTTCGGCGGCAGCTTGCTGATATCCTCTCCATTTAACAGAATCTGCCCCTCTGTCGGAATGTCAAACCCTGCAATCATGCGCAGCGTTGTCGTCTTTCCACAGCCGGAAGGTCCCAAAAACGTCACAAATTCTCCCTTTTTCACCTGGAGATTAAAATCCTTTACCGCTTCAAAATTATCTTCAAAACACTTGCGTATTCCCTTAAGCTCAATGATATTTTCTGACCTGTTCTTCTCCATTGTCCGCCTCTTCCTCTCATCTCTTGCCCGCAAATCAAAAAAAGGCAAATGAGGTCAAGCTGCCTTTCGTTTCTTGACTTCCCACTGCCTTTTGTTCCCATGCCAATCTGCTAGTCAAATCGTAGCTGATAATGACGCAAATGTCAATCATTTTCAACCCTAAAATACGGTCTAAATACAAAACACACTGTATAACGGCACCGATTTAATCCCCTTCACAAATCCAAAATTTCTCGCAGAAATTCTGACTGCATAAACAGGAGCATATTTTTCCATATAAACCATCATGCTTTTTGCCCGCACATGGCCGCCTGCCTTACATTCTACCGGAAGCACATGATTGTCCTTCTGAATCAGGAAATCCACCTCTGCCGTATTGTCTGATTCCCAGTAATACAAGTCGTAACCGTTTGTTTTCAATGCAATTGAGACATAGTTCTCGGTTAAAATTCCCCGAAAATGCTCTGTCTCCCTGCCGGTTAATGCTTCTAGCGTCATCCCGACTCTTGCAGACATAATTCCCATGTCGCTGTAATATAGCTTAAAAGCACTCAAATCCTGATATGCTGCAATGGGATAAAATCCCTGACTGCATTTCATACATTTATTCACGATTCCCGCGCGTATCAGCCAGTCAATCGCATCCCCATACTGGGATGCCCTTGCACCTGATTTAATCAGCTTATACTGAAACTTTTTTGTGTCCCGTGCCAACTGCGCCGGAAGCGAATCATATGCCTCAAAAATGCGCACAGTATCTGCTCTGTCAGCATATTTTGTCATATCAGCAATGTAAGAATTTAAAAGCATCTGCCGTATCTCGCTCTGATTCATCGGGCTGTTTTCTGCAAGGTCTGCCTTCACCGCCGCCGGCATTCCGCCTACAATACAATAATGATAAAACTCCTGCATTGCTTCCTCATGAAGCACTTCATCCATCGGCTCATTGCTTTCATAGTGTGCCTTTATGGTATCTGCCAGAAGTTCTTTCCCTTTTGCCCATAAAACCTCCTCCAAATCCATTGGATACATGGTCAGCATCTGGACTTTTCCAACCGGAAAGGAATACCGTTCCCGGTTGACAGCTACGCCAAGCAGACTCCCCGCCGCAATCACATGATATTCCGGTGCCTCTTCCTCAAAATATTTTAAAGAAGTCAGCGCCCTCTCACACATTTGAATCTCGTCAAAAATAAGCAGCGTGCTTTCCGGGATGATTTTTGTCTGATAATATTTTTCCAGGATGGATATAATATGATTCGCATGAATATCCGTCTCGAAATACTTTCCAATCATTTCATCCGTCTCAAAATTGACATATACGGTATTCTTGTAATATTGTGCTCCAAACTCCTGCATTTCATATGTTTTTCCAACCTGCCTTGCCCCGTAAATCAGCATTGGTATTCTGCCCTTTGTCTGTTCTTTCCACTCGCACAACTTTTGTGTAATTTTACGTCTCATAATCATGTCCTCCTTTCTTCTAAATTTATTCCTGTGTTTTATTGTATTATATTACATTTTTTCATATGATACAATGTGTTTTTTCACATTTATTTTCCAATAGTCTTCCCCCCGTCCCGTAGGCAATCAAAATAAAGTGTGCGCCTGCCGCACACTTTCGCGTGCGAGGGGATAGTAAAGCTATAAATTCTTGTCTGCAAGCTGTTCGCTAATTGCAGAGCTTTCCTGCGTGGACGCTGCGGTGTTCTGCGTTACACCGGAAATCTGCTCGATTCCAGCCTCAATCTGGGAGAGTGCTTCTGCCTGGCTCTTTGCAGACTCGTTACACTCCTGATAATCATCGAGTACCAGATAAACCGGTCTTGTCAGATATTTATTCGGGTTTCTTACAACATAAGAAATTTACTGCTCCGGATTCTGGATTTCCACGACTGATATGCGCTCCTCCCTCTGCATCGGAAACCAGATACAGGGCAGTGTCTCTTCTAATTTTTCCCGAATGTATTCTCCTTCGCCTATCGGTGCTTGTCCGCTGTGTTTCATCTGCCTTACGACTCCTTAGTGTTCGTTTATCAGCTTTATGGTCTCTGCCGCTGCTAATTTGTATTTCTAAACTTCAATTATCAGAACTTCTTCTTTATCAAGTGCTGCCTTTTTCCTGATTTCGCCTTTCTCAAAATAAAATGCGCCGCCCCTGCTTAAAGGGTCTTTTGAAATTGGATTTACCAGTAATGTTTTTTCGCATGCAATCTGTGCCTGTTTTGCATACTCACCTGCTTCGGCTTCATCCAAATCAAAATTTACGTAAACCGGCCATAAAAATACTCCCTTGCTTTTAAAGGATTCCGGAAATATCCACAAATCTCCACATAAAGCGACATTCATTTCTATTCCGTGAAACTGAAACGGGCTGCTTATTTTCCCCTCTTTATAATGTTCATTGGTTATCTCATAATCTTTCCAGTTCTTACTGATTCTTCGATAATTATAAACAATCTTTCCGTCTTCCACCAATGCACATGAGGAATAAATATCAGCATTCTCTTTTTCAATGTATCCTGTCATGACTGCCTTTTGATATTTAACGGATAAATCTTTGATTCGATTCATAGTCAGCGAATCCTGCTCCACAGCCATTTTAATGTCCTCTTCATACTCAGATGTAACTGCACCAAATCCCTGTAGAAAGGCTTCCCCAAAGCACACCAAATCTGCATTGCCAGATTCCTTTAACGCTTTTTCTATCTGAGAAAGATTAAATTCGATGTCATTTATTCTACATTCGTAAGTTGCCAATCCGATTCTCATAACCTTTTCCTTTCAAACTCCAGCTTCCTGCTCCCTCGACAAAATGTCCTGTGGATATCTGCTCTGTGCTAACCTGCTGCCTTTATTATTTCTTCTACATCCTTTTTACTTGATAACCATATAACTTTATTGTCATATCTATCTAAAATACTTTTTATTTCTTTCAGATTTTTATTCTGAAAAGTTTCAGTCCATTTCAAGAGGTTATAGACTGATTTCAAAGTTTCTTTTTTCCCTTTTTGTATTCCCAACTTTCTTTTGATAGAACGCATAATAATCCGGCTTTTATATAAATAGCCTGGCATATTTAAAACATATATTTTATCAGCTTCATCAAAACTTTGCTGTACCCAATCATAATATACCCCCTCAATTATCCATTCGTTATTAAATAATATTTCCTGTAATAACGCTTTTCGTTCATCAAGTGGTCTTTTTTTCCCATATTCTTTGGCGTTGTTATCCCATTGGATATCGTCTAAGTCGAAATGAGGAATAGTATACTTCTTTGAAAGTGCATTTGCTAAATAGGTTTTTCCAGAACCACTGCAGCCAATAATATGTATTTTCATAAGTCAGTATCCTCCATAAATTGGAATTTACTTGCCTTTCTTCTCTTTGCTGCGTCTCACTAACGCGATAAATAGTTCAATGACTCCGGCACATAGCCCTATGATACCTATTGCAATATTTTCTGCCCAGAACCAAAACAATGATATAACAATCCATGTAATCGCTAAAATAAAAATACCCTTGCTTCTCATGATTTCCCTCCTGAAACTCCCGATTCTTCACATGTGTTCAACGCATCTAATCAAACTTAAATACATTAAGCCCTGTTTCTTCATCATAAACTCTGTCAACTTTTCCATCAATGACCGTAATTACCATCTCACAGATTGCACTCACGACAGCTCTGTTCAGATGCCCTCCAAACGCTTCACCTTTCTCATTTCCGACACTCATATGAAGATGCGCATAATATTCTCCATCTTCTCGCTATTATTACATTATCAAATTTTCTGTATTCCATTTTGTTTCTCCCTTCTGTTAGTTTCTTATTACTGCCTGTATTTTTTTACTTTTCTTCAAGAAATCCCGATTTGATAATTTGTTTTATTATAGCACATATCACCCCCTTCACAATAAAAAAGAGCAACCGAATTTTCTCGATCACTCTCTGTTCATTACTTCCATGATAATAATACCATCTCTTATTTGAAAAAGACAGATACGTGCGGTTAGTTCTTTGTTAGTCCATGATTAGTCTTTTGTTAGTTTCCTGTTATCATTCAAATAGAACATACCGTTTTCCCCATAAGCTTACCACTCAGACTTACCACTTTCCAATTCTTACTTCTCATCAGCCACCTGGAAGATGTAAATTTCAACTAATAACCTTTATAATCTCTTTTTCATGGCCTCTGGTAAATTCACTTAATTCATAAGAACGAATTCTCTCGTTGACTAATATAGGAACCACAAATCCATTTTTTACCAAAACCGCCAGCCTGTTAATAATGGTCTTATTTGTTACCGACAATTTTCTGCTGACTTCAATAGGAGTAAACTCTCCTTTATAGTTTTTTATTAGAAATTGCAATAGCTCTTTTTCTTTTCCTTTCAGAAACGACAGACTTCCGGTAATATCTTCCTCTTCAGAAGCCAACTGCAAATCACAGACTTTTCCAGAATACAGTTTCACCATTTTAAGGAAATAGTTGATCCAGATCTCCGGATGTGGCGGATTCTCTCTGCCGGAATAATACAGCGCAGGGAGTCCCATCTGAATGGATTCATAATATTCATCAATATCATATGCAAAATATTCTTCCAATGATCCGATTCCATTAAAGCCGTATCCGTTCAAGTCCATAATATAACCGGATAACAATCTTGCAGTTCTGCCATTGCCATCTTCAAACGGGTGTATTGTCACTAATTGATAGTGTACAACTGCTGCTACAATCAGTGGGTGGTCATCCGTTGTATTTACATACTCTACCAACTCATCTAAAAGTCCCGGAATGTCGCAATATTCCGGTGGAATATAATCAGGGTTTCCTGTCTTAGAATCATATACCGCAAATAACACTCCCGGTGGCATAGGTCCTCTGAGTCCGATTTTCTCCTTGGAAGCCCCCTTCTCTACCAATTTCTGTACATCTAGAATAAGCTTCGTGGAAAATTTCTCTTTTTTACTTGCCTTTTCCTCGAGATAATTCAATGCCAGAAAATAATTTCTTACTTCCTGTTCCGGTTTCAGATAATGCTTTCTTTCATCGCTTTCTATTACTTCGTCCACCTGTTTTTCCGACAATGGATTTCCCTCAATCTTATTCGAAGCATACGAGCTTTTTTTCTTTGAATTTTTACGAAGCTTATTCATAACTGTTTTTGACAGTTTTACTGACGATACTTTATATCTGTTCTGCTCAATTTCTGTAATATATCTTAAAATTTCATTCGTCAAAGTCACTTTTATCATATAGGAAAAGCCTCCCTTTCAAATATTATTATATCCAAAAGGAAAGCTTTTTTCCATTAATATTTCACTATTTTTTCACTATTTTTCATTATGTAGCCTTTAATGTAATTATTTACAATTTCTTTTGCAACCATTCATAATAGGTCGCAGGCCAGGGCTGTCTCCCCCCTGACAGACTCTGCTGCTTCACAGTTTATTCATACCAAAATAATTATTATATTATCTCTTATTTTTCATCCACCACCTGAAAAATATAAAACTTCAAATAATAACTCTCCGGCACGTTTGTGGAATTTGCCCAGAGAATCGGGTGGTCCGGCGCCTGTGTCCGAAATTCTACCTGGCGGAGTCTCTTGTGCGTTGCCTTTGCAGCTTCCTTTACTGTCTTCTCCAAAAGTTCCTGTGTCATGAAATGGGAGCAGGAGCACGTTGCAAGATAACCGCCGTCCTTCACCAGCTTTAAACCCTTCATGTTAATCTCCCGGTAACCTTTGATTGCGTTTTTGGTTGCCTGGCGCGACTTGGTAAAAGCGGGAGGGTCTAAGATGACAACATCATACTGCTCCCCGCTTAAAGCCAGCTTCGGCAGTTCATCGAGCACATTTGCACAGCGGAAACGAACCGTATTTTCCAGACCGTTTCTGCGCGCATTTTCATTTGCCTGCTGCACGGCGTATTCGGAAATATCAAGACCTGTGACATCCGCGGCTCCTGCGATTCCCGCATTTAACGCAAACGTTCCCATGTGGGTAAAGCAGTCTAACACCTTTTTCCCTTTACAGATACGCTGCATCGCAAGACGGTTGTATTTCTGGTCTAAGAAAAATCCCGTTTTCTGACCGTTTACGACATCGACAAGATAACGGACGCCATTTTCCGTAATCTCAACGTTGGTGTCAAATTCCTCTCCGATAAATCCTTTTACCTTCGGAAGTCCTTCTTTGGTGCGCTCATTGGCGTCGCTCCGCTCATAGACACCGCGCACCTTAATGCCGTCTTTTGCAAGCTCTTCCTTCAAGAAAGAAACTATCGTCTCCTTAAACTGCTCCATGCCAAGCGCTAAACATTCCACGACAAGGACATCCTCATATTTATCAATGACGAGTCCCGGCAGAAAGTCTGCCTCCCCGAAAATGACACGGCAGCTTGACGTATCAACCGTCACCTTCCGGTATTCCCACGCATTTTTTACACGCATCCGCAAAAATTCCTCGTCAATCTCCTGGTCAGCTTTTCTTGTCATCATGCGCACCCGGATTTTAGAGTTCTGGTTGATAAATCCTTTTCCCATCGGGTAACCGTCAAAATCATGAACGCTCACAATATCCCCGTTCTTAAAGGTTCCGGTAATGGTTGCAATCTCATTGTCAAACACCCACACGCCGCCCGATTTTAAGGTACGTCCCTCTCCTTTTTTTAATGTCACAATTGTACTCATATTTTTTCAATTCCTTCCGTTTTATGCTGTTTCTTCCCCGCGGTTTACGATATAGATTCCGGCACACACCAATGCCAGCGACACGAGACACATCACACCGATGCTGTCCCCTTCGTGTAAAAGGATTGCTGATAAAATCACGCCGAACACCGGATTCATAAAGCCAAATACTGCCACTTTTGACACCGGATTGTACTTAAGCAGGATTCCCCACAGTGAATACGCCACTGCTGAAATGACTGCCATGTATAAAAGCATCAAAACTCCGGCAATGCTCCACTCAGAAAGCCGTCCGCCAGCAAGCAGTCCGCACACAATCATCACAAGTCCGCCGAATACAAACTGCCAGCCGCTTAAGAGCACCGGATTGTCTTCTTTGGAATAGCGTTTCAGAAATACAGACGAGAATGCGTAGGCAATCGTCGAGAGGAAAATAAATCCCTCTCCCGTAAAGTGAAATCCCAAATCCAGTCCGCCACCGGAACTGTTCACTAAAACCACTCCTGCAAACCCAATGACGCAGCCAAGGATTTTGGCTGCGCTTAATTTTTCCTGATGAAATAAAAGGCTTGCCACCAAGATGGCAATGAAAACATTGACTCCCTCGATAATGGATGCCTTGACACCGGTGGTGTTCGCCAGTCCGACATAGAAAAAGATGTATTGCGCTACCGTCTGTAACAGCGCAAGTTTTGCAATTCTGCCATAGGAGCGGCGTTTTGGCACCAGCCATTCCCGGTTTAACGCACTTCCGATTGCAAGCGCTAACACACCCGCAAGGGTAAACCGGCATCCGGCAAACAGAATCTGTGCCGCCACATCGCCGGATGCGATATCAAACAGCCGGTAGCCAATCTTAATGCAGGGAAATGCACTTCCCCACAGTGCACAGCAGAGCAGTGCACCAAGCCACACGACAATTGTCTTTTGCATAAAATGTTCTTTGTCCTTCACAAGCTGTCTCCTTTATAACATGGTCTCATATTCCGTACCCGGCATTGGTTTTGCAAAATAAAAGCCCTGGATATCATCACACTTTAATCCCTGTAAAAACTTTAACTGCCCCTGGTTTTCCACACCTTCTGCGGTGATATGAAGTCCAAGCTGCTGTCCCATATGGATGACGTGGAACAACAGTGTTTCACCATCCTTATCCCCGATATGGTCAATTAATGTCTTATCGAGCTTTAAGGTATCAAAGCAGTGCATGCTGAGCGTTGCGAGGGAAGAATATCCGGTTCCGAAATCATCCATCAGAATCTTAACACCCATTTCCCGGAATTTTTCAAGCAAATTACAAATATCAGATTTTCCCTGCAATGCAGTCTCTGTCACCTCAAGCTGAACGTATTTCGGATCAAGCTTATATTCCTTCATAATCTCACTGTAACGCTGCAGTACATCGGCATAGTAAAGAGAAGCACGGCTGATATTAATCGATACCGGATACATTTTCCGTTTCTGTGCTAACCACTTTTCCTGCTGTCTGCATACGGCACGGAACATATACTCATCGAGTTTCATAATCATTCCATTGTGTTCAAAAAGCGGGATAAATTTCCCCGGAGAAATCAGCTTGCCGTCTTTGTCTCTCCAGCGCACCAGTGCCTCACTTCCAACAATCTCACAACTCGATGCACTGTATTTCGGCTGATACCAGACCTCAAACTCTCCGTCCGCAAGGGCCTCCGGGAAGCGCTCCTCAAGCTGCTTTTCTTCCTGCTGCTTCTGGTGATTAATCTCATCATAAAAAGCATAATGAAGTTCCGGCTGTGTCAGAGCATGCTCGCGCGCCACCTTTGCCTTGCTGTAGGCGTCCTCAAAACTTTCCGAGCCATCCATCCTGTAAATTCCATAGCCGGCGTGAATTCCGTATACATGAAGTTTTTTCGCTTTCTCACTGATGTGACCGGAAATCACTTCCATCCGGTCTATGGCTTCACTGCCATTTGGTGCAACTAAAAACAGGATAAACACATCGTCCCTGATATGTGCCGCAATCTCTTCTGTCCGCAGTTCCTTGCTTATAATCTTCCAGGTATCCCGAATCATATTCTCGCCCGCCGCTTTTCCCGCAGCAATCGTGATATTGTTAAAATTCGTGATATCCATCATCACAAGATATCCCTGCCTGTTATGCCGCCTTGCAATCTCAAGCAAAAATTTTGCATAGTTCGCACCCTTCGTAATCGGATCCTCGTATACAAACTGTGTCATCTTCCGCTGCTGTTCCTTTGAAAACATCAAAAGCAGCGCCGCACCTATCACGATAAAAATTCCAACCAGAAAACTTGTCCGGTACTGATTTGCCTGAATCGGCATAACACGGCTTTCAAGCACTGCAGAGGGAATAATCGTAAGAATATACCAGGTGACTTCCTCATCCATCAGCCCTACCGGACTACAGTAATAGTAATTTTTCTCGGACAGATATAAAGTTCCACCCTTTTCTGTCTTTTCTTCCATCTGCTCCCGCAGGGATTCGATTGCAGCCGCATTCCGCTCATCCGCCTTTTGCAGCTCTGAAAACAGATTGTGTGACAGTTCCAGCTTGTCACTTCCCATTACCGCCATAATTTCCCCGTTTTCATTGACCGCACAGCTATAACCCTGTCCCTCGAAACTTCCAACCTGCAAGGATTCATTAAACCGCTCGGATTCATAGGTCAGTCCAAATACACCCGTAACATTCCCATCCTCATCGTAAATCGGAATCGTCATGACATTGACCGCCGTGTGTTCCTCACCAATTGCATCCCGCAACATTCCTGTAATCGTACACTTTCCTGCCATTCCCCTCGTAAAAAATTCCCGGTAGGAAAGATTGGTTACACTTCCATCCGTTGAATACGTCGTTCCGTCCGGAAAACAGTATGCAAAACGTTTGAGCTGATATTCCTCCAGAAAAATTTTAAAATTCCCCAGTTTCTTGTCTATCGTATCTGTCGTTACACCGACAAGTTCTTCCGCGAGTGACTGCAACAGCTCATAGTCCGCATACACCTTCATATGAAGCACCACCGCATTCTGGCTCGCCACATCCTGAAGGTTCTGCCGGAGCTGATTCTCCATCTCCGTTACATTGACATAGGAACTGTGAAGTACTATCACTACGATTCCGGCTAACGCCAGCATTACAATGACAAATCTTTTCATCCCCATGTTCGAGCCATTCATCCTCATAAAGTCTTCTCCCGTAATCCAATCTAGTTGAAATCTCTTCTATCCCGATTGTCATCCTATGATAAAAAAATTTTATCACTACACCTTCTCCGGTGCAATGTGATTTTGCATTTTTGTGAATTTCTTCCTATTAAAATACCAGTTGTCTTTTGGAATTGCCAAGTTATGCCGATATGAATAAAAAGAACCTCTTAGGACAGGAGAAAAATTATGGCAACTATCAGCTTATGTATGATTGTAAAAAATGAGGAATCCGTTCTGGCGCGCTGTCTTGACAGCATTGCAGACCTGATGGACGAGATTATTATTGTAGACACCGGCTCCACTGACCACACAAAAGAAATTGCGGCAAATTATACCGATAAAATTTTTGATTTTGACTGGAAAAGCGATTTTTCCGCAGCGAGAAATTATTCTTTTTCCAAGGCAACGAAAGACTACATCTACACCGCAGACGCAGATGAGGTGTTAGATGAGACAAACCATGAGCGCTTTGCCCGCCTAAAAACCGTCATGCTGCCTGAAATCGAAATTGTGCAGATGAAATATATCACCGAAACCACCTTCGACACCGTGCAGAACTGCAACAAGGAATACCGTCCGAAACTGTTTAAGCGGCTGCGCACCTTTACCTGGGTGGACCCGATTCACGAGACCGTCCGCCTCGACCCAGTCATTTTTGACAGCGATGTGGAAATTCTGCACCGCCCGCAGTCTCTACACAGCAAACGTGATTTTTCTATTTTTGTAAAATCCTACCGAAACGACGGTTCTCTCTCTCCGAAAATCCGGAGTATGTATGCACGCGAGCTGCTTAAAACCGGCGATGCCAGAGACTTTGCCGATGCCACTCCTATTTTTGCTGACATTCTTGAACACGATTATGATGAAACAGCTCAAAAAGAGGCAGCCTGCGTGTTAGCGCGCGCTTACCGCCTCTCTGACCAGAAAAATGAATTTTTCAAGCTGACCTTAAAAGATATGATTACGACTCCCTGCTCTGAAATCTGCTATGAGCTTGGCACCTATTTTCAGGCATTGCGGGACTACAGCGAAGCTGCAATGTGGTATTATAACGCAGCCTACGAGACCAAAAGTATCTTAGACATCCACACCAGCGGCGACCTGCCGCTCTATGGACTTGTTGAATGTTATGAAGCGCTTCTTGCACAGGAAAAAGCTGCCGGCGGCAGTGTCTTGCTTCTCACCCAATACGAGCAGAGCCTCGAACAGTACCGGGAAGCTGCACGCAACTGGATGGTTCCGATGGAATTATAAGCGTTCCAGCACCTTTATTTCCCGCTCCAACCACGGAATTTCTTCAAATGTATACTGTTTTGCCAGCGCTCGGTTTTTTGCAAGGGCTTCTTTGACTGTCACAAAGACGCCGTGGAAGCCTAATTTTTCTTCATAATCATCCTGAATTCCGGGCGCCCTTTTATGGCTATTGATATTGCATTCATAGTAAACAGATTTCATCTGAAACCACGTTCCTGCTTCTTCCGTGTCCTCATTTTCCTCATAGGCCACTACGATACAGTCTCCGGGCGTGATATCCACATAACCGGTCTCCTCACGGATTTCCCGAAGCAGCGCTTCCTCTTTTGTCTCCCCGGCTTCCACGCCTCCGCCCGGAAATTTATAATCTCCGCGATTCGTCTCCACCATCAGAAGCTTTCCATTCTCCCGGATCACCGCCCGCACCGCAAGGCGCTCGTGAATTACCGGATTGCCTGTGGGTTTTGTTCCTTTTATGATGTTTATTTCAAACATATGGCGTTCCTTTCGTGTTGTTTTTCTCCATTATAGCTGAAATCTTAAAAAACACCAATCCTTTCTCCCGTAAAATCTCTTGTAAAATCCCCCATAAAGTGATAGGATGAAAGTATGGTAAAAATTTAACAATCTTTCAAAATGTTACATTATGGGAGGGTACTGGAATGGATTTCACACAGGAATACAAACAGAAACTTACCACAGCCGATGAGGCAGTGAAGGTCATTAAATCAGGCGACTGGGTTGACTACGGCTGGTGTACCGGAACACCGGATGTGCTCGATGCAGCACTTGCAAAGCGCACCGATGAGTTAAAGAATGTCAATCTCCGCGGCGGTATCTTATTAAAACCGCTCGCTGTTTTTGCAAGAGAGGACGCAGGGGAACACTTCACTTGGAACTCCTGGCATATGTCCGGTATTGAGCGCAAGATGATTGCAAGAGGCTGTTCTTTCTACGCACCGATTCGTTATTCAGAACTGCCGCGCTACTACCGCGACCTTGATTTTACCGATGATGTTGCAATGTTCCAGGTTGCGCCGATGGATTCACACGGCTACTTTAACTTTGGTCCGAATGCTTCCCATCTCGGCGCTGTCTGCGAAACCGCAAAGCATATCATCGTGGAAGTAAATGAAAATATGCCGCGCTGTCTCGGCGGAACCGAATGTGGCGTACATATTTCCAAGGTTGCCGCTATCGTAGAGGGCAATAATCCGGCAATCGGAGAACTTGGTGCCGGCGGTCCTGCTACTGATGTGGACAAGGCAGTTGCAAAACTTATCGTTGACCAGATTCCAAACGGTGCCTGCTTACAGCTTGGAATCGGCGGTATGCCAAACGCTGTCGGCTCCCTGATTGCAGAATCCGACTTAAAGGACTTAGGTGTCCACACCGAGATGTATGTAGACGCATTTGTTGATATCGCAAGAGCCGGCAAGATTAACGGTTCCAAGAAGAACATCGACCGCTTCCGTCAGGCATACGCTTTTGGTGCCGGAACCAAGAAAATGTATGATTACATGGATGAAAATCCTGAGCTGATGAGCGCACCGGTTGATTACACCAATGACATCCGTTCCATCTCAGCCATTGATAATTTTATTTCCATCAACAATGCCGTTGACTTAGACTTATTCGGACAGGTCAATGCAGAATCCGCAGGTGTGAAGCACATCAGCGGTGCAGGCGGACAGTTAGACTTCGTGCTCGGCGCTTACCTCTCCAAGGGTGGAAAGAGCTTTATCTGCTGCTCTTCTACCTTCACGACCAAGGACGGACAGGTAAAATCAAGAATCCTTCCGACCTTAAATCCGGGCTCCATTGTCACCGACACACGTGCAAATATCCATTATCTGGTAACAGAGTATGGTATGGTAAACTTAAAAGGTCTCTCCACCTGGCAGAAGACAGAAGCGATTATCTCTGTAGCGCATCCTGACTTCCGCGACGAATTAATCGCAGAAGCAGAAAAAATGCACATCTGGAGAAGAAGCAATAAATAATAAGACTGACCAAAAAATCCCCCGGATGTCTGGTTTAAAACCGGACATCCGGGGGATTTTTATTTTCCTGCTCCGAATAGCTGTAATAACTTCTGCTTTCAGGATGCGTTTTCAACCATTCTCCGCATGACTATGTATTTTTAATACCTCTCCGCGAAGCTCACAAAACAGTTCTGCTAACAGGGGTTCAAACGACGTCCCAGCTCCATCACGGATAATAGCAAAGCTTTCCTCGATGCTCATTGCCTCGCGATAACAACGTTTTTCGGAAACAGCATCAAATACATCTGCAACTGCCATAATTCTTGCCCCCAGCGGAATTTCTTCCCCCTTCAGTCCACAGGGATACCCTGTCCCATCCCATTTTTCATGATGACATTTGGCAATCATCGCCGCCATCTGCGATGCCTCACTGTTTCCGAGGTGGCTTAGCGATGTCTGAATGATTTTCTCCCCCTGCACAGTGTGCGTTTTCATAATTTCAAACTCTTCTTTTGTCAGACGCCCCGGCTTCTGCAAAATGGCATCCGGAATTGCAATTTTTCCAATGTCATGAAGCGGCGCAGCCTGTACCAAAGCCTCTTTATAATCCGCGGTTAAAATACTGGTGTAAAGATTCCTCTCCGACAAGGCATTTACCATAAGTTCTACATAAGCAGTGGTTCTCTTTACATGTTCTCCGGTACTGCCATCCCGGCTCTCGATAATATCCGCAAAACTGTGAACTGTCCTGTCATACATTTTCTCAAGTTCCAGATAAGCCGGATTTTTGGTTCCAAAATACATACACAGGATGGAAACCGTGACCGCCAGACTCGATACCAGTGCCTGTGGTACTAACATCTGATAAATACAGATACCGCCGGCTACAATCAGATACACCACCGCACTGATTCGTTTTTGTGCTGCTATGTATTTCCAGCTTCTTGCATATACTATAATTGTAGCTATAAAATAAACCATTACCATCACATAACAGGTATAAGCCGGTATTCCCATCGAATAGTTTGTGATTTCTCCATGCCGGAATTCCAGCTTTCCGATTGCCGCCGCAATCACAAACTCATTTACCAGAAACGGCGCAATCACAAACAGCTTGTATTTTCTTTTCCTCGGAAGGATTCCCGCTTCTTTTGCGATATAATAGAAGAGCAAAAAGATTTCCAAATCCAGAAGCATCAGAAAAATCGCATGACATATGCGGTTTAATACATCCGGCACGGTGTCGAGATGATTCACCGTATACACGGTAATCATATCAAAAATCAGATAACTGATGCCCCCTGCAAGCATAATATCAAACATTGACGTTTTATATTCTTTACTCTTTATTGCGGCATAGTAATACATAATTACCATATATAATATGATAATCAGACAACCAATCTGTAACTTATAATGTAACATTTTCTCCCCCAATCATTCTCCTAAAGTCCCTGCGACATCCGGTCTCTGATTTCCACTCCGGTCGGCGTTCCTGCAAGACCACCCTTTCCCGTTTCACGGATGTCTTCGTTCATGCTGCGTCCGATTGCGCGCATCGCATCAATGACTTCATCCGGTGGAATCTTGCTGAAAATTCCCGCCATTGTCATATCCGCAGAGGTCATCGCATTGACTGCCCCCATCACATTGCGCTTCACACAGGGCACTTCCACTAACCCCGCCACCGGGTCACAGGCAAGTCCCAACAGATTTTTGAGTGCCAGTGCCGCCGCATTAGCGATTTCTCTGCCGCTTCCTCCTAAAAGATGTGCCACGCCTCCTGCTGCCATCGCCGATGCAGAACCAATCTCTGCCTGACAGCCTCCGGCTGCGCCCGCCAAAAACGCACGGTTTGCAATTACCCCGCCGATTCCTGCTGCCACATAAAGCGCCTCTACCATCTGTTCCTCAGAGTAACCTTTCTCCTCCTGAATGGTTAGAAAAACTGCCGGAACCACCCCGCAGGAGCCTGCGGTCGGCGCTGCCACGATACGTTTCATGCAGGCATTGGACTCGCTGGTCTTTAATGCCTTCTCCATCACCTTGCCGATAAAATCGCCGCAAAGCAGGGAGCCGGAAAGCCTTGCCGCCTTCATTTTGCCGCCCTCTGTGCCCACAAGACCGCTCGCAGACAGCAGCTTTTCATCGTATTCCTCATCCGCTTTTTTCATGGCAAGGTACATTCCGCGCATCCGCTCAAAATTTTCCTGCTCCGAAATGCCCTGTTCCCTACAGTCATCCTCCTGCACAATTTTCCAGAACGGTTTATTTTCCTGTTCTTCAAGTTGACATAATTCTTCCAGAGATTGATACATACTTTTTCTCCATTCCTGTACTTCTTTTTGCCGGTTATTTCTTAATCATCCGCCAGGCCCAGATACGTTACCTTTATAATGCCCTCTAAGTGCTCAAGCCATGCAATCGAATCCTCCGGTATCTCCTGGTCACACTCGATTACCATAACTGCATTTCCGCCCCTTGCCGCACGGTTTAACTGCATCGTTGCAATATTTACCGACTTATGCGCTAACATCGAAGTCACTTCCGTGACATGCCCCGGCTGGTCAAGGTTATGAACGATAAGTGTCGGATAATCGCCGCTGAAATTTACCGGAAGCCCGTCCATCTCACAGATGCGTATCTGTCCGCCGCCGACGGACGCCGCCTGCACCTCAAGCGTTCTGCCGGATATTCCCGTGAGGTTCATCCGTACCGTATTCGGATGTGCGTCTCCTAAATCAATGCCGTTTATGGTGTAGTGCATCCCTGCTTTCTTTGCAAGCACAAAGCTCTCCGGGATTGCAGCATCGTCCACCTCCATGCCGAGAAGACCTGCAATCACCGCCTTATCCGTTCCATGCCCTTTCCCGGTTGCAAGAAAAGAGCCGTGAAAAAAGATGTCTGCCGATGCCACCGGCTCTCCTAACAGTTTTCTGCTGACGCGCCCGATTTTGACTGCCCCCGCCGTATGCGAGCTCGACGGTCCTACCATCACAGGCCCGATAATATCCAATAAGTTCATATGATTCCTCTTTTCTTCGTCTCAGTTTCCTATATCTATCATCAATCGGATGATTCCGTATTGGTCATGTACGCATTATATACACTTTTTTATTAAAAAGCAATTTGTTTGGAAGGGATGATTGTGTTAGAATAAGAATATTCCTATGAAAGAGAGGTACTGTTATGCCAGACGAAACACTCCATACCCATACGCTGCCGGACGGCTCAACTGTGACTCATTCCCATGGGACACAGGAACATGATGAGCACGAACATTCTCATGGAGAACACGGACATCATCATACCAATACCAAGGCTGTCATCAACCGGATGAACCGCGCCATCGGTCACATGGAGTCCATCAAGCATATGGTCGAAGACGG
Organism: uncultured Roseburia sp.; assembly: GCA_958420225.1. Taxonomy (GTDB): domain Bacteria; phylum Bacillota; class Clostridia; order Lachnospirales; family Lachnospiraceae; genus Roseburia. The sequence continues at coordinate 101,266 of CATZIT010000010.1, read as the reverse complement.
AAGGGATTGCAGCGAGGTTTTAATCCAGATTGCTGCCGTGCGCTCCGCCATCAACAACATCGGAAAAATTATTCTCGAAGACCACATTAATCACTGTCTGGTGGATGCGGTGGAAACCGGGGATAAGAAGATGCTCGAAGACTTAAATGACGCCATAAATAAGTTTGTAAAATAGGAAATTCTCTCTATTCATCTCCAATATTTGGACATATTCTGTTCATTTTTTATTCATATTTTACAGAAAATCACACAATGTTCTTACTTTTTTATTTATCTTCCCGATTGATTTTAGCCGGATTTCGGGTTATAGTCTCATGGTGCAGGATTTTACAGTAATTTTACCCGCAGCTTACAACAGACCGGAAGCCTCGAAAATTTTTCGGAAATTCCGACGAATTCCACATATATATGAAATGGGAGGATTTTAAATGCAAAAAACTTTTCAAACATTACGTTCAAAACTTTCAAAGAAAAAACCTCACAGCGAGAAGTATTATAAACGGATTGATTTTTTAAATAAATATTCTCTGGTATTCCATTTTCTGCTCGCCTGTGTACTGACTTTTGCAATTGAATGGATTTCCCGCAGAGACCTTGGCTCCGCCCTTTCCTTTATCGGCGGACACACGTTAGCCTTCCTTTATAATGCATTCATTATTTTTGCATCCCTGTCTCTTGTCTATCTGTTCAAATGCAGGGCACAGCTTCGTGTGTTAATCAGTGGTCTGTGGCTTTTTCTTGGAACCGTAAACGGATTGATTCTTTCAAGCCGCGTAACACCGTTTAGCTACACAGACTTAAAATGTATTTCCGATTTGCTGTCCATGCAGAATACAAACTATTTTACCGCAGAGGAAGCCACCATCGTCGTTTCCTGTATTGTGACCTTTGTTGTCCTGCTGATTCTTTTCTTTATTAAAGGACCACGCTATCAGGGAAAACGCCGTGTCGTATTAGAGCCGCTTGCAATCTGCTGTCTGCTTCTTATCGGACTGCCGATTACCACCCACGCTGCACAGAATTCCAATATCCTTGCTTCTTATTTTTCCAATATTGCGCAGGGATATTCCGATTATGGTTTTGTTTATGGTTTTTCTACAAGTGTGGTTGGAAGAGGCATGAGCAAACCGGACGATTATTCACAGGAAACAATTGAAGCAATCACCACTTTAACGAATGCAGAAACACCGGATACCACCGTGACAGCAGAAAATGCACCAAACATCGTCTGCGTCCTGTTGGAGTCCTTTGTTGATCCTTATGAGGTAAGTTTCCTTACGATGTCGGAAGACCCGATTCCAAACTTCCACAACCTTGAGGCAAATTATTCTACCGGATATCTCACCGTCCCGGTCGTCGGTGCCGGAACCGCAAATACAGAGTTTGAAGTTTTAACCGGTATGAGTATGCAGTATTTTGGAACCGGCGAGTATCCGTACAAAACCATTTTAAAACAGACCGACTGCGAGAGTATCGCATCTGACCTCTCCAAAATCGGTTACGGAACACACGTTGTCCACAACAATACCGCTACCTTCTACAGCAGAAACAATGCTTTTTCCATGATGGGCTTTGATTCCTTTACCAGCAAAGAGCTGATGAACATTGCAGAATACACGCCAAACGGCAACTGGCCGACCGACGATGTGCTAGTATCCGAGACAGTAAAAGCATTAAACTCCACGAAGGATCAGGCCGATTTTGTATACACGATTACCGTAGAGGGACACGGCGATTACCCTTCCGAGAAGATTCTTGAGAATCCGGCAATTACTGTCAGCGGTGCCGCTACTGAGGCCTCTAACAACCAGTGGGAATATTATGTAAATATGATTCATGAGGTAGATGATTTTATCGGCGATTTGATTTCTACCCTTGATTCCCGCGGTGAAGATACTATTGTAGTTATGTTTGGAGACCACCTCCCAACGATGGGGCTTGCCGATTCCGATATGAAATCCGGTGATATTTTTAAGACCAAATACATCACCTGGAACAATATGGGACTTTCCAAGGAAGATGCAGACCTGACCGCTTATCAGCTTCTTGCAAATGTCACTGCACAGGCTGGTATCCATGAGGGAACGATGTTTGCTTACCACCAGTCACAGTCTGAGTCCTCCACCTACCTTTCCGGACTTGAGAATCTTCAGTATGACCTTCTTTACGGAAAGCGTTATACCTATAACGGCGAGGACCTCTATCCTGCAACCGACCTTATGATGGATGTGGAAGATGTCAGCATCACAAGCGTAAAGAAAGACCGTTACAACAATGCCATCTCCGTTTATGGTGCAAACTTTACGAAAAACACCAAGATTTTTGTCAACGGCAAAAAGGTTGCCACCACCTACGTGGGACCACGCTTAATCCGTACAAGCCTTACAAATATCTCGGACGGCGATACCGTTACCGTAAATGTAATCGGTTCTAAGGGAATTATCTTACGTGCCGGCAAAAACGAGGTGGTCTACACAGACCCGGATGTCGTACCGGAAACCGAAACCACGGAACCGGAAAACACCGAAAGTACGGAAAGTACCGAGAATACAGAAGATACCGAGAACACCGAGAACAGCGAAAGTAGTTCATCAGCTATAGTTCCTGTGCAGTAGCTTCAAAAAGTCCACAACACCATTCAAAAATCCCAGGCCACAACTCGTGACCTGGGATTTTTTATATCTTATGTGGACAGCACCGCTTTTATTTAATCGCAGGCATTTTTAAAGTTATTCCAGATTTCTGCGTGCAAATCTTCTGCTTCCTGGGAAACATTCTGGATGCTTTCTCCCTCTGTCACGCTGTCCGGAACGACGATATATTTCTTCATATCCTCGGAGATATACTCCTCAGCCGCCTTGTTTGTGCAGTAATAACCGATTGCCTCAAAGCACTTTGCGGAAATTTCCGGTCTTAAGAGATAGTCGATAAACGCATATGCTGCATCCGGATTCGGTGCCTTAGACGGAATAAATCCTGCCATAATACCAAATCCAAGCCCTTCCTCCGGGTATACCGCTACTAAATCATCCCTTGCATTTAACGCCTCATAAACCTGTGAGGAATAAAGGAATGCGGCTGCCACTTCTCCGCTCACCAGATAGTCCTGCGTGTTGCTGTCATTAATCACGCGTACATTCGGTGCAAGCTCTAACAGCTTGTCTCCTGCGGCACGGATGACATCCAAATTCTCTGTGTTAAAGGATTCTCCCATCGTCTTTAACGTGATACCATCAATAACACGGTAATTTCCAATCAACGCCACATTATCTTTTAAGGATTCATCCCACAGATCTGCATAACCTTTGATATCAATATCCACTAACGCCGGGTCGTAAACGATTAACGGGATTCCGGCTCCATACGGCACCGTAAACGTGTCATCCGGGTCATAAAACTGTCCCTGGTAAAGCGGGTTGATATTGCCCCAGTTTTCCAGTTTTGAGGTGTCTAAATCCTGTTTTAATCCTTCCTTGGCAATCAGCTCAAGAATATAGTCATCAGCGATAACAAAATCATAATCGCCGCCTTCTGTCTCCTCGAGTTTCGCCAACATATCCTCATCATAGTCGAAGTTGGAATAATTGATTTTGATTCCGGTTTCCTTCTCGAATCCATCGAGTACTTCCTGTGGGAACATTCCATCCCAGGTATAAAGATTTAACGAAGTCCCTGCAAGACTGCTCTCGGTTCCTCCGTTATCGCCTGCGCTGCTGTCTGAATTTCCGCAGCCGGCAAACATCCCTGCGGCTAATACGGTTACAAGTAATGTTGCAATCAGTCTCTTTTTCATAGTCTCCTCCATTTCAATTCTTAAGAATCAATTGCTTCTCTATCGCCATTTCCCGTCCGCCCAAGCCAGGCGCCCAGAAATAATACGATTATGGTTACAATAAGCATGACAGTAGTCAGCGCATTGATTTCCGGTGTCACACCGGTTTTTAATTTGGTATAAATTTTAATCGGCAGGGTATTTACCGTTGCCCCGGTCACAAAAATGCTGATGACCACATCGTCAAATGACATGGCAAAGGATAACAGCACACCGGATGCAATTGCGGGCAGAATCGCCGGCAGCGTGATATCCCAGAATACCCGGATTCCAGATGCCCCAAGGTCTCTCGCCGCTTCTTCAATAGAAGGGTCCATGCCGGAAAGTCTTGCACGCACGGTCATAAAGACATATGGCACACAGAACGTCGTGTGCGCAATCACAAGTGTAAGCATGCCAAATGGCAGATTCATAAAAGAAAATGCCGCCATAAACACCATTCCAAGAATAATCTCGGGAATCATCAAAGGCATCAGCGAAACATACGCCACTGCCTCATTTGCACGGCTCTTTTTCCGGTGCATCCCGACCGCTCCCGTCGTTCCGATAACGACCGCCGCAAAACAGCTTAATCCGGCAAGCACCAGGCTGTTTTTCAGCGCTTCTCCGATATCTCTGTCACGAAAGAGCTGCGCATACCATTTTAAGGAAAATCCATCCCAGACAGATGTAATTTTCGACTCATTAAACGAGTAAACAACGGTTAATATAATCGGAATATACGTAATCACAAGAATCAGTGCCATATAAATCCATGGAAGTTTCGTCTTTGTTTTCATCAGTACAATCCCTCCAGTTCTCCGGTATTGGCAATTTTACGGTACAAGCCGATAATCAGGGACGTTAAAACCAAAAGCACAACGGAGAGTGCCGCCGCAAACGGAAGATTTCTTCCTTTTGTAAGCTGTTCCTGAATCACGCTTCCCACAAGGACGATTTTATTTCCGCCCAGAATATCCGCCACAAAAAACAGCCCCATCGAAGGAATAAACGTAAGTATCACACCGGAAAGCAGTCCCGGCATTGTGTGCACCAACGTGATGGAGGTAAATGCCCTCCATCTGCTGGCACCGAGGTCTCTCGCCGCTTCCACAAGCCCCCAGTCCATTTTTTCCGCACTCGAATACACCGAAAGAATCATAAACGGCATCAAAAGATACACCATTCCTATCAGAACCGCCGGGTAGGAATACAACAGTTTTAGCGGCTTTTGTGTAAGGTGAAGCCCCATTAAAATCTTATCTAAGACACCGTTGCTGCGGAACATGATAATCCATCCGTTTAAGCGCATCAAAGAACTGGTCCAAAACGGAATCATCAAAAGTAGCATCGTGCGCTTTTTCCATTTTGGGGACATCTTTGCCATGAAATACCCAAACGGGTATCCGGTCAGCACGATAAAAATCGTTGCCGTAACTGCCAGCTTTAAAGAATCCCCAAATGTGCGCAGATACAGCGGCTCTAAAATCCGTTTAAAATTGTCAAGCGTAAATTCCGGCACAAAGCCCCACACCTCAGCACGTGTCGTAAAACTTAAAAATACCATGTATACAAGCGGGGCAAACACGAAAATCAACGTAAACAGATAAATGGGAATCAACAGTGCAAACGTTCCCGCCTGTTTTTTCCGCTTTCTGCCTGCGGAGTGATTAGCAGCCATTGTCAATCACCTCCACCATCGCATCCTCTTTCCATCCGATTTTTCTTGTCTCACCTGTGGCAATGTCATAATCAATTCCAAAACGGCTTGCGGTAATGTGCTGTCCATCCGGCAGTAAAAAGCGAAGTTTTAACTGTCCTCCGGCAAAACTTTTCTCTTCCACTACCGCCTCATAACGGCAGGCATCCTCTCCGTCTAATAAAACCTTTTCACTGCGGATTGCATACGCCTTTCCAGCTTTTCGGAAAATATTGGCATTTCCCACAAAATCCGCCACGTAGCTGGTGCGCGGATGATAATAAATCTCATTTGGCGTTCCCACCTGTTCAAACACACCGCCGCGCATCACTGCAATGCGGTCGGACATATTGATTGCCTCTTCCTGGTCATGCGTAATATAAATAAACGTAATGCCCAGTTTTTTCTGAAGATTTTTTAATTCACTCTGCATCTGGCGCCGCAGCTTTAAATCCAGCGCTCCAAGCGGCTCATCGAGAAGCAGGACCCCGGGGCGGTTGATGACCGCACGGGCAATTGCCACACGCTGCTTCTGTCCGCCGGAAAGCTCCTCGGGCTTTCGTTTTCCATAGCCCTCAAGCTGTACCATGGAAAGCATTTCCTCAACATGCTTTTTTATTTCCTCTTTCGGAACCTTCTTAAGCCGCAGACCGTAGCTGATATTTTTTTCCACATTCATATAAGGAAACAGGGCGTAATTCTGGAAAACGGTGTTGATATCCCGGTGGTTTGGTTCCAGCGCGGTGATGTCTGTTCCGTTTAGCAGAACCTGACCCTCGTCCGGCTCCTCCAATCCCGCAATAATCCGCAGGGTGGTTGTCTTTCCGCAGCCCGAGGAGCCAAGCAAGGTGATAAACTCGCCCTCCTCAATCTTCATATCGATTCCTTTTAACACCTGATTTGTGCCAAAACTTTTCGTAAGATTCTTTAATTCTAATAACATCTGTTTTTCTCCCTGTCAGATAATATATTCAATCTGATCCATGGTCTGTCTTGTCTTCGTGTTATATAACAGGACACATTCCCTCAAATCCATCTTTCCGAGCGCATAGATTCCTTTTCCGGTATCATTTAACACCGAAATGTGAACCTTTCGGTTATAGCGCTTCGGCTCATCCCACACCATGACAACGCCCTCTGCCTCGTAAGGCTTTTGTCTGTAATACGGGTCAAATAACTCCACATACTCTCCGTCAAGCCCGGTAAACAGCACGTAATGCCAGCAGCCTAGCATCAGCTTTGCCACCACAACGCCTTTCTGCTGTAAGCACTCGGTCACCTTGGAAAACTTTCCCAGAAACACATCCTTGCCGTTTAAATTCTCGCAGTGAATCGGAAATTTGCGCATCTTACCGTATTGGTTGAGCCAGTGTGCAAGAAAATTCATCGCCATATCCGTGGTTCCGCTCTTGTGCGCCTCTCCTTTTCTATTATAGCCATCCAGACAGTATTGCATGATACATTTCGCCACTTCCGGTGGAATTTCTTCCCTCTTAAATAGGAAGCTGATAGCATTCATCATCGTGGTCGGTCCGCAGTCGTATTCGGTTGTCTGATAATTCAATGGATTTTTCATCTGTTGATTTCTCCAATAGTCTATCGGTTTACTAGGATATTATGTTAGATAATACACCATCACATCCCAAATTGCAAGAAAAAATGTGCACTAACCGGCATAAAAAAACCGGCTCACAAACGTGAGCCAGGCTTACTTTCCCCATTCCGTTTCTATGCTTCGATTTCACGGATTAAATTTACCATCTCAATCGCACCGGTCGCACACTCAAATCCCTTATTGCCTGCCTTGCTTCCCGCGCGCTCGATTGCCTGCTCGATGTTATCGGTCGTCAGCACCCCGAACATCACCGGAATATCACTGTTTAAAGAAACTGCCGCAATGCCCTTTGACACCTCGCTGCACACGTAATCATAGTGGCTTGTTGCACCGCGGATGACCGCTCCAAGGCAGATAACGGCATCATATTTGCCGCTCTTTGCCATCTTTGATGCGATAAGCGGAATCTCAAATGCTCCCGGCACCCATGCGACATCCACATCCTCCTCCGGCACGTTGTGACGTTTTAAGCCGTCCATTGCCCCGGCTAAAAGTTTTCCGGTAATAAATTCATTAAACCTTGCGACCACGATTCCCACTCTTGTTTTTTCTGCTACTACATTTCCTTCAAATACGCTCATTTTCATTCTCCTTTATCCTTAAAAATTTAATAGATGTCCCATACGGTTCTGTTTTGTCTTCAGATAAAACAGGTCATATTTTGACGGTGCAATCTGAATCGGCACGCGCTCCGTAATCTCCATGCCATAATCTGCAAGCTGGTAAACCTTATCCGGATTGTTCGTTAAAAGACGAAGCGTCTTTGCCCCTAAATCTCTTAAAATCTGTGCTCCGATATAATACTCTCTCTCATCCCCGGCAAACCCGAGTGCCAGATTTGCTTCTAACGTGTCCATACCCTCATCCTGTAAGGCATAGGCGCGCAGCTTATTTAAAAGCCCGATTCCTCTGCCTTCCTGGCGCATATAAAGAAGGACGCCCCTTCCCTCGCGCTCAATCTGCGTCATCGCCGCCGCAAGCTGTTCCCCGCAGTCACAGCGCAGGGAACCAAACGCATCTCCGGTCAGACACTCCGAGTGGACACGGCATAAGAGGTCTTTTCCATCCCCGATTTCGCCTTTTACCAGTGCCACATGATGTTCACCGTTCAACAGATTCCGGTAACCATACGCGCGGAACTCACCGTATTTTGTAGGAAGTTTCGTCTCTGCGACACATTCCACAAATGTTTCATGAAGCTTCCGGTATTCCTTTAACGCCGCAATCGTGATAAACGTAAGGTTCCATTTCTTCGCCAGTTCCAAAAGCTCCGGGGTCCGCATCATTGTTCCGTCATCCCGCATAATCTCACAGCAGAGTCCGCACTCCTTTAACCCTGCAAGCCGCATCAAATCAACCGTTGCCTCCGTATGTCCTTCCCGCTCAAGCACACCGTTTTTTTTCGCACGAAGCGGAAACATATGTCCCGGTCTTCGGAAATCCTCCGGACGCGCATCTTCTTTTACGCACTGCATCGCTGTCATGCTCCGCTCTTTTGCGGAAATTCCGGTGGTTGTACCCACATAATCGACCGAAACGGTAAATGCTGTCTCATGATTGTCCGTGTTTTCCTGCACCATCTGCTGAAACATCAGCTTTGCACACAGTTCCTCCGACATCGGCATACAGATTAACCCTTTGGCGTATTTTGCCATAAAATTCACATTCTCGGTGGTGGCAAACTCGGCGGCGCAGATAAAATCGCCTTCGTTTTCGCGGTCCTCATTATCTGTCACGACAATGATTTTTCCCTGCTTTAAATCCGCTAACGCCTGTTCCACCGTTCCAAATTCCTTCTGCTCTTCCATCTGTTTTTCCTCCCCTAAAAACCATATTTCTGTAAAAATTCTTTTGAGATGCCCTGCGAAGCCGTCCCGGCGGACTTCATTTCTTCCGCTTCTTCGGGTTTCCTCAAAAGCAGCCGCTCCACATATTTTCCGATACAGTCGTTTTCGAGATTGACCGTATCCTTGCATTTCCGCTCGGACAGTGTGGTATTTGCCGCTGTATGCGGAATCACCGACACCGAAAAATCGCTGTCTGTCACCGCCGCCACCGTAAGACTGATTCCGTCAATGGCTATCGAGCCTTTTTCGACGATATACCGAAGAATCTGCGGGGATGCCGCAATCGTATACCAGACGGCGTTTGCATCCTGTTTTATCGCCGTCACCGTTCCCGTACCATCAATGTGCCCGGCTACGATATGACCGCCGAAGCGCCCGCCCATCTGCATTGCACGCTCCAGATTTATGCGGCTGCCGCGGGCTGCCGCCCCGATGGAGGAACGCCGCAGCGTCTCGTGCATGACATCCACCGTAAAATAATCCGCTCCAAACGAGGTCACCGTCAGGCAGATTCCGTTTACCGCAATGCTATCTCCAAGCTTTACATCCGTAAGCACTTTCTGTGCCCCGATGGTAAGTACCGCTGAAGCGCCGTTTTGCCTGATTTGTTTTATCGTTCCAACTTCTTCTATGATTCCGGTAAACAAAAAACCACCTCGCTTTCGATTAACAAATCGTCTCCAAACCACTGACAGTTTTTCCGCCGCAATTTAATGCTTTCATCCGGCAGATTAACTCCACATCCGCCGATCGGACCGGGCGCCGTGGCACCGCCGAATATTTTGGGGGCAAGAAATGTGTGAACCTCATTTACCACACCGCTTTTTAATGCCTCCCAGCCAAGCGTTGCTCCGCCTTCCAATAAAATACTGTCAATTCCCATCGCACCAAGTTTTTCCATCAGCTCATTTAAATCCACGCGCCCTTCTTTTTCCTCTGTGACAAGAATTTCACAATGTCTTTCTTCCAGCCGGTTCCGTTTGTCCGCATCTTTCGAGCAGGTGGCAATGATGGTGCGGTTTGTCTCCGCCGTCTTTACGATGCGGCTTTCCTCCGATATCCGAAGCGTACTGTCACAGACGATGCGTACCGGGCTTTTTAGCCCCGGAATCCGGCAGTCTAACATCGGGTCGTCAAGTTCTACCGTGCGGATTCCCACCATAATTCCCATCAGTTCATGGCGCATCCAGTGCACATGCTCCCGTGCGGCACTCCCGGTAATCCACTTCGAGGCACCGGTTACGGTTGCAATCTTTCCGTCCATCGTCATCGCGTATTTAAAAACCACGTACGGACGCTTCGTCTTCATATAATGAAAAAATATTTTATTTAATGCCAGACATTCCTCTTCGAGCACACCTTCGTCCACCGTCACGCCATGCTCCCTTAAAATTGCAATGCCTTTTCCTGCGACAAGCGGATTTGCGTCCCCGCATCCGACCACCACGCGGGAGATTCCTGCTTCAAGAATTGCTTCCGTACACGGCGGCGTCTTCCCGTAATGACAGCAGGGCTCCAACGTGACATACAGAGTCGCCCCCGTGGCATCCTCGCCTCTTTCCCTGCAATCTGCAAGGGCATTGCGCTCCGCGTGAAGCTCTCCGCATTTTCTGTGATAGCCCGTTCCGATAATCCTGCCGTCCTTCACGATGACGGCTCCCACCATCGGATTTGGATTGGTAAATCCCTTTGCGCGTGCGGCCAACTCTAACGCCATCCGCATATATTCTTTATCCTGCATGACCTGCTCCTTTCTTGAAATAAATGCGCACCACAAAAAGCCCTGAAGGAAATGTTTCCTTCAGGGCTTTTCTATCTGCTTAAAACCAATCACCGGATATTTATGTTATGATAGGTATTTCCTATAAATTAAAAACTCTGGAATAAAAAAATTCCAGAGCAAATAAACCAGATTGGTTCTTTTATGTTTTCTTCTTTCATCCAGACTGTACTGTCGGCTTCGGAATCACACCGAATCATGCCTTGCGGCTCGTGGGCTTTACCACCGGTAGGGAATTGCACCCTGCCCTGAAGAACTATTCTTTTTTATAGTCCAAAGTATAGCACTTTTCCCCGCGATGTCAAGCCCGTTTTTTTCCAGAACCTTTCCCTCATTGCAAAACCTGAACGAAACTTAAAAGAAATATTAAGGTTTCATGAATCCAATTTCTTTTCCAAAGATATGTGCTACAATCGCAAATGGAAAATAATTACAATCAAAGGAGATTACCATGAGTAAAGACAATACACCCAAAAAGAAGAAAAAGAAACTATGGATACCCATTCTCATTGTACTTGCCCTTATCATCGGCATTGTGAGTATCTCTTTAAAACGTATGGGCAGCCAGATTGAGATGGCAGCCAATACCGTAGAAATCGAACCGGTGGCAAAACGTGATTTGTCCGATTCCATCTCTATGAAAGGAACCATATCCGGTGAGAGCAAAACAAATGTCATGTCTATCGCATCTGCCGAAGTCACCTCTGTCTCCGTACAGCCGGGCGATATCATTTCTGAAGGAGACCCGCTTGTAACCCTTGATACGGCCGATTTGGAAAAAGAGATTGCTTCTCTTGGCACAGACATTACAAACGCTGATGCCATTGCCCAAAATGAAACTGCCCAGAAAAAAGACTCCTTAAATCAGGCAGTCGAAGACCAGAACACCGCTCTTTCCCGTGCTCAGAGCACCATAGACGAAGCACAGCGCGACCTTGATTCCACCCAGAACAATTACAACTCCTGCAAGGACTCTCTTGATAAGAAAAACGGTTCCCTTTCTGATGCCAAAAGAGAACTTGAAGCAGCCGAAAAAGAACTGCAAAAGGCTTCCACCGCTTTGGAATCCGCCCAGACTGCCTATACCGCAGACCCGGATGACAAGAAACTGAAAAAAGCGTATGATGCCGCTTTAAAGACACAGACCGAGAAGCAGACTGCCTATGAGAAAGCACAGCTTTCTCTCACAAATCTTCAGACGGATATTGCATCTCTCGAGGCAGAACTTTCCACCTATGATTCTTCCATAAAAGCAGCGCAGAATACACTTGAAAGCGCAAAAGAAAGCTACGCCGACACCGCAACTTCGACTGCAAGAACGGTCGCAGCCGCACAGAACGCTGTCAATATGGAACAATACCAGTCAGATGACAGTCATAGTCTGTCTGAGAAACTTGACAATCTCAAAAAACAGTTAGACGACTGCACGCTCACCGCTCCGTGCAGCGGCGTTGTAACCGCAGTCAATGTATCTGTCGGCGATAATTATGCAGCCGGCACAACCATGATTACCATTGAGGACACCAGCGCCTTAAAAGTCATCGTAAATGTTGAGGAAGCCAATATTTTAAAATTACAGGAAGGCATGAAGGCAATTATCACAACCGATGCCACCGGAGAAGAAGAAATTTCCGGAACCGTCACCCGCGTTGTCCGTGTGAAAAACCAGTCCACTACGGATGCGGCTGCATCCGGCAGCTATTCCGCAGAAATTTCCATTGACAGTACAAGCCTCTTAGTCGGAATGAATGCCAAAGCACGTATTATTTTACAGGAAAAAAGCTCTGTTCTTGCCGTTCCCTACGATTTAATCCGGCTCGATGACGACGGCAGCAATTACGTCCTTGTAGCCATCGGAAACGAAGACGGAACCGCAACAGCAGTCCGCAAAAACATTGTCTGCGGCGAGGAAGTCGACTACTACACCGAAATTACAGGAGGTGATTTAAAAGAAGGAGATCTGCTCATCTATGACTATAATGGCACTGTCACCGAGGGACAGATTTTCTCCCCGGAGCAGCTTTATTCCGAGCAGTCCCTGACTCCTCTTACCGCAGCTGACAGCACAGAACGTGTTGATGACAGTACCGAAAGTGTTAGTGACAGCACAGAAACGGAGGTTGCACCGTGAGCGAACCAGTCATTTCCATGCAGCATATTGTAAAAAAATATTATGAAGGAAAACCAAATGAGCTTGAAATCCTGCACGGCATCGACCTTACCGTACATCAGGGCGAATTTGTCTCGATTGTCGGCGAGTCCGGCTCCGGCAAAAGTACCTTAATGAATATTATCGGCGTGCTTGACCGTCAGACAGACGGGATGTATTCCCTCGAAGGGCAGGATGTGGGCAGCATGAGTGATGAAATCCGCAGTGCCATAAGAAACCGCAGAATTGGTTTTGTTTTCCAGAATTTTAACTTGCTTCCGCGTGCCAACGCCTTAAAAAACGTAATGGTTCCGTTAATGTACAGCGACACCCGCGAGAAAAACCAGAAAGAGCGCGCAATGGAGATGCTGCGGATGGTGGATATGGACGGACGTGCCGACCATCGTCCCAACGAGCTCTCCGGCGGTCAGAAACAGCGTGTGGCAATCGCCCGCGCCATGATTAACGACCCTGCCATCATCCTTGCCGATGAGCCGACCGGTGCCTTAGACTCCAAAACCGGACATATGGTTATGGATTTGTTTCACAGGCTGCACGAGGAACAGGGCAAAACTATTGTCCTGATTACCCACTCGCAGGAACTTGCCCACGAGACAGAACGTATCGTTACGCTCCTAGATGGCAATATCGTGGCAGATAACGGAGGTACGCAGAAATGTTCCTAGAAAATATCAAAGAAGCGATTACCAGCATTTTCAGCAATAAAATGCGCTCCATGCTCACAATGCTCGGAATTATCATCGGAATCAGTGCGGTCATTACGATTACAACCATCGGAAGCTCTATTCAGTCCACACTGACTTCCACCTTAAATTCTCTCGGTGGAAACACAATTTCCGCATACTTATCACCGCGCTACCCGGAGGATGATAACTGGGACGACTGGGATGTTCCGGAAATGACAGACAGCGACTATGTGACGCAGGCAATGATTGATGAGCTCATCGAAACCTACCCGGATGAAATTTCCGGCATCGCGGCAAGCAGCTATTTTGCAGACGGTCAGTTCAAAAAAAGTGCCGACCTCTACGCAAATGTCTCTATCCAGGGCGTAACACCGGAAAATCTCGAATACGTGAAGCTAACGATGCACGCGGGCAGAAATCTGACTGCAAAAGATAACTCCGGCAAAAAAAATGTCTGCCTTATCGCAGATACCATGGCAGAACGTTATTTTGAGGGAAAAGACCCCATCGGAGAACAAATTTCCTTCACCTCCTCCGATGGCAGTTCTTATGATTTTACAGTTGTAGGCGTTTATAACTACAATGCTGCCTTATTCGGAAAAATTGATACCTCCGTCCCGGAAAAAGACCGCAGCACACAGGTCTATATCCCACTTCAGACCTGTTTTAAATTACAGGGCAACGAACAGACCGGCTACGATAATTTCAGCGTCTTATTGCAGCCGTTAGCTGACATTAACCAGGCAACCGAAGATATCACGACATTTTTTGACGAGAAATATGCGCAGAACAAGAATTACAATGTTTCTATTTATAACATGGCTTCTGACCTTGGCATGATTAACACGGTCATCAATGTCATTACAGTAGCCGTCTCCGGCATTGCCGCTATCTCCTTAATTGTAGGCGGTGTCGGTGTCATGAACATCATGCTCGTATCCATCACGGAGCGCACAAGAGAAATCGGTATCCGCATGGCGCTTGGTGCAAAGCGCAGCACCATCCGGATGCAATTTGTCATCGAAGCAATCGTATTATGTATCATCGGTGGTCTGATTGGAATCGGACTTGGAATCCTAAACGGTTTCCTCCTCGGAAAAGCAGCGGAATTTCTGATTCAGAATCTGTATTCCGAATACTCAAGCTATATCATTATGTCCGTGCATCCTTCCGTAAAGGCAATCCTGCTGTCCTTATTCTTCTCGATGTTGACCGGTGTGTTCTTTGGATATTATCCGGCGAACAAGGCATCGAAGATGGAAGTTATCGACGCACTACGGTATGAATAAACAAAAGCTGCGTTCCCGCATGGGTTCGCAGCTTTTTTTGAATTATTTTTTTGCCGTATAATCTTTATCCACTTTAGTCACCACAAAATACTGGCTTCCCATCTTTTCTTTTACCGCCTCACGGATTGCCGAGACAAGCTCTTCATCGCTCAGCCGGAATTTGTACGGCACAAGCGTATCAAAAATCAGATTCGTGTGGGTCGGTCCCTCTACAACTCTGAAATCATGAACTGAAATAATCTCGTCAATCTGTTTTACTATCTCCATAAGCTCCTGTTTCAGCTCCAAAATATGTACATCAGACGTCACAATCGGGTCCATGTGGATGGTGGCATCGCATCCAAGCTCCTCCCGCAGGTCATTTTCGATATGGTCTACAATGTCATGAATCTCAAGCAGATTCCCGTCCGCCGGAACCTCTGCGTGAAGCGAAATCATCTTTCTGCCGGGGCCATAATCGTGCACAATCAAATCATGCACACCACACACCAAATCGTGTCCCATCACAATCTGATAAATCCGATTGACAAAGGCATCCTCGGGTGGCTGCCCCAGAAGCGGATTTAGGGTCTCTTTTGCCGCAGAAATTCCCGCATAAAAAATAAAGCAGCCCACCAGCACACCACACCAGCCGTCGATGTGAAGCTTTGTCGCATACCCGACAATGGAGGCAATTAAAACCACCGTTGTGGCGCACATGTCACTAAGGCTGTCGATTGCCGTTGCGCGCATTGCCGCAGAATCAATCCGCTTCCCAATCGTACTATTATAATAGTACATATAGAGTTTTACCAGAATGGAAGCAATCAAGACACCCGCAATCAACGGCGAAAACTCTGTCTCCTCCGGGTGCAGAATCTTTCCGATGGAATCCCGAATCAGCTCATATGCCATAATTAAAATGGCGGCTGCCACCGCAAGTCCCGACAGATACTCCATCCTTCCGTGCCCAAACGGATGCTCCGGGTCCGGCTTTGTGCCGGCAATCTTAAATCCCAATAAAGTCACCACGGAAGACCCTGCATCCGATAGATTATTGACCGCATCCGCCGTGATGGCAATGGAATTACTGATTGTTCCTGCGATAAATTTGCCAATACAAAGCAGAATGTTCAGACAGATTCCCACAATGCCGCAGAGCGTTCCATACGCCTGACGCACCGCAGATTTCTCCTCCTGTTCCCGCACAAAAAATTTTGCCAGAAATGTTATCATATTCCTTCCCCCAAGCGCAGTTTTTAATCATTCAGACTGCCAAAATCCGAAAACGGCCAGTAAATAAACAATGCCTTTCCCAGAATCTTGTCAATATTTACATACTTATTCTCCCAGTAACGTGCATCCTTTGAGTTATTCCGGTTATCGCCAAGCATCAGGTAGCAGTCCTCCGGCACCTCAAAATCATACGTTCCCGTCGCAATGGTCCACTCCTCCTTCAGATACGGCTCCTCTAATTCCACGCCGTCAATATAGACCTTTGCGTCCTCGATATGCACACTTTCGCCCGGAAGCCCGATGACACGCTTCACGAAAAGCTCCTTTTCATTGTCCGGGTAATGAAATACCACAATATCGCCCCTCTGCGGTCCCTCTTTCAGGTACGCAAGACGGTTTCCAATCAGGCGGTCTCCCGGCATAATGGTATTCTCCATGGAACCGGTCGGTACATCCGCATTAATAATCAGACAGTATTTAATAAAAAGAGCTGCCACAATCGCCACTGCAAATGTAAGTACCCAGCTTAACAGTTCCCGTAGTGCAGAATGCGGCTCCTCTTTCTTTTCTTTCTTCTCTGTCCCGTTTTCTTCCCGGAGTTCCTCCGTCACTTCGGTCTTTGTCTCATTCTCTTCTTTATTGAAATCTACTACGTTTAAATCGTCCATGCTTCTACTCCATTCTTTCTATCCCGCCAGGGCTATCAGTTATAGAGTATCACACATTGGAAAGAAAATAAATACCTCTTATTTTTCTGCACGATGTTCTAACAGCCGCATTTCATTCTGTGCCACGGTTTCACGGTCAAGCGGGTAAAGAAACCACAGGATTGCCGCCACGATAAAAAAGCCGATGGAAGGAATCAGCGTCGCTGCCGTATATAACTTCTGTATGACTGTCTGTGTCTGTACCGCTGCCGCCGACTGATATCCAATGATTTCCAATGCAAAACCACCCGCGCCTCCGGCAAAAGCCTGCCCGACCTTTCTGGCAAAGGAGTAGACGGCATACACAGTTCCATCCTCGCGCTGCCCGGTTTTTAGCTCCAGCTCATCAATGACGTCTGTAATATTTGCCCAGATGACCATGTTAAAAAAACCAAGTCCAAGATACCCGATACCGGACAGTACCAGATACGCCCACATATTGGAAAGTCTGAAAAAATACATCAGCAGATAGACAACGCCGGACAGCAGCATTCCTGCCGCAGCCACCTCTTTTTTCCCGAAACGCTTTGACAGCTTCACACTAAAAGGCGCCACGAGAAACAATGCCACAAACGTGGTTATCATAGTATACGCAGAAATACCACCTGCATTTTTATAATATTCCGGGAAGACATAATTATTCAAAGAGCTGACCAAAAACTGCGCTAGCAGCAGGAAAATTGCAGCTCCGATAATTCCAAGCAGCGACTGGCTTTTCAACAGCATCCCGAGTGTCTTTGAAAAGTTAAGCCGCTCCCGTCCTTTGCGCTCCGGCACAACACGCTCTGTCGTCATCGCATAACAGATAAGGTAACATAAAATCGCAAGCAGAGAAAAAACACCCGCCACAATGGTAAATGTTGCTCCCTGATGCACCACCTGATTCCCGTTTGCATCCGTCTCGTAGATAAAAAACGGCGTGGCAACTCCGATTACAAGCCCTGCAAGCGCCGCTCCGACAGAGCGGAACGTCGACAATGCCGTGCGCTCAATTCCATCTGTTGTAATAACGGATGCCATCGAACCGTAAGGGATATTGATTGCCGTATAAAAAATACTTCCCCAGAGAATATACGTCACATACATATAGATGATTTTCCAGACCATCGGTGCCCCTGCCATCGCCGTCTGGTACATCAAAAAGCTCGCAAGTGCCACCGGACCGCACATTCTGCGAATCCAGCAGCGGAATTTGCCATCCTTTGCCGCAGGTGCGGTATCCACAATCCGCCCCATCGTCACATCGGTAAAAGCATCCACAAACCGCGCCACTAAAAACAGCGTCCCGACAGCACCGCCGCTGATTCCAAGCACCTTTGTATAGAAAATCATCAGAAATGACGTCGCAAAAATAAATGTAAAATCATTTCCAAAGTCTCCGAACATATAGCCAATTTTATCGCGCATTCCAAACGGGCGCATTTGTTTTTCCCGGTTATCCATCTTTTTCCTCCTGTAAAACCGTTTTTTACAGTATGCCCCGATGAACCTGTTTTCTTACATATAAATAAAAATGCACGAAAAAAGAACCATTGCACGAAAACAATGGTTCTTTCCTTTTCAGATTTCTTTTTAATGGCAATGACCACCACAATGGCTGCAATCTCCTCCACACTGAAGAGATTTTCCCGCCTTTTTCGCCTTTATCATACTTCTTACAATAAGTGCTACAATTGCAAGTAAAACAGCTCCTACAACAAATGTTCCCATGACAGTCACTCCTTTTTTTAAAGACCCAAACAGTTTCTAAAACTATCTTGCTGTTGCTTTTACGCCAACGTTTAATGTTTCGCTCTCTTTGTAAGGACGGAACAACAGATAGATAAATGCAATCACACAGAGGAATGCAACAACTGTTCCGATACCGAATTTTCCGGCTGTGAACAGAGTACCAATCTGGTAGATGCACAGTGAAACTACATATGCAAGTCCGCACTGGTATCCAATTGCAAACCAGAACCATTTTGCATTGTTCATCTCACGCTTGATTGCTCCCATTGCTGCGAAGCAAGGTGCGCATAACAGGTTGAATACGAGGAATCCGTATGCTGCAATCGGTGTCATTGCTGTTGCAAGGTTACCCCAGATTTCTGCACCATCTTCTGCAACTTCTGCGAAACCATATAACATACCGAAGGTTGCTACAACGTTCTCTTTTGCAATTAATCCGGTAACGGCTGCAACTGCCATCTTCCAGCCTTCGCCTGCCTGTGTCCAGCCAAGCGGTGCAAAAATCCAGGCGATTGCACTACCGATAGAAGCAAGGATGGAGTTATTTAATTCTTCTACCATTCCGAAGCTTCCGCTCTCCCAGCCAAAGCTCATTAAGAACCAGAGGATGATGGTTGACAGTAAAATGATGGTTCCGGCTTTCTTAATGAAGGACCAGCCGCGCTCCCACATACTTCTCAATACGTTACCAACTGTTGGCCAGTGATATGCCGGAAGCTCCATAACGAATGGTGCCGGCTCTCCAGCAAACATCTTTGTTTTCTTTAAAATAATACCAGAGCAGATAATTGCTGCAATACCTACGAAGTAAGCGCTTGTTGCAACCCATCCGGAGTTGTTAAAGAACGCACCTGCAATCATGGCGATGATTGGCAGTTTTGCTCCACATGGAATGAAGGTTGTTGTCATAATGGTCATCTTACGGTCACGGTCGTTCTCGATGGTACGGGAAGCCATAACACCCGGTACACCACATCCGCTTCCGATTAACATCGGGATGAAGGATTTACCGGAAAGACCAAATTTACGGAAGATACGGTCCATGATGAATGCGACACGTGCCATATATCCGCAGCTCTCTAAGAAAGCTAAGAATAAGAACAATACTAACATCTGCGGAACGAATCCAAGTACGGCGCCGACACCGGCTACGATACCATCAAGAATTAAGCCCTGTAACCAGTCAGCACAACCGATGGCAACTAAGCCCTTCTCGATTGCCGGCGGGATAATCTCACCAAACAGTACATCGTTGGTCCAGTCTGTTACAAATGTTCCGACAGTTGTTACGGATACATAGTATACAATAAACATTACAACTGCAAAGATTGGAAGTGCAGCCCATCTGTTTGTGACAAATTTATCAATCTTATCAGAAACAGATAATTTTTCTCTGCTGTTTTTAGTATAGCAGGTTTTGATAATGGAAGAAATATAAACATATCTCTCATTGGTGATAATACTCTCGGTATCATCGTCCATCTCTTTTTCTAACTTGTCGATTTCAACGGAGACATCCGGCTTTACCTTTAACTGGGTGCCAATCTTGTCATCCTTCTCTAAAAGCTTGATAGCGAAGAAACGCTTCTGCTCTTCCGGTACTCCGGTCAGCTTTAATTCTACGTCTTCGATAATGCTCTCAACTTCCGGTGCAAATTTATGTACCACCGGTGCTGTTTTCTTGCTCTTTGCAACCTTTACGGCACGCTCTGCTGCTTCCTGTACGCCGGTTCCCTTTAATGCGGAAATCTCAACTACTTCACAGCCTAATTTCTTCTGAAGCTCATCAAGATGAATCTTATCGCCGTTTTTCTTTACGAGGTCCATCATGTTGACTGCCATAACAACCGGAATGCCAAGCTCCATCAGCTGTGTAGACAGATACAGGTTACGCTCGATGTTGGTTCCGTCTACAATATTTAAGATTGCATCCGGTCTGTCTCCGATAAGATAATTTCTTGCAACGACTTCCTCTAATGTATATGGGGAGAGGGAGTAAATACCCGGAAGGTCCATGATGATAACATCCTTATCTCCCTTCCACTTTCCTTCTTTCTTCTCTACGGTAACACCTGGCCAGTTTCCTACAAACTGATTCGCTCCGGTCAGCGCATTAAATAATGTTGTTTTACCGCAGTTTGGGTTACCTGCTAATGCGATTTTTACTGACATTTTCTGACTCCTTTTTTACCTGTTTTGGTATTCTTAAAATAAGTTGTAGCGAACTCTTTGTTTGGATATTTGTTAGCTTGCGCTAACCCTATCGCAAAAAAATTATTCTACTTCAATCATCTCTGCATCTGCTTTGCGCAAAGATAATTCATACCCTCTTACCGTTACTTCTACCGGGTCACCGAGTGGTGCCACCTTACGCACATAGATTTCTACACCTTTTGTGATGCCCATATCCATGATACGTCTCTTGACAGGTCCTTCTCCTGACAGTTTCTTTACCCTGACAGTCTGCCCGCAGGGCACTTCTTTCAATGTCTTCATACTGCTCCTCTTTTCCCTATATCATAATTTTATTTGCCATATCTTTGCCGATTGCAACGCGTGAATCTTTTACATTCACAATCATGTTGCCACTCGTCTCAGATACCACAGTCACTTTTCCACCTGCGACAAATCCCAGCTTCTCTAAAAACAGTCTGGTCTCTTCCTTGCCGCCAACTTTTTTAATGATATTTTCTTCTCCTGCTCTCGCCATCGTCAAAGGCATACCACTCATCCTCTTTTCCACCTATATCTTATCTACTCATTTGTAAGGTTCCGAGGTTAGTATAGTCTAACGTAAGTTAGTTGTCAATAACCTTTAGGCAAAAAAGGATACACTTTCCACGTAAAAAAACCGCACAGAAATTGCGCGGTTTTTCGTCATTTTCACTAGGTTTTTACTGATACTGTCTGCGGAACTGAACCGGTGTCATATCGTAAGCTTTCTTGAACAGCCGGTTAAAATGCTCCACATTTTCATAACCGACGGCTGTGGCAATTGCCTCAACGGTCTGGTTCGTATCCTTTAACATCGTGCGGGCTTTTTTCATCCGTGCTTTCTTTACTGCCTCCTGGAAGGTCAGCCCGGATTTCTCCTTCATGTATTTGGAGAGATATGCCTTGGAAAGTCCAAAGCTGTCAGCTAACATCTCAAGGCTTACATCCGCATAATGGGTCTGGATGAAGTTCATAATCTCCACGATGCGCTCTTCCCTGCCCTCTGTGACATTCTCGCTCTTTGCCATCTTGTTGGCGGCGGAGACAAGGGCTGCAATGGAGCTCTTGATGATATCCTCATCGATACCAACACCCCAGAACGGCTTTCCTTTGCAGATGATTTCTACATAAGCGGCAGCCTTTGCGGAAGAGCCTTCGGAAATTGCGTGCTCCTGGTACGATGCAAGCTCGTAGCTGATGCCAAAATAGGTTTTGATGGCGTTACTTACGGCATCTAATCGTCCGTTTCCGGCAGTCTCGATAACGCGCTTCTCTCCGTTCTGCTCGATGGTCACCTCTGCGAGGATTCCATCCTGCTGCTTAAAGTGACATTCCGGGATATCAAAGACATCCTTTATATTAAGGTAAGCATCCTCAAAAATCTGATAAATGTTCTGCGGTGTCAGCTCTGCATGCTTGCGGTCTGAAACACCTTTTACCAGATAGCCGACCTCTTCCTTCATCGCATCCGGCAGGTTGATGCCGAAGTTCTGCTTTAAGATGTATGCCACACCACCCTTACCGGACTGGCTGTTGATTCGGATAACATCGGACTCGTACTCTCTTCCCACATCCTTCGGGTCAATCGGCAGATACGGAACCGTCCACTTCTTTCCGCTCTTTCCTGCCTCTCTCCATGCCATTCCCTTGGAAATTGCATCCTGATGGGAGCCGGAAAATGCCGTAAACACAAGGTCTCCTGCATATGGGGTACGCTCGTATACGTGCATCCTTGTAAAACGCTCATATTTTTCGCGGATTTCCGGAAGATTGCTGAAATCAAGCCCGCTCTCCACACCGTGGCAAATCATGTTCATCGCAACCGTAACAAGGTCCACATTTCCGGTACGCTCTCCATTTCCAAACAATGTTCCCTCGATACGGTCAGCACCTGCAAGCACACCAAGCTCTGCATCACTGATGCCGCATCCTCTGTCATTGTGCGGATGTACGCTTAAGATGACATTCTTACGGTACTTTAAGTGCTTATGAATATATTCAATCTGGCAGGCAAATACGTGCGGCATGGCAATCTGAACCGTGGTCGGAATGTTGATGATTGCCTTGTGGTCTTCATCCGGCTGCCATACGTCAAGGACTGCGTTGCAGACTTCCACGGCGTAATCCACTTCTGTTCCCGGGAAGCTCTCCGGGCTGTACTCGAAGGTAAAGTTTCCTTCTGTCTCTGCTGCAAGCTCCTTTAACAGTTTTGCCCCATCTACTGCAAGCTGCTTGACTTCCTCTTTGCTCTTCTTAAATACCTGTTCTCTCTGTGCTACAGATGTAGAATTGTAAAGATGGATGACCGCATGCGGTGCTCCTTTTACTGCCTCAAATGTTTTCTTGATGATGTGCTCCCTCGCCTGTGTCAATACCTGCACCGTCACATCCTCAGGGATCATGTTACGCTCAATCAATGCACGCATAAAATTGTATTCCGTATCGGATGCCGCCGGGAATCCCACTTCAATTTCCTTAAACCCGATGTTTACGAGCATCTGGAAAAACTGTAGCTTTTCTTCGAGACTCATCGGCTCGATAAGCGCCTGGTTTCCATCACGCAAATCCACGCTGCACCAGATTGGTGCCTTCTCGATTGTTTCTTTTTTCACCCAGTCATAAGTCACTTCCGGTGGCATAAAATAGGCGGTTCCATATTTTTCTGCTGCTTTCATGTTATTTCCCCTTTAAATCAATTTTATTGATGTATTTTAACATTTGTTTTCTGGTTTGTCAAGAGAACTCCCAGATTTTCTTATTTCCTGTTGAAATCACCCCCTCGCAGTGCTACAATTCAATCTTGTATGCAAATTTTATAAAATTTTAATATTTATCGAGGAGAACTTATGAATGAACTAAAGCCAAAACTGTTTGAAGTGATGAAAGGCTACACCAAAGAACAGGCAATCAAGGATATCATTTCCGGTATCATCGTTGCCATTATCGCACTGCCGCTATCAATTGCACTTGCCATTGCATCCGGCGTAAGTCCGGAGCAGGGTCTTTATACCGCTATCATCGCCGGATTTTTTATCTCATTTTTCGGCGGAAGCCGTGTCCAGATTGGCGGTCCGACCGCAGCGTTTGTTGTCATCATTTATGGCATCGTGACAACCTACGGAACAGACGGTCTGATTGTTGCCACAATTATGGCAGGTATTTTTCTCTGCCTGATGGGAATCTTCCACTTTGGTTCCCTGATTAAGTACATTCCTTATACCATTACAACCGGATTCACCTGCGGAATTGCAGTGACACTTTTTGTGGGACAGATTAAGGATTTTCTGGGTCTTCAGATGGAAAGCGTTCCGTCCGAATTTGCCGACAAGGTTGTCGCTTATGCAAAAAATATTTCTACTACAAATATTACAGCACTGTTAATCGGTCTTCTCGCCGTGTTAATCTTAGTGTTCTGGCCGAAGGTTACCGACAAGATTCCGGGTTCTTTAATTGCAATTATCGTGACAACCGCCATTGTATATTTTGCCAAACTCCCGGTAAACACCATCGGAAGCGTCTATGGAGAACTTTCCTCTTCCTTCCCGACCTTCCAGGTGCCGTCCATCAGCTTTAAACTGATTCAGGAGCTTTTATCTCCTGCATTTACCATCGCAATTCTCGCCGGAATCGAATCCCTGCTCTCCGCAGTCGTATCCGATGGTATGATTGGTGACACGCACAAGTCCAATGCCGAGTTAATCGGACAGGGTCTCGGAAACATTTTCTCCGGTCTCTTCGGCGGTATTCCGGCTACCGGAGCCATCGCAAGAACCGCAGCGAACGTAAGAAACGGCGGACGTACCCCGATTGCCGGAATTACACACTGTATCACACTTACCATTATCCTGCTTGTGCTGATGCCGCTTGCAGCGCTGATTCCAATGACCACCCTCGCAGCCGTTCTTCTTGTGGTTGCATGGAACATGGCAGACTGGGAATCCTTTTTCCATCTCTGCAAAACAGCACCAAAGAGTGATGTCATCGTACTCGTTGCAACCTTCCTTTTAACCGTATTCTTTGACCTCGTTGTTGCAATTGAGGTTGGTGTCGTGCTTGCCTCCATGTTATTCATGAAACGTATGGCAGAGACCGCCGATGTCAAAGCTTGGAAATACACAGATGCACCGGATATTACTCCGGGCGAGGCAGAAAAGCTCCGCGATATTCCTCACAGCATCCGTGTGTTTGAGATTTGTGGTCCGCTGTTTTTTGCAGCCGCAGACGAAATTCTCCGGATTCAGAGTGAAAAATCCACCAAGGTCATCGTCATCCGTATGCGAAGCGTACCTGCCATTGACGCAAGCGCCATGCGCTCCCTCCGCCAGTTAGCAGCGCGTGCGAAGAAAAAGAAGATTACACTTGTCTTCTCCCATGTCAACGAACAGCCGATGTCCGTCATGAAAAAAGATGGATTTATTGAACATATCGGTGCGGAAAACTTCCAGCCAAATATCGTGGAAGCACTGGATTATGCAGAAGCACTTGTGAAGTAAACTTTGATTGAAATAAAAAAGCAGGGATAGAAATGGTCAGCCATTTCTGTCCCTGTTTTTTACTATAAGCTTTCTTTTCTCATATCTTAATCTGAACCCATTTTCCCTGCCGGAAGCGAATGCTTGCAAACAGAAATCTTGAAAGCTGGTCCGCTAACACGCCGAGCCAGATTCCGATAATTCCCCAGCCCATGGTATATCCAAAGAAATACGAGCCGATGGTTCTTATGATTGTAACGCTGATGGTCGACGCTATCGCCGTATAAAGCGTATCGCCCGCGCCGCGCAGACATCCCATATAAATCACCTGTGAAATCTGAAGCATTACAATTACGATTATCACGTACATGATATTCACACCGATTGCAATGATATCCTCCTCTTCAAAGAACAGACCATACAGCCATCTTGCCCCGAAGAAATAAAGAACCGCCAGTACAACCGAAATCGCGCTTCCGATGCGCCGGCAGATTTTTCCATACTGTTTTGCCATGTCCGGGCTTTTTGCCCCAAGAGAAAATCCGATGAGTGCCACCGCTGTCGCCTGCAATCCGTCGCCAAAGGAAAATGACAACGCCATGATGTTCATTCCCACCTGATGTGCCGCCATTGCCGCCGTTCCCTGTTTTGCCGCCATCAGTGCCGTCAGCATAAATCCAATCCGCATTAAAACCTGTTCACAGAAAACACTGTAGCCCACATGAATGATTTGTTTTAATGCCGCTGCCGCCGGACGAATTTTATTTTTCAGGATATATGGAATACTTATAAATGTAGTATCTTTATAAATTGACACAATGCTCATCACACTCGCAACCACGGTTCCAATCACCGTTGCAAGCGCCGCACCTTTGACGCCAAGTGCCGGAAATCCGAAATGGCCCTGGATAAGCAGATAATTTAATCCGATGTTTACCACGCTCGCAGTAAGATTGGTCCGCATGGTAATCCGCGTGTTTCCCGCCCCGCGCTGTGCCGAGTTGACGCCCATCTGAATGACATTGAAAATCATTCCACCCATGACGATACGAAAATAAGACACTGCCGCATCATGCGTTTCTGTCTCCGAGCCGCAGAGCCGGATAATCGGGTCTGCAAATGCCACTAAGAGAATACTGATTACAATTCCTGCCGCTATGATAAATAGAAAAAACGTTGAAAAAATCCGGTTTGCCTCTTCTCTTTTACCCTCACCCATCCTGCGCGCAACCAGCGCCGAGATAGACACATTCGCCGCAATAAAAAGTGCCAGTCCCAAAAATTTCGGCTGTGTGGTAAGCCCGACTGCTGCCACTGCATACGCTCCGACCGAACTCACCATCAATGAGTCAATCAGCCCTGCAAATGCGATAAAAAAGGATTCCAGCATCGCCGGCCACGCCATATTTAATGTTTTCTTTATCATTTCTTTCTGATTCATCGCAGTTCCTCTTTACAAAAAACGGTGTTATCCCGTTAAGAATAACACCGTTTAAAAGAAATTACAATGACGCTTTTCCTGCACTCATCATTTTAGAAAATTCCCCCTGCCGCTCCATCAGCTCCTCAAAGGTTCCCTTTTCTACAATCTTTCCACTGTCTAAAACAAGAATCTCATCGTACATCCGGGCAATCCTGTCACTCAGATGATGGGAAACCGTAAGCAGCGTGATTCCCTCAAGCCGCAATAACTGCTCCTCCACTAACAATGCATTGTGCACATCAAGATTTGACGTAAATTCATCAAAGAACAGCCACGAAAATCCGTGAAGCAGCACACGCGCGAGTGCAATGCGCTGTTTTTCCCCTCCTGAAAAATTCCTTCCGTTTTCCTCAATCATCGTATCCAGTCCGTCCGGGAACAACTTCCCATCCCCGTCAAGCCCTGCCCGTTTCAGCGCATCCTTTATCTCTGCATCCGAAAAATCCCCATATAATGCAAGGTTCTGGCGCAGAGTATCCTGAAACAGAAAAACCTCCTGTGTCATAACACCGATTTTCCTGCAAATGCTCTCTTCAGAAAAACTCCGCAGCTCTGTCCCGTCAATCAAAACATTTCCCGCATAGCTGTCAAAGCAGTCTGTCAGCAATTGTAGCAATGTTGTCTTCCCGCTTCCGCTTTCCCCAACCAGCAGATATTTTTTTCCTGCATCAAAATACGCAGAAACGCCATCCAGACTGTTTCTGCTTCCATTCGGGTAGGAAAATGAAACATTCTCTACCACCAGCTTTTGAATGTTATCTGTCTTTTCTTTCTTCCCTTCCCGAATCTTTCCGGCATCATAAATGGAAAGCCGTTCCTCTATCGGTTTTGCCGATTTATAATTCATGATAATTCCCGGTAAAACCGTCACCGGATATGTAATTTTTCCAATCAATTGCCCGGCTGCTAATACAAATCCTACGGAAACTGCACCCTTTAACGCAAGATACGCCGCTGCCATCATGATAAGCACGGTAGAACCAAGCCCGGCTAAACTCATAACACAGGATTTCTGTGCCATTTGAATCTGCTGCCTGCACTTTTTTTCTTCCATCTGCTGACAGGCATCGTCATGCGCTTTCCTGACCTTCTCCTTCATCTGAAACATTCGGATGAGCCTGAAACACGACAGATTTTCCTTTAAAAAGACACTGTATACTTCCCTTGCGTTTGTGTATTTCTCCATTCCACTCTGAAATTTTTCAGTTCCTACATTCATCAGAAGAAGCGTTAAAAGTGTCAGAAAAACCATCGCCAAAAACAGAACCGGACTAATCCAGATGACTGCAATCGATGTTATCACCAATTCTGCAACCGCATCTAACAGCTCCAGTGAATTGGAAAAATAAAGCTGTTCTAACGACTCACAGTCTGTGAGCAGTCCATTGCTGTAACTGGCGCTGTTTCTCTCTTCAAAATTGCCCATGCTTTTTTCCAATAGTCTTGAAAACAAGGTACTTTTCAATAAAACATTCCATTCCCGCAGCAACCGGTTTTTCTGGATGGATGTTACATATTCAAACACCTGTGCCAACAGCATGAGGACAATGACCGTCCCGCCAGTCAAAAGCAGCCGTCTCACACTTCTCTGGACGGCACTGTTTAAAAGTTCTGCTAACATAAGCGTAAACGCCGTGCCTGCAACCGTTGCAGCCATACGCAATGCAATGACGCCTATCAGTTTTCCCGGATATTTTCATAACAGAGGTTTCATGTTTGTTCTCCCATCTATGAAATTTTGCAAAAAAGGATACAGACCCTTGCCTGCATCCCTTTCTGTAAGTATATTTAATTTCTATGCCTCCGGCTTCTGCTCCTTATTGTCAGAAACCACAAGGTTCACATTGTCAAGTCCGGTAAGGTTGACATTGCGGTTGACCTTTGCGTCATAGGAATCTGCATTCACAATGTCTGCAAGGTCGATTCCGGTTGCTTCCTTCATGCTCTCAAAGAGCTTTGCCATGACAACCGGAACATTGCCGGCAACCTGGTCAACACCATTTCCGCCATCTGCTCCACCGATAATGGTAATCTTATCAATCTGTGCTAACGGCTCTGCAATCTTTCCGGCAACCTCCGGGAGAACCTTAATCATCATCTCGGCAACGGCTGCCTTATTGTACTTCGCATAAGCCTCTGCTTTCTTCTCCATCGCTTCTGCCTCTGCAAGACCCTTTGCCTGAATTGCGGAAGCCTCTGCCTCTCCGACGGCTCGGATACCGGCTGCATCCTGCTCCTTTGCGAAACGGTCTGCCTCTGCCTGTGCCTTTCTTGCCTCTGCCTGACGCTGTGCCTCAAACTGCTTTGCTTCTGCTTCCTTCTGGCGCTGGTAAAGTGCTGCATCCGCTCTCTGCTGTGCTGCATAACGATCTGCCTCTGCCTGCTTTTTAACCTCAGCTTCGAGTGCCTGCTCTTTTACTGCAACCTCTTTCTGCTTTAACTCAATCTCACGGTCCTGTCTTGCAATGTTTGCATTGGCAGTCGTAATCTCGATGGTTCGTCTCTGTTCCTCTTTCTGGATTTCGTAGGCGGCATCTGCCATAGCCTTCTTGGTATCTGCTTCCATCTGTAACTCAGATTTCTTGATGGCAAGTTCATTCTGCTTCTTTGCAATCTCCGTCTGTGCCGCAACTGCTGCATCGTTCGATTCCTTGTCTGCGGATGCCTGCGCCACCTTAATATCTCTTTCGCTCTCGGCACGGGCAATTGCCGCTGCCTTTTTGATTTTGACAATGTTGTCAATACCGAGATTCTCAATGACTTCGTTTCCATCCACAAAGTTCTGCACATTAAAGCTGATGATATCAAGTCCCATCGCTGCAAGGTCCGGTTCTGCATTTTCTTTTACAAGTGTCGCGAATTTCTGACGGTCCGAAACCATTTCCTCTAACTTCATTTTTCCGACAATCTCACGGACATTTCCTTCGAGCACTTCCCTTGCCACCGCTGCAATATACTCGGTCGGCTTATTTAAGAAGTTCTCCGCTGCAAGCCGGAGTTTTTCCGGGTCATTGCTGATTTTGACGTTGACGGTCGCATCCACGTTAATGTTAATGTAATCCGCCGTTGGAACGGCATTGCTGGTCTTAACGTCAATCGGAATCAGTCTGAGGTTCAACTTATCCAACCGCTCAAAAAACGGAATCCGAATGCTCGCCTTTCCAATGACAATCTTTGACTTTTTCTTGATACCGGAAATAATATATGCCATATCCGGCGGTGCTTTGACATATCCTATACATAGAAGGATGATGACAAGTACTATCACAATAACTGTGATAATCAGTGATGGTGAGAGTAACAAATCCATAGTGTAAATCCCCTTTCTTCTGCCTCTTATGTGGTATATTTTTCGATACCATACCTCTTTAAAGATATCATGTTTTTCGACAGAACACAACAAAATGCGTCACAGCATTTCTTAGTTCTTTCTTAAGATAGATAAATTCTTTCTTAAGTCACTTTTCTTTTTTTCCGGACACTATATTATAGTGTTTGAATCATAAAATAGAAGCGAAAGAAAGGTGTTTGTGATGAATTCTTTTTTCAAAAAAATACAAGGTACTCTGCTGCTCTTATTTCTGGTATTTTTGTGCGCATACATCGTTCATGATACCAACAGCCCCGCCCGCTACTATATTACACAGTATGCAGATGACACCGGAAGCCAGGCGATGTTTTATACCATTGAATCCACAAAAGGTGGTCTGATTGTCATAGACGGCGGCTGGAGCGGCAATGCCTCCCAGGTACGCTCTGTCATAAAGAAAAAGGGGAATACTGTGGATGCCTGGATTTTAACACACCCGCATCCTGACCATATCGGTGCCTTTAATGAAATTTATGCCAACCCGCAGGGAATCATGATAAAAGATATTTATACGATTGAAATGGATTATGACAAATACAAGGCGAAAGCCCAGGAATGGGATGAGTTTGACGTCTATGAGACATTTCTTTCCCTCACGAAAGATGCCAAAAATCTGCACTATGTCCACACCGGCGATACGCTTTCTTTGTGCGGTCTGGATGTGCTTGTGCTGCATGCATACGAAGACTGGGTGGATGAGGTGACAACTGACCTGGCAAACGACGGCTCCATGATGTTTAAGGTTACAAACAACAAACAGTCCATGATTTTCTGTGCAGATGTCGGAAACCGTGTCAGCGATAAGATTGAAGAACGCTGGGGGGATACGCTCTCCTGCGATTATATCCAGATGGGGCACCACGGAAACGGCGGTCTCTTGGAGTCCTTCTATCGCATCACCACTCCAAAGCTAGCTTTCTTCGATGCACCGGAGTGGCTTATGCACCCGGAAAATAACGATAACGGCTGGACAACGCCGCAGAATTTTGAGCTCATGACTTCCATGGGAGCTGATTCCTGTTATTATGCGACGGCGCCCAACCGTATCGAATTAAAGTAATTTTTACTTTTTCCCCTGTTTCGCCCACTTTGCATAGAGGGTGATATTTCCGGTACTTCCTTTTTTAATCTGTGTCACTTTTTTGGTGCACTTCTTGTCAGAATACCAACCCTTAAAGGTATATCCTTTCCGGGTTGGATTTTTTAATTTAATCGTTTTGGTCGTTATGTTATAAGAAGACGGATTCTTTTTATTGTTCTTTCCCTTATTTAGCTGATAGGTAATCTTGTAATTTGTCTTCTTCCACTGCGCATACAACGTCACCTTTCCGCCGGACTTTGCAGAAAGATTTTTGACTTCTGCCTTGTTCTTATAAGTCTTTCCTTTTCCGTCCTTCTTCGTATTCCAGCCGCTAAACGTATAGCCCTTCTTCTTAAAACCGTTCTTTGTAAGCGTATACTTCTTTCCATACTTGCACGAGAGCTTTTTCATGCTTCCGCCGGTACTGCCGTTTCCGTTAAAGGTAATGGCATACTGGTTTGCCTTCCACTGCGCATACAAGGTCACGGTGCCGCCGTTTGTCCTGGTCAGCTTTGAACCGTCTGCTTTATCCGCATAAGCTGTGCCCTTGCCGTCCTTCTTTGTATTCCAGCCGGTAAAGGTATAACCTTTTTTCTGGAATTTGTTTGCACTTAACGCTGTTTTGTTTCCGTAAGTAATCTTCTGATTTACCACGGAACCGCTGTCTGCTCCGTTTCCGTCAAATTTAACGGTGTAGGTAACTTTTAATTTGGCAATCGTCTCTGTATACTTATTTCCACAACCGGAACACGTATACTCAATCAGTCCTTCTTTGTCGCAGGTTGCCTGACGGACAACCTTCTTCTGATAGCTGTGCTTATGTGGCGTCGGCGTTGGGGTCGGCGTTGGGTCTGGTGTTGGGGTTGGTGTTGGGGTTGGCGTTGGTGTCGGGTCTGGTGTCGGTGTCGGCGTCGGATCCGGCGTCGGTGTCTCGGTTCCGTCATAGAACGTAACTTTCATCTCAGCTTTCACCAGGTTCTTCAATGCCTTTACATCTCCTACAGTTGTCAATTCATTCTCATACCAGTCCGAGCAGAACAAAAAGGTGTAATCTCCGGTCTTTGCATTTTCCCCTGCCACCAGATAATATTTTCCCGGTGCTTCGTCCGGACTGCTCATCAGTCGGACATTGTTGTACCAGTCGGTGCGGTCAAGAACCGCAGCATCCTCACTCTCCCAGTATTCGGACTTGATTCCGATGACATAGGACATATCATAAAAACCATAATCCTCGACGGTGTCCGCATCATAGGCAGCTCCGTCCGCATCCTTCCAGAGAACCTCCGCATACACTGTATCATCCGGTATGGCGTCCTCCTGCTCCTGACGGATGGTGCGGATATCAACCTTCGCGGGGTAAGAAACAAGCTCTATCGCTTCTATCTCCGGTCCCATAAAGCTGCTCGCCACTGTCCATGCACCATTTGTATAGTTCAGGGAAAATCCGTTTGCACTTGTTTTCTCTGATAAAACAAAATCCGTTTCACTGCTTTTTGCCGCAACGATATAGCGTCTGCCGGCTTCGATGGTGCCCGGAACCGCCTTACTTCCCGTCCAGAAGCCGGTGCTTCCCGACACGCTTCCTTCTATATTAATTGTTCCTGCACGGTTTAAGACAAGGATTCCACGCCCGTCCGTATCTGTTCCGGCGAAATTTCCTTTTACTGTTGTACTTGCCACCTGGTTCAGGTTCAGACAGCCGCCGTTTTCCAGAGACACATTCTTTAATTCTGCGGTCTCTGCCTGCTTCCATTCCACTTCGCCGCCGTCTTTTATGCAAAGTGTACCGATTCCTTCTACATACGCATTCGGAATTGTTGTATTCTCCACGGTGAGCACCGTTGCTTCATTGCCATAGAAATCCATAACTTTTGCCTGTGAGCTTCCTGTGACCGTCACCTGTGCGCTTGCAGTATCTTCTGTATGAACACCGTTACGCACCACGACGTTTTCGTCTATCTTCACCACGGCAGTGCCGCTATACGGAGTTTTTTCATCCGTTCCGGCATCATGTCCCATGCAGATGGTCTGAAACATCGTCGTTCCATCGGAGTTGCAGACGGTAAGGGATGCACTGCTTCCAAGATTACTGCTTCCCGCAAATGCACCTGCATAGACGCTCGGCAAAAGCTCCGCCTCACTTCCGGCAAAGTCTCCGAGCGAACCGTCATTTCCTGCCAGATAGGTATCGACATGATCAAGGGTTAAGCTGTGTCCTGCCAGAAAAATCTCCCGGTGTGCAACACCGCCCATTGCGTTGCTGGATATAAATTTTAACTCCATGTCGCGGAATGTAACATTATCTCCTGCAAGCTGAAGCGGACAGCGCAGACAAAGCGTGCTGCCCTCTGTCGCGGTAATCGTCGTTCCCGCCGGAATCTCTAACGGGCGCATCGCGCCGTTTGCGGCAGCTTCTCCCGTAATTGTGACGGCTGTTCCGTCTATCACAATTGTATCTTTTCCTGCTGCAAGTGCCGCCCGAAGCTCACTCTCACTTGTGACGACGGTTCCGGAAGCCTCTCTTGTCTCCTGTTCTTCTACCTGTGTGGTCTGATTTTCCATACCAGCCACTGTGACCGGTGCTTCCACTGCAAGCATTCCTGCAAGCAATAATGCGCCAACTCTGCAAAATCTTTTTTTCATACTCATGTTTTCTCCTTTGTTTTTCCACGTTTACTTACGCTTTGCCAAGTACTGTAAAATATCTTTTCTGGTGATGATTCCGATAAACACATTGTTGTCGTCCACCACCGGAACAAAGTTCTGATTCAATACTTTTTCAAATAAATTTTCCATGCTCTCTTCAATATGTACCGCCTGATTATCTCTCCGGCGTTCAATCGCCGTAATCGGCATCTGCTCTAACTGCTCAAGCTCCGGAAAGTTTCTGTCCTTTAAAAACCATAAGAGGTCACCCTCTGTAATCGTTCCGATATATCTGCCGCCCTCGGTCAGAAGCGGAATTGCACTGTACCCGTGAAATTCCATCTTCTCAAGAATCTGGCGAAGATTATCTGTATCCTCCACAAATGCTACGTCTTTTTTGGGAGTCAGAAAAAATAAAATATTCATTTGTTAAAATCCTTTCACTTCTTATTCTTTCAGTATACCTTGTTTTATGCGAAACGGCAATGACAATCCCTTTTAAAAAAATTTTTTCTTATGCTGTAACATTTTTCTGTTATAGTTGTTATATCAGTGAGCAGCTCAAAAATACAGTTTGATGAGAGGAGGACAGATGTGGATGCCGATTTGCTAAACACACTTTACCAAAACTACCATCGGGAACTTTTTCTGTATCTGTACGCGCTCTGTAGGAACCGGGAGCTTGCAGAAGACATGACACAGGAAACGTTTTTAAAAGCACTGCTGTCCCTTCCGAAAGGGCACGCAAATATACGCGCATGGCTCTATCTGGTGGGGCGCAATCTTTATTTTAATTATTGGAAAAAGGAGCAACACACCGTTTTCACACCGGATTTTCCGGAAACAAGCAGCGCGTCAGAGGATTCCCCGGTTGATGCCCTGATTGCGGATGAACGCCGCAGGGCGCTCTTTACCGCCTTAAACAGCCTTGCCCAAAACAAACGCGAGGTTTTACTGTTACAATATTTCAGCGGACTTTCCCAGAAAGAGATTGCCGCTGTTTTACATCTGACACCGGAAAATGTGCGCGTGCTGTCTTACCGCGCCAAAAAAGAACTGAAAAACTGCCTGGAGGTGCATGATTATGACTTACCGTGAACTGTTAGAACAATATAAAAACGGACAATTGAAGGATTCGGAAAAAGAACGCGTCGAAGCGGATATTGAGCGGCAGGACGCCATCAGCGAATATCTCTATGAAAACGGTTCCATCCCGGACTTTGATGATTTGACCCCTGATACTTTAAATTCATCCTCTATGGAAAAAGACGATGCTTCTTCTGCGGAAACCGGCGATACAAAGTTTGTTGCCATGATGGAGCGCTCCATCCACCGCGCTTTTGTGAAACTCGGCGTCACTGTCGGAGCCGCTGTCCTTGTACTGACTCTCTGCGCTGTTTTCCTTCTGCCGCAGGTGGTTTCACTGTTTTTCTACAATCCAGACAAAGTCGTCGGACGTGCTTCCGAAAGCGGCATCACAACCACGCAGATGAGCCTTGACCTCTCCGTCTACACAGAGCTTTTTGTTCCTTCAAGCTACCGCAATGAGGTCATCGCAAACAGCAATGGCTACGGAAGCTACGATATTGTAATTCCGCAGACAGCAAGCTACACCTCGCATTTTACAACCGTAAGCGGTCGTCTGGAACGCGGGAAACTGACGCTCTATAACCCGGATGTTCTGCGGCTTCCAACCGCAAACGCCTTTGTTTTGCCGGAAAGTGTTTCTAACCCGCTGTCGGTTTCTTCCGAGGACGGCACCGCCATCGGACCATTCGGCACGAAGGAGGAGGACTATGAAATGCTCTCCTCCCTCTCCGATACCGAGTGGTACACCGCATATGTTTCGCTCTCCGACATTATGTCCTACGATGACTTTAGCGCGTGGCTTGACTCCAAAGAGGATTTGCAGTACGCCTCCCTCTGGTGCGCCGTGTATACATCCGATGAAGATGGCACGCTTTTAGCTAAAAATATCGGTTTTACGCCCGCGCCCTCCGGAACCTGCCTCGACTGGGACAGAAATGCCTACCCGAATCTTTGCCTGTTGGACAACGCGGACGATTCCTTCCATGACTATCAGACGGACAACAGCGCCCTGACCACCCATTTTATCAGCCTGCTCTCTTATTTACAGGACCATGACGAAATTGTTTCTCTCTTTGGAGACAGTGGAGAAGTCTCCGATTACAGCGCCGTTATCGACAGTGTAAAAAATGACGGTCTGCGGCTTTACGGCTTTGCCATCGGTGCCAAAAAAGATACCATTCTCTCCCTGCGCGATGACGCAAATGTTTCCTATATTTATACGACGCCACTGCAATAACCTTACGCAAACCATTTTTCTGTCACGCGGACTACGATGCCGTCCTTCACCTCTAAGAAGAACGGCATCCGGGGTGCGCCGCCCAATTAGATACTTTTCCCCATCTATTCCTCCGTCAGCACCTTCCTGCAATATTCCAATGTCTCCTGGATTGTCTCCGTCCGGCTGCGATAATAGACCCTGCCGTCCACCTTCTGCACCTCTATAAGTCCGGCGTCAAGCAATGCCGCCATATGATGGGAAATCGTGGCGGTGGTCAGGTGAAAGCGCTTTGCAAGCTCACTTCCGTATGCCCGCTCTGTCTTAATGCTGGTTAAAATCTCAAATTTGCTCTTATCCGACAGGAGTTTTAAAACTATTACGGCTTTTTCCGCCCGCGCCTCCTCGGACATTCCCGCACTTCCGAAACTTTGCAGTTCGCCGTCTAACGGAAGCAATTCCCCAATTAAAACACCGATTCTTATGTAATAAGGAGATGAAAATCCGCCTGTTTTTGTCGTCTCCGCACTCAGCGAAACCGTGTGACATGCAAAGATATCCGGAAAAATAATCAGCCCGTTTGGATTTTCTTCCATATCAACCCCCAGCGCCTTTTTTAACTGAGGTAAAAGCTCTTCTTTTTTCAGAAATTCTTTCCAGTATGCCGCAAATTCATCTGCAACAGCAGTCAGTTCCTTGTCATACCGGTGCAGAATGTCGATTGCCTCTTTTAAAAGCGTTTCCAGCTGTATCCGGTACTTTTCCGGATTGATAAACACCTGCTGGATTCGCCACTTTTCTTCCTCAGGAAGCTCCATCTGCGCGATGAAACGGCAGATTTCCATCGCATCCTTCCACTCCCGTTCCTCATCATCCCCAATCCGTGCACCATAGTTCAGCAGACGCTTTCCAAACCGCTTAAAATACTCTTCCTGCGTCAGTGCCGCCATGTCCGCAAAAAGCGCATCAACGCTCTCATATTCCACCTCCGGACATTCCTTCCAGAGAAGAAGCAGATTTGCAATGCAGCCTTCCCCGCCTGCGTTTCCTGCAAAATAAAATGTCACCTCATCCCGGTTCTTAAAAATCTTTTTTGCCTCGGCTTCTATGTTCTGTGTCACCGAAATCAAAAGCTCTGCCTTTTTCCAGTCCAGATTCGGATAACTTCTCTGAATCTCCTCCTGCTCAGCTTTCATGTCCACATCGGATGCAACACTGCGAAGAAGCGTATACGCTTCAAAAATGTCATTTCTTCTTTCTGCTACTGTCTGTTTCTGCAAATCCAATCTCTCCTATTCAAATCGTACTTTTGCGGCTGCAATTCCTAAAAACAGTATAACACAAACTGCGCCACTGACGACAAGAATCTGCGAAGTGGAAAATGGAACAACCAGTGCGCCGACCAGCAGCGAAGCCGCCGGAGTGGCAGCACTTGCAGCGGCGCCAAAAATGGCTCCAACGCGTGCGAGGTATTCCTGCGTCACTTCCTTCATAAGCGCCACACTTGTGGTTGCCGAAATTACACTTGCAAAGAATCCAAGCAGGAATGAAACTATGATTGTAAGCGCATATACTGCCACCACCTGTCCGCGACAGATGTTTCCAAGACTGTAAGAAGCCATGCAAATTCCAATGCCAACGCCGCCCCAGACAATTTTTTTTCCCGCTGACAGCTTTTTACTGATAGCCGGAAAAGCAAACGAACCTGCTCCCATTCCCGCCACAAGTGCCACGCCAAATGCGCTCATAAGCTCCGCTCCCTGCCCCATCACCTCGTTAATAATCGGGCTTTGCAGGGAATTAATCGGCACGATTACCGCATTCGCCAAAACGCCCATCATACAAAGATTTTTGACAATACGGCTCTCTTTGAGGTACTGCACACCGCCCTTTAAAACCTCCAGATAGGATGCGAAAGAAAACTGTTTTGCTTCCTGTTTTTCCTCCTTCACCCGGAGTGTCAGCCGGATGAACGCTGACCCGAAAAAGGTGACGGCATCAATCGCGATTGCTCCCTCAATCCCAAGTTTTCCGATTACCACGCCTGCCGCGCCAAGCCCGATGAGCTGCACAACCGTACAGATGGAAGAATTGAGCGAAGTGGCGTGCTCATAATATTCCGGTGCAATCAGCCTTGGAATTAAAGCCATGGATGCCGGTCCGCAAAAGGCTTCGACCGTTGAAATGATGAGGGTAAATGCAACCATCACCCACGGATTTACTTTTCCAAGAAAATAAAGAATGGCAAGTCCCGCTACGACAATGCCCCGGATAACATCTGCGGCAACCGTTACGCGTTTCTTGTTCATCCCCTCCACAAGTGCCCCGGCAAACGGCTGTACCAGCACACCCGGAAGCTGGTTCATCGCAAACATTGCCGCCGACCAAGCCGCACTCCCAGTCACCTGATACACCAGCCAGGTAAATGCGATGGAGTCAATCGAATCCCCGAACCGGCTGATAACGTTTGCCACCAGCACCTTCCTATACTCTTTTTGTAAAAAAATGTCCTTATAGCGCATCGTACTTCCTCCTTTAGACGTTTGTCTTGCTTTAATATTAGATATTCGTCTAACAATGTTGTTGTACTTACTATAGGACATTATTTCACGTATGTCAACATCAATATTAGATGCTTATCTAATATTTATGTTTTTGCAGTCCCAGAACGAGAGTTTCAATCATCTACCGCTTCTGGTACTCCTGTAATTTTTCATTCATGCGTTTTGCCTCGTCAAACGAGCGCTTCCATGCCAGCGCAGACATGCACACGTAAATCAGGGCAATCGTAATCATCATGACAAGAACACTCCATGGATTTCTGATATTATACCAGCCAAACAGATACCCGCATCCAAGAATAATGGCGTTAATGATGAGATAATGTATGACGGTCCTAATGATGACTTCCCCGATTCTCATGCCTCTTCCCCACGGAAAAATCAGGGTACTGAGTGCACATAAAAGCGATGCGCCAAGAATTTCAGGCAATATGAGTGGACTGATGGCATCCGTTGGGGAAAGTACCAGGGTAAAAAAAGCAACCGCAGCCAGCGTAAGTGTCGTAACCATCGCAAATGTATTGAAGATAAATCCTATTCTTTTCATTTTTCATTCCTCCTGCCCTTTTAAGCCAAGCTTGCGCTTCAGCTCCGGCACATACTGCCTTGAAATCTGCAAACGCTCTCCATTTTTCATACACGCTTCAAATCTGCCGCCAAACGAAGGGCTTAAATTTTTCACATTCACCAGATTGATAATCGTTGATTTTGACGCCCGGAAAAAATCTGTGTTTGCAAAACGCTCCTCAAGCTCGTAGAGCTTTTGCTTTGTCTCATACACTTCCCTGTCCATGTAGGCAAACACCCGGTTATCCACCGCCTCAAAATAATAAATCTCTGCCGGAGGCACCATAAACAGCTTATCGTCTTTTGACACGGTAAGCTTTTCCCGCCCGGCTTTGAGCGCATAGATGGTTTTTAGCATCTGTTCGTCCATCTTCCGGCAGCGGATGATGATTTCCTCCTCTTCCCCGTCCGGACAATCCTGTATCGTAATTTTCATATCCATCTCCACATCTTTCTATCGGTCTTTTAACTTCCGTTTCCCGGTCACAAACACCGCTATCACAATTGCAGCCGCCGCATAGGCAAAAAGCAGTACCATCTGCCATTTTACATCAAGCACCTGTCCGTTCATTGTAAGCGTGATTCCCATCTCTTCCTTATAAATCGGAATCAGTCCCTCCGGCATTCCGGCAAAAGTTTTTTCAACCAGCTCTGCCGTCGCTGTTTCACGCATCATTGCTGCACCGTGCAGGATAGGAAAACATTTTAAAATATTTCCGACGCTCTCCGAAAGTTCACCCATCGGCAGATAAATTCCTCCCGCAAATCCGACCAGTGTTCCTATAATTGTAAGTATTCCACTCCATGCACTGTTGCTGTGTACAAAAAGTGCTATCATATATCCCAGTGCCGAAAAGGTAAACGCATTGCAGACAATCATTCCTGCCAGCTTTAAAAGTACCTGTAACGGAAGCACACCAAATCCTTTTCCTATAAAATACAATTCTCCTGCCCCAAGTGTCAACAGGCACATGCCAGACCCAATCATCCACGCCGATAAAATATAGCCAAGTGC
The DNA here is from genome assembly GCA_958420225.1 of uncultured Roseburia sp. GTDB lineage: Bacteria > Bacillota > Clostridia > Lachnospirales > Lachnospiraceae > Roseburia. Next base: position 61,002 of record CATZIT010000010.1, on the reverse strand, counting down.
CAGATATAACCGTTTTACCGGTGTCACATAAAATGCCATGATTCGCTTCTGCGTCTCATCAACCACCATCCCGCCAAGAACCGTAAGCGTCACCGTCACTGCATTTACCAGCAGAATTCCCGCTAACGTCCACATCTGTATCAGATAGGCAGCATTCTCCCTGTCTGCCTCCGTCACCGCACGGTTTCCATAGGTCTCGATGATATTAAGCACCGCTTCACTGTTCAGATTTCCAAGAAAAATCACCATCAGTCCCAGTACAATCAACATTGACAGCATTGAAAAAAAGACCGCGCTTTTATCCCTCAGATAAAGCAGACAATTTCGTTTTGTCAGATAATAAACTTCTCTCATCGTTACTCCCCTCCCTTTGCATCCGCCAGTGTTTTTCCTGTAATATTAAGGAACGCGTCATCCATCGTTCCATTTATCACTTCAAAGCCTTTCAGAAACGGCTCCACATTTTTCAGCAACGGAAGTGCTTCCATGCTGTCAGAAACCTTTAACACATAGGCTCCTCCGTCCTGTTTTAGGGATGTGTCCGTCCCGCAGACCGCCAAAAGCTGCGCCTCAAATTCCTGCTGCCTTCCTTCGATTGGGACAAGACGCACGAAATCTTTGGTGTATTTTTCTTTCAGGGTAAATGGTGTTCCCTGTTCCTTGATTTTTCCGGCGTCCATAATTGCGATGTGGTCTGCCCGCGCAGCCTCCTCCATGTAATGCGTGGTGAGAAAAACCGTCGTGTGATGCTCCTTCCGCAGCGCATCAATGCTCTCCCAGACCATTTTTCTGGTCGCCGGATCAAGTCCCGTTGTCGGCTCATCCAAAAACAACACTTCCGGCTGGTTTAAAAATGCGGCTGCAATTTCACATCTCCGCTTCTGCCCGCCGGACAATTTTTCATACCTTCTGTCCCAGATATCCTGCAACTGCAATTTTTCCCGGACATACTCTGCCTCACTTCGCAGACTCCTTTTCTGTCCGCCCTTTTCCCTCTGATACATTGCGCCGCGCACATACAGATTTTCTTTCACGGTCATCTTCTCATCCAGACAGTTATTCTGCCAGACCACACCGATTCTCTTTCGGATTTCCTCGTCCTGCGTGCCCACGCGGTATCCGCAGATTTCAAGCTCTCCCTCCGTCGGACGAAACAGCGTGCACATCATGTTAATCGTGGTCGACTTTCCCGCACCGTTTACGCCGAGAAATCCAAACAGTTCCCCACGCTCTACCTGAAAGCTGATGTTATCCACAGCTTTTACATCTTTAAAGTATTTTTTCAACCCGCTTACGGTAATTGCATTTTCCATGTCCGCTCCCCTTTCTGCTCTTCGCATTATCATCATACGAAAAAGAACAGCCTGCCGCAATGAAATTGCGGTAAGCTGTTCATTTTTGGGGGTAAGATGCAATATCCATAATCGTATCGTTCCCAAACCTGATGATAAAATAATCCGCAGGATTTAATTTCCCATTTAAAATCACCCGCTTCTGAAATGTAATCCTTCTTTCCTTGGCAGAAGCATCAATGACTTCCAGTTTGCAGTCATTCAAAAAATAGGAACAAATTGCCGTTGCATGCGAAACCACCAGGGCGCTTTCTCCATCCTCCATTTTTCCAAGGATTCCCTCCATCGCCTTTTTCATCCGTATTTTCACTTCATTTAACGATTCTCCGCCAACATTACGATAATCGTAATCAGAATATTGTTTATACCAGAAATCCTCTTTTGCCTCCCCAATCGTTCTCTCGTGAAGCCCCTCCACGATTTCCACGTTGTCTGTTATCAGCTTTGCCGTCTCTATGGCTCTTTTATATGGAGAACTGAAGCATTTCGCAATTCCGCAAAATGCGCTCTTTTTCTCTAATACCAGTTTTCTTCCCTCTTCCGACAACGGTATCTGTTCCGTTGGAAGGTCTATTCGTTCCGGGATGGAATGTCTCATTAGATAGATTGTCTTCATACTTTATCTTTAACCTCTCTCCGATGCTGTAAATGTATCCCAATATGTCCTATCCCCAGAATCATACTGGCAATCATCAGCATTAGCAGAAATATCAGTCCTACATATGAAAATCCAAAATATCCAAACATTAGTCCTGCTCTCCTTCTTCGTCTTCACCTTTATGAAATAGAAAAACGTCTGTACTACCCCTAATACAAGCAAAACCCCCGCATACTACTGTTTCCAGCAATATACGGGGACGTTTCTCAATCGTTTTTTAGCTGTAATCGCAGTTTATCTGCTAATGAATTAGCAAACACCCTGTGCTAACATAGCATTTGCAACCTTCTCAAATCCTGCAATATTTGCACCAGCTACATAGTCGGTCTGTCCGCCAACGGTTGCATTGTATCTCTTTGCCGCATCGCTGATGTTTGCATAAATGGTCTCCATGATTCCTTTGAGTTTTCCATCAACCTCTTCAAAGGTCCAGGAAAGTCTCTCGGAGTTCTGGCTCATCTCTAATGCGGAAGTAGCAACACCACCGGCATTGGCAGCTTTACCACCTACGAATAATACACCGTTCTCCTGTAAGTATTTGGTAGCTTCAAGTGTAGTAGGCATGTTAGCACCCTCTGTTACAGAAGTAACGCCGTTTGCTACTAACATCTTAGCATCCTCAAGGTCTAACTCGTTCTGTGTAGCACATGGAAGAGCCAGGTCAACCTTGTACTGCCATACGCCGTGCTCACCATTCTGTTTTGCATGGTACTCTGCGGATGGTTTTGCAGCTGCGTACTCGGTTAAACGTGCACGTTTTACTTCTTTTACTTCTTTTAATAATGCAACATCGATTCCTTCCGGATCATAAATCCAGCCTGTAGAATCAGAACATGTTACAACTTTCACGCCTAACTGCTGTGCTTTCTCGATTGCGTAGATTGCTACGTTACCGGAACCGGAAACTGCTGCGGTCTTGCCTTCAAGGCTCTTACCGTGATCTTTCCATAACGCATTTGTTAAGTATAACAGACCATATCCGGTAGCCTGTGTACGTGCAAGGGAACCGCCGTATGTAAGTCCTTTACCGGTAAGTACGCCCTCGAAAGAGCCACGGATTCTCTTAAACTGACCAAACATATATCCGATTTCTCTAGCGCCTGTTCCGATATCACCTGCCGGAACGTCTACATCAGCGCCGATGTATTTGGAAAGCTCTGTCATAAAGCTCTGGCAGAATGCCATAATCTCTCTGTCGGATTTTCCCTTCGGGTCGAAGTCAGAACCACCTTTACCACCACCGATTGGAAGTGTTGTAAGGGAATTCTTAAAAATCTGCTCAAAACCTAAGAATTTAATAATTCCAAGGTTTACAGAAGGATGAAGTCTTAATCCTCCCTTGTATGGTCCAATGGCATTGTTGAACTGTACACGGAAACCTCTGTTTACCTGAACCTGACCATTGTCATCTACCCAAGGAACGCGGAACATAATCTGACGATCCGGCTCTGTGATTCTCTCAAGAATTGCATTCTTGCGGTATAATTCCTCATTTGCATCAATAACAGGTCTTAAAGACTCCAATACCTCTTCAACAGCCTGTAAAAATTCAGGTTCTGAAGCATTTTTTTCTTTTACCTTTGCGAGTACTTCATCAACGTATCCCATTCTTCTAATCTCCTTATGATTCATAGTTCATCCGCAGTGTAAATGGAGAAAAACTCCCCTGCACCGGGCTGATTTCGTATTACGGAATTTATTTTAATACAAAATTGTTTCCAGTGCAATATTTTTTTCTTTACTCCGCTAAATTGTTAAAGTCGTACATTTTATCAGATCAAGCGGTAGATTAAAATGGCAAGCAGTACCCCGATAATGCTCGCGATAGTAATGCGGATAGTAAGCCCGAATGTCAGCACCAAAACGCCAAGGTCAAGTACCACAGGGCTTGTCAGTCCAAAGCTCTGTCCATAATTTAACCAACTCAAAAAAGGGACTCCTGCTGTCAGTGTCCCAATAAATCCACCGAGCACGATTCCTGCCAATAAAAGCAGAAAAAGCGCCCAGGCGTTCTTTCCAAATGTTCCCTTGCTCATATGCGTTTCTCCATTTCCTTTGTCTCTATTCGTCCTGTTTCTCCGGTTCATAAACAGACTGGAAAAAATCGACAAGTTTGGCAAGAGAGTAAATTAATACAGGAAGCTCCTTATCATTTAACCCTTCTTTGATATGACTGATCATACGCCAGTGAAATTCCTCGTGGTGCTTATAGGCTGCCTTTCCCTTTTCCGTCAGGTAAACCCAGACCACGCGCTTATCCTGCTTACTGCGTTCCCGAATCACATATTCTTTTTCCGTGAGCCCGTCCATCGCCTTGGTGAGCGTTCCTGTGGTAACGTTCATCAGCTTTGCCACGGTGCTCATGCTCTTCGGTTCCTTTGTGCCAATCGCTTCTATAATATGGAAATCGTTATAGCTGATGTCGGTATACGGGTCTGTCACCAGACATCTTCCTTCTATTTCCATAATATCCTTAAAAAGCCGGACCAGCAGTTCATTGAGTGTTTCATCTGTCGACATATGTCATACTCCTTATATGGCAGTCAGCCTCCAAGCTACCAGACCAGTACTGCCGCACCCCATGTCAGCCCTGCACCGAATCCTGCCAAAACGATTTTTTCCCCTTTCTTTATCATACCATGATTATTTTCATTATCAAGTAAAATCGGTACGCTGGCTGCGGAAATATTTCCACATTCCTCAAGATTTGTAGGGAACTTTTCCATCGGCTGATGCAGCCGTTTTGCCACGGATTCAATGATGCGGTAATTTGCCTGATGCAACAGAAAATGGTCGATTTCCTCGACGGTAAGCCCTGCTACAGCAACTGCCTCTTTAATCACCTCCGGCACCGTCTTCACCGCAAATTTATACACCTCCTGTCCGTTCATCGACACATAGGAAAGTGTGTTTTCATACTTTGCTGTATATGGGTTGCTGACCGGCCGGTTATCGCAGCGCAGCACTTCTCCCCTGCTGCCGTCTGAACCCTGCACCGTACTTAGAATTCCTCGCTTTTCCCCCGTTTCCTCGCAGGCACTTAAAACAGCAGCCCCCGCACCATCTCCAAACAGTACGCAGGTGCTTCTGTCCTGCCAGTCCATAATCTTAGAAAGCGTCTCCGCCCCGATGACAAGCGCCTTCTTATGCGTTCCGTCCTCCAAGTAGCGTCTGGCAACGTCAAGTGCGAACAGGAACCCGGAACAGGCAGCATTTAAATCAAACGCAACGGCATTTTTTGCGCCGAGTGCGCTCTGCACTTCACAGGAAAGATTTGGAAGAAATTTATCCGCTGTAACGGTCGCTGCAATGATAACATCAAGCTCCTCCGGCTGCACGCCTGCCTGAAGAAGTGCCTTTTTTGCTGCCTCTGTGGCAAGCCCTGTGGTTGTCTCCTCCACAGCCAGATGGCGTGCACGGATTCCGGTACGGCTTTTAATCCACTCGTCGGAGGTGTCCATAATATGGCTTAAATCTTCATTTGTGACTCTGCGCGCCGGAAGCGCGCTTCCGGTTCCTATTATTCTAATCTCCATATCTGAAATCCTTCCTAAAATTTTCGGAAACGGTCATACCGCTCCGCCGCAAGCTGCTCTCCCGTCTTGCCTTCCTGCCGCTCTAAAAACTTTTTCATCTGTCCCTTCATGTTGCGGGCAATCGACTCACATGCCTTCTCATCTGCCGTTCCATATTCCGGAAGCACCTGCTCCACGACATGAAGCTCCTTTAAGTCATGCGCTGTAATCTTCATGACCTCGCTCGCCTCCTTGGCACGTTTGCCATCCTTCCAGAGAATCGATGCAAAGCCCTCCGGGGAAAGCACGCAGTAGGTCGCATTTTCAAGCATCCATACCTCATTGCCGACTGCAAGCGCCAATGCTCCGCCGCTTCCGCCTTCGCCAATCATGATACATAAAACCGGGACCTTTAATCCCGCCATCTCGTAGAGATTTCTTGCGATTGCTTCTCCCTGACCGCGTTCCTCTGCTCCCATTCCAGGATACGCTCCCGGAGTATTTACAAATGTAATAATCGGTCGGTGGAACTTCTCTGCCTGCTTCATCAGGCGGAGTGCCTTGCGGTAGCCCTCCGGGGACGGCATTCCGTAATTGCGCAGTGCGCAGTCTTTCATGTCTTTTCCCTTATGAACGCCAATCACTGTCACCGGCTGTCCGTCAAGTGCTGCAATTCCGCCCACAATCGCCGGGTCATCCTTAAAATATCTGTCGCCGTGCAATTCCATGAAATCGTCAAAAATTCGTGCAATGTAATCCACCGAAGCCGGACGGTCCACATTTCTTGCTGCCTTCACCTTCTGCCATGCGTTCAAAACGCCCGCTTTTGCCGCACGCTCTTTCATAAGCTCGGTCGGCTCATAGCTGTCATCACTGCGCAGTCTGTCAAAATTTGCATATCCGCTCAAGCCTTCGCGGTGGAAATTTAAAATCTGGTACAATGTCATTTTTAAGTTTTTGCGCTCCACAATGGCATCGACAAATCCATGCTCTAACTGAAACTCTGCACGCTGAAAACCCTCCGGCAGCTTCTGTCCGATAGTCTGCTCAATGACGCGCGGACCTGCAAATCCAATCAATGCCCCCGGTTCTGCCAGAATAATGTCTCCAAGCATTGCAAAACTTGCGGTCACACCGCCTGTCGTTGGGTCTGTGAGCACCGGAACATATAAAAGTCCGGCGTCAGAATGACGTTTAAATGCCGCCGCAGTTTTTGCCATCTGCATTAACGAGACAATTCCCTCCTGCATTCTCGCCCCGCCGGAACAACAGAATAAAATCACCGGAAGCCTTAGCTCCGTCGCTTTTTCTACGGCAAGCGCAATTTTTTCTCCTACTACGTGTCCCATGCTGCTCATAAGAAATCTTGCATCGCAGATTCCAAGCACCGTCTCAAGCCCGAAAATCCGGCACTTTCCAACGGTCACTGCCTCGTGCAGCCCGGTCTTTTCCTTTGCCGCCGCAACCTTCTTATCATACTCCGGAAAGTCTAGCGGATTTGTCATCTCAAGGTCTTCAAACCATGGTTCAAAACTCTTTGCATCTGCCACCATGCGAATCCGGTTGCTCGTGCGCACCCGGAAATAATTTCCGCACTCATAGCAGACATATTTATTTTTTTCTGTCTCTTCTTTATCAATTTCCCTGCCACATGCCGGACACACAATCGTTGCCGGCTTTTCTTCTTTCGGCTCTTCTGTCACTACTTTTTTCTGAAATAAAGCCATCTTTCTCTCCTCCGTTAGCCGATTGCAAACGTCAGCTCTGCGATACAGACTATTTTTCCATCCACGGATGCAACTGCCTTTCCCACGCCGATGGGACCTTTTTGCCGGATAATCTCCGTCTCAAGCGTCAGCACATCCCCCGGCACAACCTTCTGCTTGAATTTTGCACTGTTAATTCCCGCAAAATAAGCCGTTTTTCCACGATTTTCTTCCAACCCAAGAATTGCAACCGCTCCGGTCTGCGCCAGTGCCTCAATGATTAGCACGCCCGGCATCACCGGTTCTCCCGGAAAATGTCCTGCAAAATAAGGTTCTGCGTAGGTGACGCTCTTTTTTGCCACCGCACGTTTTCCATATTCAATCTCTTCCACAGTATCAATCAAAAGAAACGGATGACGGTGTGGGAGAATCTCCATAATTTGTTTTGTCGTTAAAACTGACATCCTTATACCTCATATTTTTTCAGCAGAATACTGGCGTTATGTCCGCCAAATCCCAGCGAATTGCTCAGTGCACACGAAACGTCCATCTGCACGGCTTCCTTACAATAGTCAAGGTCAAGCTCCTCATCCGGTGTCTTGTAGCCGACCGTCGCATGCACATATCCCTCTTCCATCTCCTTGACGCAGGTGATAAATTCAATCGCTCCCGCCGCACCGAGCAGATGACCAATCATGGACTTTGTTGAATTAACCTTTAACTTTTTTGCATGCTCACCAAAGGTAAGTTTGATGGCTCTTGTCTCAAACAAATCGTTGTGATGTGTTGAGGTTCCATGTGCGTTGATATACGGAATATCTTCCGGCGCAAGTCCCGCATCCCGGATTGCGGCAGTCATTGCATAGGCTGCCCCGGAACCGTCCTCTGCCGGAGAGGTGATGTGGTACGCATCGGAAGAACAGCCGTAGCCTGCCACCTCTGCGTAGATTTTTGCCCCTCTTGCCTTTGCATGTTCTAGTTCTTCCAATACTACAACCGCTGCGCCCTCGCCCATGACAAATCCACTGCGTTCTTTATCAAACGGAATGGAACAGCGTGTCGGGTCGGACTCACTTGTGAGTGCAGTCAGGGAAGAAAATCCGGCAATTCCAATCGGACAGATTGCTGCCTCTGTACCGCCTGCCACCATCACGTCTGCTTCCCCGTACTGGATGCTCCGGAACGCTTCGCCGATGGTGTTCGTTCCTGTCGCACAGGCTGTCACAACGTTTAAGCTCTTTCCTTTTAATCCGAACTGGATAGACACATTTCCTGCCGCCATATTGGAAATCATAAGCGGTACTAAAAGCGGAGCCACACGTCCCGGTCCCTTTTCATTTAATTTTTTCTCTTCCCGCTCTAATGCCTGTAAACTTCCGGTTCCGCTTCCGATGGCACAGCCCACACGAAAGGCGTCCTCTTTTTCCATGTCAAGCGCCGCATCCGCAATCGCCTCTTTTGCCGCCGCTACCGCATACTGACAGAATAATTCCATCCGCTTTGCCGCCTTCGGGTCCATGTAATTTTTTGCATCAAACTCCTTTACTTCCGCCGCAAGATGACATTTGTATTCGGAAGCATCAAAATGTGTAATCTCACCAAATCCTGTCTTTTCTTCCTTTACACCCTGCCAAAATTCTTTTACACTGTTTCCGATGGGGGTAATCGCTCCCATTCCGGTTACCACAACTCGTCTGCTCATATCTGCCTCCTTAAATACTCATGCCGCCGTCCACACAGATTACCTGACCTGTGAGATACGATGCCTTATCCGATGCAAGAAATGCAACGACATCCGCAATGTCCTGCGGTGTTCCTACCCTCTGTAACGGTATTTTCTCCTCTAATGCGTCCTTTGCCGCCTGCGGCATCTGCTCTGTCATATCCGTTGCAATAAATCCCGGTGCCACTGCATTACAGGTAATCCCTCTAGAGGAAAGCTCGCGTGCCACACTCTTTGTCAGCCCAATCACGCCCGCCTTGCTCGCGCTGTAATTCGCCTGCCCGGCATTTCCCAAAACCCCGGATACCGAAGAAATATTGATGATTTTTCCGGAACGCTGTTTTAACAGATAGCGTGACAAATGTCTGATTGTATGAAAGGTTCCTTTTAAATTGGTGCTAAGAACGGCGTCAAATTCCTCCTCCGTCATCTTCATCACCAGATTATCTCTTGTAATCCCGGCATTATTGACCAATACGTCGATATGTCCGTGTTCCTTTAAAAGCTTTTGTATCATCTCTCCACAAGCGTTAAAGTCTGCAACATTGCACTGATAAGTCTCCGCTTTTCCGCCTGCCGCGCGGATTTCCTCTGCGACTTTCTCGGCGCGCTCCCTTGAGCCGTTGTAGTTGATGATAACAAACATGCCATCTGCCGCTAATGTCTTTGCAATAGCGCTTCCGATTCCCCTGCCTGCCCCCGTGACAAGCGCAATCTTTTCCTGGTTCTCCTGCATCCTGTTCCTCTCTTACGCCTGGCTTTTAGCGTCCCTGCGTTTCTATATATTTTTCAAAATCTTCTAATTTATCAATGCTGACACAGCTTACATTCGGATTGATTTTCTTTAAAAATCCGGTAAGCGTTCTGCCCGGTCCGATTTCCACGAATTCATCCACACCGTCTGCAATCATGCGCTCGACGCTCTGCTGCCAGCGCACGGAAGATGACACCTGAAGACGTAAGAGTTCTTTTACCGGCTCCGCTGTTGTCACATAGTCCGCTGTCACATTTGACAGATACGGAATCTTCGGCTCATGCACCGTCACTGTTTCAAGTTCCCCGGCAAGCTGCTCCCCGGCCTCTTTTAACATCGGTGAATGGAACGGGCCGCTGACCTTAAGCGGAACAATTCTTCTTGCCCCTGCCTCTTTTAAGGCTTCTCCTGCCGCCGCAACCGCGCGCTCTTCCCCGGTGATGACAATCTGTCCCGGACAGTTATAGTTTGCAATGGAAACCATTCCTTCGGTCTGTTCACATACGGACTCAATCACATCTGCCGCAAGTCCTAACACTGCCGCCATGGCACCGCCTACCGGCACTGCCTTTTGCATATAGATTCCTCTCTTTCGCACCAGTGCAAACGCATCTTTCCGTGTCAGAACGCCCGCTGCAATGAGTGCACCGTATTCACCAAGACTTAAGCCTGCGGTCACATCCGCCGTTACGCCTTTTTCCTGCAATGCTGCAAGAATTGCCGCCTCTGCGGTCAGCATACAAATCTGTGTGTACTCTGTGATATGTATCTGCTCGTTTGGCTGAAAGCACAGCGCTTCTACGTCAAGCATTGCGCTTATCGATGCCTCCTTAAAAACCTCTCTGCAAACCGGAATCTGCTCATAGAATCCCTGCGCCATTCCGATGTACTGGGAACCCTGTCCCGGAAAAAGAAATGCCCGTTTTCCCATTGTCTGTATCCTGCCCTTTCTATCTGTTTAACAGTTCATCTGCCTCTGTCATCAGCTCTTCTACGATTTCCTTACAGCTCTGCTGTTTTTTTACCAGCCCGGCGCACTGCCCTGCCATCAGGCTTCCATTCTTCACATCGCCGTCCATGACTGCCTTGCGTAAAGAACCGAGTGTCAGCTGTTCAAGCTCCTCAAAGGAAGCGCCTTCCTTTTCCATGCGCAGATATTCTCTGCTCATCTGGTTGCGCAGCACGCGGATTGGATGTCCGGTGCTCATGCCGGTCACTTCCGAGTCAATATCCTTCGCCTTAATGATACGTTCTTTGTAGTTTTCGTGCGCGATGGATTCTTTTGCCGTCACAAAACGGGTTCCAAGCTGCACACCCTCGGCTCCGAGCATCATTGCCGCCGCAACGCCTCTGCCGTCTGCAATTCCTCCCGCCGCAATGACCGGAATATTAACCGCATCCACCACCTGTGGCACCAGTGTCATCGTTGTCTGTGCCCCGATGTGTCCGCCGGATTCCATTCCCTCTGCCACAACCGCATCGGCGCCCCCGCGCTCCATCAGCTTTGCCATCGCAACACTTGCCACAACCGGAATTACGACAACGCCTGCCGCTTTCCAGTCATCCATGAATTTTGCCGGATTGCCGGCGCCTGTGGTAACTACCTTCACGCCCTCTTCGATGACAATTTTTGCCACCTCCGGGGCATTTGGATTTAACAGCATGACATTGACTCCAAACGGACGGTCTGTCAGTTTCTTCGCCTGTCGTATCTGCTCTCTCACCACCTCCGGCGGTGCACTTGCCGCTCCGATGATTCCAAGCCCTCCCGCATTGGATACGGCTGCCGCAAGATGGTACTCAGCCACCCATGCCATGCCGCCCTGAATGACGGGATATGTCGTCCCCAATAATCTGCTTACCCTCGTTTCCATCCCGTCTGCTTACTCCTTTGCGCTAAGGTACTCCATCACATCGTTTACGGTTTTGATATTTTCCAAATCTTCCGAAGGAATGGACACGCCAAATTCCTCCTCCAATGCCATCACCAGTTCAAATAAATCGAGGGAATCTGCTCCGAGGTCGTCCTTGAAGCTGGACTCCGGTGTAATGGTGCTCTCCTCTACATTCAACTGCTCTGCGATAATTTTCTTCATTTTTTCTAACATTGGTCTGATTCATCCTTTCAATTTGTTTGATTTTGAAATTATTTGACTTGCAAATATTTTGATTATCAAATCTTTTGCTTTTCAAAGTATATGTCAGACCAATCCGTTTGTCAACTAAATTTCAGAAAATTTTTCCAGAAGAAGGATTTTGTCTAACGGAGAGCGGCTCTTTCCACGCCCGTCCGTGCCCTCTTTATATTTGCGGCACGCCGACTCAAACACGATATAAAACTTCCCGTTCTGGGCGGCAAGCTCCTCGGAACAGGGTGGCAGCTCCACCACCGCTTCCGGCTGCACACCCTCCTCTCCCACTGCCGCAAGTGCCTTGTATTTCAATAAAAAGGAAGAATTTTTCCGCCCATAGGACGTTGAAAACCAGACATTTCCCGCCGCATCAAACGCGACCCCCTGGACCTTCGGTGGAATCTGATACACATTTTCTGCGACAAGCCTGTCACGATTTTCATCGTAGCGGTAAGCTGTCATCCTCGATTCCACTTTATCCCGAAATGTCGCGGCAAAAAGCCGTCCGTTTTCCTCCGTCAGGCAGGACGGCTCGTCATCCAACGGATAGTCCTCTTCGAACCCCTCCACACTAAATGTTCTCTGTCTTACCGCCCCGCAGAGTGCCTTATAGGAAATCCGTGACAGCACCCGTTCCCCGGAATGACATACCCACACATTTTTTCCACCATAGGCAATGCCGCCTAAGTGGCTTCCCCGGCGCATGGGAATTTTTCCAAGAAAAGCACCTGTCTTCCTGTCATAGACATACAGCCCGCCGTTTTCCTGTGCATTTAAGGCATATGCGGTCAGCAGCAGATAATCCGGCGTGAACGCAAGCCCCTGCACACAGAAATCCGCTATCTCCCCGGAGAGCTGCCCGGTCCCCGGAAGCAGCACGGTTTCCCAGAAAGAATAGTCACACGCCTTTAACGGCACCGCCTTTTCCTTATCATAGTTTCCCTTATAGTTGTAGTTTTCTACATTTGCAACATTGTCAATCGTTCTCACTCTGTCTCCTCCCATAAGAAGCAGTGCCACGAGAATCAGGATAGCTGCCGCCATCACCTGAAATAATTTGTTTTTCATAAGCTCCCTCCCGTTTTCTGGATGAGCCTATTGTAAAAATCATTTTTTAAAAATCCCCCTGACACCGTTCCAAAGAAATCTAAAGATTTCTTAAGTTTGGTTCATTTTATTTTCATCGTTTTGAAATCATGTATAATAGACAGCAGATGCCATCGGAGGTGTGAACATGAATGAAGCGAATATTCTGGTTGTAGACGACAACCCGGAAATCCTTGAAATTCTGACCATTTTATTAGAAGGAGAAAATTACACCGTTTTTTCGGCGCAAAGCGGTGCGGCGGCACTGTCGCTTCTTGCCGCACATTCCATCGACCTGATTATTCTCGATGTGATGATGCCCGAGATGAACGGCTATCAGACCTGTCTGAAAATCCGCGAGCTTTCCAACGCCCCGCTGCTCTTTTTGAGCGCCCGTTCCAAGGAGAGTGACAAAACGCTCGGTTTTTCTTCCGGCGGAGACGATTATCTGACAAAGCCGTTTTCTTATAATGAACTGTTAAGCCGCACCAAAGCGCTGCTCCGCCGTTACCAGATTTACCGCGGAAAAGATGCCGCTCCTCTTACCAGTCAGGAGGAACCTTCTGCCAAAACTGTCACGCACCACGGCATCCGCGTCTGTGAAAAGGACCGCACTGTTTTCTTAGAATCCAAGAAAATTGACCTGACCGAGACAGAATATTCCCTGTTTTCCCTGCTGTTTTTTCACCCCGGACAGATTTTTTCCGCGGCACATCTCTACGAAGCAGTCTGGCAGGAGCCTTACTATTACGGTGCCAACAATACGGTCATGGTGCATATCCGCAATTTAAGACGCAAGCTGGAACAAAATCCAAATGAACCGGTTTACATCAAAACTGTGTGGGGAAAGGGGTATTGCTTTGATTAAAAGATTTCATGCGATGGGACTGCGGCTGAAACTTGCCCTCCTTATTTTTATTTCTGCAATCGCAGGGATTGCGCTGTTTATATTTCTCTGGCTTCATATCATAGGGGCCTGGAACATCACAGCAAAACTTACACCAGACATTTTTCCTTTTTCCTGGGACGAAAACGCATTTGTTGCAGAGTTAAAAGCGGCTGCGCCTGATTACACCGTCCCGGCATATGACGACGGAAAAAATCAATGGGAAAAGATGAAAGGATTTTTTGCGCTTGGGGATTTTGACACGCGTGTTTCCATCTACGGTGACGCAGACGGTCTGTACCGAGCCAGCAGCTTTCACACGGCAGTTGATACGTCAAACAACACACCGCTTTTACAGAGTATTTACATGCTTTCGCTCTACAGCCCCGCTTTCAATTTTGTCTATGGGGACTTTTATCCGATGGAATTTCAAAACGGCACTTTTAACGTGTATATCGAATCCGCCCGAAAGCATAAATTTCTCTATTTTTATTTCCTTTTGATTCTGTTTTTAAGTGTTTTTTTGTTTCTCGCACCGCCGCTTCTGTTTATGAACCGCAGCATCAAACAGATTCTGCACTTAAAGCAGGAGGTGTTTTTGATTTCGCAGGGTGATTTAAGTCATACGATTGACATCCGCAGCCGGGACGAAATCGGCACCTTAAGCAGGGAACTTGACCATATGCGGCTTGCACTCGCCTCCCTGATTGAAAAAGAATCAGAAAGCAGGCGCGCCAATCAGGACCTTATCACCGCAATGTCACACGATTTGCGGACACCGCTCACGATTTTAAAAGGCTATCTTGAAATCATGAAGCTCGGCAGAATCGACGCTGCTAAAACTGCGGACTATCTCAACCGCTGCCTGCAGAAAACAGGTGATATCCAGGAGATGACCGACAGGATGTTTGAGTATGCACTCGTGTATGAAGACCATGAAGCCATTGATGAAAAATCGGTTCCTGTGGAATTTCTCGTGCAATGTCTGAAAGAAAACATGGATTTTCTGGCGCTGTCCGGATTTTCTGTACAAACCACCTGCGATTTTTCGGAAGAGACCGCCAAAAACACGTACCTCTCCGGTGACTGCGCCCTGCTCAAACGGATTGCTGCCAATCTTTTTTCCAATATTTTAAAATACGGGTCAAAAAAAGAACCGGTGGAGCTGACGCTTGCCCTCTCCGATACAGACGGGCTTTTGATTACTTTAAAAAACCATATCCGGTCTGATACAACCGGCATTTCAAGCAACCGCATCGGTCTGCGCAGTGCCGAAAAAATGATGCAGCTTCACCACGGCAGCCTGCGCTTTTGCGAAGAATCGGATTGTTTTCAGGTATTTCTCACCTTTCCGGTCGAGACTTGACACTTTGGGGGAATTGCGTTATAGTAAGGCGAAATAACGAATAGATGAGCTAGGGGTGCAACGCTGCAACGTTTGCAGGCTGCTGAGAGATGTCTTTCATCGACCCTCAATACTTGAACCAGGTAATACTGGCGTAAGGAAGCTGATAAGATTTTCTCCTTCTGGCTTGTACATTCGATACCCAGGAGGATTTTTTTATGAATAACTTTTTTGCAACCCCGGAAGGTGCATGGGGCGATGGTTCCGTCCACCTTACCACCATTGGCATTGTAATTGTCGTCGTTGTAATCGCAGCTTTAATCGTTGTCGCTGCTATTCTTCGTCACAGAAATTCTGAGAAAAAAGCAAAGCTCACCACCAAACAGCTCGTATTTTCCGCTGTCGCTATGGCACTTGCCATGGTCTGCTCCATGATTAAGTTTGCAAACCTGCCAATGGGTGGTTCTGTCACACTTTTTTCCATGCTTTTTATTGTGCTGATTGGCTACTGGTATGGCCCGTATGTCGGCATCATGACCGCTGTCGCCTACGGTCTGTTACAGTTCGTAACTGAGCCGATTTTTTACACGATTCCACAGATGTTGATTGATTATCCATGTGCTTTTGGCGCACTCGGACTTGCAGGATTCTTCGCCGGCAAAAAACACGGTTTACAGATTGGCTATCTCGCAGGTGTACTTGGACGATACGTCTTTGCAGTCATTTCCGGCGTTGTCTTCTTCGGTGCCTATGCCCCGGAAGGAACCCCGGCTATCGTGTACTCTCTTGGCTACAATGCAACTTACCTTGTACCGGAAGCTGTCATCACTCTGATTGTCATCAGCATCCCTCCTGTTGCAAACGCTCTTGCACGGGTAAAACGTCAGGCAATCGAAGCATAATTTCTGCCGCGTATCTTATAAGGTGCACGTCCTCAACTCCTCCCTCAATCTTGAGGGGTGGAGTTTTTCTTTTCCTTATTTTTATTACGACAATTGAAATTCAAATTCGTATAAGATATAATATGGATGTAACAAATCAGGAAAAGCAACGATGAAAAGGAGAGGTCTATGAAACATTACAAAAAAGGGGTGTTGATTTTAGCGCTGACAGGTGTCGTACTTGGCCTGTATGGATGTGGAACAGACACAGGTAAGGCAACAGACGAAACAGGAACCGTAACAATCGGGGATGCGGACAGCCTGTATGTAAGAGAGGAAGCATCCACAGACGCGGATGTGCTTTCCATGCTGCCGGATGGTGAGACGGTGACAATCACGGGGGAAGAAAATGATTTTTATAAGGTCACGGTTCAGAATTCAGATGGAACAACGACCGAAGGATATGTGAAAAAAGAATATATCACTTTGGCAGAATAATGGAATACATTCTCCCACAGACTTTCCAGCGAAAAAGGGGGCTGTCGCAATGCGACAGCCCCCTTTTTATGTATATGATTTCCTTTTTAGTCTAATAACATCTGTACGCATCCGTACATTCCTGCATCATTACCAAGGGATGCTAATGCAAACTTGGTGTCTCTGCACGCATGGAATGCGTTCTCAATATAATGTCTGTGGATGTTCTCGATTAAGATTGCTCCTGCCTTTGACACGCCGCCGCCGATTACGATGACTTCCGGGTTGACCACGCAGGCGATATTGGCAAGTGCCTTGCCAAGAATCTGGCATACCTCGTCCACTAAGTCAAGTGCAACCGGGTCACCCTCTTTTGCTTCATCAAAAACAGCCTTTGCAGTAAGCTCCTCATATTTCTCCAATGTGGTTTCCTTGGAGGTAATCGCAAGCTTTCTCTTTGCAAGACGAACAATTCCGGTTGCGGAAGTGTACTGCTCCAAGCAGCCGCATTTTCCACAATTGCAAAGCTCAATCTCGTCATCATTGACTGTGATGTGACCGATTTCTCCGCCGGCTCCGGTAGAACCTGCCACGATATTTCCATCGATAATGATTCCGCCGCCTACACCTGTTCCGAGTGTCACCATCACGACATCCTTACAGCCTTTCGCGCCGCCCTGCCACATCTCACCGAGTGCAGCCACGTTGGCGTCATTTCCGGCTTTAATCTTTAATCCGGTCATGGTAGAAAGTTCTTCCTCTACGTTGACGATTCCCCAGCCTAAGTTGACACATTTATTTACCACACCGTTGCTCTTTACCGGTCCCGGAACGCCGATTCCGATTCCCTGCACATCGTCCTTGGAAATGCCTTCCTGTGCCAGCTTATTATCGACTGCCTTTGCCACATCCTCAAGAATCGATGCACCCTTATTCTCGGTGTTCGTCTTAATCTCCCAACGGTCTAACAGCTTTCCGCTGGTCTCAAAAAATCCGATTTTACAGGTTGTTCCCCCAATATCCACTCCAAATGCGTATTTCTTCATGGTTTCCTCCATTCCCGCCCAATCGCGGTTTTCCTGATTCTTTTTCTGAATTTATGATAACGTTTTCATGCGCCTCTGTCAATTGGTGTTTTCGCCATTTGCATTTTCCGGCGATGCCTGTTCTGCCGGGGTCTGCGCCTCTCCCGCATCCCCTGGCGTTTCCTGATTCTCCGGTGTCTGCTCTTCCGGTGTCTGTTCCGCTGGTGCCTGTTCTTCCGGCGTCTGTTCCTCCTGCTGCTTCTTTTCTTCCTGCTCTTTCAGATATTCGTCGGAAAGTCTTGCACTTTGCAGGAAATCAAGCGGCTCCAGATTTTCGTGAATTTCGTTCATAAAAGTGTTCCAGATTTTTACCGGATAGGTATTGCCTGCAAGTCCGTCCATCTCCCGCGGCATATCATAGCCGACCCAGACGCTTGTCGTATAATATCGGGTGTAACCCACAAACCAACCGTCCTTTAGCTCGTTGGTCGTTCCGGTCTTTCCGGCGGACGGCATATTATTAAGCCCCATTCCCTTTGCCGTTCCCTGCGTTAAAACACCTTCTAAAACCTCCGTCATCTCCCGCGCCGCATTCTGCTTGTAGACCTGCTTTTCTTCCCGGTCTGACACATAAATTTCATTTCCGTCTGAATCGAGTATCTTTGTGATGCAGGTCGGCTTGCGGAATTTGCCGTCATTTTCAATCGCTGCATAAGCAGACGCCATCTCAACCGGAGACACTCCATATGTAAATCCACCAAGCGCTGCAGGCAGTCTATAGTCCTCCTTATCAATCTTCTGGAAATTCATCTCTTTTAAATAAGAAAGCCCCACCTCGGGCGTCAGTTCATCAAACAGCTTCCATGCAACTACGTTAATCGACGACTCTACCGCATGGCGCAGTGTCACCTCTCCCTGATACCATCCCGATGCATTCTTCGGTCCGTTTTCAATCGGTTCATCCACAACTGTGCTATCCGGCGTGTAATTTCTCTCAAAAATCGGTGTATACACGATAAGCGGTTTTATCGTACTTCCCGGCTGTCTGTAACTCTGGTAAGCACGGTTTAGCGTGTAGCCCGGCAACTCCTGATTTCTTCCACCCACAATGGCACGCACATAGCCGTTTGCATTGTCAATGCAGACTGCCGCTCCCTGCAGACTGTATACGCCCTCCTCATTGACTTCGGTAAAATTCGTCAGCATATCGTCCAGTGACGCCTGCAGTTTTTCCTGCATCGATAAATCTATTGCCGTGTAAATCTGATAACCTTTGGTATAAAGCTCCTTCTGGCACTGGCTGTAGCTCTCTGCGTAAGACTCTTCGTATGTTTCCTTCTCTGCGTCAGTGGAAAAATCGTACTGAAACTGGAACCCGTTCTGCTCCATCAGCGCTTCCGTCGCACAGAAGTACACATAAGTTTCCACGCTGTTGTTCTTTGCATAGGAAACAGGCCGCTCTAACACGATGGTTTCTTTCAAAGCAGACTGGTACGCCCCGTTTGAAATTTTCTCATCATCCAGCATATTTTTTAAAATGCGGTCACGCCTTTCAAGCGTATTGTCCTTGTTTGTCACCGGGTCATAGCGCGACGGATTATTCGGGATTGCGCACAAAAATGCAATTTCCGACAGCGAAAGCTCCTGCACATCCCGGTTAAAATAGCCGCGGCTCGCCGACTGGATTCCATAGTAGCCATTTCCAAAATAAATATTGTTCAGATAAAATTCCATAATCTTATCTTTGCTGTATTTTTGTTCCAATCCTCTTGCGATAAAAATCTCTTCGACCTTCCGCTGCCAGGTTTTCTCCGTTGAAAGGAAAACCGTTCTTGCAAGCTGCATCGTAATGGTGCTTCCCCCCTGGGTCGGCTCCCCGTCCTCGATTGCCGCCTTAGCCGCACGCAGAATCGCCTTATAGTCCACTCCGTGATGCTTGTAAAATTTCTTGTCCTCCGTGCTCACCATCGCATCCACCGCCTGCGCCGGGATTTCCTCGATTGGCACATAGTAGGACTCCTTCGTGTCTTTTAACATGGATATCACGGTTCCGTCCGCCGCATAAAAAACGCCTGGCTGACTGCTCTTAAACGTCTCCTCGGTCGTGTGGCGCACATAGTCCTCCGCCTCCTTGCGAAGTTCCTCCACCTGTCCGCCATAGCCGCCCAGAAAATAATAGGCAATTCCCGCTCCAACGAGCAAAAACAGGACAAGCTGGATTTTTGCAAATATCCAGAAGCCACGATATTTCTTTTTCTTCTTTTTTCCAGCCATTCCTCTGTTCCTCCTAAGTAAAGCACATTTTACAGGCACACCTCACAGACCGGCACGTCAAGTTCTTTTAGCAGCTGTCCTTCCCGCTTCTGGCAGGTAAAAATAAAAATCTGTTCGTCCAGTGCGGACAGTGCCCGAAGGGTCTCTTTTAATCTTCTGTCATCATACATCGCAAATGCTTCATCGAGAAAAACCGGCATCCGCTCTTCTCTTGTGATGGTTCTGCCCACCGCAATGCGAAATGCAAGGTAAATCTGCTCCAATGTACCGCGGCTTAACGCTTCCGGCGGCACTTCTTTTCCCTCTGTGGAAACAATAAGTTTTCCATTTTCGCCCACCCGCACGGTATCATAGCGGTTTCCGGTAAACAATGCCATAAGCTTTGCAATCTCTTTTTCTAGCGTATCTCCGTGCCGCCCGGCAAGTTCTGTGGAAATCCGCTCTATCTCCTGCGCTGCCAGTTCCAACGCCGCAAGGTCCAGGTTTATCTCCCGTTCTCTTACGCTCTGCGCCTCCGCTTCCTTCTCCTGCTCCTTTAGATTAAACAGCCGGACTTCCTTTTCCCTTAAGCTCTCGCTCCTGCTCTCCAAGAGCTTTCTTACCGTCTGTATACCATCCGGCCCCGCTTCCTCTGTGTAGGTATCCTCTGAATCAGCGTTCTCCTCTTGTTCCCAGTCTATGGCTTCTGCATCCTGTGCGCCGCCGTCCGCAGCCCTTGCCCGCGCAAAAAGCCCTCCTGCTCCAAAGAAACATACAAGCGCCGCCGCCAAAATTCCTGCCGCTTCAAGCGTCAATGCGGTATTTTTCCATACGAGAAATCCGCCAAAAATCAAAAGAAGCAGTCCCAGGAACAGGAATACAACTGCCATTCCTCCTCGTTTGCCGCGCCCTTTGTTCTCTGTCTCACGCGCCTCCTCTGGCTTCTGCGCTCTGACATATCTTTCCATCTGTGCCTTTTTTGCCGCTTCAAGCCTTTTTAACTCCCGCTCAGCCTCCGCAACCTCCGGTTTTATCTTCTCAATTTCGCGCTCTAACAATTCTCTTTCCAAGCGGCAGTCGTAAAGCACTTTTTCTTTTGCATTTTTCTCATTTTTTAAATCTGCATTTAATTCTTTCTTTTTGTTTTGGAGTGCCTGAAGCGCCTTTTTCACAGGAAGATTTCCGTCCCCGCTGCCCGACGCATCGCTGTAAAACTCCGCCAGAATCTCCGAAAGCTCCGTCCCGGTTGCCGCACCGGACTGTGGAACCACATAGGTACTGCAAAAGTCCGTCTCCCGGATTCCACCTAAAAGCATCGAAAGGTCTCCGCAGGCAACCGACAGTTCTTCCCCGTCCGCCTCATTCCGAAGAATCTCCCGCTTCTCTTTGTAGTAGAAATTCCGCTCCAGATAAAACGGTTTTCCGTCCACCGTAAAGCGCAGTGCCCCGCTGTAAAAAGCCGGTGCGTGCCACGGTTCATATCTGCGGTACGGATTGTCTGCCGCTTTTCCCCTGCCTTTTTCCATGCCAAAAAGCATCCCCTTAAGGAATGCTGACAATGTGCTCTTTCCGGCTTCATTTTCCCCGTAAATCACATTGATTCCCGGCGCAAACTGAAACGAGCAGTTCTGTAATTTGCCAAAATTAAAAATTTTTGCCTCATTTATCTGCATATCTTATGTCCCAACAACGCATTCACGCCATATTCCAACGCTTTCCGGCTGACTGCATCGTTTTTCTTCCGCATCTGGTTTACATAACAGCCTAATAATGACCCCTCATACTCTTTTTCCAACTTTTCGTAATCATAATCCGGTGTCAAGTCCGCCTGGACATCCACCACGCGTGCAAGCTCTTCTAACCGTTTTAAGTCAAATTCCGTCTCCGGGTCGGCACGTCCTTCTAACCGCAGCCTGAAATACTGGTACGCCGGACGCTTCTGTGTCAGATTTTTCGCCCACTCAGATACCTCCTGCTCCGTTGTCGCAGAACTAACCGGAAACACCTCATGGCAGTACTCGCACTTACGGACTGGCACAAACTGCACCTTCGCGCCGCCTTTTTGTAATTCACCGAGCCAGTAACCGTGCGCTCCGGTGTCATTGCAGTCCGTCGGCTCAAGGCTTCCCGCCATAACTGCGCGCCCTGCCACCATCTGACCGCCCTTATGGATATGCCCTGCTGCCAGATAATCAAATCCATTTTGCAGAATTGCAGCCGGTGAAAACGGAATATGCCGCTCATCCCCGCCGTGCGCCAGCAGCACATTGATTCTGCCGTTGTCCCGCGGCTTTATGCCATCGTAGCAACGCGCAGTAACCTCCCTGTGCCAGTAGCTCATTCCGTACACCGTGACATTTTTCTCCGGGAAATCTATATATACAGCCTCTTCTCTTGAAAAAAAGTATACATTTTCCGCCCATTGATTCGTCAAATAGTAAGATTTTGGATTCAGGTAATCATGATTTCCTGCGAGAAGCACGATTTTGGTATCCGGTATTTTGGAAAACAGGTAATTGATTTCTTTTAACTCGCGTTTTAATGGCTGTGCATGGAACAAATCTCCCGTAATCCACAGGAAATCAACCTGTTTTTGCCCCGCCATCTCTACTACCTCTGCAAATGAATCCCAGATATCCTGACGGCGTTTTTTACTCCAGGGTTTTCCCGCATCCGGTTCCACTCCAAGATGCACATCCGCAACGTGGAGGAACCGAACCCCGGATTCTGTTGTATTAATTGTTTCGTTCTTCATTCTTTCATCCCTGATGATACGCTATTGCTTTTCCTATCATTTTACCGTATCCAGGGCATAATAGCAATCCCCCTACTGCTCCATCTGCCTGCCCAAAAATCCTGCTGCCGCAATCGCAAGCTTGCTCTCGGTCTCGCTCATCTTCACGTTTTCGTCCTTATTGCAGAGCACAACCGCCCCGATGGCATCGCCCTCACAGATAATCGTGCTCACACTCTGTTGTCCGTACTCTCCCGCATCATCCTGCGTAATCTGGATAAAATTCCCATCATCTTTTGCCGCAAGAAAATTTTTCCGCTCTCCGATTGCCTCCTCAAGCTGACGGCTGATTGCTTTTCCTTCAAATTCCTTCTTCCCTGCCCCGGCTGCCGCTACCACATGGTCGCAGTCGGTGATGATGACCAGATGTCCCGTCGTCTGCGAAAGACTCTCCGAATATTCTCCTGCAAACTGCGCTAATTCTCCGATTGGAGAATATTTTTTGAGAATAATCTCCCCCTCACGGTCCGTAAAAATCTCCAATGGGTCCCCTTCCCGAATCCGAAGCGTCCGCCTGATTTCCTTCGGCACCACAATTCTTCCCAAATCATCTATTCTTCTCACAATTCCTGTGGCTCTCAATTTTTTTTCCTCCAATTCCATGTTTTAGCTTTGGAGTTAGTATGTAAAAAACTGTAAGAAATTATTCTGGAAACCGTGGGTTACTTCTTCTTTATCTCTCATTCCTGTCAATCTGTAAATTTTTATAATACTGCATTGGTGTAACACCATACTCTTTCTTAAATGCCCGGAAAAAATGATTGTATCCACCAAATCCTCCAAGCTCATAAACCTCCCGGATACTTTTTCCCTGCTCTATATAATGTCTGCACAAATCCAGTCTGCTCTTTACAATATAGGAATGCGGGGTTTCGCCTGTCATCTTCTTAAACTCTCTTACAATATGATAACGACTTACATAAAATTCATTTTCCAGACGCTCCAACGATATGTCTTCCGTCAGGTGTTCTCTTATATATATGAAAATGTCATCCATTACAACATGCTTTTTCTTATTTGACTTTAACTGTACATCCTCTTTGACAGACGAACGCAGTGCCAGTACCAAAAGCATTGTCAACAGGCTTTTCTCATACAAGGTATGCGCAAATTTGGGCGACTCCTTAATCATTGAATATAACTTTTTGGAAATACTCTTGATAAGCATGGCAGATTCACTCTCAGAATGAACCATCTTAACCTGAAAGGGGACAACATCAAATGCCTCATCCAGTTTTGTATTTTCATCGGAAAGGCTTCTCAGTAACTCTGTTCCCACATAAAGTACGTACAGCTCCAATGGGTATTTGTTTTTACGATATTCAAGTTTCACTTTGTTACCGGGCTTAATAAATATTAAGTCCTCCATGGTACAGACAATCTTTTCATTTTCCTGATGCAGATATCCCCTGCCACCAGCCACAAAAATAATTGTATGACTTTTCTTCTGTCCAAAGCTGCGCTGTTCACTCTCTTCTATTTTTACATATTCCATTTCGTAACCCTGTTTCTTCATATGTTAATTTTGCACATTCCTCCACTTATATTTTTGTTTATTTTGTCAAATTATACAATACATCAATTTTTCGTAGTTTGCAATCAATTTTTGTATATGTTTAAATATTTAATCCCCCTATAATAAGCTTGTAGCTACCAAAACAATATAAAAATTGAGAGGTATTTTTATTATGAAAGAAACGAGACCATTTTCCATGAAGGACAAGATCGGTTACACTCTTGGCGATCTGGGGTGTTGCTGTACAGAGCAGTTCCGTGCCATGTATCTAGCTATTTTTTATACACTGGTATTAAAGGTTAACCCGGTACACGTAGGAATCCTTATGCTTGTCACAAAGCTCTGGGATGCTATAAACGATCCCCTGATCGGTGCACTTGTTGACAGCCACAAAAACAAAGGAAAAGGTAAATTCATTCCCTGGATTAAATTCTTTGCCTTTCCAACAGCAGTTCTTTGTATCTTAGGCTTTGCTAACGTAAGTAATTTTGCTTATGGTGCCCGTATTGCGTATATGTTCATCACATATGTTGTATATGAAATTATGTACACCTGTGTAAGCGTACCATTCGGAAGTCTTTCCAGTGTTATGACGGATGATGTAAACCAGCGTACTGACCTTTCACGTTTCAGAAGCCTTGGCGGTACAATCTTTATGACAGTTATCGTTATTGCCGGACCATTATTCTTATACAAAGACAACCAGCCTGTACCAAGCCACTTCCTTATTATGTCTGCAATCTGTGCAGTTGTTGGTTTCATCTGTCTTATGTTTACATCTCACTGGTGTAAAGAACGTATTGTTACAGAACCGGTTGCAGAAGAAAAAGAGAAACTCAACTATTTACAGGTAATCAAAGCCATCACAAAAAACAAAGCTTTACTTGGTGTTATGTTATCAAGCTTTATCGGTATCATTGGTGCCGGTATGGTAAACGGCTTAAATACCTACTTATTCCGTGACTATTTCGGGAACGTTGCTATCATGGCAGTTTCAGGTATGTTAAGTGTGATCTGGTCACTTATCGCATTTGTTGGAACAAAATTTGTTGCGAAGAAATTTGGAAAGAAAGAATGGATTATGTACAGCGCAACTTTCTCCGTTGTTGTTTATGCAATTTTATTCTTCTTCCCACTTGAGAACCCGATGCTCTTTATTATCATCAACGGAATCTGCTACCTTGGTGTCAGCGGTTTTCAGGTATTGGTATGGGCACTTGTAAATGACGCTATTGACTATCAGGAGCTTCAGACCGGAAAACGTAACGAGGGTATTGTTTACTCTGCATATACATTCTTCCGTAAGCTTGCCAATGCCGTATCCGGAAGTATGAGCAGTTTTGCTCTTGCAATCGCAGGCTTTAACGTAAATGAAGCGGTTCAGAGTGAAGCATTCTCCGGGCGTCTCTGGAAGACCTATACAGGATTATATGTAGCAGGATACTTATTAGCTGTACTTGTATTAAAGTTTGTATACCCTCTTACCAAAGAGAAAACCGCTGAAATGTTACAGAATTTATCAGACAAACGAAATACTGCAAACGCAAAATAATTTCAGAAACCGAGGTATATTACATTGACAAAACAAGTTGAATTAACAAACCGCTCAGGTCATGTCTTACGCGGAATCGTGAATATTCCAGATGAAGGCACACGTTTCCCTGCCATCGTCAACGTACATGGATTTACAGGAAATAAAAGCGGTTACAAAAGTATCTATACTCACACCGCCAGATTCTTAGCAGAAAATGGATTTGCCAGTGTCCGCTTTGATTTATACGGAAATGGTGAAAGTGATGGCGAATTCGAGGACATGACATTCACCGGTATCTTACATGATATCGAAGACATTATAAACTGGACAAAACAGCAGGATTTCGCTGACCCAGACAAAATTATTTTATCGGGACAGAGCATGGGCGGCTATGCAGCCGCTACTGCTGCACCGATTGTTAATCCGCATGCTCTTATCCTCATGTGTCCGGGGGCTGGCATGTGGTTTGGATGTAAGGATCGTGCCGAGGCAATGGAGGCACAGGGAATCATGAAGGCAGATATCGAAGGCCTTTGCTTCCCTACTTCTTTTAATCATGATTTATATCAGTACGAGCCATTTTCTTCCGCAGAAGGATATACCGGTCCTGTTCTTCTCATCAGAGGAACCGCAGATGACCTGGTAGATGATGCCACCTGTCATCGATATGAATCTCTCTATGGTGGCAGATGTAGTTACAAAACAATCGAAGGTGCAAATCACAACTTTGCAAGTGCTTCTGCAAGAGCTGCATTAGACAGATTACTGTTAGAATTTTTAACACCATTAAAATAAGTTTGAAAGGACGTGTGAACAATGAAATTATTAGAGCCTATTAAAGTTGGAAATATCGAATTCAAAAACCGTATTATGTTTCCTCCGCTTACAACCGGATACGAAGAAAAAGACGGTTCCATCGGAGAACAGAGTTTCCGTTTTTATGAGCGCCTCGCAAAAGGCGGTGTTGGATATATTGTAATTGGAGACGTTGCTCCACTTTCAACATTCTCTCCTACACCAAAGCTTTACTCACCCGAACAGGCAGACGGCTTCAGGCGGCTTGCTGATGCCTGCCATGAGCACGGAGCAAAACTTGGAATCCAGTTATTCCATCCAGACTACAATGTCGCTGCATTAAATGATCTGTTCCATCAGGGAAAAATGCAGGAAGCAAGAGCAAAACTTCACCACGATATGCAGCACTTTGTAAATGAAGTCACTGCTGAAGAGCTCGACGAAATTATTAAACATATGGAAAATTGTGCTATTTTAGCACACGAAGCTGGTGTTGACTGTATCGAGGTACACGGAGACCGCCTTGTTGGTTCTCTCTGCTCTCCTATTTTAAATCACAGAACGGATGAATATGGCGGAGACCTTGCAAATCGTACACGCTTTGCTTTAACTCTTGTAAAGCGATTAAAAGCAGTTGTTCCAGATATGGTTATCGACTACAAGCTTCCAATCGTAACTCCTCTTGGCGAAAACGGACTGAGAGGAAAGGGTGGTCTTCCATTTGATGAGGCTTGCATTTTTGCAAAAGAATTAGAAGCTGCAGGTGTTGACACATTACATGTGGCACAGGCTAACCACACCGGAAATATGGGTGATACCATTCCTGCTATGGGAACACAGCCATACGGATTTATGGTTTCATACTCTAAAAAAATCAAGGAACTTGTTTCTATTCCAGTATCCGTTGTTGGACGTATTGTAACACCAGAAGCTGCTGAGGCAGTTATTACAAATGGTTCTGCTGATATCATTGCACTCGGACGTTCCCTGCTTGCAGATCCTGATTTTGCAAACAAGTGTGCCGCTGGACACTGCTGCAGTGTCAGAACATGTATGATGTGTAATAAGGGATGTACAGACAATATTCAGAACCGGGCCTTCTTAAGCTGTGTATTGAATGCTGAGAATGGTTATGAAGGAAGCCGTCAGATTACTCCTGCAGCCTCATCAAAACGAGTTGCTGTCATCGGAGCCGGAATTGCAGGACTTGAGGCTGCCCGTGTTGCCGCTTTAAGAGGTCACCAGGTAACTATTTTTGAAAAATCACTCCAGATTGGTGGTCAGCTTCTTATTGCCAGCGTTCCACCAAGAAAAGAAGAAATGATGAGAAGCATTAACTACTACTGCAGCGTGCTTCCGGAATTATCCGTTACCTTCCGTCTTGGTCAGGAATTTACGGAGAAAGATTATACTTCATTTGACGAAGTAATTGTTGCAACAGGTGCAACGAATGCAATTATCCCGGTTCCAGGTAAAGACCTTCCAACCGTTACAAGTGCATGGGATGTTCTTGCGAAAAAGGAAATTGTCTTCGGTAAGGTATCTGTCATCGGTGGTGGTCTTGTAGGTGTTGAAACTGCAGAATACCTTGCTTCACGTGGATGTAAGGTTACAATTATAGAAATGATGGATCAGATTGCAAAGGAAGAAAGCAGCACTGTTCTGCCTACTTTGATGAGCGAATTAGAGCATTATCATGTTCAGATTCTTACCTCTGCAAAATTATCAGAGATAACTGACCATGCTGTTATTGTTGAAAAAACAGAAGAAGATAAAACTTCAACAGCAGAAATCGATTCTGACTTCGTTGTAATGGCTGTTGGCGCAAGAAAAA
Organism: uncultured Roseburia sp.; assembly: GCA_958420225.1. Classification (GTDB taxonomy): domain Bacteria; phylum Bacillota; class Clostridia; order Lachnospirales; family Lachnospiraceae; genus Roseburia. The sequence continues at coordinate 32,736 of CATZIT010000010.1, read as the reverse complement.
ATCTTCCGGATTTTTCCGCTTGTCCGCTCCCACTTCATTATATTGGTGATTGTGCCGGAGAACGTCCAAGCAATATCGACCATGCTATTAAATCAGCATATGATGTGGCATGTGAAATATAAAATATGAATTACCCCATTATCAAAAATGGGCTGTAAAAAACTCCACTGAGAACAAAGTGTGCGTCTGCCGCACACTTTGCTTCCTTGGTGCGATGCAGCTCCCCGCCTTCGTTCCTGTAATTACGTTCATCCATATTGCAAAGACAGGGAACAAACGCTGCAATATACAGATTTGCCTCGAGCGAGCTGCCGCCGATATCCGGCGTGCGAAATAGTCATCGCGGTCACCACAGATTGTGTAGTCGCATCTGCATCCGTTTGAGCAGGTTGTTTTATATTCTGGCGGATTTTCTCACCCTCTGTCTCTTTTATTCTTCCCCAAGCATCTTCTCAAAGGTTTCAAAGCTGATATCACCAAAGAAACCGCCCTCCGCATCTATATTGCGGTCACCTTCGTAGAGCACAAGCCCTGTGCCAAAATATGCCTTGAAGTGCGAATTTGGCATATAGATGGGCAGACAATTCCCGCATGACGCACGCCCTGCGGTGTGGTCACCCACGATTGTCACATTCTCAATGTTCTTTAAAACAGCGACTCCTTCCTCCGCAGCGGACGCAGTAAGTTTGTCTATCAGCACATAAATCCGCTTCGCATTTTTGATTCTGGGACAATGTTCTTCCTCAACTGTATCATGCAGCTCCGGCACCCAGTCGATATGCGTCATTTTCAAATAATCGTGATACAATTCCGTAGAACGCTGTAAATATTTACAGGGATAACCGACCTCCTGTCCCAGCAATCCTTCTAAGAAGTCAAAAATATAAACCGACGAACCACCCCGGTTGCCGCGAAAATCCAGAATCAGAGACTTTTCATCCCTGTATTTTTCTCCGCTCTCTGCAAATGTTATCAGCTGCTGCTCGTCTTCCTTTGAGTCATAATAAAACTTCTTACACTCTATCACCGGAATCCCACGGTATGACGTATAATTTATCGTTCCATGAATCGGCGCGCTTTCCACTGCTTCCCCGATATAAAAATGCCCGTCCTTTATAAATGACAGCTCCTCTTTTAAGGCTGCAAGTGCCGTATCAAAATCAAATTCCTGTTCCAGCCGTTCTTCCACCGCCTGCTTTGCCGCCTTAAACTTTGCGTCCCCGAAATAATCATACATTCCATACAGCTCTTTTAAATTTGTAAAAAGGCAGTTTAAGTCCTCTAAAAACTGTGTCTTTGTGATATTTTTATCAATCTCCTGTTTCATAAGTAATGAATTCATTCTGTTTCCTCCATAACAAAAAGTGGTGCAGAAACTATCTGCACCACCATAAGTATCAACTATGTGCCGCAAATAATCTGAATTTACTGGTATCAAAATAAACCCTTTTCTTAAAAGGGCTCTTTCTTATCCCATCCTTCAGATTATAAATAGAGCAGCATACACATATTCGTTTTCCTCACTGATTTGTTATGACTTCCAAATAAACATAACACAGTATCCCCGCCCAGGCAAGCGAATAAACACAAATCCCCCGAAAAATCTGAAAAGATTTTCGGGGGATTCTTCTTAAGGGACATCCCTTATTCACAATAATTCTTGCTTACGTAATCTTTAATTGCCTCGCTGTCCTCCGGCATTCTGCATCCGACAGTATACTCGCCCTCATTGTCTGAGCATCGGATGACACATCCGGTCAGAGGCTTGCCGTCTAACACTGCAAAATCCTGCACATCCAACTTGAGATTCTTGCCCTTTAAACCTGCAAATACTGCATCGCGCACTGCAAATGCAAATCCGTTGGCGCTGATGTTTACCATATGTCCGGAGTATGACTTATTGTCTCCGTCTACCCGGATGGTACATTTATTCGGGATTGGCATACGTGGATATTTTCTGCGGTTAAATACCTGCGGATTAGAGTCAACCGTCAGACAAAACTGGCCCTTTTCACCCACTTTGCACTGGTGAATTGCGACACTCTCCCAGTAATACAATACGTTGTCCACCACAATCCGAAGCTGACATACTGCATGTCTGTCCCTGCGGTCAATGATTTCTTCGCCCATGGTGTCTAACGTTACAAGAATATCATTATCTGTCCGCTCTGTTACCTCTCCGACATACTCTTTCCTTCTGCTTCCCTCATTTGCAAAAGCAACTGAAATCTTCATGCCGCCCTGGATATCCTGTACGCCCATGAAGCCGCCGACACCGAGTTCTTCCATGAGTTCCCCGACAATGCCCTCAATATCCAATGCACTTTTTGCACTTGACTCATATTTACTAAGCATAGTTCTGGTGGTTAATTCCGCTCCATTGATGCTCTCGGTCATAGCCTCCATCACTTCGCCGACCTGATTCATGTTGTCGGTCAGTGTCTGGTTGGAGTGCTCTACTTCTTTTACCGCACTGTCTACAACCTTGATATTCTCTCCAAGGCTTGTAGCGTCATTTGTAATGTCGGTAACACTTCGATTGACATTTGATACTTTTTCAATATTGACCTGAATTAACTTCACGGTCTCTGAAATAGATTCCATCATCTTCTCAGAAGTTACTTCCAGACGGGAAAGTGCTTCCATAATGCTGCTTGAGGAAGTCTGCGTTCCACTGCTTAAATTCCGGATTTCATCCGCAACCACAGCAAATCCCTTTCCTGCTTCTCCTGCTCTTGCCGCTTCGATGGAAGCGTTTAAGGCAAGCAGATTGGTCTTAGAGGTAATGCCTTCAATCGTACTCGTCTCTTCTTTTACATTCTGGAATTCGTTGCGGAAATCTTCCAGGATTCGTTCTACTTCTGTAGAAAGTGTTGCCATCTTATTGGTAATCTCCACAACCTCTGTCAGTTCTTCCGCACTGACATTCGCATGATCCACAGATGCCCCGATAAGCTGTACCACCTGCTCCATCAATCCGGCAACATCTTTTACCTGATTGTCAATGACCTTCGTCATCTCCATGGAAGAAAGCGTCTTATCATTGAGTACACCGTTGTTATCTGCAAGCGTCTGCATATCTTTCATGACATTGTTTGCATCCACTTTATTTTCATCTGCCAGCTCACGTACAACCGTCACACCGTCGACAATCGCATTGCTTGCCCCTTTGACCTGCTCGACCGTCTTTACCACGCGCTCCAGATTTCCCTTGATAGAAGAAGTCAGCGCTCCATCAGATTCTACCAGATGTTTGATTGCCATATTGGTGCAGGCGTAACTGGCAAGCACAATTGCAAACTGCAAGGCACACTGCTCGCTGGACACGAAATCCATCATTCCCTTCGCAAATCCTTTGTACAAATTACTGGAAATCATGACAAACATCGTAAGCCACATCATGACCTTGACATACTTTGGGTCTTTATAAAGAATCAGAATGGATACAATTGGTAAAATAAATACAAAGGACATCTCGTCCATGGAAGTCCATGCAATGATAGAAAAGAACACCATATATCCAATTCCAAGCATCCACTTGTACCGCTCGTTTGCTTCTCCCTTTACCTTCAATAAAATCTTACTTGCAATATAGTCCGCCCATCCAACTACAGAAAACATGGTAAAGAACCCAACATCCAGTTTTCCAGATGCAACCCGTATTCCATAGTATACGGATGCAATAATCATTAACGTAAGCCAGGTAAGTCCTGCACGTTTGTTTGCTTTTGCCCTGAAAAAGGCCTCATCGTACTCCTGCATATCACTTTTATCCTTTCTGTGTGACTTTTGTTCTATCGCCCTCCTGCTAGTGTAACACAGTTAAAATAAAAAATCCATCAGTAACTTTCTTTCCTTTCCATCTGATAGCGGCTCAAATCCACCCTGCCGTCCACAACTTCCACGCCATCTGCCCGAAGCAGATCTGCCTGTCCTTCTGCCTCCCCGAATGCAAACGCACCAGCAAGTTCTCCTTTTGCATTCACCACACGAAAACACGGAATATGCTCCGGATCCGGATTGTGATGCAGTGCATTTCCGACTGCCCGCGCCATCCTTTTATTTCCGGCAAGTTCCGCCACCTGACTGTATGTGGCGACCTTCCCCTTTGGAATCTTTTTTACAGCTTCATAGATACGTTTTGTCGGACTGTCCGTGACAAGGTCATAGCTTTCCGCTATCATCCGTCTGATATCATCTTCCGGAATGGTTCCATCTACTATAATCGTATTCCAGTGTTCTTTGTTCTGATGATATCCCGGAATTACCGCTGCATAAGTGCTGCGCCAGAAATCCCGCCACTCTGTGCTTACCTTGACATTCAGGTTCAAATGTCCTTCCCGCTCATACGTCCAGAGAAATGCCTTTTTGTCTTTTTTGACACGCACAAGTTGCCAGTTTGGGTCGTGAAACGGCGCTTCCTGATAGGTATCAGGAAATGAAAGTCCATATGACAATGCTTCCTCTCTCGTCATCCTTTTCGTTCCTCCTTTATTTTCCCAGCATCAACTGTGCCATGAACTCATAGCCGTAAAGTGAAAAAGGGCCCACCGTTTGCACGGCAGCCCCTTTTCGTATCAGAATAATTATTTCTGAGGTCCTGCAGAAACAAGTGCTTTACCAGCATCATTTCCTTCATATTTTGCGAAGTTCTTAATGAATCTGTCTGCAAGATCTAATGCTTTTGTCTCCCACTCGGAAGCATCTGCATAAGTATCACGCGGATCAAGGATTCTAGCATCAACGCCCGGAAGTTCGGTCGGAACTTCAAAGTTGAAGTGAGGAATTGTCTTAGTCGGAGCATTGTTGATATCTCCGCTTAAGATTGCATCGATGATACCACGGGTATCTTTGATAGAAATACGTTTTCCGGTACCATTCCATCCTGTGTTTACAAGATATGCCTTAGCACCACTCTTCTCCATCTTCTTAACAAGCTCTTCTGCATACTTGGTCGGATGTAACTCTAAGAATGCCTGTCCGAAGCAAGCAGAGAAGGTCGGAGTCGGCTCTGTGATTCCACGCTCTGTACCTGCTAATTTTGCAGTAAATCCTGATAAGAAGTAGTACTGTGTCTGCTCCGGTGTCAGGATAGATACTGGCGGAAGTACTCCGAAAGCGTCAGCAGAAAGGAAGATTACGTTCTTAGCTGCCGGTGCGGAAGAAATCGGACGTACAATGTTCTTAATATGGTTAATCGGATAAGAAACACGGGTGTTCTCTGTTACGCTCTTATCAGCGAAATCAATCTTACCGTTCGCATCAAGTGTTACGTTCTCAAGAAGAGCGTCACGTTTGATTGCATTGTAGATATCCGGCTCAGAATCCTTGTCAAGGTCGATAACCTTAGCGTAGCATCCACCTTCGAAGTTGAATACGCCGTTATCATCCCAGCCGTGCTCGTCATCACCGATTAAGAGACGCTTCGGGTCAGTAGAAAGAGTTGTCTTTCCTGTTCCAGACAGGCCGAAGAAGATTGCGGTGTTCTCGCCGTTTAAGTCAGTGTTTGCAGAGCAGTGCATAGAAGCCATACCCTTAAGCGGTAAGTAGTAGTTCATCATGGAGAACATACCCTTCTTCATCTCTCCGCCGTACCATGTGTTGATGATAACCTGCTCGCGGCTTGTGATGTTGAATGCTACTGCTGTCTCAGAATTTAATCCAAGATCTTTGTAGTTCTCAACTTTTGCCTTAGATGCGTTGTATACAACGAAATCCGGCTCGAAGTTCTTTAACTCTTCCTCAGAAGGTTTAATGAACATATTTGTTACGAAGTGTGCCTGCCAGGCTACTTCTACGATGAAACGGATTGCCATACGGGTATCCTTGTTTGCACCACAGAAAGCATCTACAACGAAAAGTCTCTTGTTAGAGAGCTCTTTCTTTGCGATATCCTTTAAAGAAGCCCATGCTTCCTCAGAAAGCGGATGGTTATCGTTCTTGTACTCATCAGAAGTCCACCATACAGTGTTCTTTGAATTCTCGTCCATAACGATGTACTTATCTTTCGGGGAACGTCCTGTGTAAACACCGGTCATAACGTTGACTGCGCCTAACTCACTGACCTGACCTTTTTCATATCCTTCAAGATCAGACTTTGTCTCCTCTGCGAACAGTACGTCGTAAGAAGGATTGTGTACGATTTCAGTTGTTCCTGTAATACCATACTTGCTTAAATCAATTGCTGCCATCTTAATTCAAACTCCTTTTCTTTATAATGTAATGTTAATCATCCGCAGATGCGGAAATGATAATAACCTGATTCTAAACGGGTTTCCCGTTTAGCCGTTACCATTATACATGATTCATCCGCAAAAATCACTATAAATCTTCTTTATTTATATTTTTTTTACTTTTTTATGTCTCATATACCCGTCTTCTACCAGCAGTCTCCCATAATTTCTGATTCTGCAACGTCCGTTCGAGAAGGTCTCTGATAAATCCCCGGTAAAATTCCGCCTGTTCGTCCGGAACCGCAAGCTCAAGATATCCGGTTCCTCTTTGTAAGGCATCATCCGCCACGCAGTCATAGCTTCTCTCATCCTCCAACGGTTTGTCATCTACCCAGACTGCAAACGGGCTTTGCTGTATCTTTACATTATGGCTGAAACCGAGCGTTCCAAGAATTTTCCCCCTTACGCCCGAGCCCTGCCCGCTCTGGCTGACAAATTCCCCATCAAGTGAATGAAGGATTGCCTCCTTTAGCGCACTTCCCTTTACCGGGAAACGGGTCGGATTTAACTTGGAAGGGGAAAGCTCTAACAGCCTTTTCTTAGAAACCGCACCCTCTATGCCGTCCTCCACAATCCCGGCATTGATAAATGCAAAATCACACGGATATTCCTCATACAGGGCATCTGCAATAAAGTTTGTCAGAAAATTCTCTTTTTTTGCATCCCACGCCATCGCTTCCACGGTATACATGGTTTCCCCGAGAAGCTCCTCCGCCGTCCTTTTCCAGTCCTCCCACAGCTTTTGTACCCCTTCATCCTGCGTGGCATTGTTTTCCACAAGTTCAGTTGTCATGCCCATCACTTTTCCACCTTCGATGGTTAAATGCACCACACCGATATACGCGCCGCTCTTCCCGGACTGCACATAATTTTTTCCGCAGAAAACAGAATGGGAATGTCCGCCAAGGCACAAATCGATCTCCGGTATTTCCTTTAACAGCATCTCTTCTATCCCAAGACCGCTGTGGGAAACCAGAATACAGAAATCATAGTTTCCCTTGTTTTTTTCTAATTCCTTCCGAATCCGGGCAATGGGTTCTACTGTCATGATATTGCCCATCTTAAAAAACGGATTGTAAAAGTCCGGACAGCAGCCGGCTCCATAGTATGGCGATACACCTATCACAAGAAACCGGACGCCCATGCGCTTAATTACCATACTCCTTGCAATCGCTCCGAAGGGATTTCCTTCGCAGTCCACAACATTGCAGGAGAGCATGGGAAGCCCCAGCATGGAGCATTCCAAAAGCCCATCCTTTTCTAAGTCTATCTCATTGTTTCCCACCGCCATCGCGGTCGCCCCCGCCTGTTTTAACAGAGAAATTGCGCCTTTTCCTGCTGTTCCCTGCACGGTTAGGTCTTTTAGGTCGCACAGGTCTCCACAGTCAAAATACAAGTCTTCTGCGTTCCGTGTGCGCTTTATATATGCCGCAGCTTTGGCAAGTTTTTCAAAATCACTGTGTATGTCGTTTGTCTGGTAAATTGTCAGCTCCACTTTGTCTATCCTCCCTGCATCCGTTCCCATTCTAACATATTGTTTCGCAAAATGACATAGCATTTCCATCCGGTATGGAGTATAATAAAATTATCTAATGTCATTTGTTTGGGGGAATACATTATGAGAAAAATTTTTTTGGGGATTACACCATTTTTTACAGGGATTTTTCTGCTTTTATTTTCTGCGCTTTTTTCTTCTTCCACCGTGTCTGCCATGGAACATACGGCAGAAAAACGGATTCTTTTTATCAGCTCCTACTCCTATGCCTGGGACACAGTCCAGATTCAGATTGAAGGAATCCGGGAGGGGCTTGGAGACAATATTTCCATTGATTACGAATTTATGGACACCAAACGCTTTTCCGATGAACAGAGCATCTCATATTTTTACAAAACTCTCTGCTATAAGCTTGAGCGTGTGGCACCTTATGATGCCGTCATTCTCGGCGATGATGCCGCATTGCAGTTTGCCGTCCAGTATCAGGATTCCCTCTTTGCTGGAATTCCACTTGTTTTTGAGGGGGTCAATGACCTCAATTACGCGGTAGAGGTTTCCAAAGACCCGCTTATCACCGGTGTCGTTGAAAAACTCTCTTTTCAGGAAAATATTGATTTTGCCCTGAAACTATGTCCGGATGCTACAAATGTCGTTGCAATTCTCGACAATTCCATCACAGGCGAAGCAGAACGAAAATCTTTTTTCTCCCATGCCGATTCCTACCCGGATTTGAAATTTTCTGAAATCAACACATCCCTGCTCACGGCTGATGAATTACGGGCACGTTTTTCTTCCCTTGATAAGAATACCATCCTCATTTATATTGTCATGACGGAGGATGCCGACGGCAATCAGTATACAAGCCGGCAGTCCATCCAGATGGTTTCCGAGTATTCTACCGTCCCGGCACTTCGCATGGTATCGGGCGGTATCGGAGACGGTCTTTTAGGCGGAAATATTGTTTCCATGGAACTCTCTGGCAAAATTGCTGCGCAGATTGCAACCGAAATTGCAAACGGAACAGCCCCTTCCACCTATGACATCATTATCGACAGTCCCAATATCTACTGCATTGATGAGGACGTGATGCGCAAATATGGACTTGACCTATCCCTGATTCCAGACGATGCGGTCATTATCAATCACAAACCCCATTTTCTGGAACGCAATCGCGAAATCCTGATGCCTGCAACACTTTTGATGATAACCTTCATTCTTGTGATTGCCTTATTATGTATGCGTTACCGGCAGGAAACGCTTTTAAATCACAAACTCTCGAAGGATTCTCTTACTTTTGAACACAATTCCCTGCATGATTTTCTCACAGGGCTTCCAAACCGCACGAGACTGTTCGCAGATCTTTCTGAACTGACGCTCTCAAATGCTGCCTACACGATTTTAATGTTTGATATTGATGGATTTAAGCAAATCAACGACACCTATGGTCATCTCTGCGGAGATAATGTATTAAAAGAACTGGGTGCAAGATTAAACGCAATTACCGATGACTGTTTTTCATGCTACCGTCTCGCAGGAGACGAATTTATCTGCGTGCTCAAAAGCGGCCGCCGTGAAAAGATTGACACTTATGTAGCAAAATGCACTGCCTTATTCAAGACCGATTTTACGGTATCAAAAGACCTGACACTGCCGGTTCATGTCAGTCTCGGAATCGCCATCTGTCCGGACGATTCCACAGACGCCATGAAGCTGCTTGAATATGTTGATCAGGCAATGTACACGGTAAAGAAGCATGGCAAAAACGATTACCGCTATTACAGTGATGTCAAAGATACGCTCTCTTAAAGTTTTTCCAGAGAAATCAAAATATCCGCCGGGGTCTTGGCAAAGCACTGTGCCCCGTGCGCGGTTAAAAAGTCTTTATCCCGGAAGCCCCATAGAACCGAAATGCAGGGCAGACCGGAATTTTTTGCAGTGAGCAGGTCCACGTCAGAATCCCCGACATACACAGCCTGCTCCTTTGTTTTCCCAAGTTCCTTCAGTGCCGCCTCCACCATATCCGGTTCCGGTTTCTTTTTTAAGCCCTCCTGGTCTCCGATGGCAACCTCCACAATCCCTTCAAAATAATTCTGCGACAGCGATTTCACTGCCCCATCGAGCTTGTTCGAGACAATCGCAAGTGCATAACCACGTGCCTTTAATTCCCGAAGCAGTGGTACAATCCCTTCGTATGCGTGTGTACTATCGTTATCGTGTTTCGTGTAATATTCCTTAAATTTTGCAAAGGTCTTTTCAAAGGTCTCCTCATCGCACCCTTCCGGCACGGCACGGAGCATCAGCTTGCGCACCCCGTTTCCGACAAATGCGCGCACTTCCTCTAAGGAGCGCTCCGGCATGTTCATCTCCCGCAACGCATAGTTTGTAGCAGTACACAAATCATCCAAGGTATTTAACAACGTGCCATCCATATCAAAAATTACGGTATCATACTGTCTCATTTTACACTGACCTCTCCTGCAAGTACCCGCTTGTAATCTTCATAGTTTTTCGCCAGAAGTGCCGGCGTATCCAGCCCATACGGACAATGTGCCTTACACTTATTGCAGTGCAGACATCCCTCGATTTTTTTCATCTTTGCCTGCACTTCCTCGGTGAGCTGTAACTCTGACGGGGAACGGCGCAAAAGCAGCGACATTCTCGCACAGTTATTGATTTCGATTCCTGCTGGACACGGCATACAGTATCCACAGCCGCGGCAGAACTCTCCGCTCAATTCCTCCCTGTCATGCGCAATGACTGCCGCTAACTCGTCATCCATCACCGGCGGGTTGTCAATATAAGAAATAAACTCATCCAGCTCACGCTCTCTCTGCACGCCCCAGATTGGCAGTACATTGTCATACTGCGCTTCAAACGCATAGGCTGCCTTTGAATTGGTGATAAGTCCGCCTGACAATGCCTTCATCGCAATAAAGCCCATCCCGGCTTCCTTGCATTTCTCCACCAACGCAATATCTTTGTCCGATGCAAGATAACAGAACGGGAACTGCAGCGTCTCATAAAGCCCGGACTCGATTGCCTCTTCTGCTACCGCAAGTCTGTGATTCGTGATACCGATATGTCTGATTTTCCCCTGTGCTTTCGCCTCTAGCATCGCCTCATACAATCCGGTTCCGTCTCCCGGCTTCGGGCAAAAAGATGGATTGTGGAACTGATAGATATCAATATAGTCGGTTTTTAAGTTGTGGAGAGAAGTTTCAAGCTGCTCCCAGAACTCCTTCGCATTTGATGCCGCCGTCTTGGTTGCAATAAATACCTTTTCTCTCATCCCTTCAAATGCCACACCGAGCTTTTCCTCACTGTCGGTGTAAAAGCGCGCAGTATCAAAAAAAGTAATGCCCGCGTCAAATGCTTTTCTTGCCAGATGCGCTGCATCCTCCGTGCTGATACGCTGAATCGGCAATGCGCCGAATCCGTTTTTGTTTACCGTAATCCCGGTCTTACCAAGTGTCACTGTTTCCATTGTGTGTCCCTCACTTTTCCTCATTCAGATATGGAAAGAATACATCGCTCTGACCTTTCCTGTCAAACATATTATTATATTGCAGAATCTGATACTTTTTAATCCACTCGGCTTCCTCTCCGTCCGCATCTTCGATGTGCTTATATCCGCCCTTTGTGAGCGAATAATAGCCTCTCGAATTGATTGCCGGAACAGCCTCCATCATATCAGCCAGAAACTGATTGTATGCCGGAAGCGCAATCCCCGCGCGCTCTAATGCCAGTGTGGATAAATAATTCAAGCTCGTAATCTCCACCTGCTTCGATTCACTCTCATAGTTTGTCCAGATGAAAAACGGAACAGTATAAAGATTTTCCAATTCATCCTCGGTCAGCCCGGAAAGTCCCTTGCCGTTTAAGTACGGATAAAACCGGGAGGTAAGGCTTGGCTGATGGTCTCCGAAAAATACGATTTCGACCGGCTCCTCCACCGACTCAAAATAGGAAATCAGATATTCGAGTGCCGCATCGCTCTCATGAATGAGCGATACATACTGGTTTACATCCGCAAAGTTTAATCCAAGAAGTCTTGCCTCCTCATGAAAATTCGGATATTCCTCGGTATATCCACCGTGATTTTGCATGGAAATTCCCATGATAAACAGATTTTCCTTCGCACTCTTGCTCTCATAGCGCTCAATGATTTTTTCATAAAATTCCTGGTCGGTCACATACTTGCGCAGAATTTTCGTCTGGTCAAAATCATCGATAAAATGTGTCTCATCAAATCCCATATCCGGATAAACGGTGTTGCGGCTCCACCCGGTCTCATAATACGGATGCATCGCCACGCAGGTATAACCGATATTTTTAAGGTTCGATACGATAGATGTAGGTGTGTCTGTGATATACTGCTGGTACACAACGGAACCGCTTGGCAGAAATGCCATCGAGTTTCCGGTCATAAACTCCCACTCGGAATTTGGCGTTTTTGCCCCAAATACAGAGGAAAGCGCATATCCCTTGATGGTATTTTCCTTTAACGAATTATAAAACGGTGTCAGCTCAATATTTGTCTTAAAGTCTCCGATAACACTCAAATCTGCATAGGATTCGCTCATGATGACAATAATCGCAGGCTCTTTTTCAACCTTCTCCACATAGCTGCTGCCGTCCCCGGAATACTGCTCCTCGAGCGCCTTTATGGCATCCTTGGAATACCCCTCTGGTGCCCTTACAAAACTGTCCCGGATACTTAACACAAAGTTTAAAATATAACCGTTGCGGTAGCTTCCCTTCTGCTCCCAGGTCTCCGTATTAACCTTCTCCGACTTCATTCCGACGTACACACTGCAAAATATGAGTCCCATTCCGCAGAGAACCGCCATCAGAATACGGTTTTGAAAAGATACATGAAGCTTCCTTATGAATGCAACATAGAGCGTTGAAGTTAAAACTACATATGCCGCACGCACGTCGAGCACAAACTCGTAGTTTCCTGCAACTGACAGACCGGTTGAGATGGATTTCAAATCACTGAAAATAAATTCATTTCCCCGGAAAAGGTACACAAAATAATTGATTCCAGCCATACTCATCAGAAAAATATGGCCAATCATACAACTTAAACCTGTATTGTTGGTAAATATCTGAATCAGCAGAAACACAACCAGACAACAGAGCATATTTAAAAACAACTTCGTGTCGGATGTCTTTTGGCGCAGCTCTGCATCAAGCAGCAGATACTGGACATGATAGGTGGTAAATATGCTGCTTCCCGTGAACATCAGAATCGTCCACAGCCATGGCAGCTTCTTACTCAAATCGATTTTCAGACTCTTAAACAGAAAATAAAGTACACCAAAACACGGCAGCACCCAGACCGGATAGCCGGTCAGAAACAAGAGCACTCCCGCAAAGACCAGCGCAACCGCCAGTCGTATCAGATTTTCTTTTTCAAAACAAATACGTATTTTCATAAATCCCTCGAAATTCGCGCAAGGCGTAACTATCACTTATTACCACCTAGCATTGTATCAATTTCGAGGGATTTGTCAATTTGTTCTAATTAAGATTCTATTAAATTTTACTATTTTACACGAAATTCGAGCCGTTTTTTTCGGATTCGCCCAACTGCAAGCATGAGCGCACCCACGAGAAACGGGAAAACAAAGGTTGCAAACCGGTACAGTAAGGATGCAGAGCCTGCAAGCCCTTCTCCGACAATTCCTGCAAACAATGAGGTAAACACAAACTCTGTCGAGCCGATTCCAGCCGGTGCCGGAATGACTGCCGCAAGCATGACAGACAGCGAAGTTACTGCCATTACCTGGGAAAGTGTGCTTTCTGCATGTCCTAAAAATACCAGATAAGGGATTCCGTACCAGAACCCGAATTTGAGGAAATCAAGGAAAAGTACACCTGCAATCAGCCCCTTCTTTTTTAAAAGGAAACGGGCGGACTCCTCCATCATACCACACTGTTTCTGCAGTTCTTCTGTAAACTTCTGCAATCTGCCTTTTAACTTCCGGTTTGTAAAATCAAGAAGTACAAAAATCAGTCTGTGAAACCGCTTTGAACAGCAGAATAAAATCAAGCACGCAGTTATGATAAGTGTAATCGCATATCCGGCAAACAAAAGCCCTGTATAGTTTCCAAAATGACCACACATATACTGAAAGTTCAATCCAAACAGAATTGCAGAAAAGATTGCAATTCCCACCTTGTGAAACGCATATTGCAGCATATACAGCCCAAATCCCTTCGAGTAATCGATTCCGTTCTCTCCGAGATAGTAAATCGCCGCAACGCCTGCTCCGCTTCCCAATGTCGCCACACGGCAGAATGCACAGTAGAGTGCATTCTTAACACCCGTTATATAGGGAAATCCGGAATGATATTGTTTCGCCAGTGCTGTCGTAATCCACCCTTCAATCAGGTAGTACACGAGGGACATCAGACAGATTCCCACAACAACTATCGGCGCAGTTTCCTTAAGCTGCCTGAAAATGGGACCTGCCGAGTCGCGGAACGTATATCCGATAATTCCGATACAGACTGCGACAAGAATCCATTTCAATGCCTGTTTTTGTCTCTTGCTGATTTTCATCGCCTCTTATTTCTTTTTAAAGTTGGTATAACCCTTCTGGTGATATGGATGCTCTGCCCACAGCTTATCTGCAGTTTCCTTCCACTCGCAGGCATAAGCCTCACATTTTCCGCAAAGGTGTTCTACCGGTTCTGCCTCTTCCACATCTGTAGAGTGTGCACCTGTCTCGTGAACCATTCTCTGTAAGATTTCCGGATTCTCAAGCATCGGGCACGGACGAAGCATGTTATCGTTAAACGGCTGATTGTCTCTGTATGCCATAAATAACGGCTGTTTCAGACACTCAAGCAGGGATTTTTCACGGATGTTTGCTCCTGAATAGTGGATAAATACGCAAGGCTCCACATCTCCCTTCGGGTTGATATGGCAGTAGTTTCTACCACCTGCGATACATCCGCCTACGAACTCACCATCGTTCTGGAAGTCCATAACAAAGATTTCCTTGCCGCCTTCTTTTGCACGAACCTCACGGATTCTGTGGTAAATATACTCACGCTGTTCCTTGGTCGGCATTAATTCCGGCGCTGCCTTCATACCTACCGGCATCAGATGGAAATACCATGCGAAACGGCTTCCGTGCTCAATCAAAAGGTCAAAGAATTCATCGGATGTTACGGCATCCATGTTCTTACGTGTGTAGCATACGCTGTTTCCGAAAATCAGTCCGTTCTCGTGCAGCAGATCCATTGCATGAATTACTTTCTCATATACACCGGAACCGCGGCGGAAATCGTTTGCATCCTCGAATCCCTCAAGACTGATGGATAAGGATAAGTTGCCGACACGTTTCATGTCATCACAAAGTTTCTGGTCTACTAATGTACCATTGGTATAGCAATGGAATGCACAGTCATTGTGCTTCTCGCAGAGTTTGATGATATCTGCTTTGCGCACAAGCGGCTCTCCACCTGTCATCATATAAAAATAAATTCCCAGTTCTTTTCCCTGGGTCACGATACTGTCTAATTCTTCATAGGAAAGGTTTAACTTATTTCCGTATTCTGCTGCCCAGCATCCGGTACAATGCAGGTTACATGCACTCGTTGGGTCCATCAGAATCAGCCATGGAATATTACAGTTATGTACCTCTCTCATTTTACGGATGGTTTTGGTTCCGCAGAATGCTGCCTGGTATCCAAGGTTTAATGCTGTCATCTTTGCCACATGAGGGTCCGTCTCATCCAAAAGACGGTTTACATATCTCATCCATTTGTGGTCAGAATTCTGAATCATTTTCCGTGCGCCTTCATAGGACTCCTTGCTGAAGTTGTTTCCCATGAACTTCTCTGCCAGATCAACAATCTGGAGCAGTCCCTTCTCACGGTCCTTTCTAAGGCTTTTTAATGTGGCGTCAATTGCTACACTGAATGCTTTTCTTTCCACTGCTCCTGCCAAATTCGCCATAATTTCATTCCTCCGTTTTCACTTTCAAACACTTTTCTTTCTAAAGCAAAGTATATGAAATTTTCTCCACATTTTAAATATGCAATGCGATTTTGCTGTAGCCTGCAAATATACATTTCGACCGATTTGTCTATCTTTCGGCTCTGCTTTTCCGCATTCAAAATGCTCATATCGTGATATATGGTTTTCAATACCATGTTCCATCACTTCACTTATTATAACATTCCTTTTTAGTATGTCAAACTTTATTTTTTCTATTCTTTGATTTTTATTCTCAGTTCTATAAATCGGCTTAACATCTGGTAAAAAAGTGGTTATAATTATCCTAGAAACCCGCGCAGAATACCTGCGCAGAAACGGAGTTATATTATTATGCCTGGATTTATCACACATTATCTCTGGGGACTTGAAACCTATCACTCACTTGCCCCGGATGCTTATAAACATAATCTGTATCAAAATAAGGCTGCTTTCTCTCTTGGCTTACAGGGACCGGACTTGTTCTTTTACTTTCTGCCGTCCTACCTGCTGCCGCGCAAAAATCTCGGCTCACTGGCACACACCAAAGCCTCCGGCGCCTTTTTTAAAGCTCTTATGGAATCCGCAGAATCCTTTTCCTCCGATGCCGACTATAAAATTGCAGCTGCCTACCTCACCGGGTTTTTAGGTCACTACACCTTAGACACCATCTGCCATCCGTATGTCTATGCCAGAACCCACTATCACGGCAGGGAAAACGCCTATTTTTCCAGACATTCCTATCTGGAAATGGACATTGACCGCTCCCTGCTCTATGTAAAGCTCGGTAAAAATCCGTCTGATTTTCACCATGAGGATACGATACGGCTCACACCGCGTCAGACGTGTGTCATTGCAAAAATGCTTCACCACGCCTACGCAAAAGCATTTCCAAGGCTGCACGTCACCTATGCCGCTATCTATGCAAGCCTTTACGTCATGCCGTTCACCCTGTATCTTATGCACGATAACACCGGGCAGAAAAAAGCTGCCGTGCGGCTTTTGGAAAAGCATACGTTAGGCTACCCGCTGTTTTCCCCGCTTATCTTAAGCGACTGTCTTGCATTCCGCACGGACCCGTTTAATCTGCGCCATGCACGCTGGACAAACCCCTGGGATTCCACGCTCGTCTCGCACGAGAGCTTTTTTGAGCTCTACGAAAAGGCGATGGAGCTTTACCGGAAGCGGATTCTTTCTCTGGAGGAATTACTCGCCGCAGACGACACACAAAAAAAGAACCGGTTGAAACAGGCATTCCTTGCCGACTATGGAAATAATTCTTTCCACAGCGGTCTTGATGTCTCCATTCCAAGCTGATTCTTTTTCCGTAAGCTGCGCCTGCTGTCCAAAAGGCTGTGCCACACAGCAGCTATTTACTTCTCGGCGAGTCCAAAATAATCCTTCACCTGCTCTAAGATAATCCCCATCAGCCTTGTGCGGGCTTCCACGCTCGCCCAGGCAATGTGCGGGGTTATGAGCAGCTTATCGCTGTCCTTGATTCTGCGAAGCGGATTCTGTTCTGTCATCGGCTCTGTCTCAAGCACGTCAAGTCCTGCTGCCGCAATGACTCCCAGCTCTAACGCCTCCGCGAGGTCTGCCTCATTTACAATCGGTCCTCTTCCCAGATTTAAGAAAATCGCATTCTTTTTCATCTTCGCAAATGCGTCCCGGTTCATCAGTCCCTTGGTATTCTCATCTAACGGTGCATGAACCGACACAATGTCAGATTCCTTTAACAGTGTCTCAAAATCCACCCGTTCATACCCCGGCTGGCTGTTCTTCCCGGAAGTCGAGTAATAGATGACATGGCAGCCAAACGCTTTTGCAATGTCTGCCACCCTGCGCCCGATTGCGCCAAGTCCGATGACGCCCCAGGTCATGCCGCTTAACTCATGGAACCGGTTCGCAAAATGGGTAAAAATGGTGTCTCCAATATATTTTTCCGTTTTGACATAATCATCATAATAGCGCAGCTTCTCAAGCAGGTAAAATAACAGTGCAAACGTGTGCTGTGCAACCGATTCGGTCGAATAGCCCGCCACATTGCGCCATGCGATGCCACGCGCATCCAGATACGCTTTATCAAGGTTATTTGTTCCGGTTGCTGTCACGCATACTAGCTTTAAGTGTTCTGCCTCCCCGATGGATTTCTCATCGATGACAACCTTATTCAAAATAATAACATCTGCGTCCTTCGTGCGTTCTCCTGCTTCTTCCGGTGTGGAAAAATCATATTTTACCACTTCCCCAATCCGGTCAAACCCGGATAAATCAATGTCCTCTCCGATTGATTTTGCATCTAAGAATACGATTTTCATGCCTGTTCCTCTTTCTCTTCTCTCTTTGGCATTATGTCACTCTCCGTCACATACAGCGTAACTCCACGGATTTCTTTTACCGTTACAATAGTTCCCGCCTCGAACACTTTGCCATCCTCGTAGGCTCTTGCCGTCCATTCCTGTCCCTTTAACACGGCTGTTCCGGTTTCCTTCCGGTTATCCACCGTATCTGTAATGCAGGCATTCTCACCAATTGCCTCCTCATAGTTGGTTCTTACCAGATGCGGCTTTAAGTACTTAAGTGCCCACGGTCTTGTAAATGCAAGTAAAAGCACCGATACCACAACAAAAATTGCTATCTGCCAGCCCAGATTTAATCCAATGAGGCTTGCAAGCAATGCCACAAGTGCTCCACCTGCAAACCAGATGGAAGTCAGTCCGACCGTTGCGATTTCCACCACCGCAAATAAAATAATTAAAATTATCCACAATATAATTGTCTGCATATTCATTTCCCTCCCTGTGACTGTTTTGATTATACCATGAACATTTTTTGAATGCTACGGTTAATTATCAGCCATTTTTTACCGAATAATAATTAAGAATATTCCAATTACATAACACTACAATGGAGGAATTATTATGTCAGCAATCGCAGGCACAGGCGTAAGCCTGACCATCTCCTTTTATAAAAGAAATTTCTACTCTGACAACCGAAATGCAGCCACTTCTGCCAAGCGGACCAGCTATTCAAGCACAGAGCTTGCAAATGCGGACGCTTCTGCCATAAGGCGTGCTGTTAAGAAGCTGCGCAGCTTTACGTTTGATGAAGATAATAAAACCAATATCCGAAACAGCGTATCCGCCTATGTGGACACAATTAACAATCTGATGACTTCCGGCAAGAAAACAGGTGACAAGCAGGCAGAACGCTATTTAAACAGCCTCTCCTCGTTAAACAGTAAATATTCTGATGAGCTTGATGATATCGGCATCACGGTCAACCCAGACGGAACCTTGACCACCAGAAGCACAATGTTTAGTTCCGCTTCTATTTCCAGGTTTGAATCCCTTTTTTCCAAGGATTCCGATTATATGCAAAAGGTAGATTCTTACGCTAAACGGCTTCAGAAACGTACCACACTGTTGCGGGATACCGAAATCCGCCAGAAGAATTTAAAGGAAAATGCCTCCGGTTCAACATCCACAACATCGGCTACAACCGAAGCCGCAGCACTTGTCGCATCTGCCCTGCAATTAGAACAGAGCAAAAATGGCATTGGCACATCCATTAATTTATATTTGTAAGTAAAAAGAGGACATACTGATATGCCCTCTTTTTTCAGAGCAGATAACGGGAGTCGAACCCGCCTCCTTAGCTTGGGAAGCTAATGTACTACCGATATACTATATCTGCACTAGAACTATTATATTCATTTTAAGAACGGATTTCAAGTTCTTTTTATTCCCCGCTCCTTATACTCTCAAGCATCATACAGATTCCCTCACGAAGCGATATCTGCGGCATCCATCCGGTTTTTGCACGAACCAGTGCCGTGTCTAACACATTGTATGCAACATCACATTTGCGTCCCGGAATCTGGTACTCGATTTCCGGTCTCTCACATCCTAATTCTTCCACAATCATATCCAGAATCTGCATGATACTGTGTCCTTCTCCATAACCGATATTAAACACCTTCTCTGTGCACTCCGTCTGCTCTACCGCAATAATTCCCGCAATTGCATCATCCACATGGATATAGTCGCGTACTGCCATCCCGTCTCCAAACACAGTAACCGGTTCACCATTCATAATCCGGTCGATAAAAATCGGAATAAGCCCCTGTTTCTGCCCTTTGCGGACTTTTGTTCCATACGGATTGCCAAGACGTATAATCCGATAGTCAATTCCGTACATATGATGGTAAAAGAAAATGTATTTTTCAATAATTTCTTTGGTGAGTCCATAATTGCATACCGGGTCCAGAGAAACCGACTCCGAAAGCGGATTGTCCCCCTTATTGCCATAGACCGTACCGCCGGATGAGATAAATACCAGCTTGCAATGCGGATACTGCGCCACTGCATCCAAAAGTGCAATGGTCGGCTTTACATTTGCCTCAAGGTCGTTCCAGACCTGCCCCATTTCATCCGATGGCGTAATCGTGCTAATCAGATGATACAGCACATCGATTTGCTTCAAATCCTCTGTGAAATCCGTCTTTCCGACAAACTCAAGCGGACGAAACGAAACATTCCGGTACTTCCTCAGTTTCGGATTTTCTGCCATATCAGCAACTACAATTGTATTGTTTTCATTTTTTGCCAGTCTGGAGACCAGCTTGCTTCCCAAAAATCCGCTTCCGCCAAGCACCAGATAATTCGCCATCTTCTATCCTCTTCCTCTTACCTTTGCATATACCTTGCGCAGTTCATAACGCAGATTCATCCGCCATACCTTGCTGCGCTCCTTTAATCCCTGCGCCTTTGCAGTTTCATTTCTCATATAAGCCACCGGTTCAAACAGGAATCGATTATAATCTATCCCTTCCGCTATCGTAACCTTGCGCTTCTGGAAATGACAGTAAAGAACCTCTTCCTTAAAACTGCCGCGTTTCCGGTTCTTTCCACACGCATACACCTTGCCATTATCATAGAGGAAATACCTTGTCCCCTCCAGATCCGGACGGTAATTTATCTGAAAACTGCCTTTTGCCACATAGATATCCGCCATGACAGGCTCGTTATACATCGGGATATGATTATCCTTAAAAATGGTGGATACTCCACCGCCCTTATGTGCTGCCCATTCATCAAATGCGCATACATCCGGGTCAAATAACATCTCCTCGTAAACCATATGCCCATGTCTTGGAAGGGTTCTGTAATAACTGTTCACCTCCGGTGTATTCCGGTAAATGGAACAGTGGCCTCTCGTGAGAATCCTGTCATTCTTCTCTAAGATTTCATCCGTGATAAAATGTCTGATATCGCCCCATATAAGGTCCTCATCACAGTATCCCCAGTAATCGTAGCCTTTGATATACTCTCCCAACACCTCACCGAACGCCGGTCTGACATCGCAGAGCTTATAAGGCTTCTCGATGCCGTCTGTCACACCGTAAATTTCGGTAAAACGGTTGCAGAAATCCCGGAAAGAAATCTCTATCTTTTTCACATTAGGTGGACACGGGAGTTCCTCTTTGATATCCGTAAACAGATAAAAATCAATGCTTGGATTCTTCCCACAGGAAGCAAGCCACGCCGGAAGAAACACCGGTGCCTTTCCAAACCAGATGCACAAAAATGCAATACTTTTCATGAAAACTATCTCCAAATGTCTATTTAAGCGCCTTGTTAATTCTTCTGAAATCTGACAATGCCTGTTTTCCGATGCCGAAAATACGCTTCATATTGATGGAGTTGACACCACCCTGACGCGGTCTGAACGTAATCGGAATGTATTTCATGCTGCATCCCTTCTTTGTGTAAATAACAGAAATCAGAACATTTGACAGGTTAAAGTCCTTCGGAACAAGTCCGATATATTCTTTCAGCGTATCTGCCTTCATCAGACGGAACGGTGTATTCGCATCCGTAACTGTCACGCCAAAACAGAGTTTTATTACCAGTTTTAAGACTTTTGTAGTAAATACTCTTGAAGCGCCATCCTCTCTGCCTTTGCGCCAGCCGATGACCATATCGTACTGTTCTCTCTTCTCCCAGAACTGCTCAAACTCGGACGGAAGTGTCTGACCGTCAGAATCTGTCTGGAAAATATAATCTGCACCATGTTCTAATGCATAATGATATCCGTACAGTACTGTTGCACCATGACCGCCGTTTGGCTTTGTCACCGGGCAGAAAAGCGGGCGTTCTTTCGCATATTCCTGCATAATAGAATAAGTGGAATCCTTACTACCGTCATCAATGACAATCAGACGTGACTCTCCGTCTCCGTTGTGTGCCTCTACGACCGGATACCAGTCATCAATGACCTGTCTGATGTTCTCTTCTTCATTATACGCCGGTATTACAATATATAACTTGTCCATTTTTGATTTCTCCTTTAAAAAAACAGTGCATACCTTCTTTTTAGTATACACTGCCCTCTTTCCGGTGTCCAGAAGTATTTTATACTGCATTCACCTGGTTTCCGACAATCTTATAATATGTTTTTGATGTCAGCTTAAATACGAACAGGTAAAAAAGCGTAAACACTGCCACCGTTGCGATTAAACATACGACAAACACACTCTGGTTCATCAGATTCATTAATGCCAGCAGCTTTGTCAGCATTGGAAATGCCGCTGTCAGGTGGATGACTGCTGTCACAAGCGGCAGGAAAAATACAATTCTTACCTGCGTATTGATGGATGCTTTCACCTCGGCATTGCTCATTCCTACTTTTTCCATAATTGCAAACCGTTCCTTATCGTCATACCCTTCAGAAATCTGTTTATAGAAGATAATTAAAACCGTCACCATCAGAAACATCACGCCAAGAAATATTCCCAGGAAAAAGATGCCGCCATACAGAGAATAGAAATTTTCGTAAGCTCCCTGTCTCGTCTCATATGTGATTCCGCCATAAAAAGCATCGCCAGACAGATACTTTTCGGATTCTTTGTTATTCCAGTCATTAAATACTGTCCAGACCGCCTCTCCGACCGCCAGCTTTTCCTCTGCCGTTCCCGCAATATCGATTCCGATTTCATAATTAAATGCCGTGATAGATCCGTTCAGTTTCCGGTACTCTTCCGCTAATTCCTGATAAAGTGCACGAAGTGCCTCCTCATCATTTACGATGACGTACCCTTCCCCGCCGGTAAACATATACGCCTGTCCCGTCTTATAGGAAAGGTTCTCTTTCACATTGCAGACCTTCTCTCCAAGTACCAGACGTCCGCCCTTATAAAGCGGTGCAAATGCCGTTGCAATCTCATCTGTGTCAAGTTCGCAGACCTCCTCACCGGTCATCTTTTCATAGTCATCCTTTGTGCAGAAATTAACAATATAATAATCACTGAGTGCCATATCATCGCCCTTATTTTCAAGCGACAGCGTTTCTCCTGAAAGTGTACCGACGATACAAAAAGTTTCTGTTGCCACGACATTTATCACCTCACCGCCTGCTTCATCGACAGCGTTTAACAGTACCTCCTTTAAGTCATTTTCCCTTGGCGCATCCTCCCCATATAATACCGTTGCGGTAATCTCATGCGGATAGCGGTAGTTTAAATCATCCTCAACACCAAAATACAGGCTGACCGTGCACGATACCATAACAAGCACCATTGTAGACAATATACAGATATTCGCAAGCCCCACCGCATTTTGCTTCATACGGTAAATCATGCCCGATACTGCAATAAAATGATTCGTCTTGTAATAATAGTTTTTATTTTTGCGCAGGAGCTTTAACAGTGCCACGCTTCCTGCAATAAACAGAAAATAGGTTCCAATAATGACAAGTATCACTGCCACAAAGAAAAGCATCAGCACCTTTAACGGATTTTCTTCCGTAATCGCAATATAGTACCCCACCGCGATACACGCAATTCCTGTAATCGTCATTACTATCTTTGTCTTTGGTTCTTTTTCGCCGGTCTTGTCGCTTCTTAAGAGCTGGATTGGATTTGCCAGACGAATCTGCATAAAATTATAAATCAGCGTTGCCACAAATATTGCCGCAAACAAAAGCGCGGTCATGACACAGCCATCTATGGAAATATAAAACGGAATACTTACGCTAAGCCCTGTCAGACGGTACAAAAACATCATTAAAAGCTTATTGAACACAATGCCGGTGACGAGTCCTGCCACAATAACAATAAAACCAAGCACGATTGTCTCCATTGTCATCACACAGGCAATATGACGCTTTTCCATTCCAAGAATATTGTAAATTCCAAGTTCCTTTTTTCTGCGCTTTACGATAAAACTGTTCGTGTAAAACAGAAAGATGCAGGCAAAAAAACCGATGACCCAGCTTCCAAGCATCAGGATTACTTTCAGATTTGTGCCGCCACGCATGCTCTCAAGTGCCGGATTCTGCTGGATTGCGAGCATGGAATAAAACATCAGCACACATAAAACCCCTGTCAGCAGATACGGAAAATAAAACTGTTTGTTATTTTTAATATTGGTAAACGCCAGTTTGGGGTAAAGTTTATTCATGATGCTCACCGCCTGTCGTTAAAATCGTAAGCGTGTCAGAAATCTTTGCATACAGTTCTTCATTTGTCATATTACCGCGATACAACTGATGGAACACTTCTCCGTCCTTGATAAAAAGAACACGTTTTGCATGGCTTGCCGCCTTCGTGCTGTGTGTTACCATCAGAATCGTCTGTCCCTCATTATTGATTTTCCCAAATAAATCGAGCAGGCTGTCAGTTGCCTTGGAATCGAGTGCCCCGGTCGGCTCATCGGCAAGAATAAGCTGCGGATTTGTAATCAGCGCTCTCGCCACCGCCACACGCTGTTTCTGACCACCGGACACTTCATACGGATATTTTGCAAGAATTTCTGTAATGCCGAGCTTTGCGGCAATCGGTGCAAGCCGCTCTTCCATCTCCTTTGGCGCCACACCTTCTAACACTAACGGTAGGAAAATATTATCTTTTAATGAAAAATTATCCAGCAGATTGAAATCCTGAAATACAAATCCGAGATTGTCTCTTCGGAACGCCGAAATTTCTTTTTCCTTAATCGAGACAATATTTCTGCCGTTTAAGAGCACTTCCCCGCTTGTCGGCTTATCGAGTGCCGCAAGAATGTTTAAAAGCGTCGTCTTACCGGAGCCGGATTCACCCATGATTGCAACATACTCCCCTTCCTCGACAGAAAAGTTGATGGAGGAAAGTGCCTGCACCTGATTTCCACCAAACCGTGTCGTATATATTTTCTTTAAATGATTTACTTCCAAGATTGCCATTGTTTTTCTCCTTTTCTCTTTGAACTGACCTAACTATAGCAAAAAAGGAAAACGCAAGCCATTCATCTGGCTTACATTTTCCTTCTGTATCTTACAGTTTTGTAAGATAACTGTCAGTCACGCAAATTCTCCGTTTCTGTGACAAATCCAATCCGTACCCTTGTTCCTTCCCCTTCCTCTGATTCAATCGAAAAGGAGTGCCCTAACTTCTTTAAGATACGCCGGCACAGATAAAGACCGATTCCGGTCGAGCGCTTATTGGCATGTCCGTTATAACCGGTATAGCCACGCTCCATCACACGCGGGATATCCTCCGCGCGGATGCCTATTCCGTTGTCTGCAATCACAAGACAATCTCCTTCCATCGAGATGGTAACACTGCCACTTTCCGTATATTTGATGGCATTCGACAAAAGCTGTTCCATCACAAACTCCAGCCACTTTTCATCCGTCAGCACCGAAACACCAAGTTCCTCATACTCCAATCGGATTTTCTTATGAATAAACTGTCTTGCATACTGACGCACCGCCTGCCGCACAACCGTATCAAGCGGTACTGTCTGAAACACGAAATCCGTCGTCTCACCATCTAATTTCGTGTATTGCAGTGCCATCTTAACATACTGTTCAATGGAAAAAAGCTCTCCTAACTCTTCCGTGTTCTCCCCTTCCGTATTCTTTTCTTCTAACAAAAGTTTTAACGCTGCAATCGGCGTCTTAATCTGGTGCACCCACATCGTGTAATACTCTGCCAGATCCTGCTCTCTCGTCTGCCATTCATTCTCCTTGCGGTTCTTTTCCTCTAAGAGCACACGGAGGAGATTCTGATACTCCTGTTCAAGCGGATTCCACGGTGTCTCAAGATTTTCCAGGGAAAACGTAATCTCATTCGAAATCCGCCGCAGATTTTTGCATCTCCGGTAGGTTAAAATGATATCCACCACAACAAAAAGCATCAGGACAAATAAAATCACGCCCACACCATAAAAAACTTCTTCCTCTGGAATCTGGTTAAAAATCAGAAGCGCTGCCATCATTCCTGCGCAAAGCAGCATCCCAATCATCCATTTCAGATTATATTTCAAATACGTAACCCCAAACCTCATCCAATCCGATACCCGATTCCTTTCTTTGTGAGAATAAAATCTGTAAGTCCCACGGCTTCTAATTTTTTACGCAGGCGGTTCACATTTACCGACAGCGTGTTTTCATCCACATAACTGTCGCTCTCCCACAGCTTTGTCATAAGCGTATCGCGGGTCACAATTTTTTCCTTATTCTCCATCAAAACCTGCAAAATCCGAAACTCATTTCTGGTTAAATCAAGTTTTTCCTCTCCGTACACAAGCGTTGCCTCCGACAGGTTCAAAAACGCTCCCCGATGTTCCAGCAGCATATTCTGTCCTGCAAAATCATAGGTACGGCGCAGCATCGCCTGAATTTTTACCATCAGAACATCCAGGTCAAACGGTTTTGCCACAAAATCATCCCCGCCCATATTGACCGCCATCACAATATTCATATTGTCCGATGCGGAGGATGCAAAAATCACCGGCACCTTTGATACCTTCCGTATCTCCGTGCACCAGTGATATCCATTGTAAAAAGGAAGCTTGATATCCATCACAACCAGATGCGGCGCAAATGCCAAAAACTCTGCCATCACATTGGCAAAGTCTTCCACGCATTTCACCTCATAGTCCCAGCTCTCAAGATGGTTTTTCACACTTCTTGCTATAATCTTGTCATCTTCAACCAGTAAAATTTTATACATAACGGATGCACTGGTTCCTTCCCTCATTCTTCGCACGGTACATCGCCTGGTCAGCCCGGTTGAAAATCTCTTCCGCCGGAATGTTTTCCCCACGGTATTCGTAAATACCGCAGCTCACACCAACCTGCTGCCCCGGCATAAAGTCAAACCGCCAGTTATTTAAGTTCGTTCTCACCTGCTCCATTAACGCAAACACTTCATCTGCTTTCCTGTTCTGGCAGATAACGGAAAATTCTTCCCCGCCATACCGGCAGATGCTTCCCTCATTGCTGCATACCTCCCGCAGGATAGAAGCGATTCGGATTAAAACCACGTCTCCGTTCTCGTGTCCGTAATTATCATTTACTTTCTTAAAAAAATCCACATCTAACACAGCGACCGTCATATTCTGGCGCTTTTTCTTACACTCATCCTGTCCCTCTTCCAAAAGCCGGTAAAACTCAGAATGATTGAAAAGTCCTGTCATAGGATCCGTCCGCAGTGCAACCTTCATCTCATCATTCATCTGTGCACTACCGAAAATAATCTTATTTTTCTGCTCGGAAAAATGAATTAAAATCTTACAGATTTCGTTTACTACAATTATAAACGC
This sequence comes from uncultured Roseburia sp., assembly GCA_958420225.1. Lineage (GTDB taxonomy): Bacteria > Bacillota > Clostridia > Lachnospirales > Lachnospiraceae > Roseburia. Next base: position 5,427 of record CATZIT010000010.1, on the reverse strand, counting down.
AAATGTCGCAATTCCGTTTGAAACTCTCTGCCGCAGTGTCCAGGTATCATCAAACAGCATCGCCGTAAATACACTGAGAAACATCAGTGCAATACAGCCAATTGTTGTCCACTGTGTCAGCTTCTCATCATCAAACATGACCGACACTACAATCGGCGACACAAATACCGCAGTTGTCACCAGCAATAACCCGTGAAATGTAGCAACCACCATACAGATTCCGCACAGTCCCAAAATCATTGCACGGTTCTTATAGCTTCCCGGTGTGGGCTCCTTTACCATATGTTCTGCTGCCAGCACACACAACAGATTCAGTATGCTCGGACACACGATATAGAGCACACAGTAGGTAAACGAACTCTGCTTAAGCGGTCCGCCCCAGAGCAGCAGTGCAATATAAATAATTACTTCTGTCAGGAATATCGCCCCAACCGCAATATAATAGCATTTTAAAATACGTTCTCTCCATTGTTCCGTAACAAACGATTCTTCTTTCATACTACCTTCTCCAGATTGAACTACTATTTTCACCCTCTATTTATATTATAAGATAGCACAAACCGTCTGAGATATCAAGAAAACAAGTTTACTTCCAGAAGAAATGCCATTCAATTATTTTCCTTCAAATAGATGGAAATACGGCTGTTAATGCGCTCTGCTGTCTCTCCCGCCGATTTTTGCCCGTTAAAATAATCTGCCGTCTCCTCTTCTATGATAGAAGACATCTGCGCGTCCACTCCCTTTGTCACTACCGCAGAATCAATCAGTTTTTCAATCTGCTCTGCCTCCTCCGGAAGCGGAACATAATGAAGAATGTTTCCAATGTCTATTAACGTATACCTTCTGTTGTCATCGTCGTCAAATGGATTTTCCGTCGCAAGCTCAAAATAAAGTTCCAGCGCCGATTTTTCCACCGGAAATCCCGCTGTTCTCTTTTCCGTATTAAAATTTTTTCCTGTTCCTTTTATGAGACTTTCCAGAAATTCCCATGCGGCATCCGCATGACCAGACTTTGCAGAAATCGCATAGGCACCATCCTTTGCCTCTATCAGATGGCCGGCACTTCCATCGAGTGTCGGATACCCCACAAACGAAACACTGTCTGTTTCGAGTATCTGCATTAAAAGGTTGACATCGTCCGCCGCGTCAATCTGCACCTCATATAAAAGCGCATCACCACCGTCAGACAGTGCGCCCCAAACTGAAGTATTATTGTTTGCCGTATCGCCCTCAAACTGCCTGCAAAATGCGAGTATCTGATAAAACTCCTCACGGTTATAATTGCATTCTCCTGTCTCAAAATCTACAAATGTATTTTGGTTAAATGTCAGGCAATATTGGAGCAGCTTCTGCGGGTCGGCAGCAAAAATTTTCTTTCCCGGATAACGCTCCGGAAGCCCCATCATATCGGAAAGTGTGATAGCATCCTTATTTCCAAAATCCTCTGTTCTCCCCACAAGTGTGCGGATGCAGACCGCCGTCGGCAGTGCCGCAAGTTTCCCGTCAAACGTGTACGCATCCGCAATATTCGGTAAAATTTCAAGCTCACTTTTTTGCAGATAATCGTTTAAATCCAAAAATATATTTTTTGCCGCATACTCTGCTATCACGTCATCATCCAGGTTTAAAATATCCGGGCAGTCTCCCGAAATCATATCCAGATTCAGATTCGTGTATGCCTGTTCAAGCCCTTCCCTGCCCATACTGTCATCTAATGCCGGGTCATAATATTCCTTCAGTTTTATATGATACTCTTTGTTCTGTCGGTTAAATCTGGCAACCGCGTCCATCAGGTTGCTGCCTGCAGACAACGCTGCAAGTGTCACGGTCTGATAGTCCGGCAAATCCGCTTCCGCTGTTTTCGTCAGCACCGCAAGCGTCGCTCCGTCTCCGGTCGCATCATTTAAAAGCACTAAAATCCTGCCATCGGAAAGTACTTCCATCTGCTGTACACTGCCATCCGTGATATTACAATCCGCCAGTTTCAAAAATGCCTCGTTCTGCTGTGTCTTTAAATCATAACGGTAAATTTCTCCGTCAAACCGCAGCAGACAGCCATTTTCCCTGTCATCCGCCACATTATTGCCTGCCAGCACTCCGGTATATTCCTGTCCCGGTTCCCCGCTGTCCCACGATAGCTTGCGGAGAATACCGTTGCAATAACCCGCCTCTTCTCCGTAAAAAATGCCATACACACTGCCGTCTGCACTCTCCATCAATGCGCCTATTCCGTCTGCCCTTATTGTCTCTTTATATGTTCCGTCCGTATCGAATGTCACAACCGCATTGTCCGCTGTCCGAAAAAACAGATGTCCTTGTCCGTCAACTGCCGTCGATATTCCGTCTAACCCGATAATTTCCGTAATATCCCTGCGAAAGACTTCCGTTCCGTCACCGTCATAATTTACAAGCCAGGTTTCCATGGACGCCTCTGCACCAGTCCCCGCCTGTTCCTTCCACACACGGTATATAGCATCCAGGCTGCCGTCCGGCATCGGCTGTAACTGTACACTCTCCACATCCATGTCAAACGCAGGAAGCACTATCGTTTCCCTTTTATATGGCTCCTTCATCTGCATCTTATAAAATTTCTGCTCCGGTGTGCAATAATAGACAACATCACCCAAAACCTCCATCTGCATCACATCCGCATCCATGGAATAAAATTCCGGATTGTATACAAACGCTTCCTCTGCTCCCGCCTCTGTGTCCTCCGGCACTTCATTTTTCTGACCTCCACAGCCTGCAAGCGCTCCTGCCAGCAAAACCGTAACAGTCAAAAAGCCCATTTTCCATTTTTTCATAGTACTCTCCACCCCTGCCCGCTTTTTTAAGACAGCTCAAGCCTGTTCCGGCGGACAAACTTCTAGTTAATATTGCCGCACTGTGAAGCAGCCTCAAGATATCGTTCTAATTCTCTTGTATTTACACTGTACACGGTTTTCTCTACTACAATCATATTATCCCAGCTGCTGTACTTATCCGCCAATTCCTGTAGCTGTGCTGCCAGTTCTTTCATATCCGTTTCTGCAAGCTGTTTGAAATTCTCGGAATCCCAGAATTTTTCGATTGCTTCCATTGTCTTTTGCAACGCTTCTTTCATTGTATCTGTCATTTTCTCCTCATCCGCCACGCACTCAAGCCCCTGATTCGTCATTTTCATAACAGAGAGCTGATAATACACATGCACGTAGTACGCACTTGTGGAGTCATCATTTTCATATGCCCAGAGATTGTCCGCATAAGGATAATTCTTCACGGATTCCTGCTCTGACATGGTCTCCTGCGGCTTCGCGTAAACAACTGCCGCTGATGTTGCAAACGTGACTGCAAACACGACAACAATCATCACCATCGCCGCCACCGTCTTCCGGGTCTGCTTTTTCATCCGTATCACTGCTAAAATCCGTTCTTCATTCGGATTCCGGCTGAAACTGCTGCAAAATGTTTCACTGCGGGGCCTCCGTTCTTCCATCCGAAGCAGTGCCATTGCATACGCCTTTTTCTCTTCTGTTCCAAAATGCCCTATGACACGCTCATCGCAGCTTAACTCGATATCCCTGTTAAAGAAATATAACATCAACCACACGAGCGGATTCCACCAGTGGATACAGACTGCAAGCACCATGATGAACTTATAAAGCTGGTCAAATCGTCTGATATGCGTATATTCATGCTCAAGCACATATTCTATCGTCGCCTTCTCCGCCAAATCCAGATTCTCCGGCAAAAGAATAACCGGCTTTCGTAACCCATAGGTAAGTGGTGTGTCCACTGCTCCCGTCTTTCGGATACTGATTTTCCGCGCACATTTATGTTCCGCCAGCCACTTTTCTACATCCAATCCGGTTACCGGAACCGTCGTCGCAAACCGCCGCATATTCATGTGGTATGAAACCGAATACCAGGCAAAGCAGACCACCGCTCCTGCAAGATAAATAACTTTCCAAAGATTCTCCACTGCTTTGTTTTTTTCTGCTGTGCTGTTCTTTATCGTTGCATCAGCTCTCTCCGCTGTATTGTTCTTCACTGCTATGTCAGCTTTCTCCGCTGTTCCAGCTTCCTCTGCCAGACTCAATTGGGTGCTCTGACTTGGCAGTCCGTCATCTATCTGCTGGCATTTTTCTTCCTGTCTCACTACTCTAAATTCCTGAGGAATCAGGTTATAGATGCTCACCGGAGATGCTATTTCAAACGGAACCAGTAACCGAATTAATACGATTCCCCATAAAAGCAGAAACATTTTCTTTGCCAGACGCTCCAAAAATAACAACCGAAGCAGCAACACCGCAAGAATCATGATTCCACCGCAAACACTCATTTCTACCAGATTCATCGAATATCACTCCAATTCTTCAATCATTTTCTTTAAACGCGCAATCTGCTCCGCCGACATCCGCTCCCTGTGTAACAACGCCGCAAACAGAGAGTCCGCCGCTCCATCGTACATTTTTTCAATCAGCTCATCTGTCTCCGCCATCTGAACCGATTCCTTGGATACCAGTGCATGACAGACAAACCCTGGTTCCACACGCTCTATCGCTCCCTTCGCCATACAGCGCTTGATTAGCGTATACGTCGTATTTTTATTCCATCCATATGCCTCGCCTAAAATCCCCGCTATTTTTCTTGCCGGAATATCACCTTCCCGCCAGATAACATCCATCACTTTTAATTCCGAATCAAATAACTTTTTCTCTTCCATTCTTTCCTCCCAAACATATCGCAAAATATAAGACTGGAGTAGTCTTTTCTTTAGACTACTCCAGTCTTATATTTTTGTCAATCTTTTTTGATGATTATGTTCTCTCCGTTACATATTTTTCCTCAAATTCCATTTCAGTTGCCCTTTCACCTATTTTTCAAATTCACTTCATCCCATCTTCACATCGCGCCGCTATAGTAATACTTGTCAAAGGGAAATGACCTTTTTACATAGATTCTTTTTCATAACTCAGCCAGTAAGATTATCTTACTGGCTACTCCTCTTTGTAAAAGCCCTGCATTCAATACAGTCAGCCTTTGTAAATATTATTATATGAATTATTTTTTTTCTCTGTAAAATTATTGCGGACACGATGCGGACATTAGGGGTAAAATACCCCCTCAAGTTTCCAGAAAATAAGAAAAACGCCACTCTTCCGAGTGACGTTTCTCTTATTTTAATGAGACATCGGGGATTCGAACCCCGGACAACTTGATTAAAAGTCAAGTGCTCTACCACCTGAGCTAATATCCCATATCTTACAATATTAAATTGGAAGATGAATGCCCAGTTCCGGAATCGAACCAGAGACACGAGGATTTTCAGTCCTCTGCTCTACCAACTGAGCTAACTGGGCAAAAAATACCACAAAATGTGATATTTCTTTGAGTTGCGGGAATAGGATTTGAACCTATGACCTCCGGGTTATGAGCCCGGCGAGC